>NZ_JBHUHY010000003.1:0-753380 GCF_042682765.1 Aquimarina celericrescens | reverse complement strand
TTAAGCAACCAGGAAATGCAAAACGTTAACGGAGGGCTTTGTGTTAAAAGTACTAAAAAAGAATGTACCTGGAAACTTGATATCAAAATCACGCTTGAAGTGTAAGTTTTTGATAAGCAAAATATGGAATGAATCCAGTTCAACATTCCATTAAAAAATCAATTTGTAAAGGAGGTAGCCGAAAATCCTTAATAGAGTAGGCTTTTTTTTAAAAAACACAGATCATGCACTACCATTTGACAAAAGATAATCTAAACATAAAAATATAAGATTAGAAGTGAAAGGGTGCGAAAATGCATGTAGGTAGTTAAAAAAACAAAAACTATCTCAACAAATGTTAAGATAGTTTTATTCCAGTTTAAATCAATTTGTAAAAGGATATTTTCAAACTATTTATCGATACTTTAAAAACTATTTATTCCTCATACAAGGTGCAATATACAAAAAACTAAAGAATTAAAATATTATAAATGGAAACAACAGAGAAAATCTTAGAGAAAATTGAAGACGTACTTTATACAAAAGCAGAAAAAGTAGGACTACCTATCGTTGATGAAGATCTTGGGGTAATTATATTTTTTGCTACGCTATACAGGAATACCAAAGATGAGTCTTACAAACAAAAGGCACTACGGTTATTTAATAAAACTGTCAAAGTTTTTGCAGATCACGAATTGAATTACAGTTTAATACATGGGTTTGAAGGAATTTTTTGGACCGTTAATTATCTCTATGAATCCAAAATTATAGAAAGCGAAGATATCTTGGCAAATCTAGAACCTTATTTATTGGAATCTATAGAATACGATTTGAAAAATCACAACTATAACGTGCTGCATGGATGTTTAGGAAAAATACAATATTATCTGTACTCAAAAAGTGTAGACTCTGAAAAAGCATCCGAAGTAATTAACAAAGTAGTACAGGCATTTTATGATAATCGAATTGAAAAAAGTGGAAGTATTAATTGGAATGATCTACGATTAAATTCAAACTTAAATATAGGTTTTTTTAATGGGCACCCAACAATCTTAAAGTTTTTGGTAAAACTCAAAGAATGTGGATATGGTAATAACCAGATAGATGAAATGATTGATAAGTTGATTGATGTATTAGTATTGTCATTGGATCAACCAGATAAAAAAGTAAGTATACGAGGAAAAGAAATTGGAGAAGGTGGTCAATATTACAGTGTAATCGAATTACATGGCAACTTATCGATTGCTTACAGCCTCTACTATACAGGATTAGTATTAGGACGAGAAGACTTAAAACAAAAAGCACATGAAATTACCTTGGCAGTTGCCTCAAAAGACCCTAAAAAATCTGGCATCATGCATTTTGAAAAGCATTCATTTCAGGATATAGGGATGAGCCATGGTTTAGGAGGTGTTACCTATCTATTGTTCAAACTTAATAATTGGATCAAGGATACAGAAATCGAAAAAAATCAAAAAATCTGGCAACAGGAATTTCTAAAAAACACAGATAAACTTTTAGGTATTGATGAAAAAATATTAATGCCAGAAATATTCCAAAAAGATGAAAATGAATATCCTTATGATAGGTATAGTTTGTTAGATGGAATACTTGGCTCTGGATTTGTGATCTCATCCTTGCACTATAAACAAGACGACTGGGGTACTTATTTAACCATGTACTAAAAACATATTGATAATCTGAATTCTAAACAAAATGAAAAAATTTCCTTTCTATAAGCAACCCGGAGCCAAAGATTGTGGTCCAACCTGTCTAAGAATCATAAGCAAGCACTATGGCAAAGTTATTCCACTAGAAACCATTAGAGGCTTGTCCCAAACATCAAGAATAGGAAGTTCTTTACTTGGTCTATCTGAAGGTGCAGAAAACCTAGGTTTTAAGACTATAGGTATAAAAACCGATTATGAAACTTTCGCAAAAGAGGTACCTTTCCCTTGTATCGTACATTGGAGAAAATATCACTTTGTTGTAGTATACAAAGTAGAAAAAGACACGGTTTATGTTTCTGATCCTTCTTATGGATTAATAGAATATAGTAAAGAAGAATTCATTGAAGCTTGGATAGGGAACAACGCCAACGAAAAAACGCAAGAAGGATTGGTTCTAATGCTAGAAACTACTCCAAAGTTTTATGATACTGATTGGGAAAATGTTGATACAAGATCTGGATTTTCATTTTTATTAAAATACCTGTTTAAATATAAAAGTTTGATGACTCAACTTATGGTAGGGTTATTAGCAGGCAGTTTACTTCAACTGGTATTTCCATTTTTAACACAGAGTATTGTCGATATTGGGATTCAAAATCAGGATATCAATTTCATATATCTTATTCTAGGTGCACAAATAATGTTATACCTTGGTCAGGTAAGTATAGAAGCTGTTAGAGGTTGGATTCTGCTGCATTTAAGTACACGAGTCAATATTTCATTGGTTTCCGACTTCTTTATAAAACTTATGAACCTGCCTATCTCCTATTTTGATACTAGAATGACAGGAGATATCATGCAACGAATCAATGATCATCAAAGAATAGAAAAATTACTTACCAATTCCTCTTTAAACACCTTATTTTCATTTTTCAACATTATAATTTTTAGTGCAGTGCTCATCTACTATAACTTCAAAATATTTGGAATTTTTGCTGTTGGAAGTGCATTATTGATCGGTTGGATTTTCTTCTTTCTTAAAAAGAGAAAAGAATTGGACTACAAACGATTTGCTCAAATGAGCGACGAACAAAGCAAGACCATCGAACTTATCGAAGGAATGCAAGAAATCAAATTACATAATGCCGAAAAACAAAAACGATGGGGATGGGAGTTTATTCAAATACGTTTGTTTAAAGTAGCTACGCAAGGGTTAACACTTGAACAAATGCAAACCATCGGTTCTTCGTCTATTAATCAATTCAAAAATATATTGATCACGTTTACCGCAGCATCTTTGGTATTAAGTGGAGAAATTACACTGGGGATGATGTTATCTATACAGTATATTATTGGACAACTAAATGGTCCCATAGCACAGCTATTAGAATTTATTCAGGACACACAGGATGCCAAAATAAGTTTGGAACGTTTAAAGGAAATTCATGACAAAAAAGATGAAGAAAATGCTAAAGAATCCAAATCACATGAAATCCCCACGAATCAAGATATCTATGTCGAAAACTTAACCTTAAAATATGTTGGAGCTGCTGATCCTGTAATCGAAAATATGAATCTTACGATTTCTCATAACAAGACTACAGCTATTGTAGGAGCTTCTGGTAGTGGTAAAACAACCTTAATGAAAACTTTAATGCGCTTCTATAAACCGAATAAAGGAGTTATTAAAATGGGAGAGCAAAACTTTGAGAACATATCTCAAAAGGCTTGGAGAAGCCACTGTGGTGTCGTAATGCAGGATGGTTATATCTTTAATGACACTATTGCAAATAATATTGCATTAGGAGAAACCGAAATTGACAAAGAAAGACTACAAAAAGCTGTCGAAATTGCCAATATCAAAGATTTTATTGAATCATTACCTCTTAGTTACAATACCGAAGTAGGAAATGAAGGAGTAGGAATTAGTGGTGGTGAAAAACAACGATTGTTAATTGCCAGAGCAGTATATAAAAATCCAGATTTTATATTCTTTGATGAGGCTACAAGTGCATTAGATGCCAAAAATGAAAAAATTATTATGGAAAACCTAAATACCTTCTTTAAAGGTCGTACAGCTGTAGTAATTGCTCACCGATTGAGCACGGTAAAAAATGCAGATCAAATTTTGGTGATGGACAAAGGAAAAATTGTAGAAAAAGGAACGCATCAAGAACTAGTTACCTTAAAAGGAGCATACTATGAATTAGTGAAAAATCAACTTGATTTAGAGCGCTTAAACAATAGAAAACAAATGGTGGCTGAAAAACCGAAAACCAATGGTAAGAAAGTAGTAGTCGGCGTTTAAAAATTAACAAAATAAAACAATACATCATGTCTGATAAAAAAGAAAACACATTACAAGATTTTGAGCTACGCTCAGAAGAAGTACAGGAAATTCTGAGCAATCCACCAAGTTGGATGACTCGATGGGGAATAACGCTAGTCTTCTTTATCATCTTACTGATTATAGGGGCCAGTTGTATAGTTGAATATCCTGATGTAGTTACTTCAAAGATTACTATTACAACCGAAGTACCTGTAGAGAAAATAGAAGCCAAAACCAGTGGCCGTATTGTCAAAATATTGGTGCAAGACCAACAACAGGTTAAAAATGGTCAAATTCTTGCAGTAATAGAAAACACCGCAAACTTTGATGATTTTTTACAGTTAAAAAGTATCATTGATACTCTACAATTGGATTATAAAAGCTTTGAATTTCCAATCGAAAAAACAGAACACTTATCTCTTGGTGAATTAGATCAGGATTATGCTTTATTTGAAAAATCATATATCGATTTTGTATTGAATAAAAACTTAAAGCCCTATGCGATGGAAACATTATCTGGACAACGAACATTGTCTGAATTAAATAGCAGAATACAAGTTCTCAGAACGCAAAGAGAATTAGAAAAAAGAGAACTGGAGGTTAGAAAACAAGATTTAGAGCGTACCAAATTACTATTTAACAAAGGAGTAATTTCTAAAGTAGAACTTGAAAATAAAGAATTAGGATACTTGCAAGCGAGACGTAATTATGAAAACACCAGAATTAATATGTCTCAAATACAGGAATCCAAAAACAATACCCGTAGAAGTATTCAAGGATCCAACATTAATAAAATCCAAAATGAAACCAAATACCTAAAAGAAGTAATTTCTTCTTACAAACAATTAAAAAGAGCCTTGAAACAATGGGAACAAAACTATTTACTTATTGCATCCATAGATGGTAAAGTGAGTTTCCAAAAGTTTTGGGGTGAAAACCAATTTGTGAAATCTGGAGATGATGTCCTTTCGATTTTACCTAAAGCATCAGCACTTGTTGGAAAAATAACCACTTCTGCTATTAATACTGGGAAAATAAAACCCGATCAAAACGTACTGATAAAACTAGATAGTTATCCCTATCAGGAATTTGGAATGATAAACGGAGAGGTAATTAGCATGTCTTTATCACCGGATAATGAAGGAAATTATTACGTCGAGGTAGATTTGTCAAAAAAATTAAAAACCACTTATGGAAAAACACTGGTATTTAATAGAGAAATGAGAGGTACAGCAGGGATAGTTACCGAAGATCTAAAAGTAATAGAGCGGGTGTTTTACCAATTCAGAAACATCTTTAAATACAATTAGTACCAAAAAAATAAAATTATGAACAGTTTAAATCAATTTTCAGCACTAAAAAGAAATGAGCTAAAAGGAATTTATGGAGGTCAATTGGTACCACAATCCGAAAATAATAAGGAAATACCCATTATTAGTTTCGGAGATCCACAAGATTGGGATTCTAATTTCGCAACTCAGAATTTATTTTAAAACTTTTAATAATCACTTTTACAAAATTAATAATCATGAAAAATTTAACAATGCTTTCAAAACAAGAATTAAACAAGATTAATGGAGGAAATGACTATTACGACGATGGTAATGGAGGATGCATTCCTGACCCAAATAAGAAGCCAAAAACAGGCGGACCAATTATAATTATAGACCCTGTTTTATATTAAAAACGGTATCAATACCATTATACAGAACATAGGGAAAAATCTGTAAAATAACCCAAAGCTGAAATATCATGGTAAATAGGGCAGAAATGATACTATTTTCGGGGGTAATGATATCAAGGCACTACGTTATTTATGGAGTATTGTGAGTTCAGATTCCTCTGCGCTTATTAGTTCGGGGGAATCATTCTCAAAATACACTCGATTACCAGGAATTAAAAATCAAACCAGTATGACCGATAAAAACAAACTTCTTTATAAAATAGTAAAAAAGCTAAATGGATTAAGTAAAATAGAGGCTTATGAATTAGCTCATAGGTTAGAAACATTTTTATTTTATGCTTCTAATCCTATCGATATAAAAAATCTGAAACAAATTGTGGATTCTGATATTGATGACAACCAGGAAATTGATCCTTTTCATTTTACTATTTTACCCAACGGAAATTTCTGTGAATTTGATGGGTCCAATGACTGGCTACATATTTATAAAGAAAACAAAAGAATCCTTCCAAACTGGCCTATATTTAATACTTATTATTTTAAAACTAAATATGCGCCTTTAGAGCTTATAAAACTCACCAAAAAAAACTTATTAGAGAATATTCAAAATACCGAAAAGGAGAAAGATATTCTTGATTTTCTAAAAACACACGCTGTTACAAAAAAAAACGTACTAACCAATAAGTTATTACTTTTAGATTCATAGATAAGCAAAAAAGGTTTCTATCTTTGTATCTATGCATCAAAATTCGGCACAATCCGTAACAGTAATAGAGGCTCTAAAAAAAATGGAGCACTACTGTGCTTATCAGGAACGATGTCATAAGGATGTTGAGGATAAGCTTAAAACAATGAAACTGATTCCTGAAGCAAAAGAAAAAATAATTCTGCATCTTCTAGAGCAAAACTTTCTTAATGAGGAACGTTTTGCTAAAAGTTTTGCCAGAGGGAAATTTAGAATTAAAAATTGGGGCAAACAAAGAATTGTAAGAGAGTTAAAATATCGAAACATCTCTTTATATAATATTAAGACTGCCCTAAAAGAAATTCCAGAAAAAGACTATTTTAACATGTTTCATCAAATAGCCGAAAAAAAACACACTTCTCTTAAAGGAACCAACAAATACAAAAAACGAAAAAAACTAACCGATTATTTACTCTATCGAGGTTGGGAAACTCATTTGATTTTTGATAAAGTTAAGGAACTAATAAAATAGCATGTTAATTAGAATCTATTCATCATATTAGTTCTTCGAATAGCTTCTGTATTCTTGTATTCTATCCATTTTTGGCCTCTAATCTTTCGCATAAAATTGTCAAAATATCTCATAAAAAACACATTATATGTTGCTTTTGCAAAATTGCTTATATTTCTAGGAACTGAACGGATGCTCATAGAAAAACCAGGAGTAAGATATGTCATTTGATGCCAATATCCTTCGGGCATATAAAGCGTTTCTCCGTGCTTTAAGTTTGCAATATATCCTTTTGCATTTTTTAGTGCCGGCCATTTTTTAAAATCCGGATTGGTAAAATCTATCTCCTGATGTGATATTAGTGCATGTGGTACTTTGTATAGATATTTTGTTTCTGAAGGAGGAAACAATATGCATTGTTTTTCACCATGAAAATGAAAATGGAGAATATTGCCGAAATCAATATCGTAATGCATAAATACCTTGGATCCAGTACCACCAAAGAACAGAAATGGCATTTTTTTCATGAAAGTAAGTCCAATATCAGGATAGGTAAAATCCTTTTGAAGCTCTGGCACTTCTTTAAGTAAATTGTATAAGAAAATACGGTAATTTGTAGGTTTCTCATCGAGTAAATCGATGTATTCACTCATTTTCATGCGGTCATGAGGCTCATTGAATTTATGTTCTGAAGTAATTGGCCTGTCATCGTATATAGGAACTATCTTATCACCTGCCAATTTATTGATATAACCTAAGTCCCATTTTTGATACGCTGGCCAACCTTCAATTAAATGCTCAATCACCACTGGTTTTTGCAATGCAACATACTGCCTAAGAAATTCTTCTTTGGTTATTTTTTGTACGCGTGGTATTTGCTCTAAATTTAATCCCACCTAGTTTTAGAAAATAATTCAAAACCTTACTTGACAAAGATACTAGTAGTGGCTTTATTTATCTGCTGCAACCTTTTTAGCCTTTTCTTTAGCAGCCTCATTTCTTTCGATAGTATGTCCTGGCCTTGACCATTTCGGTTTTTCTCCATAAGCCTCAAATTTTGAGGCTGAAGCTTCAATGGTTTCTGGTTGTGCCTTTTTAACAAATGGTTTTTGAGGTTGAAGGCCTAATAATTTAAACATTTTCATATCCTCATTTACATCAGGATTAGGAGTGGTTAATAGTTTATCTCCTGCAAAAATAGAATTTGCTCCGGCAAAGAAGCACATGGCCTGCCCTTCTCTATTCATTTGAGTTCTTCCTGCAGACAATCTCACCTGTGTATTTGGCATTACGATTCGAGTAGTAGCCACCATTCTTATCATATCCCAAATAGGTACAGGCTTTTCATCTTCCATAGGTGTACCTTCAACAGCTACCAGTGCATTTATTGGTACAGATTCTGGTTGCGGATTTAACTTGGATAATGCTACAAGCATTCCTGCACGATCCTCAACGTTTTCTCCCATACCTATAATTCCGCCACTACAAACCGTTACATTGGTTTTGCGAACGTTATCAATTGTTTTTAATCGATCTTCGTATCCTCTGGTTGAGATCACTTCTTTATAATACTCTTCTGAGGTATCTAAATTATGGTTGTAGGCATATAAACCTGCTTCAGCAAGACGTTGTGCCTGATTTTCGGTAATCATTCCAAGCGTACAACATACCTCCATATCTAATTTATTAATCGTACGAACCATCTCTAGTACGTCTTCAAACTCTTGCCCATCCTTCACATTACGCCATGCTGCTCCCATACATACTCTAGAACTTCCTGAAGCCTTTGCACGTAGGGCCTGAGCTTTTACCTGTTGTACACTCATCAAATCATTACCATCAATATCTGTATGGTACCGAGCAGCTTGCGGACAATATCCACAATCTTCTGGGCATCCTCCTGTCTTTATAGATAACAAAGTTGATACTTGTACCGTATTTGGCTCATGATACTGCCGATGAATTGTGGCTGCTTCATACAGCAAATCCATCATAGGTTTATTATAAATGTCTAAAATCTCTTGCTTTGTCCAATCGTGTCTTATAACGCTCATAAAAAAGGTATGTAAGTCTTCAAAAGTAATTGTTTATAATCAAAAAACACAACTTATAAACATCAAATTACTAGTTTTTGAGTTTAAATTTTGTTAATTCTTGAAGGCGTTTCTAACAGCACACTAACTGCATTACCACCAAAACCAACGGCATTTATCATTATTTTCTGTAATCGTTCTGGATTCTTTTTGTGGTCTACATAAGGTACAGGTATAAATTCATTCTGCCTAAGCATTAATATAGCAAGCTCAACACTTAGAATTCCACTAGCGCCAAAAGTGTGCCCTATTTTCCATTTGTTGGTAGTTAATGCAGGAATATTATCTCCAAAAACAGCTTTAATAGCATTATACTCTGCTACATCACCTTTTACGGTTCCTGGGGCATGCATCACGATGGCATCTACTTCATTGATAGGAGTACCGGCTAATGCCATACGCATCGATTTTTGAAAACAATCGGCTTCCGTAGAAATCGATATATTATGTTGTAATATTTCTGTAGCATATCCTATCCCTGTTACGAATGCTAAAGCATTTTCTTTTTCTCCTTTTTCTAAACATGCAATCGCTGCACCTTCACCCAGCAACATCGAATTTGTATTTTTGTCCCAATGCATAGCTTGACAAGGGTAAGCTGCTGTATTTTCTTTGGCATAGATCTTTAATGCCTTCATTTGTGCTATAGTAAATGGAGTCAAAGGCGCCTCGCTGCCTCCTACCAAAAATTTATCTGCCAAACCTGATTGTAGCCATGCAACCCCATTAAGCAATGCATGTAGTGCGGTTGAGCAGGTAATAGAATGGCTGATTTCTGGGCCATTGCTTTTTAAATCATGTGCTATCCATGATGAGATATTACCCAATGTAGTGGTTGGCGAACTTAATGTGGATGATGTACCGGTAGAAAGAAATTCCTGATGATATTTTTCAAAAAGTTGAGTAGCACCACGAGAAGATCCTACATTGATTCCAAAATCATAATCATCACTCCACCCAGAATTTTTAATTGCATGTCTGGCAGCATAAATTCCGAAAAGAACAGAATCATCGAGGGAGCGATACTGTTGGCTTTCTGATCTCAGTTTTGAAATTACATGCTTACCTTTAGTAGAAAGTTCGGCAACAGGAGTTTGCTCTCCGCTATACTCTTTAAAAGAAATACAATGAGAAGTACTTTTGTAACTGTCCCATATTTCTTCCGCAGAAATTCCTAATGGGGATATCGAAGAAATGCCGGTAATGGATATTTTGTGCTGCAATTTTTAAATTTTGACAAATGTAGGGGTTTGTTCTTTTTTGTTCAATAGTAAACTACTAAATTGTAGCTATACTTTAGTAACAAAAATACAGTTTGATCTACTTATTCGTTAAGAACTCATAATTACATTGTACTATGGAAAATCAAATACCACAAAAAAGCTGGTTTGCGCGTAACTGGGGTTGGGTAGTTCCTCTGGGTGGCTGTCTCACTATAATTGTCTTGTTTTTTGTTTTTTTAGGTTCTGTGATATTTGGTGTGAGCGAATTAATGACGGGGTCTGACCCTTACAAAGAAGCTTTAGCCAAAGTAAAGCAAGATGAATATGTTATTGAAATACTAGGTGAACCTATAGAAACCGATGGTATTATGCAAGGAGAGCTTTCCTTTAAGAATAGTACCGGTAAAGCAGATATTTCTATTCCGATCAAAGGACCCGAAGGTAAAGCCAAAGTTTATGTAGTGGGCACCAAACAAAATGATCGATGGGAGTATACCGAGATGTATGTTATCATTGCTAAAACAGACGAGCAAATAGACTTATTGGGATATGAAAATGATTAGACTACATTAAGCAACTCAATAATAGCATGGTAGATTTTTTCTAATTGGTCGTTGGTGATGATATATGGAGCCAGGACATATATAGTATTCCCGAGAGGCCTTAAGAATATACCTCTATCCATAAAGTGATTAAAAATCTCATATCTTTTTTTACCATATCGATCCATTTCTATATTTAAATCTAATGCATAGATTACTCCTTTTTGTCTTGTTGACTTTATTTTAGGATGGTTCTTTATTTTATTATCAAAATTTTTGTGAGATTCTATAATTCGTTGAATTTTATTTTGAATTGCTTCAGTTTTCAGCAATTTTATTGCAGCTAATGCCGCAGAACAAGCAATTGGATTGGCAGAGTAGGTATGTGCGTGAAAAAAAGCTTTCCCTACAGAATCATCTAAAAAAGCATTGTAAATTTCCTGAGTACAACTTGTAACTGCCATAGGGACAAAACCTGCAGTTAATGCTTTTGACATTGAGATGATATCAGGTTTCTCTTCAACATGATCCGAAGCAAAATCACTACCCGTCTTCCCAAAACCTGTCATTACCTCATCGGCAATAGTGATAATCTTATTTTCCTTACAGATTTTTAGGATTTGATCTAGATATTCTGCTTCAAACATATGCATTGCATTGGCCCCTTGTACTAAGGGTTCGTAAATAAAAGCTGCCACTTTATTACTTTTAATAATACCTTGCAATTGTTCTAAAACAGTATCAATATTTTCTGAATTGGGAGTAGAAATGCGCTTTACATCGATAAAAAAATCTTCAAACGGACCATTATAAACCGATAACCCGGAAGCAGACATTGCACCAAAAGTGTCACCATGAAAACCATTTTCAAAAGCAATGATGGTATTTCTTTTGTCTCCTTTGTTAAAGTGATACTGTAAAGCCATTTTGATTCCTACCTCATTAGCTGTAGAACCATTATCCGAGAAAAAGATCTTTTCCTGATTGTCAGGAAGGATTTTGATCAATTCTTCTGACAATCTAATAGCAGGTTCGTGTGTAAATCCAGCAAACACAATCTGATCCAACTGTTGCATTTGCTCTTGCACCTTATTTAAAATAAAATCATTACAATGCCCGAACATGGCTGTATACCATGATGCTATTCCATCTATGTATTCTTTGCCATCTTCTCCATATAATAGCGCTCCCTTTGCTTTTACAATAGGTAAGGCTTCTGGATGAATTTTATGCTGGGTAAGTGGGTGCCACAAGTGTTTTTTGTCTCTTTCTTTTAAGGTACTACCCCGAGCCATCTCTTCAGAAATTATAGGAAGTTCTTCGTTTAGTTTCTTCATAGTTCTTCTAGTCTTTCCGCGAATAAGTCTGCATATTCCTTAATTACCATCGAGTCAAAATACGGTTCATCATTAATTCTTCCCAACACATTCACATCGGTCATCTTTTTGATAATATCTTCGGTAGTTTTGTGTTCATCGCCATTAAAAATTATCGATACATTAAAACCTCGCTCTTTTAAGATCCAAAGGGTCATTAACGTATGATTAATACTTCCCAGGTAATGTCTTGAAACCACAATAACGTTATAATCTGGTCTGATTAAGTCTAAAATGGTGTCTTTATTATTTAATGGAACCAATACACCCCCAGCTCCTTCGATCACCAGATAATTATCGGTTTCGGGAATTTTTATGTTATCCAATTCGATAGTAAGTTGATCAATTTCTGCAGCCGCATGAGGGCTCATAGGTGTGTTTAATGCATAACTGTTTTTATGAAACTTTGACTTTTTATTAGATATAAGTTGTTTTACCTTATCCGTATCAGAAAACTCTAAATCTCCTGCTTGTACAGGTTTAAAATAATCTGCCTTCAGGGCTTCAACAACAATAGCCGAAGCTACTGTTTTTCCGACATCGGTTCCTATTCCTGTAATGAATATTTTTTTCATAAACCCAAAAATGATACTTTATATGATTGTGTTTCTTAATTAGAAACAAAGGTAGTCAACAACTCTAAAACTTCAGTTATTTCAGCTTTAGAATTAAAACTATGCAAACAAATACGTAATCGCTCTTTACCTTTGGGAACGGTTGGTGATAAAATAGGTTTTACATCAAAGCCCTTCTTTTGAATTTCTTGAGCCACATGTTTTACACGATCATTACCCGAGATAATACAACAATGTATCGCAGAATCACTTTTAATAAATTTTGATTTCAGGTTCAATTCTTCAAGTTTATTATTAAAAAAACTAATATTGCTTTTAAGTTTTTCAATTTCTGAAGTGCTTTGAAGGGTCTTGTAAGCTGACTGAATAGCAGCTAAAGAATGTGGAGGCAATCCAGTAGTATAAATAAAACTTCTTGCAAAATTAACCAGGTAGTTGATCAAATCCTGTGATCCCAAAATCACAGCACCATGGCAGCCTAAAGCTTTTCCAAAGGTATTGATCCTTGCAAATACTTGATCTTCGATTCCTAATTCTTGAAGTATACCAACGCCTTGTTTCCCAAAAACACCCGTGGCATGAGCTTCGTCTACTATCAAATGGCAATTATTGTCTTTACAAAATTGAACAAAGCCTTTAAGGTCCGGCACATCACCATCCATAGAGAATATAGATTCGGTGGCGACATACACTTCTTTGTAATCATTGTTTACATTTCGCCTACGCCCAATGTGAAGGCGAAGATTTTCTAAGTCATTGTGCTTAAACTTGTAGGATTTTGCATGACTCATTTGTATTCCATCCCTAATAGATGCATGAATCAATTCATCATAAAAAATAAGGTCTCCTCGCTGTGGTACAGATGAGAAAAAGCCTATGTTGGCGTCATACCCCGAATTAAAAATTAAAGCCGCTTCAGCATGGTGAAACTTTGTCAATATTTTCTCAGCTTCTACATACCATTCGTGATTACCCGATAATAAACGTGATCCTGTTGACCCGTTTTTTTTTTGACCTCTATTTCTAATAAGTTCATTTGTATAGTCAAAAAGATCTTTGGAAGCTGCGAACCCCAAATAATCATTTGACGAAAAATCAATGAGATTACTCTTTTTTGTGAGTGTACGCAGCGCATTGCTCTGTGCTCTGTTCTGAAGTTTTTTCTGAAGTTTTTTTGGCAATTGCATAATGTTCAAAAATAAAACAAATACTGCTTACCATACTCAAATTTTTGAATTTAAGAAGATACTTCAACTACAATAGTCTTATTTTTCGTTTACGCAAAACTATTCAAGATCAGTTCTAATACTTATATTTGATACTCATCAATCTTCTTAATGACTTAAAATGAAAACACTACAAGCTGCGTTTCTAATCCTTATTGTCCAACTTGCTTTTTCCCAAGCAAAGAATCAATATAGAATTTCTTTTGAGAATGCGATTCATCACGAAGCCAAAATACAAGTCACTTTTCCCGATATAAAAACAGACACATTATCTGTAAGAATGAGCAGAACCTCTCCTGGTAGATATGCCTTACACGAATTTGCCAAAAATGTATACGATGTTGTTGCAACAGACGGACAAGGTAAAAAGATTAACGTTACCCGTCCTAACCCGCATCAATGGGATATATCTAATCATGATGGGACAGTACATCTATCTTACATTTTATTTGCAGATAGAGGAGATGGCACTTATTCTCAAATCGACGAAACTCATGCTCATCTCAATATTCCTGCGACTTTTATGTATGCTCCGGCGTTAAAAGACAGAGCTATAGCTCTAACTGTTGAACCAAGAGGTGATCTTAACTGGAAAGTGGCTGCACAGCTTAACGATGCAGGGAATAACGTATACACCGCTCCTGATCTACAATATTTTATGGATAGCCCTGTTGAAATAAGCAACCATACGGTAAAAGAGTTTAAAGTTACATCAAATGGAGCAGAGTATATCATAAGGCTTGTGTTACACCATCAAGGTACCGAAGAAGAAGCAAATACCTATTTCGAAAACGTAAAAAAAATTGTTCTGCAAGAAGAAGCAGTATTTGGAGAATATCCAAAATTTGATAATGGCATATATACTTTTTTGGCTTGTTATATGCCACAAGTATCCGGTGATGGTATGGAACATCGAAATTCAACAATACTCACCAGTACCCGTAGTCTTGCTAACGAAGGAATGAAAAAGAATATAGGTACTGTTTCTCACGAATTCTTTCATGCCTGGAATGTTGAACGTATTCGACCTAAAACTTTAGAACCTTTTAATTTTGAAGAAGCCAACATGTCTGGAGAACTATGGTTTGCTGAAGGATTTACCAGCTACTATACCAATTTAATTTTATGTAGAGCTGGAATTTTAAGCCAAGAAGAATATATTAAAGGGCTTACTAAAACCTTTAATTATGTATGGAATTCACCGGCAAGAGCCTATTTTAATCCTATAGAGATGAGTTATCAGGCTCCTTTTGTAGATGCAGCAACATCTGTTGATCCTGTAAACCGGGCAAATACTTTTATCTCTTATTACTCCTATGGAAGCGTACTTGGATTAGCTCTTGATCTATCACTAAGAAGCTATAAAAACGATCTCAATTTGGATGACTACATGAAACTTGTCTGGGGAAAATATGGTAAGACCGAAGTACCTTACACCAAAGAAGATTTGCAAAACACCTTACGACAATATGCCGGAGAAACCTTTGCAAATAATTTCTTCGGCAAATATATTGACAATAGTCAAATGCCTGATTATAAAACTTTATTTTCAAACTTTGGGATTGCATTACTAAACAATACTAAAATTCCGTATCACGGCATCCCAATTACATTTGATAATAATCAAACAATTGTATCCTCTTATCCCAAAAAAGGTACACCCGCATATGCTATAGGATTAAGTAAAGATGACATTATTTTAGATATAGACGGTCATTCTTTTACTAATAAAAAAGAACTATCTGAATTACTTAATAACTATCGCCCTGGACAAGAAGCAACAATCACCTATAAAAGATTTGAAAAAGAGATAAAAACAGAAATCACTTTTGCTGTCAATCCTAACTTTGAAATCTCCTTGCAAGAAAAACCTAGCAAAGATGCTTTGGCTAAAAGAGAACATTGGTTGAAGGCCAAATAACAATTGTATCGATATGAATCTCTCTTATACCGTAACCTCGTCTATAGAAGAATTACAACAGATCATTCATCTCCAGCAAAGTAATTTGCCTTCTTCGATTTGCGAGGAAGAAAAAGAAGCCGAAGGATTTGTGACTGTACAACATGATTTGGAAATTTTAAAAAAGATGCATGATTATGAACCTCATATAATTGTTAAAGATGAGGGTAAAATAGTGGGATATGCATTATCAATGGTAAGCGATTTTAAAACAGATATTGAAGTACTAAAACCTATGTTCGAAAAAATTGAGCTGTTATTAGATGGTCAAACTTCTTACCTGGTGATGGGACAAATATGTATTGATAAAGCCTATCGGAAACAGGGGATGTTCAGAGGGCTATATTATAAAATGCGAGATGAGTTTATGCATAAATACGATTTACTAATTACCGAAGTAGCTGCAAACAATACGCGTTCAATGCAAGCGCATTATGCTATTGGATTTTCAGATTTGCTTGTATATGAAGCTGATGGATTTACCTGGCACTTAATCCAATGGAATTGGAAATAGAAAAAACGCCTTCTAATTTGAAGGCGTTTTATGATTCTTATCAAAGTAAATTGCTTAATCTGCCAAAACAATCACTTTATTATCTTTCATTTCAATAGTTCCCGAATTAATAGGAAGTAATGTTGCCCCATTTTCTCCTTTAGAGAATTTATCTGCAACTTCTTCTTCCAAATTCATGTCTCCATACACTTTTACATTTCCTTGTCCTAATAAAGAAACAATAGGCGCATGATTGTCTAACATCTGAAATTCTCCATCAACACCCGGCACTGCAACTGAAGTTACTTCACCGCTAAATAATACTGCCTCTGGAGTTACTATTTCTAAATACATAATTTTTAAGTATTGAGTAGTTAGTAGTTAGTAGTTAGTACTTAGAAATTAAGAAAGTAACCCTTCTCATTACTCAATACTAACTTCTCACTTCTATTTACGCTTCAGCTAACATTTTCTCACCAGCCTCTATAGCTTCTTCAATCGTACCTTTAAGGTTAAATGCTGCTTCTGGAAGGTGATCTAACTCTCCATCCATAATCATATTAAATCCTTTGATGGTATCTTTAATATCTACCAATACTCCAGGAATACCGGTAAACTGCTCTGCTACGTGGAATGGCTGAGATAAGAAACGTTGTACACGACGTGCACGCCCTACTGCTAATTTATCTTCTTCAGATAATTCTTCCATACCCAGGATGGCGATAATGTCCTGTAATTCTTTATAATGCTGTAATAACTCTTTTACTCGTTGTGCACAATTGTAATGTTCATCTCCTAAAATATCTGCAGTAAGAATTCTTGACGTAGAATCTAACGGATCTACCGCTGGATAAATACCAAGCTCTGCAATTTTACGAGATAATACAGTTGTTGCATCCAAGTGAGCAAAAGTCGTTGCCGGTGCTGGATCTGTTAAATCATCTGCAGGTACATAAACTGCTTGTACAGAGGTAATAGATCCTTTCTTAGTAGAAGTAATACGTTCCTGCATCACACCCATCTCTGTTGCAAGTGTAGGCTGATATCCTACCGCAGAAGGCATGCGGCCAAGAAGTGCTGATACTTCAGAACCTGCTTGAGTAAAACGGAAAATATTATCTACGAAAAAAAGTACATCTTTTCCTTGTCCATCTCCAGCTCCATCACGGAAATATTCAGCAATCGTAAGACCAGAAAGTGCAACACGTGCACGTGCACCTGGAGGCTCATTCATCTGACCAAATACGAAAGTCGCTTTAGAGTCTTTCATAACTTCTTTATCTACTTTGGAAAGATCCCATCCTCCTTCTTCCATAGAATGCATGAAGTCATCACCATACTTGATAATTCCTGATTCAAGCATTTCACGAAGAAGGTCATTTCCTTCACGAGTTCTTTCTCCTACTCCTGCAAACACAGAAAGACCTCCATGACCTTTTGCAATATTGTTGATCAACTCCTGGATCAATACAGTTTTACCTACACCAGCACCACCAAATAATCCAATTTTTCCTCCTTTTGCGTAAGGCTCAATAAGGTCGATTACTTTGATCCCTGTAAATAAAACTTCTGTAGAAGTTGATAAATCTTCAAACTTAGGCGCTTGACGGTGGATTGGAAGACCATCTTTTCCAGCTTTTGGAAGATCTCCAAGACCATCAATAGCATCTCCAATTACATTAAATAGACGTCCGTATATATCACCACCAATTGGCATTTGAATTGGCGCTCCGGTTCCTACAACTTCCATTCCTCTGCTCAATCCATCACTTGAATCCATCGCAATGGTGCGTACAGTACCTTCCCCAATGTGAGACTGAACTTCTAACACTAGTATACTACCGTCTGTTTTATTAATTTCTAATGAATCGTAAATTTTTGGTAATTCAGTCCCTGCTGCGAATTCTACATCGATCACAGGACCTACAATTTGAGATACTTTACCCGTAACTTTAGACATTATCTAACTATTTAATGTTTAGTATTTAACTATTTCAAAAGATCATTTATTTATACATAAAAAATACGACCTTTTTTCAGGCTGCAAATATAGTCTTTTAAAATGAAAAAATAATGCCTTTTATTTTGTTTTTCTGAAGCTGGAAAATCCTAGCATTTTTCACCTCGAAAAGAATAGATTTAGTACTGGTTTTTTTGATTGTGAGTGTAATAAATCGTACTTTTCCTACAAAATGATTGTACTTATTTTGTTTAAAAGTTAGTTTTATGGAAACGTATGCCACCGCATTAAGTTATGCTATACCTGGTTTTATAGTTCTCATCTTACTTGAGTATTTGGTGAGTAAATGGAAAAGAATTTCTGTTAATGAAGCTATGGATACGATTTCGAGTTTAAGTTCTGGCATTACAGACACTTTAAGAAGTCTAACTGGGTTAGCCCTAATTATTATTAGTTATGACTGGATGGTAAGCCATATCGCTTTAGTAAAAATACAATCATCTGCCCTGGTATATATTTTGGCCTTTGTAGGATTAGATTTTGCAGGATATTGGTCTCATCGTTTTAATCATACCATAAACTTATTCTGGAATAGGCATATCATACATCATAGTAGTGAAGAATTTAATCTTGCTTGTGCGCTGCGTCAGAGTATTTCGGCTATTATTTCTATTTACTTCTTTCTTTACATTCCTTTAGCGCTATTAGGTGTGCCGGCAAAAGTTATTGCTTTAGTGGCTCCTATACATTTATTTGCGCAGTTCTGGTACCACACCCGATTAATTGATAAAATGGGGGTTTTAGAACACATCATTGTCACTCCTTCTCATCATAGAGTACATCATGCCATTAATGATGAGTATTTGGACAAAAATTACGCTCAGATTTTCATATTTTGGGATAAGTTTTTTGGAACCTTTCAAGAAGAATTACCAAACAAACCTCCTGTGTATGGTGTTAAAAAGCCGGTAAACACCTGGAATCCGTTTTATATTAATTTTATGCATGCCTGGGGAATCTTAAAAGATGCCTGGAGAACCAAAAAGTGGTGGGACAAAATACGAATTTGGTATATGCCAACAGGTTGGAGACCTGATGATGTAAAAGAAAAGTACCCCATACAAATCATAACCGATCCTTATAACCGGGAGAAATATAGAACCGAGAGTTCCCTATTTTTAAAGATATGGTCTTGGATACAATTAACTGTTACCTTGGCTTTGCTATATTATATGTTAATTAGTTTTGGTGATTTGGAGTTTACTCAAATCATTAATTATTCTATTTTCTTGGCTATTACAATTTTTGGGTATACAGCACTTATGGATCGACATATTATTGCTGTATATGCTGAAGTGATCAAAATTGCATTTGGAATATTCCTTATAATCAACAACAATGGATGGTTTGGTATGGATTCCTTGTTTGATAGTGCCACTTATCTTATAGTGATTTATCTGGTAATCTCTCTGGGGTTGTCTTTCTATTTTCAATTCCTTGAAAGGAAGTATGCACTTTTATCTGCCTAGAAAATCGCATAAAAAAACCGTCTAAGTACTATTATCTTAGACGGCTTATTAATTTTATAAAATATTTACGGAAGCATTGTTGAATAAAAAGTAGGATAATCTACTGCTTTAACCATAGGCAGATTAGAACCATAAGTAGTATTAATAGCTACTGCTGCTTGGTTAGCTAAGAAAGCATATCCACGTGCTGTTGGATGTACTCCATCAAGAGAGAACAATCCTCCAAATACTAAATTACCTTGTAATTGAAATTCATCAAATGACAATCCATTTTTAGAATCAGAAACCTGATTTAAGAGAGCATTAGCATCTACAAATGCCAGGCCAGCTTCTTGAACTGCTGAACTTATAACAGCATTAAATGCAGTAGTTGCTGTTGCTATTTCTTGTTGTTCACTGGGCAAAAGAACCCATTTATCTTCCAAAGGATACGTAACCCCATTCACAGCTAATTGTCCTGCTTGTTCTTGAGAAAGTCCTAATCCCATTAGAGTTGCTATAGCTTCTGTATTTACCTGACCAATAATCGAAGAACTAGGAAGCACTAACAGATCACTTGCATTAGCAGGTCTGGCCTGACCGTATAAAAATCCTGTAACGGCCGCAGTACCTGCATCAACTCCATTTGCCTGTAAAGCTCCGGTAATTTCAGCGGAAAGATTGGTTAATGATTCGTCTTTTATCACTACCGGACTCGCAGCATCTATGGCAAATTCAATAGATCTCTCTGGAACTCCTAAAGCTACAAAAACCTGATTTAATCCGGCAAACTGAGCATTTAATGTCGGGATCAATGGTCCGAAACCAGGATTTGTTGGATCTAAAGGTGCAAAAGGAACTGTCGTAAAGTGTGCAATTGATGTTACATCCGGAATGTTAAACACCACCCCTTTTGCGTCTTGAGAAGTTAAGGTTGTGATTAATGTATTATACACTTGTGTAAAAGTCGTTTCATCGGTTATTGGATCACTTCCATCTCCTCCTGATAATGCATAACCTAAAACATCATTATTACCAATCCATAGCGAGAAGAACGTTGGATCTTGAGCCATTGCATCTCCTAAAACAGTTGATGTTGCACCCGAAGCGATTCTTACATAATAGGGATTAGCGGTTTGTGGCATTGTACTTAACCCTGCCACATTGCCGTATCCAGGAGCTACCAGATGAAAGCTTTTGGCACCGGGAACTCCCCAGTTATTTATTGACCCTGTTACTGAGGTTGTAATCTCTGTAGTTGGTACAGCGGGAGTATTATCTTCAGGAGTAGTTCCTAATAATCTTGGCCCCGATAAATTAGGTGGTGCAGGATCAGGGTCACTATAAAAATAGAGTCTTGGACTAAGAACAACATTTCCTCCTAAAGTTGCTCCGCCAATATTATCATTCATGAGCGGTTGTACAAACTCTCCACCACCAACCAATGCAAATTGACTTGCCATAATGTTGGGTAATGAGTTTTCTTGTCCGGCAATGAACAAAGCACCATCAGTAAACCCTGCAGTTAATGAGTTTCCAAGAGACACAAATGTTGAGAAATCAGCCTCACCAGAAGTTATTGTTACTTCTTCTTCAACTGGGGCATCGTCATCTGATTCACAGGCGATAAATGCAAAAATCAAAAGGAAAAGTAGCCATTTATATTGAGTATTCATATGTTATTTTTTAATATAAGTGTTCTTTATAAATTATTTATAGAAATTCCGATATAGTATTGGGATCCTATAAAACCAGTTCCAAAAGCCGTGAAATATTCATCTCCACCAATATTTGTACCTCCTGCTTTTAGTGTAGTTTTCAGTTTAGGAATTCTATAATTGATCTGGGCATCGATTACAGAAAATGATGGAACATCGCCATCTCCAAAAGAAGCTTCCCAGAAATAGGCATCACTCCAACGATAACTAGTATTAAATCCAAAATTCTTAAACAAATTAGTATGTCCAAATGTTGCTTTTACTTTATGTTCTGGGGTATTAAACTCGGTTCTAAAATCCGGATCTCGTTCCTCGTCCAAGTCTAGTTCAGCATATGTATAATTGACACCCAAATCAAAATCTCCTGGCAAAGTAGTATTCACTCCGATAGTAGCACCCAACGATTTTATGTCTGCAGCAGAGTTTGTATACGCTTGGTAAACTTCAAAATCATCATTCTGTAATGCCAGAAGAGACAAACTTCCATCTCCAACTTCTCCATAAAATGGTACTAGTACGTTTTGTGTAGAAATAAAATCACTATACTGATTGAAGTAACCACTTATGTCAATTACAAATCGATCTACTTTACCTCGATATCCTAATTCGAAAGCAATAACTTTTTCAGGTTCTACAGGTGCTGCATTTGACTGCACCGGATTACCTTCACGAACTGAAGAGGCAGAAAAAGAATTTTCATAAGCAGATCTACCCACAATATCCACACTATCCGAACCTAAAATAGCCTGACCGGCACCACTAATTTCGGTATCACTAAAAGTTCTAACATCACGATCCAGATTATCTTCTGCAGAACCAACAAGAATTGCTCTACCCACGTTCAATCCAATATAAAGATCTTGGGTTGTTGGATTTCTAAATCCAGTCTGCACAGAAGCACGAACATTATGGTTTCTTTCTTCACCCAAAGTATACCCTATAGATAATCTCGGAGAAAAATTTCCATCAAATAGCTCTGACTTGTCATAACGTATAGATCCAGTTACTTTTGCCCTCTCATCTGCAAATTTTTTCTGAATTTGTGTATACACTCCAAATTCTGAATACCGAATCGGACCATCAAAATCTGTAAAAATAGTCCCTGAAGAATTGAGCTTATATTCTCTAAAGGAGCCTCCTACTTGAATATCAGCAAAATCGCTAGTAATATGACTGAAATTGTAATTTACGTCTGCATGTCTCAATTGGGTAGCATCTTGAAATTTTGATCCTGTGGTTAAATCAGAATCACTGGTTACAGTATTAAATGCCTGTTGAAACTCTGGCGTTCCCGGAATCAAGCGACCAGTATCTGCCACTTGCCTTGCCAAAGCATGCGCATCTTCTGGCGATTGCCCAGCGAGGGTAGCTTGAACAAAAGTACCTGCATATTCGCCAAACCAGGTTTGATCATCCTTCCATGATCTATTGATATTGATTCCTGTAAACCGTGTGTCATAAGAATCCCCCGAACTCTCATCTGTAATGTATCCTCTTATAAAGAAATTATTGTTTTTTACCTCTATTTTATGCTGTTGCAAGAAAAAATTACGAAGAGAATATCTATTGGCTCCCTGGTATATGGTAGTTCCTCTACCAATCTTTCCATGGTAAATTATTTCTAGATCATCCGCAAATGGCCTGTAATGCATTGCAGCATCAAATTTTACACTTTCTGCATTATAAGCATTTAGGTCCTCTTCATTATAGCCTGTTCTACTCACATTTGCATCGGGTAACAGGTTTTCTGCTCCTGCGGGTAAAATCCCTCTATCTACCAGGATCTCACCAACCCCTCTAATATTAGTACTTACTTCATCACCATATATATTAAGCCCGTCGTAATTGGGATCGCTTCTGTCTGTACCAGGATTCAAAACATTCACCGTACTTGTGGCAAACCAATCTGTACCTCTTAAATATGAGAAATTGGCTTTGGCAGCAAACTTATCTGAAAATGCATGTGCTACTCGAACTCCATAATCATAAAATTCATTATCTCCCGCTGCATCCTGGGAAGTAATTCCTCCTTTAAAGTACCCACTTATACCTTGGTAATCGAACGGATTCTTACTAGTCATAAAAAGAATCCCGTTAAATGCATTAGCCCCATATAATGCCGAGGAAGCTCCTGGTAAAAGTTCCACACTATTTACATCAAGCTCTGTCATACCGATTAGATTCCCTAGTACAAAATTAAGAGCAGGCGCTGTATTATCCATTCCGTCAACCAATTGCACAAAACGTGTATTTGCAAAAGTGGCAAATCCTCTTGTGTTAATGGATTTAAATGTTAAACTATTGGTATTAATATCAACACCTTTTAAGTTTTCAAGTCCATCATAAAAGTCTGCTGCAGGTGTATTTTTGATCTCTTTAATACCAAAACGCTCTACGCTTACAGGAGATTCAAATATTCTTTCTGGTGTTCTGGAAGCAGAAATAATTACCTCATCCAGTTCTGTACCTTCCTTAAGTGTAATTGTCACCTCTTGAGATTGTGAAGTAATCACAGTAGAGTTTTCTTCAAAACCTACGCTACTTACTATTATAGTAAAAGGCGGAGATTGTTCTACGGTAAGTGTAAAGAATCCATCAAAATCTGTTACTGTACCTACAGCCGAACCCTGAAGTTTAATATTAGCCCCGGGGATCGGTTGATCATTGTCGTCTAAGACCGTTCCCTTAATTGTTGTTTGCGCAGTAGCAACGATGCTTAACATCAGCATTATTGCTAAAGTAATTGTTCTCATACCCCTGAAATTTTATAGTTACAAGAACAATATACGTTTTTTTAGGAATTTTTTAATAAAATCGTTAAAGCTTTGTTTATTTCTTTGAAAAAAACTTTTATTTGCACTATCTGTAAAATTACTTTGCGCTAATTCTTAATCCTAAAAAAACTAAAAACTCATCTGAAAAAAATCAGATGAGTTTTTTAATATAAATTTACTTTTCTTAAGTAATACTATCTTTTCTAAAGGTTATTTATCGTCAATCCTACATAATATTGAGCACCAATAAAACCAGAACCAATTGCAGTATAGTATTCATCTCCTGTAATATTGTTTGCTCCTATTTGCAATCTAGATTTTAGGGCGGGAATCGTATAATTAATCTGTGCATTAATCACTGTATATGAAGGAATCTCTCCTGTACCAAAATCTGATTCCCATAAATAGTCATCGCTCCATATTGCATTGGCATTGAATCCAAAGTTTTTAAATAAATCGTTCTTACCAATAGTAACTTTTACCTTATGTTTTGGTGTGTTGAAGTTACTTCTAAAATCTGGGTCTTTCTCTTGATCAAAATCTTGCTCTGCAAAAGTATAGTTTACGCCAAGATCAAAACCTTTTACTTGGGCTGTAATGCCACCTACAAAACCATAAGAGTTGATATCAACATCAGAGTTTGTAGAAGCCGTAAAGATTTTTCTTCTTTGAATATCTTGAGCAGCTTCTCTAGCTAGCTGTTGTTCTGCAGGCGTACCATTTACATTACCTTCTCCCGGAACGATTACTTCTTCGTTAGCAATAAAGTCTTCGTATTGGTTATAATATATACTACCATCTAAAATAACAGAACCAAATTGTGCACGGTATCCTATTTCGTAAGCAGTAATTTTCTCTGGTTTTACGATATCAATATTTGCCACTGTTGGATTACCTTCAGCCACAGAACGAGCAGAATATGAATTCTCATAAGCATCTCTACCTGTAATTGTATTACCTGATGGGTCTGTTATTACATATCTATCAAGGTTATCAGGAGCAGAACCAATTAAAGCATTTGCTCCCACATCTAAACCTATATATAAGTCTTGTGTGGTAGGGTTTCTAAATCCTGTTTGTATAGAAGCACGAACATTACGATTTCTATTTGCTCCCAAAGTATATCCTACAGAAAATCGTGGAGAGAAGTTACCATCAAATAACTGTGATTTGTCATAACGTACAGATCCTGTTATTTTTAATCTATCATCTAATAATTTCTTTTGAACTTGAGAATAAACTCCATATTCAGAATATGTAATTGGGCCATCAAAATCTGTAAATATAGTTCCTGAAGAATTTAACTCATATTCTCTAAAAGATCCACCTACCTGGATATCTGCAAAATTTCCTGTTAAATGGCTGAAGTTATAATTTGCATCAGCATGCCTGAATTCTGATTTATCTGTAAATTTAGACCCTTCTGCAAGATCAGGATTACTGGTTACAGCATTAAATGCCTGTTCGAATTCTGGAGTACCAGGAATTAATCTACCTGTATCTGCAACTTGTCTTGCTACTATGTGAGATTGTTCCTCAGATCCAGTTTGTCCGAATGCTGTTAGGTAGGCTCCAGCGTATTCAGCAAACCATTGGTTGTCACTTTTCCAAGCCCTATTAACATTGATACCCGTAAATCGTATATCATAAGAATCTCCGGCATCCTCTGCTGTTACGTATCCTCTTACGAAAAAATTATCGTTTTTTATTTCTAGTTTATGCTGCTGTAAAAAGAAGTTTCTTAAAGAAGTTCTGTTTGCATCTTGTGTAAGCGTAGTACCTCTTCCTAATTTGCTATTCAAAATGATCTCAAAATCATTTTCAAAAGGCCTGTAATGTAATGATGCATCAAATTTTAAACTTTCTGCTCTATTATCAACAAGATCTGCTTCGGCATATCCAGTCCTACTTACCAATGTGTTTGGCAATAAACTAGCTTGTGCAGGAGTTAAAAACGGTTGTCCTGTCTCTGGATTAATATTTGTCGCTAATTGAGCACCAACTCTATCTAAGGTTTGAGCCACCACATCCCCATAGACATTTAATCCATTATATCCAGGGTCAGAGTCTCTAGTTGCGCCAGGATTCGATAAATCTCGCTGATCTGCAGCCAACCAATCCGTACCTCTTAAGAAAGAGAAATTAGCTTTTGCTGCAAATTTATCAGAAAAAGCATGAGCCATTCTTATACCAACATCATAAAATTCGTTATCCCCAGCTGCTTCTTGAGATGTAATCCCTCCTTTGGCATAAGCACTGATTCCTTGATAATCAAACGGACTTTTGCTGTTCATAAACAAAATACCATTAAAGGCGTTCGCACCGTATAATGCAGAAGAAGCTCCTGGTAGAAGTTCTACACTTTGCACATCTAACTCACTAAGACCAACAAGATTTCCTAAAACAAAATTCAACGCTGGAGCGGTATTATCCATACCATCAATCAATTGTACAAAACGAGTATTAGCAAACGTAGCAAAACCCCTTGTGTTTATAGATTTTAAGGTCAAACTATTGGTATTGATATCGACTCCTTTTAAAGTTTCAAGACCTCCATAAAAATCTGCTGCAGGAGTATTTTTAATTTCTTTAATACCAAAACGTTCAATACTAACAGGTGATTCGAATAATCTTTCTGGTGCTCTCGAGGCAGAAATTACCAGTTCATCAAGAAAGGTGATATCCTCTAAGATAATTGTGATATCTTTTGTCTCTGATGTAACTACAAATGTAGTGCTGTCAAAACCGATACTGCTTGCCTCTAGAGTAAAGGGATAATCCTTATCGGTGGTTAAGGAGAAGTTTCCATCAAAATCTGAAATGGTTGAAGTAGAGGTTCCTTTTACTGTAATACTAACACCAGGAATTGGTTGATCGAAACCATCAATTACCCTACCGTCGATTACATTTTGTGCGATGCTAATGGTACTTATCAGAAGCATTAAAATTAGCGTAATTTTTTTCATAAGTAGTTAATTTATAATTAAGTTGTTTTTTTCCTATGCACACATAGGAAAATTTAATTTGGGACGCAAAAGTAAACTTTTTTGTTAGACAAAAAAGAAAAAAATGCTTTTTGTCGGGTGAAAATTGTTTTTCGGCGATGATATTTTTGTGAAAAATTGTTAATAAACTTAAAAAAATCCTAAATTATGAGTTTCTTCGGCCATTATATCTGAAGAGGAAAGAGTTATTTATAAAAAATTAAAAAAAGTAAACTCTCAATAACGTTATTCATATCAAAAAAAAGAGTCATTTTCAGAGGAACAATTAGAAAACGTGAAGATCTTTTAAAAATTTTTTAGATTTGATTGGATAAGTGTTCCCATATTTTTATAAAGGGTTCATTCCTGAATACTTTATGTTTAAAAAAGCAATAAAAAAGACCATTTTAAAAAATGGTCTTTTACTCTTATAAGGAAAAAATTATATCATTACTCTACTGTTACAGACTTGGCTAAATTTCTAGGCTGATCTACATTTTTATCTAGCATTACTGCAATATGATAAGACAATAATTGTAATGGTATTGTCGTGAGCAACGGCGTCAAGAATTCCTCAGTTTCTGGTATTTCTATAACATGATCTGCTAATTCTTTTACCGTAGAATCTCCTTCAGTAACTATTCCTATAATTTTTCCTTTTCTCGATTTGATTTCCTGAATATTACTTACTACTTTGTCATAATGACCCTTTTTTGTAGCAATAACAACAACTGGCATTTGATCATCAATTAAGGCTATTGGCCCATGCTTCATCTCTGCAGCGGGATATCCCTCTGCATGAATATAAGAAATCTCCTTAAGTTTTAATGCACCCTCTAGCGCAACCGGAAAGTTATATCCCCTACCTAAATAGAGAAAATTTCTCGCATTCTTATAGGTATCAGCTATATGCTTAATATGATTATCAGATTCTAATGCTACTTTTACTTTTTCCGGAATTCTTTCAAGCTCCTGTAAGTAGTAATGAAAGTCACTATTGGATATAGTCCCTTTTCGTTCTGCCAGTTTAAGTGCAATAAGAGAAAGGATGGTAATCTGTGTTGTAAATGCCTTGGTAGAAGCCACTCCAATCTCAGGTCCAGCATGGGTATATGCACCAGCATGTGTCTCTCTTGAAATAGAAGAACCAACAACATTACACACACCAAAAACAAAAGCTCCTTTTTCTTTAGCTAATTTAATAGCGGCCATTGTATCTGCTGTCTCACCACTTTGCGATATGGCGATTACCACATCATCCTGGTGGATTACCGGGTTTCTATACCTAAATTCTGACGCGTATTCTACTTCAACAGGCAAACGAACCAATTCTTCAAAAATATATTCTGCTACCAGACCTGCGTGCCATGAGGTACCACATGCTATGATAATAATTCTTTTCGCATTAAGAAGTTTAGCCAAATTATCATCAATCCCTGCCATCTTAATGATTCCGTCAGAAACTCTCATTCTTCCTCTAAAAGTATCACTTATAGCACTAGGTTGTTCATATATCTCTTTGAGCATAAAATGATCGTATCCTCCTTTTTCTATTTGTTCCAAATTAATTTGCAGTTCTTGAACATATGGATCAACTAATTTGTCATCTTTTATCTTCCTTACTTTGACCCCTTTATTTCTTCTTACGATTGCCATCTCGCCATCTTCCAGATAAATTGCATTGTTAGTATACTCTAGAAAAGGAGAAGCATCTGAAGCTACAAAGAATTCATCTTCACCAACACCTATAGCCAAAGGACTTCCCAATCTGGCGACTACAATCTCATCTGGTTTTTCTTTATCAAAAACTGCAATTGCATATGCTCCAATAGTCTGGTTGAGGGCTATTTGAACTGCTTTTCCAAGCTTAACATTCTCTTTGTTCTTTACGTCTTCAATCAAATTTACCAATACTTCGGTATCTGTTTCAGAAGTAAACGTATATCCTCTTTTAAGCAATTCTTTTCTAAGAGATTCATAATTCTCAATGATTCCATTGTGTATAATAACCAGATTTCCAGAATTTGAATAATGTGGGTGAGAATTCACATCGTTAGGAATCCCGTGGGTAGCCCATCTTGTATGTCCTATACCTATATTTCCATTAGTAGGAATTTCATTAAGTAATCGTTCTTCAAGATCTGCAACTTTACCTTTGGTTTTAGATAATTTGATATCAGTTCCATCATAAAGAGCAATCCCTGCAGAATCATACCCTCTGTATTCTAATCTTTTTAATCCTTTTAAGACAATTGGATAAGCTTCCCTATGCCCTATATATCCTACTATTCCACACATCGCTATAGTTTTATGTACGTTTATTAATTAGTTGTCTTTTGATTCTGTATAAAAAATCTCAAGTTTTAATCGCTTTGATTCGGGAACACTTGGTAAATTTCCATAAAGAATTGTCCCTTCATGCGAAATTATTGATGAGGTAGGGATAATCTCATCATTAGTAACTGAAGTATCTCCAAGAGCATTTGTTGTTATGTTAACATTTTGAGAAACAGACACTCCTAATTTTATATTGCCTATATCTCCATTAAGAAGATCGATTATATGTTGTGTTATTCTTATTCTATAGAATTCTCCCGCATCATCTGAATCTCTAGTGATTCTTCCTAAATGACTGAGTATTGAGTTAATTGGATCAGCGCTATTTAATAATTGAAAACTTGTATCTAATTGATAATCAGATAGAACTTCTCCAGTTTCGACATTAAATATGTAAATCCTTTCAGGTTCTGCAGCTCCAGAAGAAATCTGATCTTGATCGACATAAAATTTAAGATTTACATCATTAATCAACCAATTTTGTCTTTTTATAAAGTCAAGTTCATTTTCTTCTTCTCCGTTTTCATTTACAATAGAGTTCCTAAACAAATCAAGTACAGCATAAGATCCGGCTCCTCCTTTTAAATATAAATTATCTTCTCCATTAACTTGATTTTGATTTTCTATTTTTAATTCTTCAGCAATAATTGGATTAACATCTAACTTTATAGAATTTATTACATTACCAGTAAATGCCAAAGACCATTCTTCTTGATCCCTTATTAAATCGTCTGTATTTCCATCTTCATTTTCATCTGTAATATCCTGTTTATCATAACTATAATGCAATGTTAATCTGGCCTCTCTGATGTTGAGGTAGAGCAAATTTCCTGTATTGTTTAAAGGTTCTGCTTTGAAGTAAATACCTCTAAAATAATTATTAAAATTACTTGCATTACTTAGTTCTATACTTCCTTCTTTGTCAAAAAATAATTCCTTAAATTTATCCTTAATTTCTTTATTGAATACGTCTGAAAATAGTACTCTAAATCTTGGGGAAACTCTAGTTCTGTCCCTAGCACTGTTTGCGTCGTTTCCATCTGGAGTTGTAAGAATTAATTCTTCGGCTGATGGGAGAAAATTTTCTTCTGTATATAAAAGGGTTTCTTCAACTTGAGCCCCAAAATTTTCTATATCATCAGAATAATATGCTTGTCTTTCTGTTGTAGAAGGATCAAAATCTCTCAAAAAATAATTCGACTGATATATTGATAATCTGTAAGGCTGTGGGGTTTGGTAAATCGAATCAATTTCATAGGTAGTTGCAGTTTCTGTGATTGTAGACGCATCTTCAAGTCTTACTTCTACAGTTTCTCTCTCCGTAGGTCGACTAATATAAGGTATACTAAGAACTACACTGTCCAAAACTGCATTGTCACCAAAATCAGGATCAAATCGCTCTGGTTGTAACTGGGATAAAATGCTATATACAGATTGCCCATATACTGGATCGTTATAAACACCAAGCAAATTAGCATGAAAAGCGAGTTGATTACCTTGCGAACCGCTAATCAAGCTATTGGTTTGGACTCTTTCAAGCCTTTTACTATAAGCAACCGGTACAGATGTGTAAAGACTGTCTCGAAAATTAACATCTCCTATAATCTCACTACCAACCGAGTTAAAATCATCGTCACAGGACAAGAAAGTAAAAATAACAACTACCAAAGTTGTTATTTTAGTCAAAATGTTCATCAATTTCATAAATAATTAGTTCTGCTTACACCAGTACCTCTGTTTGATAAAAGGCCTCATAGGCATCCGCAAATTCATCTGGTTTTTTATATTCTAATACTGGTTGATCTATAGTTTTTAAATGCTCTGTAAGCTCGTCAGGAATGTTTTCTGATCCCACAATAATAGCATCAGAGTTATCTATTGCCACCTTCATGACATTACTGTAGGTTGGGGAAGCCAAATCACTAATTTTACCTTCATCAATCCCATCAAACTTTACTTTTTCCATCATTTTACTATCGAGCGTTCCTTCATATCCATGATCATATACCGAAGTAACAATCTTGCTATGACCAAAAAGCGGCTCATTAGCATAATAGTTTTTTAGATACAATGGCAAAAGAGAAGCTAACCAACCATGAACATGAATTACATCTGGCGACCAATTCAATTTTTTCACAGTTTCAATAACGCCTTTGGCAAAAAATATCGCTCGTTCATCATTATCAGGAAATAAATTTCCATCCTCATCTGTCAATGTCGCTTTTCTCTTAAAGTAATCCTCATTATCTATAAAATATACCTGCATACGTTCTTTTGGGATCGAAGCTACCTTAATAATAAGTGGCATATCTAAATCGTTAATAACTAGGTTCATCCCCGACAAGCGAATCACTTCGTGCAACTGATGCCTTCTTTCATTAATATTGCCATATCTAGGCATAAAAATTCTAATTTGACCGCCTTTGCTATTCACCATTCTTGGTGCTTCAAAAGACATAGATGAGATTTCGGTCTCTGGCAGGTAAGGTATTACTTCTGATGATACATACAATATCCTCTTATCTTTCATATAATCGATACTTTTATCGTCCTCCTTTTTGGAATTAATTTTGCAAAATTACGAAAATTTATGCAGTCTGCCAGTAATATCTTATTTTTGCACCCCTTTAAGTTTTAGACCAATGCATGTATACGAAAAAAGACGAGACATAGTCTCTAATGTTGCAACTCTTTTAAAAGAGCAAAAAACCATTGGTTTTGTACCCACCATGGGAGCTTTGCACCAGGGGCATATTGCATTGGTAGAGCGTGCTGTAAAAGAAAATGAAGAAGTAATCGTGAGTATCTTTATTAATCCTACACAGTTTAACAATTCTGAAGATTTAGTAAATTACCCGCGCACTTTAGAATCTGACATCACGCTTTTATCCCAAGTGTCGACTAATATTATTGTGTTCACACCTACACCAAAAGAAGTTTATGGAGATAAAATGCAATCTACAAATTACAATTTTGAAGGACTGGAAAATGAAATGGAAGGTAAGTTCAGACCAGGTCATTTTAATGGAGTAGGAACTGTATTAAAACATTTGTTTGATATCGTTTCTCCAACCAAAGCTTATTTCGGAGAGAAGGATTTTCAGCAATTGCAGATTGTTAAAAAACTGGTAGAAATTGAAAAAATGTCAGTACAGGTGATCGGTTGTCCTATCTTTAGAGAAGAAAGCGGACTGGCATTAAGCTCAAGAAACAAAAGACTTGACAAAGAACAACTAGAAGCTTCTCCTTTGATCTACAATACTTTAAGTCAAGTTAAGAAGAAATTTGGCACAAAAAGTGTTATAGAATTAAACGAATGGGTTTCAGAACAATTTAAAAATAATGAAATCTTAAAATTGGAATATTTCGAAATTGCCAAGATATCTGACTTGAAATCTGTAAAGCGAAAACAAAAAGACACTAAATATCGAGCATTTATTGCAGTATTTGCAGGTAAAATAAGACTTATTGATAACATTGCCCTAAACTAAAAATAACTAACTTTGTAACATGTTTGTACACGTAGTAAAATCAAAAATTCATCGCGTAAAAGTGACCGGAGCAGACCTAAATTATATAGGTAGCATAACTATCGACGAAGATTTAATGGACGCTGCCAATATCATTGAAGGAGAAAAAGTACAGATCGTTAATAATAATAACGGAGAAAGATTAGAAACATATGCGATTCCTGGTCCGAGAAATAGTGGTGAAATCACTCTAAATGGCGCTGCAGCAAGAAAAGTAGCAAAAGGAGATGTCCTCATTCTAATTACTTATGCCATGATGGATATTGAAGCTGCTAAAAACTTTAAACCAAAACTCCTCTTCCCTAATGAGGAAAACAACTTATTAAAGTAGAAGTGTGAACCCTAGGCTTGTCAAAATTTTAAAAATAATACTCCCGCTTGCGTTGGGAGTTTTTTTAATTTGGTATTCTATAGCATCTGCCACTCCAGAAGAGCGACAAAAAACCCTTGAATATATTTCACAAGCAGATCCAAAATGGATTATTCTATCCTTGATCATGGGAATTTTATCGCACCTCTCCAGAGCTTACAGATGGAATTTTTTATTGCAGCCAATAGGATACTCTGCGAAACTATCAAATAGTTTTATGGCCGTTATGGTTGGATATTTAGCGAATTTAGGGATTCCAAGATCAGGAGAAATTCTTCGTGGAGGAACGATATCAACTTATGAAAACATACCGTTTAAAAAGGCTTTTGGCACCATTATATCAGAAAGAGTGATAGACCTGGTAATGCTTTTACTTATTATCGGCATTACCTTACTCTTTCAATCAAAAGACCTATTTTTCTATCTAGAAGAGAAAATTGCAGGTAAATTTATTATTCTTGTAGCTTTTATAGTTTTAATTTTATTAGGAATTATCTTCTTAAAGATTTTAAAAACTACGCAAAATTCGTTTTTAATTAAAATACGTGATTTTGGATATGGCATTTTAGAAGGAATTAAAAGTATTTCTAAAATAAAACAGAAAGGAGCTTTTGTTTTTCACACTTTACTCATCTGGACGCTATATGTTGGAATGTTTTATGTTGTTAAGTTTACTGTTCCGGAAACAGCATCACTTACCATCGGACCGATTCTGGCAACATTTATAGCCGGATCAATTGCTATGTCTACCACCAATGGTGGTATAGGGGCATTTCCAATAGCAATAGCAGCTATTTTATTATTGTTCGATGTTGAAAAACCAGCCGGTGAAGCTTTTGGATGGATCTTATGGGGGTCGCAAACCGCAATAAATATTATTGTTGGTGCGTTATCCTTTTTGTTTCTGCCGATTGTAAACAGATAGAAATAAGGAAATAATTTATATATTGTCCCTTGCTTAACCGTAATCCTAATTACTTATGAAAAAAAGTATAACTCTTTTAATAGCTTGTATTTTTGTTGTCTCTTCTTACAGTCAGGTAATCTATGAGTCCTTCAGATCTATAAAATTAGATCAAAGCAGAGAATTAAAAATTCAACTGCCTCGTAATTATAAGAAAAATCAAAAGAAAACATATCCATTAATCATTGTATTAGATGGGGATTATTTATTCGAACCCGTTGCAGGAAATGTTGATTACTTCTCTTATTGGGAAGACATGCCAGAATCTATTGTTGTTGGAATAAACCAAAGAAAAACGAGAGAAGGCGATGGTGAGTATGATAGTGCAGAATTTTTACCTACCCTAAAGGGTGCAGAGTTTTTCGAATTCATTGGTCAGGAACTCGTTCCTTATCTTAATCAGACTTATCGCACGGCACAATTAAAAATTATCGTTGGTCATGATTACACAGCTAACTTTATAAATTATTTTTTATTTAAGGATAATCCTATTTTTCAAGGGTATATTTGTTTGAGTCCAGAATTAGCGCCTCCTATGGCAGATCGTATTACTAGCAAATTAGCTTCTTCTTCAGACATTTGGTATTATCTTGCTACTGCAACCAATGATGCCGAAGGTATTAAGAAGCAGGTTAGGGAGCTCAATGAAAAAATGCAAGCTGTAGATAATCCTAATATTCACTATTTCTTTGATGATTTTGATGAATCTTCTCATTATACCCTGGTGGGAAGAGGAATTCCTAAAGCTCTTGAAGCTATGTTCGAAATGTACCGACCAATAAGCAAAAAAACATATAAAGAAGTGCTATTACCTTTGGAGACATCAACCTACGACTATTTGGTGGATATGTATCGTACCACTGAAAAATTATATGGTATAAAAAGACAAATACGAGTTAATGATTTTATAGCAGTATCTACAGCAATAGAAAAAAATGAAAGATGGGAAGAATTAGAGCCATTAGGGAAACTGGCTATTAAAGAATATCCTGACACCATGTTGGGACATTACTATCTTGCAATGTTCTATGAGCAAACGGGAGAACCCAAAAAAGCTATGAGATCATACGAAAATGGTTTTCAACTTGCTGAAGTTGCTTTTTTAACCAAAGATTATATGCTTGATAAGGTAAATAAAATCAAAGAAGATTTTGGCTGGTAAGCGTTCTCAAAACCAAGAATATAAAAGATCCTTCCTAAGGGTCTTTTTTTATACATCTTATTATTCTAAATAACCTAAGTTAATTGGTCATCCTTGCTATCAGAATTAGAGTTTCCTATCCCTTTGGGAAGAGGATTAAGGTGAAGGTTTTAATGTAGAAATCCTCTCATCCTAGCCTTCTTCCCCTTGGAGAAGGAATCCAAAATGCTTACAAAAAAGTAACTAGCAACTTAAGCTAAATAATAGTATTTTTACCCCTCATCGTTATATCTATGGCCAAAACTAAAACCGTTTTTTTCTGTCAGAACTGTGGAGCTCAATATGCCAAGTGGCAAGGACAATGTACATCGTGTAAAGAATGGAATACGATCGCAGAAGAAGTGGTTCAAAAAGCCGAAAAAAGTGATTGGAAAAGTGCATCATCTACTGCAAAAACAAGAAAAACTGCCAAACCTTTACGAATATCAGAGATTGATACCAGTCAGGAAGCCAGATATAATACCGACGATAGAGAACTCAATAGAGTACTAGGTGGTGGATTAGTTCCTGGTTCTCTCACTTTATTGGGCGGCGAGCCGGGTATTGGTAAAAGCACACTGCTGCTTCAGATCAGCTTGAAATTACCTTACAAAACATTATATGTTTCAGGAGAGGAAAGTCAGAAGCAAATCAAAATGAGGGCAGAACGTATACAATCAAAAACTGATAATTGCTTTATCCTTACTGAAACCAAGACTCAAAACATCTTCAGGCAAATTGAAGCAACAGCACCTGATATTGTCATTATAGATTCTATACAAACCTTACACAGCGATTATATCGAGAGCAGTGCAGGAAGCATCTCCCAGATTAGAGAATGTACTACAGAATTAATCAAGTTTGCCAAAGAAACTGCTACTCCCGTAATTCTCATTGGTCATATCACCAAAGACGGTAATATCGCCGGGCCCAAAATTTTGGAACACATGGTAGATACTGTTTTGCAATTTGAGGGTGATCGTAATCATGTATATCGAATCTTGCGTGCTTTAAAAAATCGATTTGGCTCGACTTCTGAACTGGGTATTTATGAGATGCAAGGGAGTGGACTACGAGAAGTGAATAACCCCAGCGAGATCTTAATCTCTAAAAAAGAGGAAGAATTAAGCGGTACTGCAATAGCTTCGACTCTTGAAGGTATGCGGCCTCTAATGATAGAAATACAAGCATTAGTAAGTACTGCGGTTTATGGCACACCACAACGTAGTGCCACAGGATACAATCTTAAGCGTCTTAACATGATCCTGGCAGTTCTTGAAAAGAGAGCAGGTTTCAGGCTAGGAGCAAAGGATGTTTTTCTAAACATTACCGGGGGAATATCAGTAGATGATCCAGCAATCGATCTTGCTGTGGTGGCTGCTATATTGTCCTCTAGCGAAGATATCCCGATACCAAAAGATTATTGTTTTGCAGCAGAAGTTGGACTTGCCGGTGAGATTCGTCCCGTAACCAAGGTAGAACAACGCATACAAGAGGCAGAGAAACTAGGGTTCTCTACCATCTTTGTTTCAAAATATAATAAGATATCACTTCAAAACACTCAAATCAAAATTCAGCTCGTTGCCAAAATTGAAGATGTTGTGGAGTATCTCTTTGGATAATTTATGGCGCTGGATTAGGATTACCCTCGTGTACAGCTTCAATCTCTTTTAGAACCTCATCAGAAAGTGTAAGATGAATACTGTCGATATTCTCTGTAAGCTGTTCCAGGCTTGTAGCACCAATAATGTTGCTAGTCACAAACGGACGATCATTTACAAAGGCCAGTGCCATTTGAGTTAAACTAATCCCATGTTTTTTGGCAATTTCGTTATAGGCTCTTGTGGCTTTAAATGAATTCTCATTATGATATCTCGCAAATTGAGGGAACAAAGTGACTCTCGCATTTTTTGGAGCATCGTCAAGGTATTTACCCGTAAGCTGTCCAAAACCCAGTGGAGAATACGGTAAATGACCTACATTTTCGCGATGCAGTACTTCAGTAAGTCCAACCTCATCTTTTCGGTTCAGCAAATTATATGGATTTTGTATAGTAATCATTTTGGGCGCACCTTTTCGCGCTTCTTCAGTATAACGCATTACACCGTAAGCAGTCTCATTAGACACCCCAATTTGTCTGATCTTTCCTTCTTTTATAAAATCCTGAAGGTACCTTAGCACCTCAGCAAAATTATCGTTCCATTTTTCAGCTTCATCATGTTGATATCCCCGCACACCAAAGAAATTGGTGTTACGCTCTGGCCAATGGAGTTGATATAGATCAATATAATCTGTTTGCAATCGCTGCAAACTTTTGTTAATCGCATCTGTAAATTCTGCTTTAGTAAATCCACCTGTACGAATATGTTTTACAAAGTCGCGAGGCCCAACAATTTTTGTTGCTATCACTACCTCATCTCGTTTTCCTGATTTTTTAAGCCAGGTCCCTATAATTTTCTCAGTACTTCCCTGAGTATCCTTGTTAGCAGGAACCGAATATAGCTCTGCCGTATCAATAAAATTTATGCCTTGTGTTGTCGCATAATCTAATTGTTGGTGCCCTTCTGCTTCAGTATTTTGTTCTCCCCAGGTCATGGTCCCCAGACATATTTTGCTTACTTTGATATTGGTGTTGGGTAGGGTAGTATACTTCATATTTTTGAACTCTGGGTTTTTAGTGGGTTAACGGTTTCAAAAGTAGAAACTATCCTTCTAAATCTTTGCAAAAATTATCATAATAAATCGCAATTGTGCACCAAGAAATGTGTATAATCTCTACAATCCAGAATGATTTATCTACAGTTACAAAGAAAATAGCATAGCATAAAATTATTCAATTAATTGATAAACAGATACTTATTAAAAACCACCTCTATGGAATGATTATTTCTATCTATACTAATAGTAAGTAAACCATATACTCTATGCTAGACGAGGATTGGTGTGATTTAATAAATAGGGGTACGACTGACTTTACCCTATTTAACCGAAAAGAGCTTCTACCAGAGGCTCTTTTTGTGTTTCAGGTTATAAAAAATTAACGCTATTAATCAAAAATAACGGACATAGCTACCCCATTGCCATGTCCGTTTCAAACAACTAACCAACCTAAAATTTCATTAACATGTTCATCCTTTTCAGTTTTATAGGTACATGATAAAAGTAAGGTTAAAGGATATGCTATGAAATATGTAATGAGGGAATGGAAGTTTTGAGTGAGGGAAGTTGATTTTTTGGCTAATTTCAGATAGCGATAGCGATACTTTGTTACAGCAAAAAAGCTTCTAACCAGCTTTTAAAAATTTGAGCAGTATTTGAATTACTCATCAAGATATAAAATCAAACATAAATAGAATACTACGCTTTCTTTCGATACCAAAACAAAATTAAGAACAGTAGCCCAAGAAGTCCTAATCCTATTGTCCAGTACTGCCATGTGGGATTATCAAAATGTATTGGAGCAGGATCTCCCACCAAGTAAAAACCTCCCCAGTAGAAAGGATGCGTACGATTAATATTGGCCGTACTTAAATATTGTAGTTTGGCTTGTTGTAACGCTTTAGCTTTGTTCATTCCTTCTTTGAGATTACTGTAGAAATATTTCATCAAATCTGGTGTAGTTTGGTCTGAAACTTCCCACCCCGTTAATAGCAAACTCTTGGCTCCTGCATATTGAAAGGCGTTTCCTAAGCTCATGATCCCTTCGCCTTTGGCTATTTTACCGCTTCCTGTATTGCATGCACTTAATACGGTAAGTTCTGCCGGAATATTTAAGGCAAATAATTCATGGGTATATAAAAAGCTATCTTCTAGGGTATCTTTACTTTTTGTAAAAAATAACCTTGAGTTTTCAGGATGTTCATGATCTACTTCGCCATGAAGAGCCAAATGCAAAATATTGTACTTATCAGCATTATTTTTGAAGTTAGCTTCGATTGCCTGAGAACCATAATAATACTGCCCGTCTATTATATCAGAAATTGCTTTGATTTCTTTACGAGTTCCGGGCAGATCATCTCCCGCATCTCGTAAAGTAGCTAAACTCATCATTTTGGTTTCTGCGATATTAGTACTGTCTGAAAAGGAAAAGGCCAAACATTCTCGTGCCACGCCTGATCGTTTTTGATTTTGAAATGAATTGAATAGCAGGGTAGCAGAATTGGCATAGCTCACGGTGTAATGTCTAAGTAAATAAGGCAAATCTTTAGGGTTCTTAGTATCTGTTTGTCGCGTAAGCAATAGATCAAAGTTGAGATGCCATAAAGGGCCATCGGGTACGATGATCAATTGATCACCAACTAATTCATTCTTTATTGGGGATATCAACTTTTGGTATAATTGATTTGACTGGTTTTTGAAGGAACTCAGGTCTTTATTACTAATATCTTTTCGAAACTGTTCTATATCCTGCTGAAGATTAGGAGTTGACAATGGTTTTACAGCTAGTTTGTTTTTAGTAATCGTAAACGCATAGGTAATGCTATCGGTTGTAAAAAACTCTACCAAAGTAGTGGTATTATCCAAATTATCTTGAATATCAGAAACTGAAACCACGTCATTTTGATATTTGAGCTGGTAATATTTAGGGTACTCTTTTTCTAGAACGTTGGTCAATGAATCTTGTTTTCTACTAAGGTCAAAGAGTTGGTTTTCGTATTGTTTTATTTTTAAAGAATCCTTATTCCGTTTTTTAGATACTTCTGAAAGTAATTGTGATTGGTAGAAAGCTTTATCTGTTTTCAGATTTTGTTCTAAACTTATTATTTCTTTGGGTAATTGTGCAAAACTTTTCGCTGAAAAGGTGTTTAGTTGTTCTTTTAGGACATTGGCTTTACTTTTTTCAGCATAATAAAACGCTTTATCTAATGATGTGGAATTATTTTCTAATTGATGTAAAAATATATGAGCTTCGATAGTACCTTGATATATTTTTTTAGAATTTTCGACAAATGTTACTTTGTCTCTATAATTATTTAAGGACTGTCTAATTGAATTTATTACTAAATCAGCATTATTGTAGATAACAATAGATTCTTCAAGGTTATTCTTATCCTTTTTTTCATCATATAAGTCTTTAAAAATTTTTGCTTTCCCCTCTAAACTTATTAGTAATTCCTTTAAACTGAAGAATTCATTGGGGTCAAAGCTGTTATTAGCAGTATTTTTTTCTTTTTGTTTCGAATTAACAATAAGCGCTTTTTGATAATGTTGTAAAGCATTATAAAACTCTCCACTTTTTGAATAAGCAAATGCTGTATAATTATAAGTGGTAGAAAGTTTAGGGTTATTTTTTCCTAAAGAATTTTTATAAGTATTTTGAGATTTTATAAAATATTCTAAAGCTGTAGCGTAATCTTCTATTTCTTCATACGTTTTACCAAAATTATTGTACGAGTGTGCCGCAAAAGAACTTTTCTCTCCATAAGTATTTAAGATTATATTTAACCCTTTTTGGTAGTACTCCAGCGCTTCGTCATATAATTTCATTTTATGATAAACAATTCCTGCATTATGGTAATTCTTAATTAATATGGGATGATCTTCATGAAAGAGCTTTTCATTTATTTCAATTCCTCTTTTTAGATATTCTAACGCTTTAACATAGTTTTCTTTGTTTTTATATGTAATGCCGATCTTATTATATAGTTCTGCGATAGAGGGATGGGTGTCTCCGAATAATCTTTGATAATTATCTAAAGCCTTTTTATAATACTCCAATGCTTTATCAAAGGCATAAGTTTCATTATACAAGGTCCCTATGTTTTCATATGATTTGGAAGCGTACAATTGATTTTCATTTACTATGCTTAGCCTCAATGCTTCTTCATAATATCCTAAAGCCTTATTGACTTCTAACCTATTCAAATAAGCATTTCCAATATTTACATAACTACTGATTACACTTTTATGTTCTTTCCCAAACTTATTAATTTTGATTTCAATACTTTGTTTGTAATTTTCAATAGCAAGATCATATTTACCAATGTCACTATAGATCAATCCGATATTATTATGAAAATTAGCAACTTTTGGATGATATTTACCTAAAACTTCCATGGTAATGAATAAAGCTTTTTGGAAATACTCTAAAGCCTTGTTAGGATCTCTTTTTTTGGCATAAATTATACCAATACTATTATATAATGTTGTAAAGATCAAATGATTTTCCGAATATAATTTTAATCGAATTTCAAGTGATTTTTTATAATTATTTAGTGCATTATCAAAATTAAAAGCTTGATCATGGTAGTTTCCTAAATTATAATAGGCATTTGCCTCTTCAGCAGTATTTTGGCCAATATATTTAGAATTAATTTCCATTGCCTTTTTCGCATTGAATAATGATTCTTTAAGTTTTCTATTTCTCCACTGATTTTCAGAAATCTTGTTATAACAACTAGCCACCCTCTCCCATGCTTTTGCTTTTTTATAAACAGGCAGAGCTTTTGAGAAAAGCTTAATGGAGCTATCGTGTTTTCTAGCAGTTAACAACGAATCTGCCTTTTGATAATATTGCCAGGCTAGTAAAGTATCCTTTGCTGTTTGTGCTTGAGCATTGAAAAATGGAATAGTAATGCATACAATTACAAAAATAGATGGTGCAAATCTCATAATTTAAGAGTAAGGTCTATACTTATGAATAGCAAAGAAAGGCAAAATGTTACTGTTTTTCTCATCACGAATATTATTTTCAAAATGAAAAGATTACTTCGTTGCTCCTTTTTCGTAATGGTCATTGCAGTCAGCAGATAGTAATGCCAGCTTAGCGATTATTATTCATGTTTTAATTTTGACCCGTAATACTATTCCTTATTCATTTTATTAGAGATACCGCATTTTCTACGCACCGTTCTTTCGGCAAGAGCGGCGGCGTTTCTGGCTGCATCCTCAGCGCCCCCGTTGTTTACAATCTCGTTATAAACCGTTTTGTTTTCTATAAGACCGCGTAGGATACACACAAATCCCGGGCTGTCTTTACCCTTGTAAGGATTCTTTTTATTAGGTTTTGCAATCAATTCTCTAAACAAGCGATCTTTTAATACGGCATCTTTTTGAACCTCTACTACCAATTTATTAAGTTCATCTTGTTCTTCAGGATACATATCACTTACCTTATCTGTAGCGTTAGCATACTCATCATTGGTAAAATTGAAATAGTTGTAAATATCAAAGTAGTTGTTATCTCCTTGTTCTTCCTCTTGCACCTCTTCTTCACTTTGTATTTCTTCTTCGTTCTGGTACTCTTCTTCGCTTTCCTGGCTCATTCCTTTAAACACAGATACCAGTATTAGTATAGAAATAGATAGCTTCTTCATTTGTTCAATGGTTTTAAATTGATTGGGGTATATAAACGTCTTGCAACGTCCTTTTGTTATCTGTCTTCCTTATTTTTACGATTTTCACTTTACATAATTAAGAATTTTATTTTTGTTTACTAAATTCGTGGCACACTTTTTGGTTTTTATTGAATAAAATGCCTATTTTGAGGCGATTTTTAAGGTTATTTTAACAATAAAAAAAGTTTTATTACGTTGTGATAACCGGTGTAATTAACCTATAAACTTTTAATACATTTTTTAACACCCAAACATTATGAAAAAATTATTTCTACTTGCATTTGTGCTATGCGCAGGATTCTCGGTTCAGGCTCAGGAAGATACTTGGAAACAGAGAGCTGAATCTTTTACTCAATTATACGCTCTAGCATCAGAACTAAATGACGTTACGGAAAACGTAGTAGCGCAAGGTAGTGTCGTTTCTGTAGTCAAAAAAGATGGAACTATCTCAATTGAACAAAAATTGGATCCTTCAAAACCAAAAGAAAAGAAATTTTATAATTATAATTTGCTGACTTCGACTGGAAAAATTGTTCCTCTTGATTTGAAGAATTCTGAACGTGTAATCGAAAGTTTTTATTCTAAGCTTTTACAGCTAAAAGAAAGCTTGAGAGTTAACTACGACCAAGATGTTGATAAAATATTGGGAGATCTTTTCAACTAGAATAGTAATATATTTATTAAAAAAAAATAGCGGCCAAATGGCCGCTATTTTTTTTACATCCTGCTTCAATTATATATCGTTGAGCAGTTTTGAAATTTCGTCCAGTTTTGGAGTCAAAATCACCTCGATACGTCGGTTTTTGCTCTTTCCTTCGTTGGTGTCGTTACTGGCTACAGGAGCAAACTCTCCTCTACCTGCAGCAGTTAAATTCTGCGGATCAATTTGACTATTTTCTAACAAAATATTGACAATAGCCGTAGCCCTTTTGGTCGATAGATCCCAGTTACCCGATAACTGTGCATTACCCAGGTAGGGATCGTCATCGGTATGACCTTCTATTAATACAGCGATATCAGGATTTTGAGCCAGTACTTTACCTAATTGTTTTACGGCTTTACGGCCTTGTGTTCCTACAGCCCAGCTTCCAGATTCGAACAGCAACTTATTTTCCATAGAAATATAAACTTTACCATCGCGTTCTTCTACGGTAAGGCCTTTACCTTCAAAATTACGTAAGGCTTTAGAAATTGCAGATTTTAACGCTTGCATCTTGGCATCTTTGGCGGCAATTAAGCCTTCTAGTTCGTTAACTCGTTGCGAGCGCGCTTCTAAATCTCGTTGTAGTGCATCCAAACGCGTACGCTCTTTAGCCAATGCTCGCTCCTTATCCTCAAGTTGTGCCAATAATTCTCTGTTCTTTTTGCTATTGGCAGCAATGGCAGCAGAGCTGTTTTTTTCTAAAGCGTCATACGATCGTTTCAGGTTTTCATAATTGGCTTGAGCAGCTTCATAGTTACGTTGCAACTCGTCTCTTTCGGCCTTTGTTTTTTCGTACTGTGTGCTAAGCTCGTCTATTGACTTTTTATCGGCCCTGTTTTGTTTCTCCAGTGCCGCTAATTCGTCTTCCATTTTACGATTTTCTCGTTTCAGATTGGCATACTTATTTTCTAAATCTTTATAAACTTTAGACGTCACACACGAAGTCATAAGTAAACCAATGACGATAATGAATACAACTTTTTTAATCATTTTATGGGGTTTTATATACTACAAATAATTATATACTTCTTTTTTTTGACTACTCACTACTACTCTCCTGTCACATCGAGCGTAGTCGAGATGTTTTTTGTCTACCTTTCGACGTAAAGTAATAGAAAAGCAAAAATTACAGTTCTAACTCTACTACAATCGGACAATGATCACTATGTTTTGCCTCTGATAAGATAACGGCTCTTTTCAATTTTTCTTGTAGAGGTTTGGCGACCATCCCATAATCTAAACGCCATCCTTTGTTGTTTGCCCTGGCATTAGCCCGGTAGCTCCACCAGGAATAATGATGCGGTTCCTTATTGAAATGTCTAAACGAATCAATAAATCCACTATCCATAAAATTACTGATCCACTCGCGTTCTACCGGTAAAAATCCAGATACATTTTTATTACGTACTGGATCGTGAATATCGATGGCTTGGTGACATATATTATAATCCCCCAGAATGACGAGGTTTGGATGGTTCTTTTTTAAATGATTTATGTACGATTGAAAGTCAGCCATATATGTTAACTTATGTTCTAATCGATCCATATTAGTTCCACTGGGCAAATACAGGCTCATTATTGAAACTCCATTAAAATCTGCCCTAAGGTTACGCCCTTCATGGTCCATATATTCGATCCCGGTACCATATTCAATATGATCAGGAGCAGTTTTAGATAAAATTGCTACTCCGCTATATCCCTTTTTCTGGGCACTATACCAATAATTATGAGGATATCCAGCTTCGGCAAACACATCAAGATCCAATTGGTCTTTGTTGGCTTTTATTTCCTGAAGGCAAATCACATCGGGATCTGCTTGTTGTAACCACTCTAAAAATCCTTTATTAAGTGCCGCTCTAATTCCGTTTACGTTATAGGAAATAATTTTCATGAAGTATCAATTTAAATTTTTAGTAAAAATAAAATTTACTGTTATTCCATTGTCTAAATACATCATAAACTTTTGGGTGTTACAAACTAATTAGGCTAAAACCTCTATCTTTATAAAAACAACCACAAATCATGAAGATCATGCTTAAAATAGCGTACCTATTTGCCATGCTTAGCCTGTATACCTGTGCCACTACAAAAACTACAAATACGGCTGAAGCAAAAGCTGATGTACAGCAAATAGATGAAAAAGAAATGATTGAAAAAGGATTTAGCAAAGGCACCATCACTGTAAACAAATCAAAAGATTGCCCCTATGTTCTTACTGTCGAAGAATATCAAGACAAGCTGGATCCTATTAATCTTGGTGAATTTTTCAAAGACGGTCAGATACCTGAACGAGTTTGGGTAAAATTTTCCAGTCTTAGAATGCCCAGCAGGTGTAGCGAAGCGCGTCCTGTTTCCATTAATGAAATAAACAAACGTTCTAAATAAATTTATAGCACGCCAAACCCTACCACATTCCTTTTACTATTGCCAAGTCTGGCAAAATAAATACCCGACCTGGCAAAAGACATGTCCAATTCGTAGGTGAAAGTATTATTCCCATCTTTTCTTATAAGATTAGAAGCTACAATTTGTCCCCTAATATTAAATATATAAATTCTTTCTTCAACAGGAGCGTTAGGATCTGTTTTAGTGATTACAAATTGATTGTTAGGTTGACTAACTACGATCAAATCAGTTACGATGTTGGGGTCTGGCCCTACGGGTTCATCGACTATTTCTACTGTATAATCATGTGTGGTTCCAAATTGCATTGAACCACATGGTTCATTAAGAAGAGCCCCATTATTTGTATTAGTATCACCCGCTCTAATTCTAAACAAGTGCGAACCCAGTGTAGCATCTCCGCTTAGTGATAATGCATAACTCTGATCTAGATTAATCTCTGTAATAACTTGACTGTTTAATACTAATTCTGATACTTCAAATATATTATCATCATCAAAATCTATCCATACAGAAAATTGCTCAGACTCATTCTCATCTGCAAATCCAGATTGAACAGTTAGGGTATATTCCTCTGATCTGTTAAGCTGTATTATGAAATCATTTGTAAAATCTTCATATCCCGTAGTACAGTTTATTGGTGAATTGGTAACATTTGCCAGTTGGAACGAAGTTATCCCGTCTCCAAACTGAGCACAATCAGATGTAGGTGCACAAATTGCGTTTTCTATGGTTCTTGTTATAACATCATTGGTGGTGTCCTCATCACTGGATAATAAGGCACCTATTTGAAAACTATACTCTCCAAACTCCAGAAGGTTTACTGTGGTCGTAAACGTGTATATCGCAGATTCTTGAGATGCCAACGTCCCGGTAAACACTTCATTAACACGAGTTCCCTCGTTAAGCGAATAAAAAACAGGAATATTTGATTGTGGTGAGCCTCCATAATTAAAAATGGTAATCGTTATTTCTTCTTCGGCAGTAAACTGACCATTGGCCTGTGGCGCAACCAGGTCGGTTACTCCAACATCATTAGAAAATAAATTTCTAACATCTCTAGATGAGCAATCATTTTCTGGAGTAGTATCCCCAGTCAAATTAGTTTCTGCAGTGATATTATAAGATCTCTCTGCTGTAAGATCTGCTGGGGTAGCAAAAGAAAAAGAAGCCGTTCTTCCTGCACTCAAAGGCCCTGCAAATAATTCGGTAACTGGTGTTCCCCCATTAATAGAGTAACTCACTGGAATATCAGTTTGTGTAGAAGAGCCAAAATTTTTGATAGTTACCGTAATAGTTTCATCTGTAGCCAAAACTGCATCTATAGGAGTATCTATTTTTATTACGCCAACATCACTGGTAACATTACTGGCAATTTTAAAAACTCCAACAATATTTCTTGCGTTATCTCCTGTTTCTTCAAAATATTCTGCGATATGCCAAAAGGTTTGGTCATCTAACGGATCTACGCTCAACTGGGCATAATCACCATATCTATTTTGATCTGTATTATTGATTGCAGTACCAATGGCAATAGTCTCTTCGGGAAACGTCATAGTGCCTAAAGGGTCATCGACTAACCTACCCGTATAGCGAATCGACACAAAACTATCTTCTGTGGCTAAATTGGTCGTCGTGCCCATCGTAGAATAACCCATACCAATATTACCAAAAACGTCCATTGCCATACTGGCACACCACGCACTTTTGCCATCTGTAGAAGTATAGGTCCCTTCCTGAAAAACCGTCCAAGGTTGTCCATCTCCATTCTGTCGTAACTCGTACCATCTAATTCCAGAAACATTGTCAGAATCCTGTCTGTCATCAATATCTACCGGAAAATTAAGCACTACAGCATTGTAATCACAAAATCTTCTGTAATTAGTGGCATACATTACCGCTCCTTGTAACACATCAATATCCTGACCATCATTAGGCTGAGGAAGATTCCCAAACGAACCTCCATCAAATGTAGAATCAAATGCATTGATAGCTCCACTGCTCACCGTTAATTCTTCAGATTCAGCGATGGTTGATTGACCTGGATTTATCCAATCTACATTAATAGTCCATAGTTTAAGAGCGTCTTCAGTAACTCCCTGCCATGCGTCATCCTGGTAATAGATTATTCTTGCATCGCCATCTGGAGGTAGTGTATTACCTATGGCATTAAATGATGCCGGACTGTAGAACCCTCCAATTCTTGCTCCTGGAAGTGGGAATCCCACCATTTTTACATTTTCTTCACCCACCAGCATTTTTTCTCTTTCTACTACAAATACAACTTCATCATTTTGTAATGAGTTTTGATCTTTATTTGCGGTTACATAATACCCATCTGACCATATTGAAAATTTTGTGTAATCAGGGAAACTCCCGGTATCAAATCGATACGTAAACCAACCATCATTTACAGGATCTGGACCTTGGCATACTGCTACCAAAAATCCATTAGGTGAATTAGAAAATTGAGTAACTACAAATCGATCTGCAAAACTATCATAAAATACGATAGGATCTCCCAGACTTTCTCCTGGAAAGATATTTTCTAATGACGCTGAAGCCATTAACTCGACTCCTGAGCGATCATGTATCGCAAATTCAAAGTTCTTGGCACTTACATAATGATTGGGACCTATAGCCCCTGTAGGATCCGATGGGGAAAATGTACTTGTATTGGCTTCAAAAATTAAAGTAGGGGCTTTACTAGCTCTTATGCTTTGAGCGCTCTTTTGCCTTTTCACCAATGGATCCGGCCCTTTAGATCCTTTTCCCGGTACTATTTTATTTCCGTCTGTTCTTCTGGGGTTTATCTTACCTTTTCTTGGTTTTCCAGGGATTAACTTCTTCCCTGCCATCGGTTCAACATTTTTCATATATGTTGCGGTAGAAATCAAACTGGCATTTTTTATTTCTTTCTTTTTCACTTGAGAAAAACCAAGTGTGATAGAGAATATAGAAACTAAAACTAAAATCTTTTTCAACAGCATAAAATGGGCATTTATTGAGTAATTAAACTCTGTACTTTTCGACTAAAATACAATTAAACTTCAAGATATGATAACAATAGAATAGTTAATCACCATGATCGACATCAAAGAATTTTATTTTTTCAAAAAAATCATAAATCTTTAGTTAACTATTCTGTTCTTATGAAAATACAAAACTGCCCATTTTTACAAGGCAGTTTTGTTCTTAAAACAGAAGGTTTTATATATTATTTTAACCAATATTCTGCATCAGTTTTTTCTGAAATGATAGTTTTCAAATCTGAAATAGGCACCCGTTTTTGTTCCATAGTGTCTCTATCCCTGATCGTTACTGTTTGATCTTTAAGAGTATCGTGATCTATGGTGATGCAAAAAGGTGTACCATTGGCATCTTGTCTTCGATATCGACGACCTATCGCATCTTTTTCATCATATATCACGTTAAACTTCCATTTAAGATCATCTACAATTTGTTGTGCTATTTCTGGCAAGCCGTCTTTCTTGACCAAAGGAAGAATTGCGGCTTTAACAGGAGCTACAACAGCTGGTAATTTTAGAACCACTCTACTACTCCCGTCTGCCAATTCTTCATCCTGTAATGCAGTAGAGAAAACAGCCAGGAACATGCGATCCAACCCTACCGATGTTTCTACTACGTAAGGAACATAGCTTTCCTGTAGCTCTGGATCGAAGAATTGTAATTTTTTCCCTGAATATTCCTCATGTGCTTTAAGGTCAAAATCGGTTCTAGAATGAATACCTTCTAATTCTTTAAAGCCAAATGGAAAATTAAACTCTATATCTGCCGCCGCATTGGCATAATGTGCCAATTTATCATGATCATGGAAACGGTAATTCTCTTCTCCTAACCCCAGGGAATGGTGCCATTTTAGCCGTGTTTCTTTCCAATATTCGTACCATCTCATCTCATCTCCAGGTCGTACAAAAAACTGCATTTCCATTTGTTCGAACTCTCGCATTCTGAAAATAAACTGTCTTGCCACAATTTCATTTCTAAATGCTTTTCCGGTCTGGGCTATACCAAAGGGTATTTTCATACGACCTGTTTTCTGAACATTAAGAAAGTTTACAAAAATTCCCTGAGCCGTTTCGGGGCGCAAAAATAAATCTGTAGCAGTTTCTGCCGAAGCTCCCAATTTGGTACCAAACATTAGGTTAAATTGCCGTACTTCTGTCCAATTTTTTGATCCGGTCTCTGGATCAGCAATTCCCAGTTCTTCAATTAAAGCTTTTACGTCGGCAAGATCTTCGTTTTCTAAAGACGAGCCCATACGTTTAAGCACTTCTTCCCTCTCAGACAGATACTTTACTACTCGAGGATTTGTTGATACGAATTGTGCTTCATCAAAATCATCACCAAAACGCTTTTTTGCTTTGACAATTTCTTTTTGAGCTTTTTGATTCAGTTTTTCGGCATAATCCTCGATAAGAACATCTGCCCTATATCTTTTTTTAGAATCTTTATTATCTATGAGAGGATCATTAAAAGCATCTACATGTCCAGATGCTTTCCATGTGGTAGGATGCATAAATATAGCAGCGTCTAAGCCTACAATATTTTGGTGCATATTTACCATGCTTTTCCACCAGTATTCTCTAATGTTCTTTTTAAGTTCTACTCCGTTTTGACCATAGTCATATACTGCACTAAGTCCATCATAAATTTCGCTCGAACCAAAAATATACCCATACTCTTTTGCATGAGCTATAACCTTTTTAAATTTATCTTCTTGCTTTGCCATTGCGCAAAAATAATCGAATTTATCTAATTAGTAACCTACAAAATTAATTTCTATTGAAAGCACAAAAAAACCGCCATATTACTAAAAATATGACGGTCTATATTGTAGTTGAAAGAATTATTTCAATTCGAATTGTGTATTAGAAATCATCCTTGGTCCAGAGAAAAGGTTTACAACATAATTACCTTTTACTAATTCTCCTTCTGCAGCATCCACTAATACGCAAACATCCAGTGCATCATTCTCATAGAATACTTTATTACGACCACTATAAGTAAGGATAGCGTCATCAAAGTTGATAGAAACTTTGTCTCCGATTAAGTTATTTTCAGGATTTATAACCTGCACAAAAAGTTCTTTATCACCTTTCTCTGTTAATTTATTTGGTGAAAGTGTAAAGCAAACTCTTACTTTTTCTGCTCTACTGGCTTTAGAAGAGCTTGATATTTTACCGCTGTTACGCACTCTCACTCCTTCTGCTTTGATATTCGCAGCAGTAAGAGCAGAACCTCTTTCTACGATTTCGGCGAGTTTTTGATTTTGAGTCTGTAAAGAATCCGATAAAATAATTCTTTGATTTAAAGCTACAGAAGTACTATCTAGATCTGTGGCCAATTGTGTATTCGCTACCGTCAGACTGTCTGCAAGCTTAAATAATCTTTCTCGCTCCTTTTTAAGTTTTCCAACCTCTCTTCTATATCTAGAGATTAGTGCCAGGTTAGCATCGTTATCTTTTACGCTATCCAATAGAACTACAATACGTTCTTTAGCTTTTAGTAAATGGTCATCCATTACTTCATTAAGAGCGATAGCATTGTCATATTTTGTGATCAATTCTCCTAATTCACTTTCAATAAGATCCTTTTCTTGTTGCAAAATTGCTTTATTTTGCTTCTCTTCGTTGTAAAACTTATAGGTGAAAATCCCTAGAATTAGCAACAGTGCCCCTAGAACACCAATAAGAATTTTAAGGGTCAAGTTATTGTTTTGAGTTGTCATAATTAATTAATTTCTAATTTAGATGGTTATTTTCAATAGCTAAAATATAATATTTAATGGTAATCTCCCTAATAAAATGCTAAGAGACTTAGCTTATTTATTCTATCCTATATATTGTGCCTCCTGCAATGGTGCACTATATAAAAACGAAAAGTTGCTGTGCACTACATGCAGGCACGAACTCCCTTTGGGCAATTTCCATAACGTAAACGCAAAAAAAATTGAAAAAGTATTTTATGGTCGTGTCAAAATTGAAAACGCCGCCTCTTTATTCATCTTTCAAAAGGATAGTTTAATACAAAATTTGATTCACAATCTTAAATACAAGGGAAGAGAAGAAATTGGAGAAGAATTAGGGAAATGGCTCGGAGAAAAATTGGCTCAAAATCCTGATTATCAAAAAATTGATGTTGTTATACCAGTACCATTACACAAAAAAAGACTTCGAGAAAGAGGGTATAACCAAGTAAAAAAATTTGGAATTGAAATTGCTGAAAAATTGAATGCAGGCTATATTGATTCTGTTTTGAAAAAAAACTCTTACCACAAAAAACAATCAAAACATAATAAAGGTTCTAGATGGATTAATATTTCTGAAACATTTGGAATCCAAAATGAGTCTTTACTAGAAAACAAACACATTTTGTTGGTAGATGACATTATTACCACAGGAGCCACTATTGAAGCTTGTATTGAGGCGCTAAAAGCTATTCCGAATATTAAAATTAGTATCGCTACTATGGCAATAACAGAATAGATTAGAATAATGTTTATGATACATTAAAATTTTGAGTTTGGTGTCCCGTTATAAAAACAGAATTAATTCAACTTACGATTTAAAAGCCATTTAAAGTAGGGGTTCAAATAGAGTTTCATTAAGTTTTTTTGTTTTTCAATATAGTTGTTTCTTTGTGTCTTAAAATAGCGAAAGGAGATATGAACAAAAGATTAGAAATGTTATTGTTGACCTTGGTAGTGCTAGCCTTTGTAGGTAGTTGTGCAAAAAAAGGATCAATAACTGGCGGAGAAAAAGATGAAACGCCGCCTGTTTTTGTAAAGGCTTTTCCTCCTAATTTTTCGACAAATTTTAACAAAGATGAGATTCGAATCTATTTTGATGAGTATGTAAAGCTAAAGGATGCTCAAAAACAAATCATCATTTCACCTCCTATGGATCCAAAACCAACCATTACTCCTTTAGGAAGTGCCAGCAAGTATATAAAAATTAAGTTTGAAGATACTTTATTACAAAATACAACGTATAGCATCAATTTTGGAGAAAGTGTCGAGGATAATAACGAAGGGAATGCATATCCCTTTTTCAGATATGTTTTCTCTACCGGCGATTTTCTGGATTCATTAAGCATAAAAGGTTCGGTCAATAACGCTATTCAAAAAAAGATAGATCCTTACATGACAGTGGCATTATATGAAATAGATGAAAATTACTCTGATTCGTTAGTTTTTAATACGGTTCCAAAGTATATCACCAATACCCTGGATAGCACCTTTTTTGAATTTTATAACCTAAAAGAAGGAAAATACAAACTTATTGCTCTCAAAGATGCGGCTTCTAACTATCTTTATGAGCCTAAACAAGATAAAATAGGTTTTTATGAAGAAATTGTAACCCTTCCTGCTGATACTGCTAAGATATTTACTATTGAAATATTTAAAGAAGTTTCTGAGTTTAAAGCGCTCTTACCTAAACAAGTTTCGAAAAATGAATTTATATTCCCTTATCGAGGTGAAGTTGATAGTATGAAAATCAATTTGTTAAGTGATACCCCAGAGAACTTTGAAACCCTTGTTTTTCAAGATAAAGAAAAAGACACTTTACACTATTGGTTCAAACCATTTTTTGAGGTAGATTCTTTAATTTTTGAAGTGACAAATTCTAAAAATTATCGTGATACTTTGGTCCCCCGATTTAAAGACCAATATAAGGATTCACTACAAATTTCTACAAGATTCAGGTCAATGCTGCCTTTAAATGAAAATTATGTTTTCTACTCTAATACCCCATTAGATAGTATTAATGAACAGCTTATCTCATTAAAAGATAAAGATACACTGGATGTTCCTTTTTCAATGCAACTAGATTCAGTAAACAATGAAGCCCAGTTATTATTTGAAAAAACAGAAAGTAACTCTTATACGCTACAGATGCTACCTGAGGCACTCAAAGATTTTATTGGTAATGTTAATGATACCATTACTATTAATTTCAGGACAAAAAAATTAACCGATTACGGCACCATTTTTCTTACGCTTCAAAATGTTGAAAATTATCCGGTTATCGTAGAACTCACCAATGAAAAAGATGAAGTCATCTCAGAACGAATTGCTACAAAAGAAGAACTGATTACTTTTGATTATTTAGATCCCGGCAAATATTACATGCGAGTCATCATAGATTCAAATAAAAATGGAATATGGGATACGGGCAATTTCTTAAAAGGTATTCAACCTGAAGAAATAAAGTATTTTCCAGATGTTATTGATGTTCGAGCCAATTGGGAACTAAAACAGACTTTTATCTTAGAGTAACTTAAAATGATCCCGATCCTTTAAAAATGCCAATTTTTCTCTAACATCAACTATGTGAGATTTGTCTAATCTTGTATATAAAATTGTTTCTTTTTCGACAGGATTTTCTTCTAAAACCGAATTCCCTAAAACATCGTATACAGCAGAGTGCCCATTGTACTCATATGCTTTACCATCGATACCCACCCTATTAACTCCTACACAATAACACATATTTTCGATCGCTCGTGCTTTTAACAAGGTATCCCAGGCATTGATTCTTGGTTTTGGCCAGCTTGCCACGTACAATAACAAATCATATTCAGAAGTGTTTCTTGCCCAAACGGGAAATCTAAGATCATAACAAATCTGTGGCTTGATTTTCCATCCTAAATATTCAATAATCACCTCTTTTTGCCCTGCCGTAAAAACTTCATGTTCTCTTGCCAGCGTAAATAACTGATGCTTATCGTAGGTGTGATATTCACCATTGGGTAGCATAAAAATTAAGCGATTGTAATATTTTTTGTTCTCTTCTATAATTATACTTCCGGTTATCGCACAATCTTTTGTTTTCGAAATAGTTGTCAGCCATTGGATTGTTTCTCCCTTCATGGTCTCAGCCACCCCAGCGGCATTCATAGTAAATCCTGTGGTGAACATTTCTGGTAGTATGATAAGATCGACATCCTGGGGGATAGTGTCAATTTTTTGCAAAAAAGCTTCTCGGTTTTTGGGCGCATTTTCCCAAACCAAATCAGGTTGAATCAATGCTATTTGTAATATTCCCTTCATAGGTTAAAAATACTAATATCATTTGTTGTTTGAATTTACTGAAAAGAAAATTAAGATTTTTTTAATTCAATGAAGGAGAAAAAAGAACATTTTATCCAGGTAAATTCAAATGATAAATGGTATAAGATCTTATGGCTAGCAAATCGTTTAAGACTACAAAGAATACCTTTCTATAATTACATTTAAATCTTTTTCTTCTTCAAGGTAAATGGGCAGATGAAACTCATCTAGTTTTTTTAATATTCGTAATAATGCAATCTTTTCACCAGTATCTAAACAACCACTAACTGTCTTTGCTGCTTTATGCGCTTCTGAGTAAGCTTTTATAACATTTTCTTCTCCACTTTTGGTCAACCTCAACAATTTACTTCTTTTATCATTTGGGTTTGGAAACTGTTCGATAATTCCATTTTTTAGTAATCGTTTAATCACCTCCATTCCAGAAGATTTATCATAAGCCATCTTCCTGATCAAATCTGTTTTCCCTATAGGCCCAGCCCGATGCAGAATAGCGGTAAAAGCAAAATCCATATCGGTTGCAAAAGGTAAATCAACCAACGCAGATTTAATATATGTATTAGAATACCTACTCATTCTGCCAATATATGCTGCTATTTCAGCCTCTAAGCTATGCCCCGTGATCTCATAATCCTCAGTAGAAACCGTTTCATCCATGCGTTTGGGTAACCAATTCAAAAAAGATTTTATATGAATGTCCTTATCTATTCTACCTTTTGCAAACTCTCCAGTGAGATCTATCAATTGTCTTATTAACTCGTAAATCTTCATTAAAACTATTTTTTAACACTAAATTACAATAATTTATTATTATATAATACCTAATTGTTTAATATTTGCACAAACCAATTAAACAATTAACTCTAAAATACTTTAAAACCATTAAAAACCGTAGTTATGAATATTAAAAACACCGTTTTAGTACTTACCTTACTTCTCATCTCTAATCTGCATGCCCAGGTTTATGGTGAGCTATTTGGAAATGTAACAGATCAAACCGGCCAACCCGTATTAGGAGCCTCTGTTTTTCTTGAAGGCACAGAAAAAGGAGCACAAACCGATTTTGATGGTAACTATCGCATCGAAAACATAACTCCGGGATCATACAACTTAGTTGTAAGTTATGTTGGTTTTGAAACACAAACCAAATTTAATGTTATTGTACGATCAAAAGGAACTCCGGCTTATAATTTTATCCTAAAAGAGTCAGCTGAAGCGTTGGACGAAGTAGTCATAACTAATGCGAACAAAATTAGCAGGCCCAAAGAAACTCCCTTATCTACACAATCTTTATCGGCAGTAGAAATTGCTACCTACCCGGGAAGTAATAATGATGTAGTGCAAGTTGCACAAACACTCCCTGGAGTGTCTCCATCAATTGGTGGCTTTCGTAATGATTTAATCATTCGTGGTGGTGCTCCCAACGAGACTGTTTATTATCTAGACGGGATGGAGGTTCCTAACATCAATCATTTTAGTACACAAGGAAGTGCGGGAGGCCCGGTGGGACTGATCAATGTATCATTTATAGATAACGTTACTTTATCAACTTCTGCCTTTGGGGCTCAATATGATAATCCGCTTTCGGGAGTTTTACAGTTTAGTCAACGTACCGGAAATCGTCGGGATTTTAGTGGTAACTTTCGTGTAAGTGCCAGTGAAGCCGCGCTAACATTAGAAGGACCTCTTTTTAAAGGTAAAAATGAAGAAGCAAAAACGACTTTTTTAGTATCGGCAAGGCGCAGTTACCTACAATTTTTGTTTGAAGTGATCGGACTCCCCTTTAGGCCCAACTACTGGGACTATCAATATAAAATAAACCATGAGATCGATGCTTACAATGACATAAGCTTTATTGGTCTAGGGTCTATAGATGATTTTTCTGTAGAAGCACCAGAAGATTTTGATGCAGAACAACAAGCACAGTTAGAACAAGCTCCTTTTATTAATCAGCGAACCAATGCAATAGGTCTATCCTGGAAACGCCGTTTTAAAGACGGGTCTGGTTTTATGGAAACTACAGTAAGCAACAATACGCTAATCAATGAATTTACCAGATATGAAGACCCAGAAAATGAAACCGGCGTCATTTTTAGCAATGATGCTACAGAGTCTGAAACCAAATTACGATATCAACTCACAAAATTTTTTGGTGATTGGAAGCTTACCACAGGTTTTAATACGCAATATTCTGATTATAGCAACGAAACAGTAAATCTCACCGACAATAATATCTTTAACACAGACATTGATTTTGCTAAATATGGGGTGTTCGCGAACATGACAAAATCATTCTTTGATGATAAATTAGATGTTTCTTTTGGTTTCAGAATAGATGATGATACCTTTACAGAAGAAGACAATTTACTATCTACCTTCTCTCCAAGGCTCTCTCTATCTTACGAATTCAAAGAAAATTGGAGGCTAAACGGTTCTATAGGTAGATACTATAAGCTACCTCCTTATACCATTTTAGGGTTTAGAGACAATAATAATATCCTGGTAAATCAAGATGTAGATTATACGGTAAGTGATCACTATGTACTTGGTTTACAACATTATTTTGGTCCTTCTGCAAATATATCTGTAGAAGGTTTTTATAAACGTTATGATGATTATCCAGTTTCCATACTAGACGGTGTATCTCTGGCCAACAAAGGTGCTGACTTCGAAGTGTTAGGAAGCGAAGATGTCGCTACCGTTGGTCGAGGAAGAAGCTATGGAGCAGAACTTCAGTTTCAGCAAAAACTAACGAATAACTTCTACGGTATATTTGCATATACTTGGTTTTATAGTGAATTTACAGGCTTCGACAGGAACGAATATTTACCTTCTGTATGGGATAGCCGCCATCTGGTTTCATTTACAGGTGGATATAAGCTAAAACGCAATTGGGAAATAAGTGCCAGGTATCGTTTTGCAGGTAACACCCCTTTTGTTCCGACAGATCTCGATGCTACTCTTGCTAATTATCCAGAAGTTATTTTGGATTACGGCCGTTTGGGTGAAGAAGAGCTAGATACATTTAGCCAACTTGATGTGCGTATTGACAAAAAATGGAATTTTAAAAATCTTTCACTAGATGTATTTGTAGAGGCGCAGAATGTCCTGGGACAAGAAATTCCAGAACCCACTCAATTTGGACTTAATAGAGATGCAAACGGAGCGGTTGTAGAGCCGAGAAGCTTAACGGCCATAGAGACTGAAACAGGACAAATTATACCAAGTATAGGCATTGTAGTGGATTTTTAAGAAAAACGCATATCTCAAAATCTGACCGCCCTTATCTCATTTTGTAAATAAGGTACTTTAATACATACTCATAGAATATGGCTTTAGAATCGATCTGTATGATTCTAAAGCCGTTTTTTGATAATTTTTTCAATAAAATCCTTATTTTCGCAGACTTAATAGAAAGAACGAGCAAATGAGCACTAAGTTTCCTGAATATAAAGGACTTGACTTACCAAAAGTAGCCGACGAAATACTTGATTTCTGGCAACAAAACGACATCTTTGAAAAAAGTGTTAGTGAGCGTGAAGGGGCAGCACCATATGTGTTTTTTGAAGGGCCTCCTTCTGCTAATGGGCTACCCGGTATTCATCATGTAATGGCTCGTGCAATAAAAGATATTTTTTGTCGATACAAAACCCAAAAAGGATACCAGGTAAAACGTAAAGCCGGATGGGATACTCATGGCCTTCCTGTAGAACTTGGTGTTGAGAAAGAATTAGGGATTACCAAAGAGGATATTGGTAAAAAAATTACTATTGAAGAATATAACGAAGCCTGTAAAAAGGCCGTAATGCGATATACTGATATTTGGAATGATCTTACTCAAAAAATTGGATATTGGGTGGATATGGATGATCCCTACATCACTTATAAACCCAAATATATGGAAAGTGTTTGGTGGTTACTTTCTCAAATCTATAAAAAAGGGTTACTATATAAGGGGTATACCATCCAGCCATACTCTCCAAAAGCAGGTACCGGACTCAGTTCTCACGAGCTCAACCAGCCGGGAACGTATCAAGATGTTACAGATACTACTGTAGTAGCACAGTTTAAAGCACAAAAAGAAACATTACCTGACTTCTTGAAGAATATAGAAGGAGATATTTTCTTTTTAGCATGGACAACGACACCTTGGACACTTCCATCTAATACTGCATTAACCGTAGGTCCTAAAATTGATTATGTTATAGTAAAATCATACAATCAATATACATTTGAACCCATCACTGTTATTCTGGCCAAGAATTTAGTTGGAAAACAGTTTTCAGGAAAATTTGTTCAGGCAGAAACTGAAGCAGAAGTAGATGCTTTTAATAAAGGAGATAAAAAGATACCTTATTGTATCCTGAAAGAATGCAAAGGAGCTGATTTGGTTGAAATTCGATACGACCAACTCATCGACTATGTACAACCCTATCATCATCCGGAAAATGCTTTTAGAGTTATCGCAGGTGATTTTGTAACTACTGAAGATGGTACCGGTATAGTTCATACCTCACCGACCTTTGGTGCAGATGATGCGTTTGTAGCCAAACAAGCAAAACCTGAAGTTCCAGCTTTATTAGTTAAGGATGAAAATGATAATTTGGTTCCTACTGTCGATTTACAAGGAAGATTCATCAAAGAAATGGGTGATTTAGGTGGTAAATATGTGAAGAACGAGTATTATGATGATGGTACTGCCCCTGAGAAATCTGTCGATGTAGAAATTGCCATCAAACTTAAAATAGAAAACAGAGCCTTCAAGGTAGAAAAATATGTACACAGTTATCCTAACTGCTGGCGTACCGACAAGCCTGTATTATATTATCCATTAGATTCCTGGTTTATAAAAGTGACCGATTTTAAGGATCGCATGCATGAGCTCAATCTGGGCATTAATTGGAAACCAAAAGCTACCGGGGAAGGACGTTTTGGCAACTGGTTGGCCAATGCCAATGATTGGAATTTATCACGTTCTCGTTTCTGGGGGATACCATTACCGATCTGGAGAACAGAAGACGGTAAAGAAGAAATTATCATAGGCTCCCTGGAAGAATTAAAAGCAGAAATGCAGAAAGCAATGGAGGCCAAGGTACTCGAAGCTGATGTTTTTGCAGATTTTATAGTGGGTGATATGAGTGAAGAAAATTATGATAAAGTTGATCTTCACAAAAATGTAGTCGATCAAATCACCTTGGTATCTCCTTCAGGAAAGCCAATGAAACGTGAAAGTGATTTGATAGACGTATGGTTTGATTCCGGATCTATGCCCTATGCTCAATGGCACTATCCTTTTGAAAATAAAGAAAAAGTAGAAGGCGGAGAAAGAAAGGCAGATTTTATAGCAGAAGGTGTGGATCAAACCCGTGGATGGTTTTATACCCTTCATGCCATTGCAACTATGATATTTGACGATGTAGCTTATAAAAATGTAGTGTCAAATGGATTGGTTTTAGACAAAAATGGCCAAAAAATGTCAAAAAGATTAGGTAATGCAGCTGATCCTTTTGAAACATTGAAAACCTATGGCCCAGATGCTACTCGTTGGTATATGATCAGTAATGCTAACCCTTGGGATAATCTAAAATTTGATATTGAAGGAATTGGCGAGGTACGTCGTAAATTTTTTGGCACATTATACAACACCTATTCATTCTTTACATTGTATGCTAATATCGATAAGTTCACCTATGCTGAAGACGACATGCCACTGGCAGAACGTCCAGAAATTGATAGATGGATTCTTAGTGAACTACACACATTGATCAAAAATGTAGACGAATATTATAATGACTATGAGCCAACCAAGGCTACTAGAGCGATATCAGATTTTGTACAAGAAAACTTAAGCAACTGGTTTGTACGACTAAGCAGAAGAAGATACTGGAAAGGCGATTATCAACAAGATAAAATATCGGCCTATCAAACCTTATATACTTGTTTACTTACCATTGCCAAGCTTGGAGCCCCTGTAGCACCATTCTTTATGGATCGATTGTACAAAGATTTGATTGCAGCAACAAATCAAGAAGATTTTGAAAGCGTTCATCTGGCACATTTTCCAAAATACGATAAAAGCTTTGTTGATAAAGTATTAGAGCAAAAAATGCAAAAGGCACAAACCATCTCTTCTTTGGTACTTTCTTTACGCCAAAAAGAAAAGATTAAGGTACGCCAGCCGCTACAGCGAATTATGATTCCGGTACTCAATGAAGCCGAAAGATTTGAGATCAATGACATAGCCGATCTGATAAAAAGTGAGGTTAATGTTAAAGAAATAGAGCTGATTGATGATGCTTCCGGGATTTTGGTAAAACAAATTAAACCAAATTTCAAGACTTTAGGCCCTCGTTTTGGAAAAGACATGAAGTTGATAGCCAACAAGATACAAGGATTTGATCAAAAAAGTATCAAAATTCTCGAACAAACTGGCAGTTTTGATGTAGAAATTAATGATAAAATTATTACATTAGGAACCGATGACGTAGAAATTAGCTCTCAGGATATAGAGGGCTGGTTGGTAGCAAACTCTGGTCCCTTAACTGTGGCATTAGATGTAACAATTACTCCAGAGCTCAAAAAAGAAGGTATAGCCAGAGAGCTTGTGAATCGAATTCAAAATATGCGTAAGGACAGTGGGCTTGAGGTGACTGATAAAATAGAGATTGTTTTCCAGGAAAATAAAACTATACAAGAAGCGGTTACAACCAATGAAACATATATTAAAAACGAAACCTTAACAGAGACAATTGAATTTGCAACAGATGTAATAAATGGTACAGAAATTGCGTTTGATGACATTGCAACCCAATTGACAATAAAAAAACATTAAAAATATGGCAGAAGATGTAAAAGTAAGGTACAGCGACTCTGACTTAGAAAAATTCAGAAAAATTATCGTTGACAAGATGGAAAAAGCACAAAAAGATTTGGAATTACTTCGAAGTGCTTATAAGAATGATGGAAACAATGGTACAGATGACACTTCACCCACATTTAAAGCATTTGAGGAAGGAAGTGAAACCATGTCCAAAGAAGCCAACACGCAGCTTGCCATTAGGCAGGAAAAATTCGTGCGTGATTTAAAAAACGCTTTGTTACGTATAGAAAATAAAACATATGGTATTTGCCGTGTAACCGGAAAGTTGATTAATCCAGAGCGATTAAAGCTTGTTCCGCATGCTACATTAAGTATCGAAGCAAAAAATATGCAGGGTTAACAAACAGCAAAATATTGTAACTTTAAAGTGCTTTCCAGATCTGGAAAGCACTTTTTTTATATCCTAATGTAACCTTTTCAAAAAACTCAGGTATTACTAATAGAAACTAACCAAAAGAGTAAGGTCTTGAAAAATGTAAGCGATGAAGAATTAATGATTCTGGTGTCTAATGGAAATCTAGATATGATGAGCATCTTATTTGATAGATATCATGTTCGCATTTATAATTTTTTATTAAAAATGACCAGAGATCAAGATGTAAGTCAGGATATCACTCAAGAGGTTTTTTATAAGGTTTTAAAGTATAGAACCTCATATAAAAAGGGAAAGTTTTCATCATGGATCTATACCATCGCCAGAAATGTATTTTCAGATCATTATCAGAAACAGAAAAATAAAGATCAACGTTTAAATGACATTCACTATAAAACTATAGGTCAGGAAACTAATAGTGTAGACGATGAGGAGATCAAAGAGCAATTACATCTAGCATTAATGAAATTGAGTCACAGCGATAGAGAATTAATAATTATGAACCGGTATCAAGGAATCAAATACCAGGAAATTGCAGAAATTATGGACTCTACCGAAGGTGCAGTAAAAACCAAAGTACATCGGGCCATACATAAATTAAAAGAATATTATTTACAAAAGATATAATATCATGAACTGTAAACAAATAGAAGAGCAACTTATCGACTTCATAGATCATAATTTAAACCAAGAAGAACACAAAAAGTTTGAAGAACACCTTAAGGATTGCTCAAGCTGTAGTAAAGCACTACATGAATTTCAACAAGTTTTTGATATAATAGGTAAAGACATCGGTGAGCAACCAAATGCAAGTATGAAACTTAATTTTGATCAGATGCTTGAGAAGGAAAAAGCAATACAAAATGATCCCAAAGTAGTTTCACTTAAAAACAATTCTAAAAGCTCATGGAAAATTGCCTTACAAATTGCAGCTACGGTTGTTTTAATAATCTCGGCATATTTTTATGGAAAACACCAAAATAATAAGTCTTTCTCTGAAGAAATAGCCGTGCTGGAAAAAGAAAACAATAAAATGAAACAAACGATGACCATTTCGCTTATAGAGAACGAATCTGCGAGCAAGCGTTTACAAGCCGTGAACTATGCAGAAGAGTTTGAAAAACCAGGAAATGACATCTTAAAAGCTTTGATCGATAAAATGTCATATGATGATCATATTAATGTACGACTTGCTGCTGCAGAGGCACTCGTTAAGTTCTCAGATTCAGAGATGGTTCGTAAGGCGTTAATTAATGCCTTGGAAAAAGAACGAGATCCTAGTATGCAAATTGAATTAATTCAAATATTAGTTTCCATTCAGGAAAAACGCGCGATTCCTTCGATGGAAAAGTTACTTCAAAAAGAAGAAACACCAGATTATGTAAAAGATCAAGTAGTAGTTGGTCTACCAAGTTTAATTTAAAATTTCAATCAAAAACAAATAGTCATGAAAAAAATAATATTCATATTCTTAGTATTCTTCGCCATTGGTCAATCAAAGGCTCAGGACTACACAAAATCCTTACAAGGAATCAAAAAAGTAAAAATCAGTTCAGAATCAGGAGTATCAATAAAAGTAAATGATCAAAACGAATTAAGAATAGTAGGTGACGGTCATGAGACACCTGAAAAGGCCAGAGGCTTAAAAGCAGTATATGCAGGCGGGAGCGATAATACCGGTCTAGGCATGTATGTGCAAAAAGAAGGTGAAATCCTGGTGATTAAAAACCTAAAAGGTATGTATGGGAAATTGCTAGAAATGTATCTTCCTAAAACGGTTAATATTGTCATAGAAAAAAGTAACCTGGGTAATGTGACTTTGAGTGGATTTACTTCAGAAATTGAAGCCACTACCAATGTGGGATACATTAAGCTCGAAGATGTCACGGGGCCAGTCGTTGCCAAAACGGCTACCGGAGAAATTAACGTAGTATTCACCAAGGTAAGCCAAAGTTCTCCTATTTCTTTGATTTCTGCAACTGGAGCCGTTGATGTAAGCTTACCATCAGCTACACCAGCCAACTTAGAACTAAAAACATCGATGGGCGAGATCTATACAGATTTTGATATCAAGTTTCCTGTAGAAGATAATAATATGAAAATAGTAGGGGGAAAAAGAGCTATCAAAACCAAATTAAATAACGGAGGAGTCCAGATTAGCTTAAGATCATCAACAGGTAATATTTACCTTAGAAAACAATAATGAGGTCATAACATTCATCAAAAATCGAACAACATGAAAAATTTAGTCATCTTAATTGTATTTTGTCTTGCTGCATTGCAAATACAAGCACAAAAAGTAATCGAAAAAGAGATCAGCACTTCTGCAAACGAAGTAAAGGTAGCGTTCAAATTTGCCGAAGATATTACCATAAAAACCTGGGATAAAAATACTATTTACCTCAAGGCTGAAGTAAGCATCAGGAATGGAGAATTCGATGATTATTTTAATTTGAAAATAGATAATTCTTCAGTTTTAGATATAGCATCAGATTATGGAAAATTATTTGATATGTGGAAAGAAAAGCGGGGTTCAAACAAAGGAAACAATTGGGATTCCTGTAACAATCTCAATATTGATGCTTTCTACACTTTATATGTTCCTAGAAACATGCGATTACGTGTAAAAAGTATCTCAGGTAATGTCCAATCTGAAAATTATCAGGGAGAGTTAATTGTAGATATTATCAGCGGAAATATAGATATAAAGCAATATAATGGAGATTTAAATCTTAAAACAATAAGCGGAGATATCGATATTAACGTGGCAAAATCTCGTTTAAAAGCTGAAACTATCTCTGGTATGATATACTCTGATAAGGACATGCAGTTTGACCAAGGCAAAAACCGAGTGGTAGGCAGTAAAGTAACTGGCACCTTTGGTGATGTCCAAAGCGAATTGCTTCTTAAAACCATAAGTGGCAGTATATTTATTAGAAAGCAATAAGGCAAAACGGTAATTTTGAGTGTTATCAGGAGTTTAGTTACTTAGTTTTTAAAGTAACTAAACTCTTTTTTTGCTTTTATTGCAAAACTGAGGCATAAGCAAAAATATAAGTGTTTGTAAAACAAAATAAAATACTATTTTTGTCCGGTGCTTTTAATACCAAGGCAAACCCATACATTTATGTCCTTAAAGAAATCAATTTTAGTTATAATTTTAGTTTTATTGATTGACCAGATCACCAAGATTTATATTAAAACTCATTTCAGTCTTCATGAAGAGGTAAAAGTGTTTGATTGGTTTAGAATTGTATTTGTCGAAAATAAAGGAATGGCATGGGGTTTTGAACTTCCGGGCAACTATGGGAAACTTGTTCTTACACTATTTAGATTAGTAGCCATTACTGGTATTGGGTATTGGCTCTACGATTCTGTTCGTAAAAATAGTCCTGCAATACTCACATTTTGTATCGCTTTAATTTTTGCAGGTGCTTTTGGAAATATTATAGATTCTCTTTTCTATGGAATCTTTTTTGGAGAAAGCACTAACATAGATGTTGCTAGTTTCTTACCAGAAGAAGGAGGGTATGAAAGTATTTTTTATGGGAAAGTTGTAGATATGATTCAATTTACCTTTTATGATGATCTTTTACCAGAATGGATACCTTTTTGGGGAGGCCAGCATTTTTCTTTCTTCGACCCTGTTTTTAATATTGCCGATTCTGCTATTAGTATTGGGGTGTTCTTATTAATTATTTTCTATAAAAAAGCATTTCCAAAACAAAACGAAGTATAATACTTGAGGTCAAAACTATTCTAATATCCTTTCAAAATCATCAATTTTGATTGGTTTGGTGAGATAGTCAGAAACTACGTCTATTGATTTGGCTCTTTCTATATCTCTGGAATCTATAGAAGAACTGACCACATAAAGATTGATCTTGTCACTTAATTTATTTTTAATCTTCGAAAACTCCCTTAAAAATTCCCATCCATCCATTACCGGCATGTTGATATCCAAAAAAATTACCTGAGGCACCTCTGGTTTTTCGTTTTTTTCTAAAGATTCCTGGAAAAAATCCATAGCTTCTTTACCATTATTGAATACAATCACAGTTTCAGACAACTTTCTTAATTCAATAATCTTACTCACTAAATTTATGTAAATACTATCATCATCGATGATACAGACACTTTCTATATTTTGGGACATTTTTGGGGGTAAAACGTTTATAGTTGTCGAAATATAATACAAACTATACTTGAATGCAAGGAATGTTAATTAATTCTTAAAATAGTACGTTTCTAACGGAGTAACACAAAGGTCAAGCCTTATATCTGAGGGAATTATTCCATTTATTTCTTCTTCTGCAGCAAAAAATGAAAGCCCAATTTTTATAGTTTCAGGATTACATTTTGCTAAAAAATTATCATAAAAACCTTTGCCATAACCCACCCGATTTCCATTTTGATCGAAGGCGAGAAGCGGTATAAAGACAACTTCTATTTTATCCTCGGTTATTGCAATACCATCAACCGGTTCTGGAATACCCCAAGAGTTCACCTTTAATTTGGTACTATCAGTAAGTAAAATATGATCTAGTGTATGATCGTCAAAATTACTCTTGGGAACAAGCACATGTTTATCTTTTCCGTGTAAAACATGCATTATAAACTCTGTATTGATCTCTTTTTGTCTGGATATAGGCAAAAAAACATGATAATATGATTTATCCCATATTGATAATGGTAACAATCTATTGGCTATGTCCATACTCAGGTTATCAATTTCTTCCTGGCTTAATTGAGATCTTAGCTTTTTATATTTTTCTCGAAGTGCTTTTTTATTCATTATTCTTCTAACTCGGTGGTAATTCTGAAAATTGCATCTCCTTTATAAACAATAGGTGCCTCATTTACATTGATGATATATCCATCGTTTGAAGATTTTACAATATGTCGCATTTTCCCGTAAGGATCTGTTATGGTAGCTAGCATTTCTCCTTTTTCTACGTACTTACCGATAGGAATTTTAATGTGCAACAATCCACTGTATTTTGCACGCATCCAGAAACTTTTTTTGATAATGATAGTTTCTTTAAGGGTATCGGGCATTACAAAATCGGGTCTTAGCATTTCTAGATAATGTAATACCCGTATAGTACCATGCACACCCTCTCTGGCTACATCCCTATTGTTATTTTGTGACTTCCCACCCTCGAACAATAAAATATCTATTCCTTTTTTGGCACATGTCGCTCTGTAGGATCCATCAAGATTTTTGGAAAGCAGTGTGAAAGGTGCATTAAAAATTTTGGCTAATACTACCGATTTTTCATTTTTAGGATCTACCCGAATATGAGCTGCATTAAATCTACTTCCTCCTCCTGTATGAAAATCAAGACAAAAATCTGCTACTGGTAAAATTTCATTGACAAACTGATATGCAAATCGACTTGCTAGAGAGCCATTTTTTGTACCAGGAAACACTCTATTTAGGTCTCTCCCATCTGGAAAAAACCTATCCATATTCAAAAACCCGAACACATTAAGAACAGGAATACAAATAATAGTACCTTTGGCCGGTTTATTGATCTTTTTTGCTATAATCTGCCGTACTACTTCTACACCGTTAACCTCATCTCCGTGTATCCCTGCTGTGATCAGAATTGTAGGACCTGGCTTTCTAGACCTTTCTATAATTATGGGTATTTCTACTTTGGTAGAAGTATATAGTTTGGCAATATTAAAATTTATGGTTTTACTGGAGCCCAAAGGGATTTCTTCTCCTAATATATTAAGCAAATCTTTTTCTTCTGTTTTCGTCATATTATTTTACATATTTCTTTCGATATACTTGATAATTGACTTTGCAATATCCTTTCCAGTTGCATTCTCTATACCTTCTAATCCAGGAGATGAATTAACTTCTAAAATAAGTGGCCCTCTTTTACTTTGAAGCATATCTACACCAGCTACTCCCATTTTTAGTGTTTTCGTGGCCATAATGGCCGCTTGTTCTTCATGTCTAGTTAAATTAATCACGTTGGCTGTACCTCCCCGGTGCAGATTAGACCGAAACTCTCCATCTTTACCTTGTCTTTTCATAGCCCCAACCACTTGCCCATCTACTACCAAAGCTCTAATATCTGCTCCTTTGGCTTCTTTAATGAATTCTTGAACGATTACCCTGGCCTGTAATCCATTAAATGCCTCTAACACAGATTCTGCAGCTGTTTTAGTTTCAGCAAGTACAACTCCAAGTCCTTGAGTACCTTCGAGAAGCTTTATAATTAAAGGAGCTCCTCCAACATGTGATATAACCTCAGACACATCTTTGGAATAGTTTGTAAATACTGTTTTGGGAAGACCAAGACCAGCTTTTGATAACACCTGTAAACTTCTCAGTTTATCTCTCGATTGTATTAATGCTTGTGAACTTAGTGTTGTAAATACATTCATCATCTCAAATTGTCTCACCACTGCAGTTCCGTAAAAAGTAGTAGATGCCCCTATTCTTGGTATTACAGCATCAACATGATCTAACCTTCTACCTCGATAATAAATTTCTGGTTTTTGTCGCTCGATTACAATATCACAATTTAATGGATCAATTACCTGAACATTATGTTTACGCTTTACTGCAGCTTGAACAAGTGCATTAGTAGAATATAAATTCGCACTACGCGACAAGATTTTGATATTCATTATAACTTTTGATTGTAAGACTGATTTTCTAATTGAGGATCAACTAAAAATTTCCCGCTTAAGAATTTACGTCCTATCAATACAGGAAAACGCATATCATCACGAGGAGATAAGGTAAAAGTAATAGGATACGTTTTATTGAATACTAGTATTTGAGTTCTGATAGCAAAACGCATTTCGACTTTTCCATTACTGCTTTTTACTGCAGTCATATCATAATTTTTAAATGTAAATCTTTTGCCATTATATTCGGGATGTGTCGCATCAAGAAAGGTACATTGTAGAGTCTTGTCAACTTCTCGTATACCAATACAATGTATCGAAGAGGTATACACACCCGTATCGATTTTGGCATCGATATCTGATAGTTCTAAAAGCGGAAAATCCACTTTATCTATGCGACCAATTATTTCCTTCTTTTGTTCCAAAAGAATAACCGTTTATATTTAGGACTACTAATGTAGTAAAAATCAAAATGTATTATACAGTTAACGTTATTTTTAATAACAATTGATATTTTGCTACGGGTTTAACAAAATTTAAACTTCATATCATTATCCTTGAATTGGGTAAACCCTTAACTTTACCATTAGAATATGCGAGAAGCCACATTAGACATACAACTTAAGACACTACCCTCAGGCCCGGGAGTATATCAGTATTATGATAAAGATGGTAAATTATTATATGTCGGTAAAGCAAAAAACCTTAAGAAAAGAGTAGCTTCTTATTTTACTAAGAATCATGAAAATTACAAGACAAAAATCCTTGTAAAAAAGATTCATTCGCTTAGGCATATCGTTGTGGATACTGAAACCGATGCATTATTGTTAGAGAACAATCTAATCAAAAAACATCAGCCTCGTTTTAATGTGATGCTTAAGGATGATAAAACCTACCCTTGGATTTGTATCAAGAAAGAGCGTTTCCCAAGAGTTTTTCCAACAAGAAACTTCATCCAGGATGGATCAGAATATTATGGCCCGTATACAAACTTTAAAACGGTAAATACCTTATTAGATCTAATAAAAGGACTCTATCAGCTTAGAACATGTAATTATGATTTGTCTCAGGAAAAAATAGATAATGGTAAATACAAGGTTTGCCTAGAGTATCATTTGGGAAATTGCAAGGGCCCCTGCGAAGGCTTGCAAGATGAAAAGGAATACAACGAAAACCTGAATGCCATTAGACAAATCGTTAAAGGAAACTTTAAAGATTCTTTACATCGATTTAAAAGGCAAATGGCAGATCACGCAAAAAAAATGGAGTTCGAAGATGCACAGAGAATTAAGGAAAAAATCGAAGTGCTTGAAAAATATCAAGCTAAATCTACCGTAGTTAATCCTAAAATAAGTAATGTAGATGTCTTTTCTATCATTTCAGATGAGTCTTTTGGCTATGTGAATTTTTTTCAACTTTCTTACGGATCGATTATCAGATCCCATACTACCGAAATTAAAAAAAAGCTCGAAGAATCAGATAAAGAGCTATTAGAATTAGCGATTATTGAACTTCGTCAACGTTTTAATTCTAAATCGAAAGAGATATTTGTTCCTTTTGAGGTAGAGGTAGGTGAAAATATAAAAATTACGGTTCCACAATTAGGTGACAAGAAGAAAATTGTTGACTTGTCTCTAAGAAATGCCAAATACTTTAGGCAAGAACGCTTTAAGCAGATCAAAATCATCGATCCCGATCGTCACGTCAAACGCCTAATGGCACAAATGAAAAAGGACCTTCGATTGCCTGAAGAGCCAACACATATTGAATGTTTTGATAATTCAAATATTCAAGGAACAAACCCTGTAGCTGCCTGCGTTGTTTTTAAAAATGGGAAACCAAGTAAAAAAGACTATCGTAAATTTAATATCAAAACAGTAGAAGGCCCAAATGATTTTGCTTCTATGGAAGAAGTGGTATATCGCAGGTACAAACGATTGCTTGATGAAGAACAATCTTTACCCCAACTGGTGATAGTTGATGGTGGAAAAGGACAGCTTTCTTCTGGCTTAAAAGCTCTTGATGCCCTAGATTTAAGAGGAAAAATTACCATTATTGGTATTGCAAAGAGATTAGAAGAAATCTATTATCCTGGTGATTCTATCCCTCTTTATCTTGACAAAAAATCTGAAACCCTAAAAGTAATACAACATCTAAGAAACGAAGCACATCGGTTTGGTATTACCTTTCACAGACAAAAACGAAGTAAATCTGCTTTAGACACTGAGTTGGATTCTATCCCGGGAATTGGAGAAAAAACAGTGGTAGAATTACTTAAGCATTTTCGATCTGTAAAAAGAATTAGTAAAGCCACTATGGAAGAGTTGACCCAAGTAGTAGGAAATTCACGCGCAACCAAAGTTTTTAATTACTATCTTTCTAAAAAGGATTAATTGTGAATACACCAAACATCTTATGGGTTTTTCTAATTAGGATATTAGTACTCACCATATTATTCTTGCCTCAAATACATTGGTCCCAGGAAAAAGATCTCATAGAAACGCATGATGATCCTGCACAGGAAGATTTGAAAGTAGGTTTAGTACTTAGTGGTGGTGGTGCAAAAGGTTTAGCACATATTGGTGCATTAAAGATCATTGAAGAAGCGGGTGTTCGAATAGACTATATCGGCGGAACAAGCATGGGAGCAATTGTTGGTGCGCTATACGCTTCGGGATACCGAGCAAAAGAGCTCGATTCTATTTTTAGATCAGTAGATTTTGATACTTTTATTCAAGATTTGTTACCCAGAGATGCAAAAACGTTTTATGAAAGAGAAGACTCTGAAAAGTATGCCCTAACATTGCCTTTCGATAATTTTAAAATAGGTCTCCCAAAGGGATTATCAAAAGGACAGAATTTTTATAATCAATTTTCCAGATTTACAGCTCACGTAAATGACATTAATGATTTTGATGACCTCCCCATACCCTTTTTCTGTATGGCTACCAATATTGAAACCGGACAACAAGTGCTTCTCGACAAAGGGTATTTACCCGAAGCCGTGGCTGCCAGTGGAGCTTTACCTTCAATTTTTAGTCCTGTAGAATTAAACGGAGTTTTAATGACTGATGGAGGGGTGTCAAACAATTATCCTGTAAAAGAAATCAAAGAAAAAGGAGCTGAAATAGTAATTGGTATTGATGTTCAAGATAGTTTAATGCCTAAGGATGAATTAAATTCTGTAACGAACATCATGTTACAAATTAGTAATTTCAGAACTTTTAATGCCATGAAAGGCAAGGTTTCGGAAACTGATATATATATAAAACCGTCTATTATGGATTTTTCGGTTATGTCATTCAATAGAGCTGATGAAATCATAAAAAGTGGAGAAAACGCAGCCTTTTCCAATTTTGAAAAACTCAAGGATATTGCACAACGTCAAAAACCCACAGAACCTAGAGAAAAAGTTCCTGAAAATTCTGAAAACATTTTAATAAGCAATCTATATATTACCGGTAATAAACGATATACAAGAGCATATATAAGAGGGAAACTTAAGCTAAAGACACCTCGAGTTACTACATATGAAAAACTCAATGAAGGAATTAATAATCTATCAGCTACTGGGAATTTTGATCGGGTCAGTCATAGACTGATCGATGGTGATGAAGGTAAAGAACTTTCCCTAAATGTCAAAGAGAGTGAAAATAAAATGCTGTTGCGATTTGCCGTGCACTATGATGATTTGTATCAAACTGCAGCACTAGTAAATGTTACCAGAAAAAGTTTATTATTTAATAATGACGTTCTTTCGCTAGATGTCGCACTAGGAGATAACATTAGATATAATTTGGATTATTATATTGACAAAGGCTTTTATTGGAGCACAGGATTAAAATATGGGTATACTAATTTTAAAAAAGATTTTGATTTTGATTTTATAGGTCAATTTGGAGAAATTCCTGATCTGAATATTAATAGAATTGATGTTACCTATACAGACTATAATGTTCAGGCATATGCTGAAACATTGTTAAATCAAACTTTTTCGGTTGGGCTGGGTGCAGAATATAAAAGATTACAAATCATCTCGGACACCTTTGGAGAAGATGAAAATCAAATTCCAAGAACAGTTTTTGATGACAGTGATTATTGGAGTGCTTTTGGATACTTAAAATTTGACACTTACGACAATAAATATTTTCCAAAACGGGGAATATTATTTGAAGGAGATATACATACTTATCTCTTTTCATCAGATTTTACCAATAGTTTTGATGAGTTCTCTATCGCCAAGGCCCATTTGGGATATGCCAGACCTTTGTTTCACAATATTTCTATGAACTTAAGTCTTGAGGCAGGTACTAAAATTGGAAATAACGCAATTAACTCTCTTGATTTTCTACTTGGTGGTTTTGGAGCAAAAACTATAAACAATTTTATCCCTTTTTATGGATATGATTTTTTAAGTATTGCCGGGCAAAGTTTTATGAAAGGATTAATCACAGTAGATTATGAAATCTTCAAAAAAAACCATATTAATGCTTCAGCTAATTTTGCAAACGTCGGTAATAAATTATTCAGTACCGGAAGGTGGTTCGAAGACCCTGATTTTACAGGATACGCCCTAGGATATGGTCTAGAAACCTTCGCCGGACCCATACAGGTTAAATACTCGTACTCACCAGAAATAGATGAAAGTACATGGTTCTTTAGTGTAGGCTTTTGGTTTTAAGAAAATAGAAACTATAAAAAATAGAAATATTTACGATATTTGTAATATCATGAGCATGTTTTGGCAGGATTTATTACTACTATTACACTACCTTATCAAACGCAATCCAGAATAAGGCAGATTTGTTATTTATCTTTTAGAAAAGTAGTTAATACCTTAAATTTAATAATCAATGCCTTTTTATCATACACTAGGAAAAATACCACATAAACGCCATACTATCTTTAAAAAACAAGATGGTAATTTATACTATGAACAATTATTTGGAACTATTGGTTTTGATGGAATGTCAACCAACATGTACCATTGTCATAGACCTACTCAAGTAAAAGAAATTAAAGGAAGTTATTCTGTTGCACCAAAAATTGCAATTGGAAATAATATAAAGTCTTATAGATTTCATGGTTTTAAAGTGAATCCGGAAAAAGACTATTTGCAGAGCAGAAAAAATGTATTGACCAATAGTGATGTTAGTATTCTTTTATCTGCACCACAAGAATCGACCTCTGATTATTTTTATAAAAATACAGATGCAGATGAATTGATTTTTGTGCATCGCGGTAGTGGAAAATTTAGAAGTCATCTTGGTAATCTCGATTTTAAATATGGAGACTATATTCTAGTGCCTAGAGGAACTATTTATAAATTAGATTTTGATACCACAGATAATCGTTTGTTTATTGTAGAATCAAGAAGACCGATCTACACACCAAAGAGATATCGCAATTGGTTCGGCCAATTACTAGAGCATTCTCCATTTTGTGAACGTGACATTAGAACCCCATATGAATTAGAAACTAATGATGAAAAAGGCGATTTTTTAATAAAAGTAAAAAAGCAAGATGAAATTTTTGATATGATCTATGCTACACATCCCTTCGATGTAGTAGGCTATGATGGTTTTAATTTCCCCTATGCTTTTTCAATACACGATTTTGAACCCATCACAGGAAGAATTCATCAACCACCACCAGTGCACCAAACTTTTGAGACTGATGCTTTTGTAGTGTGTTCATTTGTTCCGAGATTATATGATTATCATCCCGAAAGCATTCCTGCTCCATATAATCATAGTAATATTGATAGTGACGAAGTACTATACTATGTAGACGGGGATTTTATGAGTAGAAACGACATTGATGCAGGACATATTTCTTTGCATCCTGCTGGGATACCTCATGGGCCACATCCTGGAGCCGTAGAAAGAAGTATCGGCCAAACCAAAACAGATGAATTGGCTGTAATGGTAGATACTTTTAAACCTCTTAAGGTTACTGAGGAAGCTATGAAAATAGCCGATGAAGATTATCATAAATCATGGTTAGAATAACCCATAAGAAGTTTGAAAATGCTAAATTATAGAATTGATATAACTCCTCATTTAAGAGCAATGTGGTAATTAGGGTTTGATTCTTTAAATTCTAATTTACTCAGAGAATACATTTTCTAATTAACACATTAACTAATTTAAAAGACATGTCAACAAATATAACACCTCAGGATTTAGAAAAAGTGGTTCCACAGGCAGAAGATTTTTTGCCCCTGTTAGGAACCGATTATGTAGAACTTTATGTAGGCAATGCCAAACAAGCTGCTTATTATTATCAAACTGCATGGGGATTTCAACCTATTGCATATGCAGGACTGGAAACAGGACGTAAAGACAGCGTTTCTTATGTACTTGAACAAGACAAAATACGATTAGTACTTACTTCCCCTCTGCAACCAGGCGGTGAAATCAACAAACACATCAATGCACATGGCGATGGAGTAAAAGTGATTGCTTTATGGGTAGATGACGCCACCAAAAGTTATGAAGAAACTATAAAGCGAGGTGCCAAATCCTATATGGAACCCAAAACTGAGAAAGATGAACATGGAAGCGTTATTTTTTCAGGAATCCACACCTATGGAGAAACCGTACACATTTTTGTCGAACGAAAAAATTATCACGGTGCTTTCCTACCAGGATTTATGGCATGGAACAAACCCTACCAAACAAAATCTACCGGATTAAAATATATTGATCATATGGTGGGAAATGTAGGATGGAACGAGATGAATAAATGGTGTGAGTTTTATGCAAAGGTAATGGGATTCGCACAGTTGGTATCATTTGATGATAAGGATATTTCTACAGAATATACGGCCCTAATGAGTAAAGTGATGAGTAATGGTAATGGGCGTATAAAGTTTCCAATTAATGAACCTGCAGAAGGAAGAAAAAAATCTCAGATCGAAGAATATATAGATTTTTATAATGGTGCAGGTGTACAACATATGGCATTAGCAACAGATAATATTATTGAAACTGTTTCTGAGCTTCGAAATAGAGGAGTAGAATTTCTAACAGTACCCGCTAGTTATTACGAAACGGTATTAGACAGAGTAGGAGAAATCGACGAAGATCTCGCTCCGTTAAAAGAACTTGGCATTCTAATCGATAGAGATGACGAAGGGTACCTGCTTCAAATTTTTACTAAACCTGTATTGGATCGTCCTACTATGTTTTTTGAAATCATACAACGCAAAGGAGCCCAATCCTTTGGAAAAGGTAATTTTAAAGCTTTATTTGAAGCTATTGAGCGAGAACAAGAACAGCGAGGGACTTTGTAAAATAAATTGTTTTACAGCTTTTTGATAATTCATAACTAAAGTCGTTAATCCATTACTAAAATTGAACTATTGTAATTATTTATATAAGTTTTTGTTAAAATTCATAATAAAAAAACGTTTTCGATTGATAATTATTCAAAAAAAGTTCATATTTGCAAAGTAAGTGGAGTGGTTACCGCTTATATCTAAAACAATAATTATTCTCATAATTTAAGTTTTTAGTTGGTTAATAAAAGTAAAAAAAGAGAGCTGTGGTGGCTCTCTTTTTTGTTTTCATTTTTATATTTATAACAGTTTTCGTTTTTATCTCATCGCTTTAAATAGTACTTTTGGAATAGATATTGTTACTACGCAATATAGTATTGCACCAAATAACATAATATCTCAAACCATGAAAAAGTTTTTTTTGATTATACTTTTAGTTGTATTTACAGCTCCTACTTATGCCCAAGATGCCCATAGTGCTTTTGATTCTGGAGAATGGTTTAGGTTTAGAATACACTATGGAATTTTTACCGCAAGTTATGCCACTATAGAAGTCAAAGATGAAGTGCTAAATGGTATGCCTGTTAGACATATTGCAGGAGAAGGTAAATCTTCAGGATTTTTAAGTTTATTTTTCAAGGTTGAAGATTACTACGAAACCTATATTGATAAAGACGAAGTAAAGCCATACAAGTTTATTAGAAAAATTAATGAGGGAGGTTATACGAAAGATATAGAAATCAAATTTGACCATGAAAAAAGCCAGGCATTGGTTCATGATAAAAAGCGTAATACTAAAAAGACTTTTACAACCCACGACAATATACAAGATATGATGTCTTCTTTTTATTATTTGAGAAATAACATCAAAACATCCTCATTAAAAAAAGGTGATGAACAGTATGTAAATATGTTTTTTGACAGAGAAAACTATCGCTTTAAACTGAAATTTTTAGGTAGAGAGGTTATTAATACAAAGATGGGTAAAATTGCATGTCTAAAATTTAGACCTTATGTACAAGCGAACAGAATATTTAAGGAAGAAGAAAGTATGACTGTATGGGTAAGCGATGATGACAATCGTATGCCTGTAAGAATCAAAGCCGACATATTAGTAGGATCTATTAAAGCAGATTTAGATGCATTTAAAGGACTTAAGCATCCATTTAAAATTGTGGTAGATTAATGAACGAACCAATCAAACCAGAAATTGCAGAAAAAATAAAGCAATTAGAAAAAAAATTCAAAAACTCTGGGCAAGACCTGGGATCCTATTTAGACGGTCTACTTCATGATCGATACTTAACGTATTGGGATTATATACATCTTGACACTTTGTTAAGTTTACAAATACCCAGGACCCATTTCCCAGACGAAGAAATATTCATCACCTATCATCAAATAACAGAACTCTATTTCAAGCTTATTATACATGAGCTTAAACAGATTATAGATGACAAGTTGCAAACGGCAAAATTTTTTACATCAAAACTAGACCGGATAAATCGATATTTTAGAGTTTTAATCAACTCTTTTGACGTTATGATCAAGGGTATGGAAAGGGATCAGTTCCTAAAATACAGAATGTCGCTTCTCCCCGCTAGCGGATTTCAATCTGTACAATTCAGATTGATAGAGATTTATGCCACACCATTGGTTAATCTTGTTAATGCCAAACAAAGAGATCAGTTTTCTGAGCAGGATTCTCTAGAAGAAGTATTTGAGCACCTTTATTGGAAATCAGGAGCAACCGACATAGAAACTGGCGAAAAAACACTTACCTTAAAACAATTTGAATATCGATATACACCCCGGATGATGCGTATCGCAAATCAAGTACAACACAGTACAATTTTTCATAAATATCTAGAACTACCAGAAAAAGAGCAAAATAATGTGCACCTTATCGAAGCATTACGTACTTTTGACACCAATGTGAATATTAATTGGTTATTAATGCATATGGGCGCCGCCTTTAGATATCTTAACAAAGAGAAAGGTGAAGTTTTGGCTACCGGAGGAACTAATTGGAAGAAATTTTTACCTCCTAGTTTTCAAAGAGTTATGTTTTTTCCTAATCTTTGGAGTGAAGAAGAAAAAGAAAACTGGGGTCAGCAGTGGGTCGCTCATCGATTTAATACCGCAAAATAAAATAGTCGTCAGTTGAAGCAATTAGGTTACTTACTACTGCTTATGGTAGTATTATTTTCGTGTCAAAAAGAGAAAAAAGAAGCAAAAGTTATAGTTCCTGAAGTAGTTGAGGAAGAAAAAGCGCCTCCGGTAAACAAGGAATTTGGATATGTTCTGGATGATTTTAAAGTAGTAAAGGATACGATTAAACCTGGCGATAGCTTTGGTGCAATTATGGATACTCATGGTATCAGTAGAGCCAAAGTATTCGAAATTACCAACAAAATAAAAGACACGTTCAATGTAGCTCGAATTATGGCTGGTAAACCCTATATGCTCCTTAAATCAAAAGACACAACAGAAAAAGCACAAGTATTTGTTTATCAGAATAACAAAATAGATTATACGGTAATTGATTTTAGAGACAGTATCATAGCCCAAAAACGAAAAAAACCTGTCAAATTAGTTGAAAAAACTGCTTCAGGCACTATTTACAGTAGCTTAATGCAGACTTTTGATGATTTAGACCTTAACTTTTTAGTGGCCTATAATATGTCTGATATTTATGCCTGGACTATTGATTTTACAAGATTGCAAGCAGGAGATAGATTTAAGGTAGTTTATACCGAAAAGTTTATTGATGATACCATTCCTGCCGGGATAGATCAAATTAAGGCGTCTTATTTTGAGCACAGAGGAAAACCTATTTATGCTTTTAGATTTCAAGATGATTCCATAAATGGTACAATTGATTATTTTGATGATGAAGCCAATAATTTACGTAGAGCATTTCTTAGAGCCCCGGTAAAATTCAGTAGAATTTCTTCACGATATAATTTAAGAAGAAGAATCAAATATTATGGCAATAAAATAAGGCCACATCGAGGAACAGATTTTGCCGCTCCAATAGGTACACCCATATTAGCTACCGCAGATGGCATTGTCACTAAATCAGAGCGAAGAGGCGGTAATGGTAAATATGTAAAAGTAAGACACAATGCAACTTATGACACACAATATTTACACATGAGTAGACAAGCTGTAAAAGTTGGTCAATTTGTAAGACAAGGAGATGTTATCGGATATATCGGTATGACAGGCAATACCAGCGGACCTCATGTTTGCTACAGATTTTGGAAAAATGGAAGAGAAGTAGATCCGTTTAAACAAGATCTTCCTGCTTCAAAACCTTTATCCGACAGTCTTAGACCTCAATTTTTTAAGTATATAGAACCCATAAAAGCAACTTTAGATAGCATTCAATTTAAACCACAAGAAATTTTGTAAAATGACATTACCAACTATCAACCCCACCACCACAAAAGCCTGGGAAGCATTGAAATCCCATTATGAGCATATAAAAAATACACATCTAAAAGATCTTTTTGAGCGGTTTCCAAATCGTGCAAATGACTTTTCTATTTCTTGGAACGATTTCTATGTCGATTATTCAAAAAACAGAATTGATGAAACTACCAAAAAATTATTAATAGAACTAGCCAAAGAAGTTAAGCTTGATAAAGCTATATCACATTATTTTGGAGGAAGTAGTATTAATGAAACCGAGGAAAGAGCAGTACTACATACGGCGTTAAGAGCTCCTTCGAATCAAAACATAAAAGTTGAAGGAAAAAATGTAATTCCCGAGGTTTATGCAGTAAAGGAAAAAATAAAGAACTTCAGCAATCAGGTAATTTCTGGTGAATTGAAGGGACATACAGGTAAGGCCTTCACAGATATTGTAAATATAGGTATTGGCGGATCTGACCTGGGTCCTGCGATGATAACAGAATCACTAGAATTCTATAAAAATCATCTTAAGGTACACTTTATCTCAAATGTAGATGGAGATCACGTACATCAAAATCTAAAAGGATTAGACCCGGAAACTACATTGTTTGTAGTGGTTTCTAAGACTTTTTCTACCCAGGAAACTTTATCGAACGCGACAACCGCCAGAAATTGGTTCACCAAAAAAGCACCAAAAGATGCTGTAGGCAACCATTTTGTAGCAGTATCCAGTAACATTACTAATGTAACAAATTTTGGCATTTCAGAAGAAAACATATTCCCTTTATGGGACTGGGTTGGTGGTCGCTTTTCGCTATGGAGTGCCGTTGGGCTATCCATAAGTCTTTCAGTAGGGTATGAAAACTTTGAGGCATTACTAGAAGGTGCATACGAAATGGATGAGCATTTTAAGAATACCTCCTTCGAAGAAAACATACCTGTTATTCTAGGTATGCTAAGTATATGGTATAACAATTTCTTTAATGCAGAAAGTGAAGCGATTATTCCTTATTCCCAATATTTACATAGACTTCCTGCCTATTTACAACAAGGAATTATGGAAAGTAATGGAAAAAGTGTAGATCGCAATGGTAATCCTATTACTTACCAAACCGGTACAATAATTTGGGGAGAACCGGGAACCAATGCACAGCATGCATTCTTTCAGTTAATTCACCAGGGAACCAAATTAATTCCTGCAGAGTTTATAGGATTTAAATATTCTCTGTTTGAAGATCAGGATCACCAGGACAAATTAATGGCCAATTTCTTTGCTCAAACCGAAGCATTGATGAATGGTAAAACAAAAGCCGAAGTGCTTGATGAACTAAAATCAAAGAATTTATCCGAGGATAAACTAAAAAAACTTACTCCTTTCAAAATTTTTGAAGGAAATAAACCGACAACAACTTTACTAATTAATAAATTGACCCCAAAAAGCTTAGGGGCATTGGTATCAATGTATGAGCAACGTATCTTTGTTCAAGGAGTGGTATGGAATATTTTCAGTTATGACCAATGGGGAGTAGAATTAGGAAAGCAATTAGCTACAAAAATCTTATCAGAAATTAACAATGCCAAAGTTTATCAACATGATTCGTCTACACAAAAGCTTTTAGAGCGTTATCTGACTAAATAATAAACTGGCTTTAAAGTGAATTATTAAGCCAAATTTTTCAATTTTTGACTCGTTTTGGGTATAGCAGTTGCAGATTTTTGTCAAGAATAATTAACATTTTTTTAGTTAATAACTTTTGAATATCTTCAACTCATTGATTGCCAATATAATCCAAAAATACTTTTACCTTAATCATATACAAATTTTGTGAAAAACTCTTAACATTATGGTAAAGTTAGTTTGCATAAAGATTTGTTTTTTTGCACGGATTAATTAACTCAATTTTTTATGAAAAAGATTACATTTTTATTTGTTGTAATCCTTATAGCATTCGTTGGGGAGACGTTTGCACAAGGGGTAACAACCTCTGCAATGGGAGGTAAAGTAACAGACAATACAGGAGGTCCATTACCAGGAGCCAATGTTATAGCGGTTCATCAACCATCTGGTACCACGTACGGTGCCACTACAGATTTTGATGGGTTTTATAGAATTTCTGGTATGCGTACCGGCGGACCTTATACAGTGACAATTTCGTATGTAGGGTTTAGTGATGCCAAAAAAGAAAACTTATTCCTTGATTTAGGGCAAACGTATAGGTTTAGCACACAAATGCAGGAGGAAGCTAACGCACTTGAGCAAGTTGTAATCACTGTAACTAACGATGGACTTTTTGATTCTAACAAAACAGGAGCAGAAACTAACGTTGGACAACGACAAGTAAACACGCTTCCATCACTTTCTCGAAACATTTCTGATTTTGCCCGATTAACGCCACAAGCTCAAGTTAGTGGTGATAATCAAATCTCAATTGCCGGTCAAAATAACCGCTTTAATGCTATTTATATTGATGGAGCAGTCAATAACGATGTTTTTGGATTAGCCGCAAGTGGAACAAATGGAGGACAAACTGGTGTTAGTCCAATATCCCTTGACGCTATTGAATCTTTTCAAATTAATGTTGCTCCTTTTGACGTAAAGCAATCTGGATTTGCAGGAGGTTCTATTAATGCAATCACAAGATCTGGTACTAATGAATTTAAAGGTTCTGCATATTATCTTTTTAGAAATGAAAGCCTAGCCGGAAAAACCCCAGGAAAATTGTTGGAAGATGATGACTCTAGAGAAAAACTAGATGAGTTTACAGCAGAAACTATTGGAGTAAGAGTTGGTGGGCCTATTATTGAAGACAAGTTATTTTTCTTTATAAACTACGAACGTCAGGATAACGAAACACCCCAACCTTTTATTCCCAGTACATACCGAGGAGATTCTGATCAAGCAGCTATTAATAATCTAGCTAATTTTTTAAGAACCAATTATGGATATGACCCTGGAGCCTTAGACGGAGCAAGTACTTTGGTAAGTGATAAGTTAATCGCCAAAATTGATTGGAATATTAACGAAAATAATAAATTGTCGCTGCGCCATAGTTATGTGAAAGCAGACCAATTTAATGCTAATACCTCTAATCCTGGATTAATTCAATTCTCTAATCGATCTTTACAATTTGAATCAATAACTAATTCCTCTTCTTTAGAACTAAACTCTAAGATCGGAAATAACATGGCAAACAATCTTGTGCTAGGATATACATCAGTAGAAGATAATCGTGATATCGTAGGAGATCCTTTTCCCGCTGTTCAAATTTTTGACGGAGATGGAACAATACAATTTGGTTCAGAACCTTTTTCTACAGCGAATTTCCTAGATCAACAAATTTTTACACTAACAAATAATTTTGAGATTTACTCAGGAAGACACACTATAACACTTGGAACGAATAATGAATTCTCTTCGGCAGAAAATTTATTCTTTAGACAAAACTTTGGAGATTATAGATTTAATAATCTTAATGACTTCTTATCTGGTGCTGCAAACGCTGCAAACCGATATCGAAGAGGTTATTCCTTATTAGGAGGTCTCGGAGATAACTCGGCAGGTGCAGCTGATTTTAATTTATTTCAATTTGGACTCTATGCCCAAGACGAAGTAAGTATCACCGATAATTTTAATCTTTCTGTAGGACTTCGTGTAGATATCCCATATTGGGAAGATGGTGATGTTAATGAAGATTTTAATACGAGAACTGTTTCATTATTAGAGGCTGCTGGTAAAAATTTACAAGGCGCTAGAGTAGGAGAAGGAATCGCTCCCAGAGCACATATTTCTCCAAGATTAGGATTTAATTGGGACGTTAACGGTGACAAAACAACACAAATACGTGGTGGTTTAGGAATCTTTACTTCACGTGTACCTCTAGTATGGCCAGGAGCGACGTATAACAACAATGGTCAAACTGCAGGTTTTATTGAGATCAACAGAGATACAGATGAAGGCATCTTTACTCCCGCTTTTGAACCTAATGTTAATCAACAATTTACTGAACCACAACCTGGAACTGGTGCTGTTGGTGGACAGGTAGACTTATTTGCTTCAGACTTTATGTTACCACAAGTAATGAAGTACAATATCGCAATAGATCAAAAATTACCTGCTGGATTTACAATATCCGCAGACTTTATCTATAACGATAATATTAATGCAGTGCAATATGAAAATCTAAACCTTAGAGGCCCAGAATTCACGTCTACGGGTACAGGTGCGAGACCAAACTATGGTTTTAATCTTGTTGACCCAACCTATACAGGAATATTTCTTGCCTCAAATACAGGTGAAGGATCATCTTATAATATTTCTACTACGGTTGGGCATAAATTCTTGAGCTCTTTGGTTAATGTGTATTCACAATTTAGTTATTCTTATGGAGACTCGGAAGGCTTATTTGACGGAACTTCTTCACAAAATAGCTCTCAGTGGAATTTCTTAGAAACGGTAAATGGTTCGAACAGACCCACTGTTTCCACATCAGACTTTGCTCAGGGACATCGTTTCCTAGCCAATGCTACCGTAGAGTTTAAGTGGAACGAAAATTTTAAGACACGTATTGGTTTAGTATATGAAGGAGCAGAGGGTTCTCCGTTTAGTTATGTATATAATGATAGAAACGGTGGTTTATTGGCTGATACAGGCTCTAGTTCTGCTCTTATTTATGTACCAGCAAATAGAAGTGAGATTAATTTAGTTGATGTTACCGATAGAGATACAGGTGCCGTTATTTCATCTGCAGAAGACCAATGGGAAGCATTAAATGCTTTTATTGAAGGGAACGATTACTTAAGAGGAAGAAGAGGACAGTTTTCTGAACGCAACGGAGATAGAACCAAATGGAGCCACGTAATTGATCTTAAGTTTGCTCAAGAATTCTCAATCATGGGACTTGGTAAAAAGAACACTTTAGAATTTACTGCAGATATTTTCAACTTTACCAATTTGCTGAATAAAGATTGGGGAACAAGATATTTTGTAAATAACGATAATGTTAGGCTAGTAACTTTCGCTGGATTTGAATCTGATGGTACTACACCCAGATATACTTTCTCTGAAAGAGCTACTGAAGGTGTAAATGAAATCGATGATGCTGGTCTGAACTCATCAAGATGGCAAATGCAACTTGGTTTACGATATACTTTTAATTAAGAAATATAAATAATCAAAATAATCACAAAACCTCATTCAAAATCGAATGAGGTTTTTTTATTCATATTACTTACCTTTGGATAAACTAAACACCTTATTATGTACGAAGCTATTCAAATCGTTCACTCCTATTGGGCTTATCTTGTCTTACTTATTGTTACACTTGCTACAATTAATGCACTAGCCGGTTTTTTTGACAAAAGAGAATATGCTCCAAAAGATTTTAGAGTTTCTTTATTTGCCCTTATCGTCTCACATATTCAGTTATTGATCGGGATTATAATTTTCTTTCTCTCACCTCTTGTGGTCTGGTTTTCGGGAACACATAGCATGGGAGAAATTATGAAAGATTCGACATTACGTCTATACAATGTAGAGCATCCTTTAACGATGATTTTGATGATCGTTTTTATTACCATAGGATATTCCAAACACAAAAAAAAGCTTACTTCTACCCCCAAATTTAAGATGTTGGCTATTTTCTATACGATTGCATGGATTCTAATGCTGTCAAGAATTCCGTGGGCGCAATGGTTTTAACCCTATAACCTCTAAAAGGGGAATTCTATTTTGTATTCTCCCGGGGGGACTAGGGACTTCCATAAGCCGTCAGTACCAACTCACGTGAGCCTCCATAATCTCGATGCTCACAAAGATAGATTCCTTGCCAGATGCCTAGGTTTAATCTTCCGTTGGTGATTGGAATCTGTACCGAAGTTCCCATTAGAGAAGCTTTAATATGGGCCGGCATATCGTCAGGTCCTTCGTAGGTATGCATATAATAAGGAGCATTTTGGGGTACCATGATATTCATATGACTTTCGAAGTCTTGTCTTACGGTAGGATCGGCATTTTCATTAATCGTTAGACTTGCCGAAGTATGCTTAATGAATATCTGCAATTGCCCTATTTTAATCTTTTTTATTTCCGGAATTTCAGAAATAATCTGTTCTGTGATCAAATAAAAGCCTCTTGGGTATGGTTTTAGTTGTATTTCCTTTTGGAAGAATTTCATCTTTAATTAATTTCAATATGAAAATATAAATTTTGATTGTTTTTGAAGCTATTCCTCCTAAAAAGGAGGGAAATTACAAACAATTGAAAATAAATAATTTAATACAAATTTCACAGTGATCACATATCGTATATCATTTAACTACCTACCTTTGTCACCTAAATTTAGACACCTGCTATGGATTTATCAAAAATAAAACTTGTCTCTACAGATATGGATGGTACACTTCTTAATTCTAAGGGTGAAGTAAGTCGCCATTTCTTTCAACTTTTTGAAGAACTTAATGAAATGGGGGTGACTTTTGTAGCCGCCAGCGGAAGACAATACTATAGCATTATTGATAAATTAAAACCCATTAAAGACGACATCTTCGTAATTGCAGAAAATGGAGCATTAACCATGCAACAAGGCAAGGAGTTACAAACAACAGTGATAGATCGCGAGACCTATCTTGAACTTCTAGATATCACCCGGGAACTTAAAGGCTCACAAGTGATCTTATGTGGCCGAAAAAAAGGATACATAGAAGACTACGGCCAAGATTTTATAGATATGTTTTCTGAATATTATGATCGATATGAAATTGTTGATGATCTTGCTGAAGTTACCGATGATCTATATCTTAAAATAGCCATTTGTAACCAAAAAGGATCAGAAAAATATCTATACCCGGCCCTTAAACACCTAGAGGATCGTTTAAAGGTAAAAGTCTCTGGAGAAATTTGGTTAGATCTATCACATAATCTTGCAAACAAAGGACACGCCTTACAACAACTTCAAGAAAATCATCATATCTTACCCGAAGAAACCATGGTTTTTGGAGATTATAATAACGACCTGGAAATGATGACCCGAGCCACCTATAGCTTTGCTATGGAAAATGCACATCCCAACATTAAAGCCATTGCCAATTATACTACAAAAAGTAATAACGACAATGGTGTAGAATATATACTACACAAAATGATTGAAGCTAAAAAATCGGCTACCTTTTAAGACAGAATCCGACAGGAATATTTTCTATACCTAGCTAAGAAACACAGGCCAGTGCAATAGATATGATAAAAAAATATACATAAATAGGAATACGGGTAGGAAAAAGATTTTGCATAATAAGTTGTTTAGTTCTTATGATTTTGGGGTCATCATTATAAATGCAAGGTATAAAAAATATGTTACTTATGCACTTAATCTCATAAAAATACTTTTCAACATGATTTTACCAGAATAAAAGAAGCTAATTTCCTACAAATACACCATTGTACTAAAAAAAAGCCACTCTCAGTAAAAAGAGCAGCCAATTGTGTATTTGTCACGTTTAAAGTTTACAGCCAATAAAATATAATACAGCTCTAGTCATTCAATTTTAGAACTGCCATAAAAGCTTCTTGAGGAATTTCTACATTTCCTACCTGGCGCATCCGTTTTTTACCTTTCTTTTGTTTTTCAAGCAACTTACGTTTACGAGAAATATCACCACCATAACATTTGGCGGTTACATCTTTACGAAGTGCTTTAACAGTCTCCCTAGCGATGATTTTGGCACCAATTGCAGCTTGAATTGGTATATCAAACTGCTGTCGCGGAATTAACTCTTTTAGCTTTTCACAGATTTTCTTACCAATATCATAGGCATTATCCTGGTGTAATAGCGCAGAAAGTGCATCTACAGTATTTCCATTAAGCAATACATCTACTTTCACCAATTTTGAAGCACGCATGCCAATAGGACTGTAATCAAAGGACGCATATCCTTTTGATACCGTTTTCAAACGATCATAAAAATCAAAAACGATCTCTGCCAACGGCATATCAAAAGTAAGTTCTACTCGTTCGGTAGTAAGATAAGTTTGATTGGTAATCTCTCCTCGTTTTTCTATACACAAAGACATTACAGGTCCCACAAAATCAGCTTTGGTAATAATAGAAGCTTTAATATAGGGTTCTTCTACCCGATTCATTGATGAAGGATCGGGAAGATCTGATGGATTATTTACAATGATAATATCATCAGGATGTTTATTAGTGAAAGCATGATACGACACATTAGGCACTGTCGTGATCACCGTCATATTAAACTCGCGCTCCAGTCGCTCCTGAATGATTTCCATATGTAACATCCCAAGAAATCCACATCGAAAACCAAATCCTAATGCCGCAGAACTCTCTGGCGTAAACACCAGCGACGCATCATTAAGCTGTAGTTTTTCCATCGAGGCACGTAGCTCTTCATAATCCTCTGTATCTACGGGATAAATCCCCGCAAAAACCATAGGTTTCACGTCTTCAAAACCTTCAATTGCATTTTGAGTAGGCGTTTTCGCATCGGTAACGGTATCACCCACTTTTACCTCACGAGCATCTTTGATTCCTGTAATCAAATACCCTACATCGCCGGTTTTGATAATTTGTTTTGGAACCTGATTCAATTTCAAGGTTCCTATTTCATCTGCAAAATAGTTTTTGCCGGTTGCGACAAACTTAATCTGCTGCCCTTTCCTGATTTCACCATTGACTACCCTGAAATACGTTTCAACTCCTCTAAACGGATTGTAAACAGAATCAAATATTAACGCTTGTAAAGGTTCATCAGGATTTCCTTTAGGTGCAGGAATTCTTTCAATAATAGCTTCCAAAATTTCTTCTATTCCAATCCCAGTCTTGGCACTTGCAGGAATCACATCAGCTGCATCACAACCCAAAAGGTCTACAATATCATCGGTTACTTCTTCTGGATTAGCACTTGGCAGATCTACCTTATTCAATACCGGAATAATTTCAAGATCATTTTCTAATGCCAAATATAAATTAGAAATCGTTTGCGCCTGTATACTTTGAGCAGCATCTACAATCAACAACGCTCCTTCACATGCTGCAATAGAACGAGAAACTTCATAAGAAAAATCTACATGACCTGGCGTATCGATAAGGTTTAAGATGTATTCTTCTCCCTTATAAGTATACTCCATTTGTATTGCATGACTTTTGATCGTAATCCCACGCTCACGCTCAAGATCCATATTGTCCAAAAGTTGCGCTTGCGCCTCACGAGCAGTTACAGATCCTGTAAAATCCAATAGCCTATCTGCCAGTGTACTCTTACCATGATCTATATGGGCAATAATGCAAAAGTTTCTAATGTTCTTCATGTTGATTTTTCAAATAAATTCTGGGGCGTGACCCTTCATTACATTACGGGTCGGGCTATCCGTTATATCTTTTCATTTTTTTGCCTTCGAGAGCCTCAGGCACAAAAAATAAAAAGGATGCCACTCCTATCCCTCACGCAAATTCCATTGCTGTAATGACTTGCAAATATAGTTGATTTTAGAAGCTTTATGCTATTCCACCGAGTATTTTTAAACCTCATTGGCTTTCAAAAACCTGGAAGGTCTGAAAGAATTTGTATTTTTGCCAAAAAATATCGATTGCTGTGGCCAAAATAGGAGACATAGATGTAGGAGAATTTCCATTGCTGCTCGCGCCCATGGAGGATGTGAGTGACCCCCCTTTTAGGGCATTGTGCAAGGAACAAGGAGCTGATGTAGTATATACCGAGTTTATTTCTAGTGAAGGACTCATTCGAGATGCTGCCAAAAGTGTTATGAAACTTGATATTTACGAAAAAGAGCGCCCGGTTGGTATTCAAATTTTTGGAGCTAACCTTGATTCTATGCTTAAATCTGTAGAAATTGTAGAAGCTTCTGGCCCAGATATCATCGACATTAATTTTGGATGTCCTGTAAAAAAAGTAGTAAGCAAAGGTGCAGGTGCCGGAATTTTAAAAGATATTGATCTTATGGTAGCGCTTACTAAAGCTATGGTAGCGCATACCAAGCTACCGGTTACTGTAAAAACGAGACTGGGTTGGGATCATGATTCTATTAAGATTGTAGAGGTAGCAGAGCGGTTACAAGATGTAGGTTGTAAAGCAATTTCTATTCATGGCCGCACCCGGGCGCAGATGTATAAAGGTAATGCCGACTGGAAGCCTATCGCCGAGGTAAAAAACAATCCTAGAATGCATATTCCTGTATTTGGCAATGGCGATGTAGATACTCCCGAACGTGCTATGGAAATGCGTGATCAATATGGTCTTGATGGTGCTATGATAGGCAGGGCCAGTATTGGCTATCCCTGGTTTTTTGCAGAAGTTAAACACTTTTTTGAAACAGGAGAGCATCTCCCAACGCCGACTATAGAAGAACGAGTAATCGCCGCCAGAAGACACTTACAAATGGCTATCGATTGGAAAGGAGAAAAATTGGGTGTTTTTGAAACCCGAAGACATTATACCAATTACTTTAAAGGTATCCCACATTTTAAAGAATACCGAACCAAAATGGTTACCAGTGATCATCCTGATGATGTGTTTGCTGCCTTTGATGAAGTAGAGCAAAAATTTGCGGGGTTTGAATTTGTGTAAGGTAGAATTGCCCTTCCGACATGCTCAGAACAAATTCATCCTTTCTTATTTAGTATCCTGAGGTTCTCGAAGGATACGAAATAAGAAAGATAAACCAGAAAAGTTTTTATACCAGTTCTTATATGAAGTTACTGATATACGAATTGAACTATTTTGATTTTAGGCTAGGTAAAAAATTTATGGATAGCCATAGCTATCGATCAATTTTATAACGAAGCATCAAGTCAAAAGAGACAATTTTATACGGTAATTTCATGTGAGAAATGGTATTCGCTAACGTATCAATTTCTGATTAATCCTGCTAGATGCCAATAATGAGGCCACAAAACCAATCATTGTGATGGTTACAAAAACAATGATAAAACTCATTGCAGTAATCCTGGTAGGATATGGTAATGATGGCGTAATCATTAATAAACCGAATTGCTGTTGTAATATAATTAATATCAATCCTAACACTAGTCCTAATATTGTTCCTAATACGGTCATCAAAGATCCTTGAAACAAGAAGATTTTTCTGATGTTGGGTAATGAAGCTCCTACATTATACAATGTTTTTACATTGCTCTTTTTATCAATGATCATCATGATAATTGCTCCGGCCACATTAAACAAAGCGATAATTGCGATTAACGTAATAACCAAATAAGAAACCAGGTTTTCGGTATTCAACATTTTATACAACTTATCATTAAGCTGAAACCTATTTTTTATAACCACCTCGTCTCCAAAAATTAAATACAATTGCTGTAGTACTATGTCTTCATTAGCTTCAGGAGATAACTTCAACTCTAGATGAGTCACTTCATCTTTGGGTAAATCAAGCAGGGTGCGTGCTAAACCTGTTGTAGCAAATATGTACTTCTCATCTAATTCTTCATTTACACTATAAATACCAATATTTACTACTTTTTGTGATCTAAAGGCTTTGGTAATATCATTGGGAATTCCTTTTCCGGGTTTTGGCACATAAATACTAAGCAAATTGGTATACGTTTGTTCTACACCCATACCTAGTTCTCTACTAATACCGTTGCCTGCTACTACCTGAAAATCATTATCGGTTAACCAGTTTCCGTAGACAACAATGCTATCGGTCTTGATAACGTTATTGTAATTGACATCAACCCCTTTTATAAAAGCTGTTTTTTGTTTATCACGAAACTCAAGAAAAACGTGGTCTTCTACAATTTCAGAAAAATGCGCAACGTCTTCAAACTGATTTAGTTTTTCTTTTTTTTCTTTATCAAAGACAAAAGTCTTTCCGCTTGACGGGAAAACTTTAAGATCGGGATCAAAATAGGTAGAAAACTGAAGGCTGAAGTCTTTAAGTCCGGCAAATCCCGTGAGCACAAGAAATAAAGCCATCGCCCCAATAACTACTCCTGCAGCCGCTATACTTGTTATAATATTGATAGCATTGTTGCTACCAGGAGAAAATAAATACCGCTTGGCGATGTAGTATGAAAAATTCACTTCTTTTTACGCTTTTCAAGAAGTTCTGGATTTTGAATGGGATTTTCCTCGCCTTTCACCGCTTTTTCGATATTAGAAATATATTCCAGAGAATCGTCTATAAAATAAGATAACTCTGGCATGCGCCGTAACTGATTTTTGGTACGTTGCGCCACCTGGTGTTTGATTTGTGATTTTACAGCATTTACCTCTTTTAAGACCTTTTCTCCCTCTTGATGTGGAAAAACACTCATATACACCTTTGCTATCGAAAGATCTGTAGTCACACTTACTTTGGTAACGGAAACCAAAATCCCGTGTACTCCGGCATCGCGTAATGCATTTTGTATCACATCGGCAACATCTTTTTGCAATACTCCAGCGATTTTTTTCTGTCTGTTTGTTTCCATAACTGCAAAAATACATATTAATCTTTGTAAGAGGCAAGATCACTTTGCATTTAGGCGTAAGAATATAGACTTTTTGTCTATCTTATAATTAAACGGTGTGCATTTCTATGTGCTATGGTGACCAATTAATTTTTTGATTATGGTATTATTGTATTTTTATACCGGTAAATAAAATTATAAAATGGGTAAAATCAACAAAATCGAGCACTTAGGTATCGCAGTAAGAGATATTGATGCAGCAAATAGTTTATACGAGAAACTTTTGGGGGTTGCTCCTTATAAACAAGAGAAGGTAGAAAGTGAAGCTGTGATTACTTCTTTTTTTAAAGTTGGCGAGAGTAAAATTGAACTTTTGGCCAGTACAAAAGAAGATGGGCCGATCGGTAAATTTATAGCCAAAAAAGGAGAAGGTATTCATCATATTGCTTTTGATGTAGATGATATTGAGAAAGAACTAGATCGTTTGGAAAAAGAAGGGTTTCAAATCATTAACAAAACACCCAAATCCGGAGCCGACAATAAGCTCGTTGCTTTTTTACATCCCAAAAGTGCTAATGGGGTTTTGATAGAGCTTTGCCAGGAAAAGAAATAAAATAAAAAATGTTTGGCGTGTATTGGTCAAATCCTTAAATTTGCCGTCCGTTTCGGGTCCCATAGCTCAGCTGGTTACCTGCCTACCTGGCGGTAACGACAGGCGGGGAGCACCTGAATCGGTATAGTAACTATGTATGTTTACGTTCTTAGAAGTTTAAAAGACAATCGTTTTATGTAGGTATGTCTCAAAATGTTGACAAACGCTTAAATGCTCATAATACAGGAAAAACAAAAAGCACAAAAGGATTTCGGCCTTGGGAAATTATCCTAACTGAAGAATATCCTGATAGAATCACTGCCCGGAAAAGAGAGAAATATCTCAAAACTGGATATGGAAAACAGTGGTTAAAAAATAAATACAAACAGGTCCCATAGCTCAGCTGGTTAGAGCACCTGACTCATAATCAGGGGGTCCTTGGTTCGAGCCCAAGTGGGACCACTTTGTAAATCAAAGAGTTACGATTTTAAAATTTCGTAACTCTTTTTGTTTTTATAGACTTTGCCCACTTTTTGCCCACCTTTTATGGTTTTATACATATCAAAACAGGCTTATTAGTGACAAAAATTCTATTTATCTCATTTTATCCACCGACACAACATATCAAATATTAGCAGTTAATTAAACAGTTAATAAATCATTCAATTTAATACTCCTTTGTGAATGGAGGATTTCCTCCATTTGATTATCTTGCACATATAAAATTTGCTTCTTACCCATATGAGATTTTCAGGACACGATACATTTCACTGTAAAGAACAGTGGTTAATGAAAGGAATACAATTAATTGAAAAAGAAGAAGTTGAATCTGTTTTTAAAGATAGTTTTGCAGTACCTAAATTAGGTGTTGGTAAAAATATGGTGCGAGCAATTCAGCATTGGTTAAAAGCTTTTGATATTTTAAATGATGATAATTCTTTTGGAGAATTAGCTAAAGTACTTTTTCTTGATAATAAGTTTGATCCTTATCTAGAAAACGAAGGTTCTTTATGGTTGCTTCAATATCATTTATGTAAAAAGGGCTATGCTAGCATTAATCAAATAATTTTTAAAGACTATTTTTCGGACAAAGCAACTCTTGAATTTTCAGAATCTCAAATATTGAGTTTTTTAAGACGACAGTACACATCGGCAAAAAAAACAACAGATAAAACTTTAATTTCTGATTACAAGGTTTTCTTGAAGACTTATGCTCCTCCAAAAAAGAATACAAAGACTGTTGAAGATGATTTTAATGCTCCTTTATTAGGACTAAATTTAATTAGCAATACGGGTAGAAGGAATAATTCAAATGATGTTGTCTATCGAGTTAATCGAGGACTTCAAAAAAATATTTCGCCTGAAATTTTTATTTATTGCTTATTAACAGAATATGGGGATAGTATAGCTATAAGTTTTGATGAAATACGAAGAAATCTAGGTTCTTATTTATGTCTTTCTAGCGAAGGGCTTGAATCAATTATCGATAAAATTTGTGATAGGTATAAAGAATTTGTTTATAAAGATGATGCGGGAGTAAGGCAATTGCAAATTAAAAATGTAGGGAAGTATTATAAAATAAAAGTATTGGAAAAACACTATGAATTATACAGATAATATCTCCACTAATATAATACGCGATAATTCAAAAGAAATTGATTATATCGTAACGCCAAATAGTAAAGAGATATTTGACAGAATATTTCTTCATAGCTATGGAGCTAATAAATCTTTCAACCTAATTGGTAACTACGGAACAGGTAAATCTACATTTTTATGGGCATTAGAAAAGAATCTTAATAAGGAGAAAATTTTCTTTAGTGATCTTGAGGGGAAAAATGATATTAAAGATTACGAAATAATCAAATTAATAGGAGATAGTATTTCCTTTTCTGATGCACTTTGCAAAGAGTTAAACATAAAAAAGAAAGTTGACAACTCAACTATCATTAATGAAATTGAGAAAAGAAGATTAAAGGCTTTAAAAAACAATCGAGGACTTATTATTGTTGTGGATGAGTTTGGAAAATTTCTTGAGTTTGCTTCAAAAAACAAAACACTTGAAGAACTTTTTCTGTTACAACAAATCTCGGAGTGGGCTAATAACGATTCTAATGAGACCTACTTTATAATAACATTACATCAAAATTTTTCTGATTATGGGAAGAACTTATCCAGTAGAGATAAACTTGAATGGGATAAAATAAAGGGAAGATTTGTTGATTTACTTTTTAATGAACCTGTAGAACAACTTATTTATTTTGCAAGTAATAAATTAAAGGAGTTTGTTATTCCTAAGAGGTTAAATCCTCGTTTTAATTCGTTAATTGAATTAATTAAAGATTCCAAACTCGTAAGTCATAATACTACTATTAATGAAAACTTGAGTGAAGCGTTATATCCACTTGATTGGCTTTCTGCAAATATCCTTGTTAATTCATTACAGCGATATGGTCAAAATGAAAGATCTTTGTTTTCATTTTTGAATGACAACACAAAATATTCGATAAGAAAGCTTGAAAAAGATTTTTATACCGTCTCCGATGTGTTTGATTATTTGACCAATACACTACCAACAGAAATAAACAGTTTAGATAATCCTCATAGGGCGCAATGGTATTCTACTTTTAAAGCATTAGAAAGAGCAGAGCTGCATTTTGATAATGATTATGGATTAGTCTCTGAAGTCATAAAGACTGTTGGATTGACTAATATTTTTTCTAAAGCAGGGGGGCTATTTGACATAGAGTTTATTAAAGAATACTTCAAGTTAATAAGAAATATAGAAGTAGGTAGTATTCTTGAGACTCTTGAAAAAACTGGGATAATACGATTTTATAGATATAGTAATAAAATAAATTTTCTTGAAGGAACAGATATAGACTTAGAGCAAGAATTAATTAATGTTTCAAAAGAAATTAATCCTAACTTTTCAGTTGCTAATGAGATTTTGTCATTAATTGACTTCCCAATAATGTTAGTCAAAAGGTATTCTTTTGAAACTGGAACGCCAAGATTTTTTGAATTTAAGATTTCCACAAATATAGATGATGTAAGTGAAGCGGAAGGAGCAATAGATGGATATATCAATCTAATTTTTGATGATGTTAAATCCTCTAAGATCAAAGAAAAATCTAAAGAAACATATAGTAATCTATTTGTTCACTACAAGAATTCAAATAAGATAAAAAAGGAAGTTTTTACAATAAAAAAGTTTGATCTTCTTATAGAGAAACATCAATCCGATAAAAACGCACTTAAACTAATTGATGAAGAAAGGTTATATTGTATTCGGCAATTAGAGAAACTAGTCTTAGATGAATTATTTGATAATGATGTTAATACCTGGATACATCTTGGAAAAAAGATTGACATCCAAAATAAGCATAGATTATATGAACAATTAACAGATATATGTTATACTATATATCCAAAGACCCCCACGTTTATAAATGAGCTAATAAACAAGGAATATTTAAGCGCTCCTATTAATGCTGCTAGAAAATATCTTTTTAGAAATATATTAAATAATGAGTCTTCCAAGTTTTTAGGATTTCCTGATGATAAATTCCCTCCTGAAAAAGCTATCTATATAAGTTTACTTAAGGAAACAGGAATCCATAGGTTAAATAAAAACCTTGGGTATTATGAACTTTCAGCTCCTGATAAAGGATCAGTATTATCCGAATTATGGAAAGAATGTCAAATTTTTATAAAGAACTCTATTTCTAACAAAAAAAACATACGTGACCTTTATGATATTCTAAGTAAAGCTCCATATAAGCTTAAAAAAGGCTTTACAGAATTTTGGATTCCAATATTTTTAATGGCAACTAGAGAAGATTATGCTCTGTTCCATATTAATGGAAATTTTATACCATTCCTAACTGAAGAAGTTATTGATTTAATTCATAAAAATCCTTCAAACTTTCAGATCAAAAGCTATGATATCTCTGGACTTAAGATAAATCTATTAGAAAGCTATAAAGAACTGGTTCAAATAGAATCTGACACAAATAAGGGCGTACAGTCTACATTCTTATCAATATTTGGAAACTTTTTACGGTTTCAAAGAGGGTTGAATAGTTATGCTTTGAAAACTAATAAACTTTCCACTAAAGCAATTAATTTAAGGAATGCTATTAAAAATGCAAAAGATCCTGAGGATGCATTATTTAACCAATTCCCAAACGCACTAGGTTTTCCTTCGATTTCGATTAAAGATGATGAGGATGTTCTTAAAAGTTATACTGAGCATATTCAAAGTGCTATCAGAGAAATAAGAACTGCTTATGAACAGTTAATAGATAGAGTTGAAAAAGTAATACTCGCAGCTTTTTATTGTGAGTCAATAGAATTTCCTGTCTATAAAGAAGAAATCATTTCTAAGTTGAATAGTGTAAACTCAGCTTCTTTAGCAAACGTTCAGAATGCATTCTATAAGCGTATTATCTCGCCTTTGGATGATAAATCAAGCTGGATAAAATCACTAGCTGATGTAGCTTTAGGAAAAGGGCTTGAAGAACTAATAGATGAAGAGGAGTCATTGCTTATTGATAGTATTAAAGACCTTGCATTAGGGTTAATAAAAGCTTCTGAAATCCAAGAATTTAACGAAAGTAGTCATAAAAGCAAACTATATTCTTTTAGATTTTTTGATGAATCGGGAGCATCTAAATATGAAAAAATTATTGTTTCTAAAACTAATAGCAAAACTGTTTTGGAGGCTAAAAAGAGCATTGCCAAATCACTAAACAACTTGGATATAGACCTACGTAAAGAAATATTAATTGAGTTGTTATCTGCGGAATTAAAAGAGGATTAATATATGGGAGAAGTAAAACATGTTTTAGGAATTTCTGGGGGAAAAGATAGTGCTGCTTTAGCCGTATATATGAGGACTAAATATCCCAATTTGGATATTGATTATTACACTTGTGATACAGGAAAAGAATTAAAAGAAACCTATCAACTTATAAATAAATTAAATTCATTTTTAGGAAAAAAGATCCGTTTATATAAATCTATAGATGATTTAAACTCTCCAATTAAAAACCCTTTTGATTTGTTTTTAGATAGTTATAAAGGGTATCTTCCTTCTCCATTAGCAAGATGGTGCACAAAAAAAATGAAGTTAGATCCTTTTGAAAATGAGATCGGAAACACTCCAACAATCTCTTATGTGGGTATTAGAGGTGATGAAAATAGAGAGGGCTATATATCAAAAAAAGAAAATATTCAATCCATTTTCCCATTTAGAAAGAATATATGGAGCGTAGATGTTATTAAAAAAGTATTATCCAATAATAACATAGCTATACTTAAAGAGTATTATTCTAATTATATACATACAGAAGAGCAAGAAAAAGTCTTACAATATATAGAACAACCTATTTCCCCAAAATTCACTCAGACTCAAAAATTAAATATTCTCTTAAACAGTGATGTTAAGTTATTCAATAAAGTAATTTTTGAATATCTAAAAACTACTGAATATCCAATTGGCAAACTAGATAACTTTCCTTTGATTGATAATGAAGATATTATTGTTTTGGCAGATGTTTTTAAAATATTAGAAGATTCTGATGTTGGTATTCCTGCGTATTATAATCCTGTAGAGTATACAGTAGAAATTGATGGAGAAACAAAAACTGGAACATACTCAAGAAGTAGATCAGGATGTTATTTCTGTTTTTATCAACAAAAAATTGAATGGGTTTGGCTACTTGAACAACATCCTGAATTGTTTCACAAAGCTAAGGAATACGAAAAAGAAGGCTATAAATGGATGGAAGAATCTTTGGATGACCTCATGAAACCTGAAAGGGTTAGGACTATTAAAAAGGACCATTATATTAAAATGAGTCGACAAAAAAGTAGATCAAGAACTGGACTTTCTTGGCAAGATGAAATTTTGGAAGCCGAGGGTCAAGGATGTGCTAGTTGTTTTATATAATGGGAGACATTATTAAAAATATCAAAGAATTTATATGGGATGTTGTTGGATATCTTATTCCTGGATTTTTGTTGATTTTAGTTTTTAATCTGGTATTTTCACCATCCGTTGGAATAAAAAATGAATTTTTGATTGAGTGGACTCAATTTAATGATTACTTGATTATTGTCCTATCTTATATCCTTGGATATGTCGTATATAGTTTGACAATTTTGAAAGTTCGTACTCAAGATAAAATTCTAAATAATTTAATAAGAAGATTTCCCAAACACAAAAACACCATTTTAAACTATAAAAGTGATGGTTGGGAAGAAAAATTCAAAAACTCCGCTACATTTCATAACGCTGTGTCATTTTTAAAAGAAAATGGGTATAAAAAAGCAGATGAAATGAAAATAAATGAAATAAGGAACATTTTGATGTCAAGAAATCCTTCAATGGACCAAAAAGTTTATACTTTCATGTTTCGTTCATCATTGTTTGATCATATTTCAACCATTTTATTAATAGTACTATTTTTAGTAATTATTCAGTTTATATTTTCATTTTGGAATATTTATTTTCTAAAAACCACTCCTCAATTTAAAATCATATACGTAGTATTTCTATTATTAATACCTCAACTTGGAAGGTGTAAACGAATATTTTTTCCAATAGCAAAAAGAATTCCTTTTTCTAATACAAAATAAAGAGCAATGAAACCTAAAATTTATTTAGCTGGAGGCTTCAAAGGTGGCTGGCACAATAAAGTCATAGATGAATTAAAAAATGGCTGTATATTATTTAATCCTCAGCAACATAACTTACCAGAATCTGAAAAATATACTGCTTGGGATCTGTATCACGTAGATAAATGTGATATTCTTTTAGGTTATATGGCTAAGGATAACCCTTCCGGGTATGGATTGGCATTAGAAATAGGGTATGCAAAAGCAAAGGGGAAACTTATTATTCTTGTTGATGAAAGGTCTCCTGAAGATAATCAATTCAAAAAGTATTTTTTAATTTGTAAAGAATCATCGGATGTGCTGTTTGAAAATTTGGAAAGTGCAATCAGTTATATAAAGACGTTTGCTTTAAGTTAAGATTTCCTTAGTTTTAAGAGGTCTTCCTTGCTATAGAAATAAGCATTCTTCACTTTTTTATATTCAAGCTTGCCTGCTACTCTATAGTGCATCAGATCACAATCTTGAATTTTTAACAACCCTTTAGATTCACTACTATTTAACCATTTATCTTTATTCATAATATTTAATTATTTATAAATCTAACCAACTATTAATTCTATCCCATATTAGTTCCAAAATACGATCTGTCCTTTTTATTACTACATTTTTATTCCAAGTTTTATTTTCAGAATTTTCTACAAGAGGCAAGATATGTTCATTAAAAGAAGAGTTTTGAAGAACTGTAACCGTATCCGTATTTAAATTAATACCTTCACTTTTAGCTTTGGAGGCCAATTCTTGAAGCTTATCAGGATCTTTTTCACTCAAATGTTTATAATAAATTATTTTTTCTTTCCACCCTTTATTTCCTGCAGAGCTATTTATTTTAGTTGGTAACAAAGTTAAATTACCTATAAGTTGGAATGTTTCATCTTCATTATACAATTCTTTATCCCAACCACTATCTTTACCCTTTTGAGGAGCTATATGTTCGATTGACTTTAACTCCGCAGAATTCCATTTAAACAAATTAAAATATGGCGAAGTCCCTTCAACTCCTTTTTTCATTAACCCTATTGATTCCGAATCAGTAATTGTTCCTTCGAATGCTAGAAAAAGACCTATTTTACAAACGCTAGCAGAATGGTTATATTTGAAATTGTTTTTAGCTATTGCCATCCAACTTTCTTTAGTTTCTATATTATTTTCAGATAAAACGTTTTGTAAATATTTAGTCAAATCATCAATACAAATCGATTTATTATTCATCCAATTTTTTCCATCCCTTTTTTCCTTTGAAGAATTTTTTAAAAATTCCCGATAAACATTATCTAATCCTGAATTAGATTTTGCAGATCTCCATATAATATAAAATGAACTTATTGCTTTTACAGCCATTATAAAACTTATAATAGACCCATCTTCTCCATTTAATAAATCGTTATAAAATCTTCCCAATAATGTTATAGACATTTTGTGATTGGAAGATTTTAAAAACAGTATAAGAAGTGATACTAAATCGGCTTCGGAATTTTGAGATATTACATCTATTTTAAGTTCATTAGCCCCTTTATAATTAAGCCAAATTTCTTTATAGAACTTTGCGTAATTACCAAGAAATTTAATTAATTCCTCTTTTTGTTCTTCATTATTCTCCTTGTAAACCTCGTTAAGCCATTTTCTTTGTTGACTAAAGTGACTAGATAATATCTCACCATCGGTTGTAATAGCTAATGATGTCAAAAAATCATTAGTTAACTTATTTTTTTGTGCCGCTGTTTTAGTATGAGAAAATAAATTTTGGATATTTTCAAAATTAACCTTTGTATTAGAATTCTTGTAAGATCCTTCAATTTTTTTTGTCGAATTTACAACTAAGGGTAAAAAAGTTTCAATCGCAGTTAGAGGTGTACCAGTCGCATTCAAAGATTGAAATAAATCAAATGCCCAATCATCTTTTGAAGGCTTTATTATAGTAAAGCAACATCTTTCTAATAAATAATGACATACCGAAAATAACTGAGCCATTGAGCACACAATAAAATCAAAACTTTTTCTGTTATTGATTTCCTTCCTATTAACAGCCTCTTTTAAATTTGGCCTATTGTATAACCATATGTACTCTTCCTTAAGACCTCCAATAATTTCCCATGCAGGCACGAAATCTGTATTGTTATTCACGTGGGCATTTATAACTGTTTGTTGAATCCAATCATTAATCATCTTTAAGTTTTCACCAACTTTAGTTTTCCTGTCCAATTTTGGTTTCTCGCCATCCGCAAAATGATATTCAATATATTCAGCAAGATATTTGGCTATATCTGACTTATAATTTTTTTTAACTTCCCCATCCCGAGTCCATTGATCAATATCACCTCTAATTAATTTTGGCTTTCTCTCCGGTTTTCCTCTCTTAAGATCCAAAGAAAACAAATCAACTAGCTTATCCTTCCAGTTTCTTGAGGCTTCTTTCAAAGTTTCACTAAACTCATGATTTGGTAATTTGTTCTCTAATTCTATAAGATGTTCATGAATCTTAGTAGCAAATAAAGCTAAGGTAGACAATCTTTGTTGACCATCAATAATTTTATCTATTCGGCTTGGTAGGCCTTGGGGATCTTGAGGTTCAATATTTTCCGTCGGATTCGTTTCTTGAACTGCTATAATAGTTCCTAAAAATCGTATTTCATCATCTTCATCTATTGCATTTTCAATACCTTTAGAAATATCCTGTAACAATTGTTCAATATTATCGCTATCCCAAGTATATTCTCTTTGATATAATGGTATATAATAACCTATTCCTGGTTGCTGAAAAAAAGTATGTACATTACTTGTAATTGGATCAAAAGCACTATCAATTCTTATCATTCTCGAAATTCATTAATTCATTAACAGTAAGGTTAAAATATTTGGAAAAAACTTCAATATTTCTGAGACTTAAATTTCTTTGCCCTCTTTCAATTAAACCAATATATGTTCTATGAAACCCTGTTTTATTGGCTAATTCTTCTTGACTAAGTTTATTGGAGATCCTAAGACTCCTTATTCTTTCTCCAAATTGTATTAAAATATCCTTTTCCACAACCCAAAGAAAGACATTTGAACACAATAAGTCTACAGACAATAAGTCTCATTAAGAAAATGATACTCTAAAAACATGTTCTTTGTTTTCGATAGAAGAAACTTCAATAACATGGGAAATTTCAACAAGATTAGAATTGCAAGCAGATGCTGTAGATGCATAAAATTCTTCTTTATGCTGAAGGAGATAATCTTCAGCATCTATATTATTTAAGGTAATACTTGATATATGCGGTGCACGATTAGTGTCTTTAAAATTTATGACGCCTATATTATTGGTTTCTATATGCTTTTCAAACTCATCCCGTTTATCAAGTATAGATACTATAATGTTTTGTAAATCAGCATCAACAATTTCGCATGCTTTCCCTAATCCTACTATCCCTGGAGTATTATGAGTGCCTCCACGTAGTTCATTTTCTTGCCCTCCACCATGTATTAAAGGAATTAATTTTATATCATTTTTAATATAAAGTGCTCCAGTGCCTTTAGGTCCATTAATTTTATGAGCAGAAAAACATAAAATATCTATATTATCTTCTAAAACATCTACTACCATTTTTCCGACAGCCTGAGTTGCATCTGTAAAAAAAGCTATGTTCCTTTCTTTACAAATACTTCCTATTTCTTGTATTGGTTGTATAACACCTATTTCGTTGTTTACATACATTATAGAAACCAAAATAGTATCTTCCTTAATAGCATCTATAAGATCTTGCAATTCAATTACCCCATCTTCATTTATATCTAAATAAGTAACTTCAACTCCTTTTTCTTCAAGGTATTCACAAGTTTTCAGAACTGCTTTATGCTCAGTTTTTACAGTAATAATATGATTTCCTCTTTCATGATTAGCTTCCCAATATCCTTTAATGGCCATATTAATAGCCTCAGTAGCACCTGAGGTAAAAACAATTTCCTCAGGAATTGCATTTATCAAATTTGCAACTTCCTTTCTAGCATTGGTAATAGCATCCATAGATTGCTTTCCAAATTCATGATTGCTAGATGCATTACCATATAATTCATTAAAATAAGGGAGCATAGCATTTAAAACCCTATCATCCACTTTAGTAGTGGATGCATTGTCTAGATATATTGGTTTGTTATTCATGCAGTTTTATCTCTGAATGCACCAAAGATATTCATTTATTAAATGTTTTATAAATTTTCAACAAATTGTAGTTGACTCATAAATTCTGCAAGTTCGATGTCATCAATATTGATAATTATCAAATTACTCATACATCTTGTGAATCCCGTATAAATGAGCTCTCTATAGGTTGTTTCTAGAGTATCTTTTTGAACAATTAAAAAAAGAGTTTTTATCTCCCATCCTTTATAGCTGTGGATTGTCGAAAATTTAGTTAACCCAGAATTCATCCAAAAATGAAATTTTTTATTTTTTCTGATTTTTTCAACTTCTTTATTAAAGTTTTTAGATTTTTCTTTAAATACTCATGAAACTCCCTGGTCTCAGACATGATGTAAGTTTTCTCCTTAGTACTCTTTCTATAGTAATAATCAATTTCACGAATAATTTCTATAGATAATGAGAGCACACAAATATCATTTGGATGATTATCTAATTGAATTGAATAAGACTTAATGAATTGAGCTATTTCTTCAAAATTGAGAACATCGAAATGTTTATAGTATACTTTATCAAATAGTTCGGATTGAAAGTCAATACCTTCAAATTCATCAGGAATATGCTTGTCCGCTAATAAAACCTTCTGGAAAACTGAAGCAAAAGCTGTAATTGTTGGAGTTAATCTAAAAGACTTGTCGAGTTGTGCCCATCGACCTAGACTATTTGGAATAACAAGCACTTTTTTGTTATTTACTATAGAAACTCTATTATAAATATCTTGCTTACTATCTCCAAATACAACAAATTCACCATTATCCGCTAAGAAATACTTTTTTATAATCCTAAGCCATTCCGTTCTATAATCTTGAACTTCATCTATAAGAATTGAAGAGTATTTTTTGATCCTATTTTCAAAACTCCCAAATAAATCGATATTACAATAATATTTTTTGTTGAAATAATTCTCTTTTTCCGAATTCTCCCAATTATCAAAACTTCCGGGAATATCAAATTCAATTCCAAGGTTGTTCATGGTTGAATTGAAAAAATCATGATAATTTAATATATGGAAGTTGCTCCAATTGAAATTTTCTCTTACATTACTTACTTTATCATGAATATAATTCTTAAGAGAAAGATTATACGTGAGTATTAACACCGTTTTATTTGTTCGTTTATAAGCATTCACTGCTCTTTTGGCTAGAACCAAAGTTTTTCCTGCATCAACTATTCCTCTTATTTTTTGTTCTCCAGATCTACTAACTGATAATAGTAATTGCTTTTTATCATATTTGAAATCTTTTCCATCATCAAAGGAATGAAAAGAAGGTTTCAGGTATCTTTTGAAACTCTCATAAAGTTCTGAAGAGAAGTAATATGATTTTCTACTAATCCATCTTCTTTGAAGAAGTTCATTTAGATCTTTTGAATTAAGGTTGTCTTTACCAATTAATTCTATATTCTTATCCAGAAACTTTAAATATCGTTCTTTTGATTTTTCCGAAAATTCACTTATCTCTTTTTTAAATGGTGTTAGAAGAAAGTTCTTAATATCACTTTGACTTTCTTTATAAAAGAAAACTGCACAATTAACCACGTACCAATATTTGTAATCTCTTAATTTTAGTTCCAATAAGTCTTCAATATGGAGATTATACATATTTTCTTTGTATTTGAGTACTTGAGAAATAGGCGATTTTGTAAGCGCATTATTATATGAAACAAACCATCTTTTTCTATAGTCTAAGTAATAGCTATCTAAGTTCCAGTCTTTTACTTCGATAATTAGGATACCACCACCTTTTCTCATTAGAATGATGTCTGGACAATCCCCATTTAAGAAAGGCTGAAAATATATTTCATATTCGTCGTTCAAGTTTTCTAGGAGAAAATCGATCATTTTAAGCTCACCTTCAGTTGGAGGGACCTTCAGATTTTTTATAGTTTCATATTTAGGGTATATATGGGCCACTTATTGAGTAATATATATTATAAATAAGTTTCTTTTTCTTTCTAATTGAATTCAATTTACTTTGAATTGTATAAACTTCAGTGTGGAGTTCCGCAAACCATTAAGAATTAGCTTCTTTTTACTTCAATTTTTTCGTTTACTAGTAATGTCTCTTACTATTTTCTATTTAAATATTTTCCCTGTCTATCCCATGAAGTTAATTTTATTCTCCTAAGCTTTCAATTAGGTCTTTATCACCAAAGTTAATAATGAACTCTGTGTAGTAGCTATCAAAAATATCTTGTAGATATTCTGATATATCCTTGTTTTCGGAAGCTCCATCTTCTGTTTTCTTTACAAGACTAAATTTCCTGTTTTTGGTAATAGTATATAGAAATAGAGTGTGAAAATAAATCGATGAAATATATTTTGTTTCTCTAGCTTCTTTTTGTTTTTCATTAATATTTTTGTCTTTTGATTTAAATCGAGTGAGCACATTGCTATCCATGTTAATGAATATTTTTTCAAGTTGTTCTCCTTCTGCCAATGGATACATAACCATTTCTGCATTCATTTCAGATGGAAGTGATTCATTTGCCTTTTCCCAAGAAAGAAAACCTTCTTTTTCTTCCTTATAAACCAATTGAAATTCTGGTAATCCCGGATTTTCAAAATCTTCTTCTTTTTTAGGAACTTTCTCTTTTTTTTGTTTAGGCTCAGCCAAGCGAACCATAAGTATTTCTTCAAACGAAGGACCACTTCCATTAAGAGATACTTTAATCTCCAGTTCATCACCAACAGAAACTTCTTTTCCCTCAGCATTGAGATGTATCCTAATAGTTCCATTACTAGGGCTACTTTTATGAACATTCAACACTTCACTTATTTCGGTTCTTGTTCCCTCCCTATCTCCACCTTTAGTTTCGCTAGACCTATGAGATATCAATGCTACTTCTAACTCACCTGGTTCATCTGTTCTATGAAAATAATTATCTTCAACATCAGTTGCAAATTGGATTTGATTTTCTCCATTTAAAGGTAGACTAATTGCATTTTTAGTTCCTTTTCCTTTAAGATTAAAAAAACTTGGGAAACGTTTTGGAGAGAAAGCGACTTCTTCTTTTTCTTGTTGACTTTTTTTCTCTTTAGAATTCTTGTTTTTTTTGGCATCATCCTTAAAGTCTAGTTTAAACGTTTGGCTTAATAACCTCATCAAATCAGGAGCCATGCCAATGTCTTTTGTGAAAGATTTTAGTAATTCCGTTGTACTACCAGATTCAAACGAAATCGAATTTTTTCGTTCTTGATTCAATTCATAAAGAATACTTCCTTTTTTACTCAATTGTTTAGCTAAAAATCCTCTTAAAGCTTTGGTTTCACCACCACCTTTTAGCCGATCTCTTGATGCCATAAATAACCTCTTTCTAAAATCATAATCCAAATGGGTACAATCAACATGTATAAGTAAGTGGTTCTTAAGTAGACTAAACTTCAAAGATTGTGTTATGAACTCTGTTGTATAATGACCATGTACTTGTCCGTTCATAGAAAATAGAACAGACATATTATTTTTAAAGTATCGTTCTCGGATATGCTTTTTAGATTCAGAAACACTATAGTTTTTTACTTTGTTAGCAAAAACATATCCTGTAACAACTAACTTTGACCCAAAGAAAAGATCATCCTCATATTCTTCAACAAAAGTCTTCTGCAAATAATCCTCTTCTTCTTTTTCTAAACGCCTTTTCAAACCAAAAAGATCAGTTTCCAAAACCTTATTGTTAGGGTATCGCTCCTTCGTATCTTTTGTTAAAATTGGCAACGCTGGTTCAAATAAAAACTCAGTTAATTGCTGATTTAATTCTTGTGCAAATCCGTAACGTTTTCCAAATTGATAAGAATACAGCTTGATGATAGTTCCCGAAACAAATTTTCTATTGTGAAGTTTTAGGTCTAACTCATCAATAGGAAAAGAAGGTATTCTTCCGTCAATTACAAGATATTCATACCAAGTATTTTTCTTAATTTGTTTTTCTTCCTTAGAAAGAGGATGTTGCCTTACCAGAGTAAAACCAAAATTTCCAGTTTTATCATATCTTTTTGAACCTATTAATTGATATCCGTTTTTTCCACAAAAAACAATGGCTCCACTACCTCCCATATTATATTTCCCTTGAACAAATGGAATTTCGTTTTTATTTCCGGTAACCAAGGACAAAAAAGTGTTTTCAAATTTATCAGGAAGTTGACCTTCTCCATTATCATAGATAATGACCGCTGTCTCATTTGTTGGACCATCTGCAATTATCTGAATTTCCTCAGCTTGCTTACGCCTATTGGATTGGAGATCCCAATTTCTGTTAGGAAAAAACATTTCAACTGCTTCTTCCATGGTTTGAGGAGCATAGGTCGACTTAGGATCAATACCCATCTCATAACACCTCTTCATTAATGTAGCATCAATTGAATTGGTGATTTTCTCAATTAATGCAGCTATGGGAGAAGATTGTTGGTTCTCTATTATACTATAATTATTTGAGGTACCTCCTAGAGGTTTCCAATTGTCATCATTAAAGATATCAGAATTCTTATCAAGAATTTCTGATAATTCGGCTTCCTGCTTAGCTGAAAAAAGGTCAAGGAAAAGTTGTCGCATATAATATTCTGTTGGTTAAGCAGGGGTAATTACCCTCTAAAATAATCAAAAAATTTATACAAACATTTAAAAATATATCTCAGTATTATTACTAGATATTTATATTATACATGTTTTTATGGAAAAGTTGATCTAGACTTCAAAAATTGTTTGACAAAGTATATTATATTTAATCCCAGTTACCCCATACCTGTTTTTAGTAGTAATGGCATAATTATTATCAAAAGAATCATCTACTTTCACCACTTCAATATTGATCCCCGCATCAAAAAGCGGTGCAGTACCTCCACGAATAGTCTTTTGAGTAGTACGTTGAAAAATGACAATAAAAATGGTATTAGGATGTTGTTTTCGTAATCGATCAAAATCTTGTGAGGGCAATCCTGTTTTGTTCCAACTATCAATGATTATTACATCAAAATCTTTGGCAGCTTTTGAGATGGTTTGATACCCTTCAGGCAATTGATCCGTAATAAATATGTTGTTTTGATTCTTAGGTTGTAGATATTCTTCTTTCATACGCGTAATCAAATCAGATCGAATCCCAATCTCAAGGGAAAAAATTGCGATTCGATTTCCAATCTCTGTAAAAGCATCTGCTAGTTGATAGGTAAATCTTGTTTTTCCACCTCCCTGATCACCTTCGATAGTGATGGCTAGTTCATATCGTTCTAAATTCCCTAACAACTCACCTAATGCTCCATTAAGTTTAAATGTATTTGTCGAAAGGCTTAAAGGCTGTGCATTAATTGGTGAAAACAAACTAGGTGGCACTTCTTTGATAGGTATATCTCCTAAATCTTGATTCGAGTCAGAGGGAACAGATTGACCTTTCACAACTTTTCTTAACTGGCGTAACCATTTTCTATTGATCACAATCTTAACTTGTTCTTTTAAAATAAGATTGTTGTGTTGTACAATCAATTTCTCTTGGATTTGCATTAGATGATCTGCCACTGGAGTGTCTTTACTGATTTCTTTTTTTGAAATTGCTTTTTGAAGATCAAAAATGTACTGCTTTAGTTCATCTCTGGATTGAATAGTTCTATGCATCTCCAAGAAACGTTTGATAAATTCCATTTCTATTAATGATATTCCATCTAAACTGATTTGCTTCTTCTCTTTGGGTATATGAGCATTTAATTTATTGAGGTAGATATCAATAGTTTCTTTTATAAGGGGTTCACTATGATAAAAATCCTTAGCATCCATCAAAAACTGATGTCCTTCTTGTAGAATTTCAGGAAGTTTCTGGATTTCTATAGTGGTGATTGCTTGTGAATAGGTATCAAACGTAATGGCTTGTTTTTCCATAAAACAATACTACCTTGTGTAACCATATTACTTTCGGGATAGTTCTGTTTCGTGCAGGATCAGCACTAATTTTGTAACCGTAATTTTAAGGCTCTGGACCTTATCATTATTCTTTCTAATTCTGAGATACCTGATAGGGCTGGTATCTTCTTTTGGATATCATAGTTCGCTGTCAGGACTTCGGTTTTCTTTTTATTGGTTTGCTTGGTAACGGCAACTTTCCTTTCTATAGCATGCTGATCCCAATTCTGTTTTTTCATAAATTCATTCAATGTTTCAGAAGGGTAACTACTTAATAAAAACTTCCCTTTTATCTTACTTAAAAGCTCCAATAGCTCTATAAAATCCTTTTCCTTATATCCTTTGTAATGGCCCATATCAGAATTAAAATAGGGAGGGTCCACATAAAAGAAGGTATCTTTGGTATCTCTGCTTTTAATCACTTTAAGTGCATCGTTACATTCGATATCCACCAAATCTAGTCGGTCACAAATCTCTTTGGTAAATGCCTGTTTCTTATTAAAAATGGTTTTGGATACACCATTGCTTTTTCGTTCGTATGCATAGCCTCCAAATATCCTTGCCGAAAAACTCATATTGGTCTGCACCCAAAATGCCCAAGCTCTTTTTACCTTATCTTTTTCGTTCTCATTCTTTAAAATAGCTGCAGCTTCTTTGTGTAACTTTCTACTATGAGGAGTAGCTTGGATTAGTGTATTTAATTTGGAAAAATCCTGCTTACATACCTGGTAAAAATTAACCACGTTGCCATTGAGGTCATTAATCACTTCGGCAGGACTTGGTTCTTTCGCAAAAAAGATGGCTCCTCCTCCTACAAAAGGTTCACAGTATAGATTATGTTCCGGGATTAGCGAAAGAATGTGTTTGGTTAGCGCCTGTTTTCCTCCGTAATAGGTTATTGGAGTTTTGGTTGTTTTTCCTAGGCCGTTTAAAGGAGATCTCATCTTTTTGTTTTCGGTAATGATAGAAAAGTGAGATGTATTAATTTCTGTTTTGGGTTTGATATGAATTGTTAATAACAGATAATTATAGTATTCTAAAAAAATAGAATACTATCGTAAATTCCCTAAAGTTCGCTAAAAGTTTAAATTATCCAAATCTTCCTTTTGTTTTTATTAAGAGTTTTATTTGTAAAGAAAACTTAATAAGTTTTCTTATATCAATATTATTTCTTTTATTTTCTCTATATTCGAGAGAAATTACCCCGAAATCAGAGTGTTATTCAATACTCTGATTCGGGGTTTTTTATTTTCAGTTTTAAATATTTATAATCAACTAAACTAATTATATGAAATCAAAATACATTCTTCTTCTATCCTTTATCAGTCTACTTCATAGTTATACTTTTTCTCAAGAATTAGCGATTAATGAAAACCCTGAATCTTTGTTAGAATCTGGACTCAATAATAATAGCTCTTCAAATGAAAGATTAATCAATTCTAAATCTAGAAATTCGGGTGATAGAAGTGGTAATGAGAATCCTAAGGATATCGAAACGGTAGTTATGACAATCGATCTTGATGATCCGCGTAAAAAAAGTGTGAAAATGTCTAATGATAGAAGCCGGCTAGCTATTTTAAGTCGAGAGCTTTTAGCAGTAAAATTAATCAATGGGAATCCTTTTAGATATCAATACAAACTTAATTATCAGTCTGTCAATCTATTTGATGATAAGCAATATATTCCTGATTTCAACAGGGAAAGTACTTCGGATACTAATATTCCTGAAATTCAATTGATTGTAAGTGGCCGATTGGAAACTGACCCACTGAAGTCGCTATTCATAATAGATTCTTTAATGACAAAATTAGAAGTAGAAATTAGAAATTTTGTGGATTTGAATAGTCAAAAAACTAGTTTAAACCTTGATGAATTTCGAGATAAAAGAAGGGAATTTAAAGATAAGTATGAAGAGTATTTAATATTATGGAATACCCAAGAATCTAAACTTGATCCTCAAGGAAATTATCCTGATTTACCCAAACTCAAAAAAAGTTTTTTGGAGAACAAAGAAAAGATCAGAGTAATGATCGAAAGACTATTGTCTGTGGACAACAAACCATATTTACTTCCAATAGATATAAATGGAGATAATATAGATTATATCGAGATAGAATTAGAAATTTACGATAAAACTCAGCAAACGACTCGAAAATATACTTATAAAATCTGGATAACTGGAGGTTTAAAAATTGATTTTAGTGGGGGAGTTACAGTAACATCCCTTTTTGATAGTGAATATACAACAGTAGCTATTTCTGATGATCCAGCAACTACTGAAAATGAAGCTGGAACAGCAATTAGAGAATTAGATAATGGCGATTATGACTTTGGTTTTGGGGCAATGGTTAATATTTCGATAAGATCAGGAGGGGCTTGGGTGAAACCTAGCTTAAGTATTGGAGCTATGTTCAGTTCCGAACAAAAATTTCAATTAATGACAGGGTTTGGACTTATTCTTGGTAAGAATAGTAGATTTATATTTCACGGAGGTTTGGCAATGGGACAAGTAGCAACATTAAGAAGTGATTTTGTCGCTGACGGGGAAACTACATATAATTTAGGAGAGGATGGAAGCATCCCCACTAATGATAAATTTGAATTTGGCCATTTTTTTGGGATTAGTTATAATTTTGGCAATCCGAAAGCAAAAACACCCGCACAATAGACGTCCGGTTAATATAATTAGCAGAACCCGTATTCTATTAATTGTGAAGGCATAATTGAAGAAATGAATAGCAAATCAGGGCTCTCCCAGCCGTTCAAACAAAAAACGCACTACCTCTGGTCTTAGAAGTTTAGTGCTTTTTTTATATCCAAATTGGGTAAGTTCTTCTAAATAAGTATTGATCCAAGAAGAAAAGGTTTTGGTGCACACATTGTACAAAGCTGCTAATTCATATTTATAATAGGCCCTAATTTTGGTCGGCTGTTCTCCTTCAAAATAGATCGTTGTATTAGAATTCTTCATAACTACTCCCAATTTGTTTTTGTTTTTCTATAATCAACTCTTCGCCTAATACACTTCCTAAAAATCCACCGATCAGAATAAAAGGATATGTTTCTTTTGGGGCATATTTCTTGGCTGCCATGAATCCAAGCATACTTCCCATTAATGCTAATCCTGCTTTCTTGGTGTTTTTGGATAATCCCATCTTCAGTTCAAACGATTTATAAATAATAATCCTCCAGTAGCTATCAGTGACCCCCAAGCTATCTTTTGCAATCGCCTTCTTCGTTCATCTCTAAAATCCACCAACGTTACCGTAAAGGAGTTTCCATATCGTTTTTGATGTTCCTTAGTCAGTTTCATGAATAGGCTATAATCTTCGGCATTCGCAAACACCAAACAGCCTGCAGAAAAATCATCAATCACTTTGGTAGTACCTTGTTTTCTGGCTCGATGGATATTGATTCCAAACCTCCCGTTATCTTCTACTCCCGATTCAAACCATTTAAATATTCCTTTCCGCTTATAATTTCGGATCACATTCACATCCTTTTGTTGTACTAAGGCTGGATAAATGCCTCGATGTAATCCAATGCCATAGGCATGTTGATATTGTCCTTTTTTTAGGAACGGCGTTCCTCTTGGATGTAATGGATTATCCAACCAATATTGTCCCGGATCTGTAGTAGCCTTAAAGATATGATATACCCATTTTCCTTGATCATTCGTATAGAATACATGAATCTCATCATCAAATTGATTGCTGCGTACGAAGCGACTTCGATACCCTACAATATTTAATTCATAGGGTTTTCGGTAAACCTTGTACCCTTTACTTCGTAAAATCTGTAGGCTTTTGGATAACATCAATTCACAATTTATAGTATACTTACATTCTGAACAGGAGCAAATACGGTCTCTCCAGATTGTGTTAGGATCTGGGTGGTTCCATTTTTGATTCCGGTAATATATCCAATGACGGTTTTGGGTAATACTTCAGGAACGATAAAGGTGCCATCTTGTGATTTTAATAGCGTAGGTTTTCTTACAATAGCCAAACTCCATTCATTCTCTATTTGGTCTCCTACCGAATCAAAATCTTCAAGACCGTTAAGGCTTGGTATAAACCACACATCTCTCGTATTTTGCTTAAGCCCCATTCTTCGAAATTCTGCTCTTATTTTAACCTTCTCCAGTTCTTTTTGTCGAAATGCCACACTTAAAAGGGCATTGACTATTGAAGTTACTCGTATGCCTAAGATTCTTACATTCTGAAAAAAGGTACTAACCTGACGATATTGATTTACATTTTGGATCTTCTTTAATCCGTTCAATACTCCAAAAAGGTTTCGTTTGTTGGCTGCTCCTATGATTTCATTAGCAATCATCCCCGGATTAAATCCGGAAGTGCTTTTTTCTTTTCCAACCAGGCTAGTAAACTGACTTTGAGTTAATGCTGATGGATATCCTGCTACTCTTAAGGCGCGTTCAGTTCCTCTACCAAAGATCCCATCCGGTTGCCCGGCTCGTAAACTGGTTTCTTTGATGATGAGTGCTGCTTGTTCTCCTTTGTTTAACAGTGCTTTTTGTATCATTTGCACTAAAGATCCTCTTGCTCCTCTTCGTAATGGGAAACTGCTTGAGGAAGCCACAGGAAGTATGGGTCGGGTAACAATATCTCTTGGTGTTGGAATGGTTATTGGTTCTTGTATGCTTCGTTGCTGAGCCCTTCGGTTTCTAAAGAAAATAAAGGCCAAATATCCACCTCCTAGCAATGCAGCAATCCCCAGACCATACATCACATATTTCTTTTGTGAATCTTTCTTTCTAATTGGGTTCTTCTTAGGTTGCTTTTTTAGTGTCATTTGTTTTTTCATCACTTATCGTTTAGCATTTATGATCTCCTGAGCAATGGTAAATTCCTGGGTACTGAGTTCACTTTTTAAATCACTGGCAAGGTTCTTTCCGAACAGATCTTTATAGGCTCGTTGCACCCTTCGCATCATCCATGTATTCGGAATTTGCTCTAGCGTTCTATACACCGCTTCTTCATCAGTTCCCCAACCAAAGGCATTATCATTTTCAAAGGCCATTTTAAGTTGCGTAGCAAAAGATGCCGGGTTGCCTTCTTTCAAGATTTGACCTTCTCTAATATTTCTTTTAAACGAACGCCAAATCGCTCTTCCAGCAAAGAACACTCCTAATCCGAAAGCTGTGGATAGTAGTACCGTGTTAACTTTCGAATTTACCTTGACTTTGGGTTTGTTTTTAATCGCCTGCACTGCTAGTGCTGCTGGGAGTGCCATATTTATCGTTTGTTAATTTTCATTTTCACCAGGTTTCTGATAAAAGCATCATTTAGAAATAATTGTTCCATCTTGATAATGCCCCTGGCTTTAAAATGTTTGTTCATCGTTTCAAAAGCTTTTTTTACCTGATGTGCTTCTGCTTTGTCTTTTACATCGATGTTTACGGTTATGGGTGTGATCATTGTTTTTCTTTCTTTTTAAGTTGTTGTACATAATAGGTTACTTTCTGAAGTATCTGTTGGTCTTCTTTGATACGCTCTCCTAATTGAACCATTAGTTGCATGACTTGTTCGAATTGTTCTTCGGTAAACACCTCAGTGAAGTGATTTAAAATTTGAAGTAAATACTCCTTGTCTTCTTCATTTTCATCTGCCACATCGTGGCTGAGACCTATGCTTCCTAGTGTTCCTGCGATCCCTTTCATCTGATTGGGGTACTGTTTGGCTAATCCAGAGATAGCACCAGGAAGCAAGGCCTTACCTAATTCAACCAGTCCTAATTTTTTGACCAAAGCTTCGATCTCCTCTTGTTTGGCTTCCGTTTCTTTCTTTGATTTTTCCAGTTTCTCTTCTAATGTCTTGATCTCTTTTTCTTGTTGAGTACTCTGTTTCTTCTGGGCTTCGAAATCTCGTTTCATCAGCTCGTCCTGAAGCATCGCATGTACCTTTTGATTGACTCCACTCAAAGTTTGTTGATTGCTTTCTGAAATCTCCTCCAGTTTGTTTTTCAGGTTTTGATTCTCTAACACCAACCGCTGAATCGTCAATTTATCTTCTACCTGAGGCAGGTCATTAGCTCTATTCGGTACTGCGGGCAATGTCTTCACTTGAGATTCTTGTGGCTCCGGTTTTAAAACCGCCAACTTGCTTTGGGCCGTACTGAGTTTGTACTTTACATAGGCACTTTCATTATCTATCCCTAGTCGATCCATCTCCTGGTATTGCTCATCAGTTAGCCTCACCGATCCCGGTTTTCTTTGTCGTGCTTCCATCATCTTTGGTTTTTAGAATCACCTGTATAAATCGTATCGTTCGTTGGTACTTTCGGGTATTGATAATCTCTATTCGATCACCATGTTCATGGCTGTTTTCTGTTATCCCTTGGGTGTACCAATTTGTATACTTTCCGTAACTGGATTTTACAATCAATCCCCAAGCGATATGGATGATCAACCAGAGTTCGTTATACGCCTGAAACTTCAAGGTTCCATTCGGTGGAATGATAAACTCTCGATATACAATTCGATACTGATCGTATCCTCGTTCTTTAGCTCTTCTCTGAGCATACTGCAAAGCAAACTCTTCACGCATAGCGTGTCTTTTTATCTCACTCTTGCGGGTGATTGATTAATAATTTAATTTTTCACATCTACTTCCTCCGGTGCTTCCTCGATAAGCAACCATACCGTAACTTCATAAGGATACTCTGCTTCTCCTTGATCTTCGAAAGTGGCTGTGATATAATCTGTATTCCCAGATTCTTCTACCGGATGTACTTTGTATTGCTTTGTGGGATTCTCAAAATCTACAAACTCATCAGTAACCTTTTCCAGTTCCTGCATTTCCATATTAGAAAAGCCTTCTGTCGAATGCACTTCTTGTTCGCTATAAAACAATCCTCTTTTCTGAAATAATGATAACACTCCTAAAACCATAATGGTTAATCTTCTGGGTTATACGTAATCCAAGCAAATCCAATTAAACGTTGACTCCATAGGTAATACGGTACAGGATCACATTGTCCGGGATATTGGACATTTACTTTGATCGGGTCTTTTAACTGATCTACAAAATCGTCTTCAAAGAGATAGGGAAACTGATCCGTGACCGGATGGGCATAATACCACCAGGTATTCTTATTGTCCGTTTGTCGAATTCGCACATCGGGTGGATACTTAGTAGTATACACTTCTCCTTCATTGAGATTTAAAAAACGAGTATCTGTTATTTGAGCATTCGAAACTCCATAATACAATCGAGAAGGAACCGGGGCATCACTGCAATAATTTACTTGGTTGGTTGTGAGCATCCCAATCACAGCATTGGAAGAAAAAGGAAGTTTGGCCGCTGCGTTTACAAATTGATTTTCCCTAGTTATCTTAAATCGTATTGGGACAAACTTCCTGCGGACTATAACCGCTTTTGCTTCCTTTTTATTGTGTGTATGGATCTTACATTTCATAGATTAACATTTAATGGCCGCTATGCGGTCTCTTCAATTAATACTACCAAGCTTACCCGATATCCTTTTTCGAAAGGCACCTTAGGATGATCTTTATCTTCAAACCGTATTTTTACCAAAAGATCACCCGGTAATACCTCACCCAAATCAAAGAATCGTTCTCTTGGGGCTACACTTACCGAAGCCATCAGGATCTTACTATCAAAACCATCTGGAAACAGTTCTTCTCCGCCAATTTCAATACGCTGGCTTCCTCGGTAATAGAGCCTATTTGGATGATCTGAGATCAGTTGTAGCCCCTTCACCAACTTGGTATGCTTTGGGAGTTCCAGATTGTCTATGGTTACCAAACTATTGGCTTTTGTTACCTTGAAGGGAAACGTGATGCGGGTTTCTTTGGTTTTTTGCTCCATCGGTTATGTTCTTTAGGCTGGGATGGTTACCGTTCCTGCCAATACTACTTTGATCAATGCTTTCTCTGGAGCATCTTCTCCCAATTCGATATTGAACTCAAATTCTTCATCGTCTCTAATAAAGCGTGGACTTTCCAGATAATAGGTTCCCAGATTACTCATTAGATTGTTATCGGTCACAAACTCCTGCATGGGACGCTCATCAATGATGGTCTTTTTATTGGCAACTAGGGAAAAAACTCCGTTTTGTAATCCAGACACTTCTTTAATGCTTCCAAAATCAGTTTGTTTGATTACTTTTTTGAGTTGAGAATCGCTTCCGGGAAGATCACCTTCAATCTCTGCAGCTAACAGGATGATTCGATTGCATAAAAACAAACGGTCTTTCTGAAGTTTGGCTTGGGTGACATTGGTAATCCCAATCTCCTTGGCATCCTGGGTTTCAAACATATCGATATTGGCACGGTTCCCGGCAAACTTGATCGAATAGTAAGCAGCATCTGCTAATTGTAGCCTTCCTTCTTTGATATCCATAGCTACTTTTACCATAGCTGGATCGTGTTTTTTGGCCTGATCTCTAAGTGAGATATGCGCATTGACAATCTCTAAAAACTGAGATCTGGAACTTTTTATCATTGTTTTCATTGTAATTAGTATTAAGTAGTTAGTATTGAGTAATGAGTATTAAGTCTTTCAAGTACTTGGTACTATGTACTTAAGCCTTTGTACTACTTCACGCTACTGCATTAAGTTCTGTTATAACTTCTGCTCCGTTTAGGGCTTCGATATCAATATTGCCTATATCTCCGGTAGCTGTTCCTTCTATAAATTCTTGTTGGATATCGGCAGTGGGTAAAGGTTCACCTGCTTCAATCTTTTGGATAATATCATCTACCTCCTGGGTATCAAAATCTCCTTCATCTACTACTTCAGATCCCATAAACACCAAGGGGCGATCTTCAATATTCCCAAGTGATAGTTTTTGAGCTAATGATGGAGACAGTTTATCTAAATAGAGCTTTTTACCAATGGCTTTGAGTGAAGTAACTGTCCTGTCTTTGGCTTCTTCCAGATCGTCTTTGATGCCATCGATGCCTTGAGTGGTTTCTGATTTCTTTGAAAATCCATTGGAGAAGGCCATACCCACTCCTGCGGAGGTAATCCAGTCCTTGCCGTAGTAGGCTCCCCCGAAAATGGTCAGCGCCCCAATAACGAGGGAATGCCTGCCTACGTAAGAGCCTGCGACCATGCCTAGTACGCCTGAGCTTAGGTGTTTTCCTACTTCTAATAAGCTATCTTTTGCATTTGCTTTTTTCATGATTATTTAATGTTTAGTTCATCTAAGCTTTCAATGAAAGCTATACTTTTGAGCATCATATCATAGAGTATTGTGTTGCTCCGAAGAATAAGTCAAGCACCCTGAAAGCATTTTATAGTAACGCCTTGGGAACTAATTTTTCCGGGGCTTTTTTCTTGATATTTCTTTTTCTGGCAATCGTATGCCCTTTAGTGAATCTTCCTAACGCATCTCTCCCTTTAGATTTTGATTTCTTGGGAATTCCTGAAACGGGTTTGCTTGATTTTTTATTCGATCGCATGGCAATCACCACTCCTCCTGCAGCCACCAATCCAACTGCTCCGATAAGTAATGGAGTTTTGTTTCTCTCGATCCAGGGCTTCTTTTCTGTAGAAGTGCTGGTAGTTCGGTTTCGTACCACACGATTTTGAGTGGTAACTACGGAAGTAGGTCTATTTCTTCTAAAAAAAGGGGAGGGCCTGAACCCAGAAGTTCTTGGAATACCGGTTCTTATGGGCGTATTGGTTCGTGATGGTGGCAATGAAGGAACCAATCTTCTTGGTTTTTGAAACAAGGTTTGTGCTTGTTGCTTTACCTTTTGTGCCCGGCCAAAGATATTACCTATCTTACTCAGCACAGTTGAAATGCTGGCGACAGCTCCACTCGCAGTTGCCATGGCAGGTCCGGTAGCGACGGCTCCTAGTCCATCAACTTGTACTTCATTATTTAAAAAGGCTTCAAATGTATCCAGATCTGATTCAACGACGAACTTTTCGAAAGGATCATTAAATAGCTCAGGTTCATTATCAATTGTCCCTAAACCAAAGCCACTAAGTGGTACTTTTCGGTCTTTGTTCCCTTTTCCGCGTAAAATGGCTTTTCGAAGATTTCTACCTCTTCCTCCTGCTATTCGATAGATCTTTTCTGCTTTGGAAACCGCTTTTTTAAGCTTACGAAACTTGCCCATATCAATCCCCATTCTCTTTGCCTGAGCTTCGCTCAGATACCCGAAACGTAGTCGACTGGCCACCTTCATCATATCCGCTTTCATCGCCAGTAAAAATCCATTTCTTAAAAGGATGGTGGCTGGGTTTAAAAATCGATTGAAGGTTCTAACCACGGGTTTGATCACTTTTCTACCAATATTTTTGGTGAACTTTTTTAGGCCTCTTCCTATTTTTCTAAAGAATCCATTCAATCCATCAATTACATAGATATTCTCTTCGGCATCGGCATACAATACCACATTTCCATCTTCATCGAATATCTCATAAGCAATTTCTGGGGCATCATTGATGCCTTCAAGTATGAAATCGGGTTGTGTATCCATAACTTCCATATGATCTATTCCTGCGGCATCCAAGCCGTCCAATCGATGTAATTCCATAACAGTTAAAATTTTTTCAATATTCAAATCTCAAATTCCAAAGCCTTAGCCTTAGCTGATATTTGCTTTCGATTTTGTGTTGGTTTTTGTTTTTCGTTTACTAAATAGTTTTACTACGCCTGCCCCTGCAGCAATGGATATAGTGGTGATCAGAAAAAGGTCTAATAATCCCAAATCATAGTATTTTCGATTCATCTTTCCAGTAGGTGCTCTACTATGCAATCGGAACGGAGATAGTACTTTTCCTTGTTTTGCCTTTTTTGATAATGCCTTTGGAATAGAGCAACCTCGCGAGTTTGGGAAAATTTCTAAAGGTGTGTAAATCCTGTGTAATGAAATACGAGGCTGCTCTAAGGCATTGAGTCCGATAGCCAGGGTATCTACACCGCTGAGTTCGGATATGGGTTTTATATTTATAGTGTCTTTGACAAGGATATCTTTCTTTTCTGAATAGGGAACTTCATAATTAAATCGATCATTGACACAATCCAGGATAATCTCTTTTCCTGCACTGTTGACCACCGGATATACATGTTGGAAATGTTGTTTTCCTCCATATTTAGTAATTCGGATCGTATATGGAATACCCATGTTGGACAAAATACTACCAATAAATACCGTATAGCAATCGCAATCTACTCCGCTTTTACGATCAGCCCAGGTTCTAGACGGTCGACGCACTTGTTCAACTCCTCTTTTATCCATTTTGTATTGGATGTGGCCATACACGAAATGCCAAATTTTTCTACAGCTGTCAGCCACGGTCTGACTTTTTAGTTTTTGAGCAAGTAAAGCAGTATCTGATAGCGTTTCAGCAATCACTTGTTGCATCAATTTTAAGGTATCACTGAGTTCTGCCATACCTCTTCCTTTTATCACCGAGTCTTTTTGAACACTCTTTGGAATCAAAGGATCGTATCGTCTTCCGGGGTTAATATGTCTAAGTGCTTGTGCCTGCATTAGAGTTGTAAAAGGATGTTTTCTTGTTTTTCATAAGGCAATCCGTTAACTCTTGTGATTACCTGGGTTTGAATATTGAGTTGAATCGGGTTTCCGGATCGGATATCACTCACCATTTTAGTGCCTAATATCTGAATCAAGGTGAGCCAACCTGCCGATTGTATGGTGAGATCAAAATTTTTTTCGCTATTTTCTTCTACCTGGATCACTGCATTTTCTACTGCAGAAGTTCCCAGAATCTTATCCTTGAATAAAATCTTTACAAAAGGATGTTGTATTCGTAGACTTACCGGGTTTGGATTTTGAAGGGTCACTTCTGCTTTTAGTTCGATACCGGTTAAGTTCACCTTATGGATCCTTACCCGAATCCTTGAGGTGATATTGGTACTCGCCCTTTGCAAGCGAGATAGGTATCGAATCGAAAAAAAAGCTGCCAATCCTCCGGCAATCCATTTAAACATACTTCCTTGTTTTATCTCAAAGGAATAGTTTTACATGATCTCTTACAAATGAGCTTGTTTAAGCCTGTTTTGGTTATGGTTTTTTGTAGTATTTATGGTAGCTTGGTGATGTAGAAGGAGCTTGTTTACACCTATGGTATACTCTTGGTTCTTGACATCTAAAAAAGCTAAAAACAACCTAAAATACTACGATGGAAATGAGATTTTGGAGTAAGGCAGAACTTGCTATTCGATTTGGAATAAGTCGAGAAACGCTTCGATTAAAACTAAAGGAAATTGAAGGATTAAATACCGGGCGAAGGCAATTGCTGTATCCTTATGAGGTACGGATGGTGTTTAAGGCGTTTGGGGTGGAGCAAAAAATTAATTAAGTGGGGTTAAAATTAAACAATGCTCTACAATAGGGTGCATTCTTCTTAAGAAAGGCTTCCATTGATTCTTTTTTAGAGTATTCCCTTTTTTGTTCATAAGCAATGCAAAGTACCCAAGCAACTATTAACTTGAGTAAAAATAAAATAGAAGAAAATCTTTCAAACTTTTTTTCAAGACTTATTATTATACTCTCATTATAATTACAATTTAAAACTTCTCCTATTTCAATGTAGGTCTCACAACTTTTTTCTGCTATTTTTCTGAACAATCTAATAGTTCTCCTATTTTGTCTTATCAACTCTACTGCTTTTTCTATCATTGCGATAGATTCATCAATATTTTTTCTTCTCAAATAATTATTCAAAGCAATGGCATTTAATCGCCAAACTTCGTATGTACTTGAAAGATTTACAAGGTCTATTTTATGCATTTCCAATAGCCCTTCTTCAAACCTACCATATAATGAAAATACAAGTGACTTAAAATGTAAATAGGCAAAATTCATCTCTTTACTAGAATAAAACATTTGGGAACTTCTATAATTTTTAAAAATATGTTCAACATCTGGTTGCTTAAATGAATTAACGATTTTACGAAAAGAAAAATATATCATAACGCCTAAAACAATAATCAAGATCAAACTGAAAAGGAGTATGAATAACCAACTATTGGAGTTTATTTCAAACACTACAGGAACTATTGAAAAAATTAAAATGGTAATGGTAAAAAAAACAAAATAGACCAAAAATTTATTCATAACTAATTGTAATTATTGATACTAAAATACAAAACACAGAAGGCTTAAATAAAAAAGTTTGGCACAAAAAATGAATAAGCAATTAAAAATCGGAAAATTATTAGGCTTTTTATAAAAAGAATTACCCCAATAAATAATTTTTAAATTTGGATCAATCATGAAAAGTAGTTCTTTAAATCTTAAGTATAATTCAATAGTTCAGAAAACTATTAATTGGAAGACAATACAATCTCCTTCTTTATTAATAATATTTTTAACACTGTTAATAGGAATTAGTAAATCACTAAATGAATCAATTCTATTAAAGGGTGAGGCTCTTGTAATTTGTTTTCTCATTTTAATATTTCCAATTATTAGTTTTTGCTCAATTCGATATATATCTACTAAAAGGAAATATTTTGGCTTACAGATAATCCACTTAGTCTCTTTGGTTTTTACTTCAGTTTTATCATTCCCAATAATTAATTCAAAACTACAAGATAAAATAGTACAAAATGAATCATTGGAAGTAGCTTATGTGTTTGTATTTTTCAGTTGTTACCTCTTTATGAAAGAACTTATTAAAGCAATTGACAATCAAACTATACTTGATCGCAAATATTATCTAATTATGTTACCTCAGGTAATATTACTATGTATACATTTTGCTTTTTTTGACAAAACAGATTTTTTAAAGATTCTAATTTTGCTCTCTATTGCAATTCATTTTCTCTATACGGTACATCTTAATATTCATAAGAAGTTTCCTTTAATCAAATTTTTAATGCTTAACACAAACGGAATCATTTCGTTAGCATTCTTTATTATGGTCTTTAATAATTGGGCATTTTGTATGTTAATACTCTTAGTTATTCTAATAACCCTTTGGGGAATTATTGATGTGGATAAAAAAAATTACAAAAAAATATTTGAGGTAGATAATCTTAAAAAGGAGTTCAATGCAAGAAAACAAATGCTTACTAATTTATCTCATAAATTTCGAACTCCTCTTACCAAAATATCTCTTGTAATCCAACGTAAACTAAATGAAACTAGCTTATCAGAAAAGGACAAAGAAGAATATGAATTAATTCTAAAAATCATACAACAACTTGCAAATCAAGCAGGAGAAATTTTGGAATACTCCAATTACAATGGCGTTTTGGATATCTTTGAAAATGAAATAAATAAAATCGTAATTCCTGAAGAAGAGGTATCGGAAGAAGTCAAAAACTTAAACCCAAAAAAGAGAGAAAAACCTTTAGTATTAATTGTAGAAGATGATCAAGTAATCAGGAAATACCTTAAGGTAAAATTTGAAACTCTTAATTATCTAGTTAAAACAGTAGAAAATGGTAAAGAAGGAGTTAAATTTGCCAAAAAGCTTATTCCGGATGTTATTATTTCTGACATCATGATGCCTAGTTCTGATATTGATGGAATCTCCTTAACAATACTTTTAAAAAATGATTATGCTACTGAGGATATTCCTATTATTTTACTTTCTGCCAAAGCTAGTTCTGATGATATTTTGGAAGGAACTAAAATGAAAGCAGATGCTTATATTACTAAACCACCTCCACTTGGTGTCTTAGAAGAAAAAGTTTCTAATCTGATAAATATAAGATGGCATTTCTGGGCAAAGTACAAGGATTCATGCTTAAAACTTACTCCAGCACAATTTACTTCTCATGATGTAAAGCTGATTAAAAGGATTAATTCAGTCTTGAAAGAAAAACTCTTCAACAAAGAGTTTGGAGTAAAAGAATTTGCATTCGATTTGGGAATAAGTCAAAAGCAGTTAGGTCGTGAGATATCGCGCCTATACCATAAAAAACCATTGGAGTATATCCATTTTCGAAGAATTGAACATGCATCATACTTACTTACAACTTATGTGAAAGAATTTGTTGGAGAAATTGCTGAGTTAGTTGGATATGAAAATGAAGAAACTTTTCGGAAATATTTTAAAAAATTCTACAATTGTTCACCTTCAGAGTATAGAAAAAACAATTAAATCACTGTTTTAATTATTACTTTTTGACTTCATACCTTTAAAACCTCCTTTATTTACTAGGGTTATCAAAGAGTGTCCATTTTGAGGGGTGTTTTAGTCGTTTTTGATCCTACGTACTTGTACGGTTTTGCCATAGCTTTGACTCAAAACTAAACAAGTGCGCACTTAATAGTTTGAAAATTAATGATAGTCAGAAAGTCTTATTTGCTTTCTGAATTACAAAATTTATTAATCTAAAATTATTAAGTAATGAATGATTTAATTTTATTAGTTAACCAAATCAACCTTAAAAGAGCTGTTAAACTTATTTTATCTAGAAAAAAGTTTTTGGATGAATTAATAAAAACTTTTTGCTTGTTAACCTTATTTTCAAGTTCTCTTGTTTGTTCACAACAACCAGGGATCTACAAATTTGAAACTGCTTTAAAAAGCAACATGTATTTGGATGTTAAATGGGCAAATACCCAAAATGGTACTCCATTACATTTATGGCCAGGGAATAATGGTAAAGCGCAAAAATTTATCCTAGAAAATGCAGGGGAAGGATATCTGTATATTAAATCAGCTTTAGGCAAGTATTTACATGTTCAAAACAGATCTAATAAACCAAGAGCCCTTGTATTAATATGGAGTGGTAAAGGAAATGATAATACTAAATGGAAATTTATAAAAGCAGGTAATGGTTATTATTATTTAAAATCGAAAAAAGGAACTTTTTTGGATGTTCAATGGGCATCCACTAAACCAGGTACTCCAATATGGATGTGGTCATATAATGGTGGAAATGCTCAGAAATGGAAATTAATTGATTTAAATAATCCAACATCTAACTATCCTTCAAAAAAGGTTTCTGGGCGTGTTGTTCGAGGAAAAGCGCAATATAATACTCAAGAAAAAATTCTTAAAGAGGATTACGATGACGAAAGTCTACAACAGTATTGTACCTTCAAACAAATTTCTGTCGATGAAAGTTCACAAGAAGATATTGGTTTTCTAATTACATCTGGTGATGCATCCGAAGTTTATCCTGGAGCAATTTACAAGAGTAATGCATTCACCGAAGGAACCTATGCTAGACCAAATTTGAAATATCAAGATTACAAAATTACAATTGATTTAGTAAGTAGTTCAAGTGGGAATACAGGTAAAAAGGTTCAAGCCGATGACCAAGGAAATGTTTATAAATCGGATGTTTATAATGCCATGTCTGATTTAATAAAGGTAAATCAAAGTGTTATTAACCCAGCCAGTTTCACATATACAATTCATAAGATTGAAGATCAGAGAGATTTAGATGTTATGGCTTATGGTGAATTTAATGGTTTTGGGGCTTCATTAAAGGCAGAATTTAATTACTCTCGAAAAACTAAGAAAAATCTCTATGTTGTAAGATTTCATCAAAAGTATTATACAATTTCCTTAGACCGTCAAAATATTGTTGATGTTAATAAGTCTCAAGATCAAGTTAAGAATGATGATGTTTACATTTCTGAAGTAACTTATGGAAGAGCTGGGTTTCTGAAGATAGATTCCGACTACGACGAGGAAACTATACGTGGAGCTGTAGAGGCAGCCTACAAAAACATTAATTACAATCTTAAGTTAAAAGGAGGGGTTACTCTTAGGCAAGTAGCAAATGATTGGCGTTTTACTGCTTATGCTGTTGGAGGGGATAACCAAACTTTTATAAATCTTGAAGGTTTCAATCGCTGGGTTAAAATTTCGAACTGGAGACCAGAAATAGCTCAAGTCCCAATAGGGTATAAACTTAGTTTTATAAATAATCATCAAATTGCAGATGTTAGAGTAACCGCTAAATACACAAAAAGAGAATGTCGCCCTTACACAGCAACTAGAGTAACATTTTTGGGAATAGAAATATCTAATGGTTGGCATAATGACGATTGTACTAGAATCGGTCACGACATATATATTTCCATGGCTAAAGTTGATAATAAAGGAAATATAGAAGAATACTACAATGGCTTTAAACAAGATAGATCTGTTTCTACAAGACCAATACTTAGTCAATGGTCTCAACATGAAGGTTATCATCGAGGAAGAAAAATATTTATAAAAAGACCGAAAGAAATAATCCGGGGTGGCACAATTAATGTTGACAATCCGAAATCTGTTCCAACATATGTAGAATTTAAAGTAGATCAAAAAGCCTATGAAAATAATCAAGTGATTTTAATATTAGAACATAAATTAAACTCTTGCCATAAATGGGGTGATTTTAGTACTGATTTTAACTGCGGAATAAGAACAAAAAATGGAAAGTTTATTGTTACAAAACGTTTAAAAAGTGATTTATTATCGAATAATGGTTTAGAAGGTAAGGTCTTCAATTCAGGCAACATCCCAACTGAGAACAATGATAGATGGAATCATAAATGGAAAGTATGGTATAAAGTGAAGCAATTCTAAAACTAATTTAATGACAGTTAGTTTATAAATGAGCCCATGAGATTTCATGGGCTTATCTCCATTACAATACCCTCACCCCATTCTTAAACTTAGCCAACTCTACACCTTTAACTCGATTTTCATAGATAATAGCAGTTTCCCAGGTACCTTTTAGTTTTCCTTGAAGTAACATTTTTTCTAATCTTTGCATTCCGAGAGCTTTATTGAGTTTTGAATTTCGATGACTTCGGTCCAGAGAGTAGAAGGTACGAGAACTTCCATCGTAAAAATAGACTACACATTTGGTTAAGGCTATTTGGGGTAGGTTGGTTGGCATCATAGTGTAGACAATTTGATCAATATTCGTTGTAAACTTTGTTCATAGGCTTTAATAAGGGCCTCATCTCCATAATTGGCAATGCGTTTACGTTGTAAACTGAACAATTGTAAACGGGATTTGTGTTTGTGTTTTCCTTCTCCTTTATGATGTGCGAACCATTCGGCTTCGGTTTTCTGGATCAGGATCTGGTTTCTGATATTTCGTTTTAAGGTTTCTTGTTTGATAAACCACTCATAGGTTTTGTTGAATCCATTTTTCTTGTTTTCAGGATGGAAATACAAATGTGCAGGAGGAACCCATCGATTAGGATTTCGCTCTAACCATCGAGATACCATATCCACCCGTTTGTAGAGGATTTCCTGGTAGTTTTTCCAATCTTTTTTACTGCCTTTAATCTTGAATTTTCGATATACCGAGGCCCAAATCTGATTCAGGATATCATTTTCTTCAGGTTGACTTAGCATAGCATCAGGATACAATATCACTTTGCTGTATTTCCAGAAATCTTTGACCAAGTTCAGTAAAAAAGCCGACTCCGACTCCCAAGTGCTTGAATTTTTCTCGCACCTGGTTTGTGATTTTGAGTCAGAAATTCGGCTTTCCTCCGTGTTCATGTCTTGTTCGTGTAGAGTTCCTGTAACATAGTTATCTTTTTGCTCGTGAGCCTGTGGGCGAACTCCTTCTTCTGGAGTTGTCATTATATCAACATCCCTATTATTACTTATTTGTTCTTGTTGTACATGAACTAATGGGTGTAAATTTTTCACTCTTTCAGAAAAAATTTCAGTATTGATCCATAATTCGATTCCGGATTTTCCATGATGTACTTCTTTGAGGATAAACCCAGCTGCTTTTAATCGCGCTTTATGATTCATAATGGTCCTAACCGTACATCCTTTACAACTTGCCAAACTTGGGTTGTAGGTTCTAAATCCTGGCATTCCCTTATCAAAGGTGTCTCCAAGTTGTATGGCCTTATTTAGTTGTTTGGCATACAATCTTGTAATCAGTTCTGCGGTAGCCCTATGGTTGGCATTAAGACGTTCTTTGATGTCTTGTTTGTTTTGATTATAGGTATCAATAAAGGATTTGGTTGCCTTAAACAGCTTCCCAAAATCATAGTTTTGCCTGTTGGGTTTATTTTCCATGTGTTTTGCTTTTTAAGGCTTGTAATTCTAGGATAGATTGCAAAATAGAATCATAGCAAAAGATGGTATGACCTATTTGCCTTGTAAACATCTGTTTATTGATTTCACCAAACTGTTTACTTACATGTTCTAAGAATTTGATTTGTTGTTTACGGCTTTCTTTTAAGAAAACGATTTGTTCGTCTAGGGTGAGCATAGTATAGTGTTTACAGGTTTACATGACAATATTTCTTTCTAAATACTCAAGGATACTTTTTTTCGAATAGCGAATTACTTTCTTTCCTGCCTGAGAAAATGTGATTTCGTTATAATCACGTAGTTCCTGTAGTTTTGACTTACTCTTAATACCCAATATACTCTTAGCTTCTTCGGCATCAATCCAATCTGTTGCAGGATCCGAAAAAGATTTCATAGCTTCAATTTTTGCATCTCTCACGGCCAATTTCATTAAACGAATAAAATCATTAAGCAACTCACTATAAGCATCAGATTCTAGTACAATTAATTTTACTCGATCTTCTTTAGGGAAATTTCCACTTTCTTCTAATGGTAGTTCTTCAATGTTTTCCATAAATATATCTTTCTAGTTTTTGAAGTACTTCTTGTCTTGCAACATATCCGTCATAAACAGTAACAAGATTTCTCAAAGGAAAAATTGTGTTCAATCTTCGAAATGATTCACTCCCAACACTAATTATTTCATTGTCAGGAAATAAACATTCTAAGTCTGATACAGGCTGTTTACAATGATTTTTTAAAGACATTTACCTCGATGTTTTATATTTTGGTGTAAAGAGAAGGATTTGAAAAGCATTAAAACAGTGGCAAAAGGATGGACCACCCCAAAATAATTTTTAACTAATTGATTTCAAGACAAATAAAATTGTTAAAACTGAACAATTAATAAAAGGATGGTCTATATTTGTGGCCATGAAATTAGAAAATTCGTTCAAGAAAACCACCCTAAAGCAACCCCCTTTTTTAGTGGAATCGTTGGATAAACTTGAAATTGGTCAGCATCTGAGGAAATTTATGGACCAAAAAGGGTACACTTGCATTAAACAGTTGGTGGATATAGGGGGACCCGCCCTTCTTAAACTAGAAGGTTTTTCTTATCTATGTCTATATGACCTCCTGAAAGTGCTGGATACTTATGGAGATATTAGTTTGTTAAGTGAGAAATAATTTAATTACTCCATCCTACCTAAATCATTAAGCATGTGTTGCAAATAACCCCGCATTCTTTCTTTAGTAATATCAGATACATTATAATATCTATTATCTAGATTCTTTACTGATATATTCTTTGTACTTTCATTGTAGTAAGATCTGGAAACAAATTCTATCAAGTCTTTTTTCTTTCCATGAGTGATACCTGCTTCGTAGCAGAGTTTGGTAAATAGGCTTATCTCCTCTACGGTCATATTCAGTTTAAATTTTTGGGTATTGTTATCATCCTTTGATTCTAACTCTGCCATCTTTTTTGTAAGCTCGATTTCATTGACCAAATAATCCATTATACTCGTCTTTAAGTGGGGTAATTTTGGATTGAATCTTACCTCGGTTTCTATTATTATACTTTTGTATTTCCTATGGTATTCGTATAACTGTTTTTGATAAATATTCAGGTTTACCTCTTCTTCAAGTTGAGATTTGATCTCTTCAATAACACCGAAATAGATTTTGAAAGTATAGAAATCGTATCTAATAAAAAATTCAACCAACTTCTCAATAGAAGGTTTAGGCTCAGTGTTTAGCAATTCATATAGAGCATTAATAAATATAGAGTAATACTGTCTATTATTATAGGTTAGAAAACTTCTCTTATCTTGAATCGTTTTATTCAAAAAACGGACTAACTCTTCATTAATTTGGTCCGGCAAATTGATTGCTCTAAGCTTTTTTACTAGTTCTCTCACTTTTTTTTGATGAGAAGCGATAAACCACAGCTGCTGGGTATATGAAATTTCTAAGTCCTTGTCCATATATGATGGATAATGGTTTTCTATAAAGTCTAACACATAACTTAAATTGGTGTAGATTATCTTATAGATATCTTGTGTCTTTTTTTTATCAGAGATTTGAAATACAGATATTCTGTCTTCATCATAAAAATAATGCTGTTCGATGGTTTTTAAGTGTCCATTAATGAGCATCTGTAAATCATGTACTGTCTTTTTAAAGTCTTTTACATTTCTGTTATTCTCGAAGAAATCTGTGTACAATTCTTTTTGGATGCTTTTACAGATTAATTGTATCAAGATATCATAGTAGTAAAACTTAAGATGTTGATATGAAAGTTCTTCCAAATCAAAATCTCCAATAAAATATTTTTTCAATTCAAGATAGTGTCTAGCCTTAAGTTGTACCTTATTTTTTATGAGAAAAGAATATAGTTCTTCTCTTGGTATTTGCGATACCCCAGGTCGCAAATCATCATGAAAAATACGATACAGAATATCCATATACTCCATACAGTAAGATGTTTGTGTTGAATTAGTATTCTTTTGTTTTCCAATTTGACCAGTTTCGGTTTAAGGTAGGACTACTGGTGACTATAAATGAACCATAATTATTCACTGAACACACTTTAATAATGTCCAATAATAATTTTGACTCTGAGCCAATAGTTAATGTTATAAAAACAAGTATTCCGCGCCCCCCAGACGAGTAAACTGTATTCCTTTAATCTAAAATTGTAATAATACTAATCTATAAACTATCTTACTTTAGTTAATTTTTTGTGTTATTTCTTCTGTCAATTCAATGACCCCGTTTTCATTTAGTTTACCCTCCTTATAGACAACTTTGATTCTTTCTGTACCAACAATAGCATTATAATTTTTATCGCAATCATAAGTTTTAATAGTATCAGCCACATAAATTCTATAGTCACTTTTAATTGTCATACTTTCTATACATTCATAACATGGGTCTGGGCCGCAATAACCTATAGAAATAGGCTTTGAGTTAATACGCTCTCCATTTAATCTGTATGTTGTTATAATTGGAATGAAACAATCTGCTGATCCAAGAGTGATGGTAGTAATGTAATTCCCATTAGAAGGAATTATTCCATAAATATGTTCATATTTTGCATCAGACGAGTATTCTGAGCTTATTTCAAAATCAAGCTTCGGCAATTCAAGTATTTCATCTAAGCAACCATTAATTATTAATGGTAACTCAACCTTTGGGAACTGATCCATAAAAACTTGAAATTGATCATTTACTTCTTGAGTTTCTGAAATTGGTTTTTCACTCTTTTTTGATTCTATTTTCGAATTGCCTTCATTACCCTTTCTACAACCTCCAAGTATAATCATTACAACAACTAACATTATTCTTTTCATCTAAATGAGTTCATTTATGTTTTCAAATTTCTACTTCGATTCAAACGGTAGCTTATTGTTATTGAAAAGTCTATTTACAATACTCTTTCGCTTTAAAGGCCTATTTTCTTTCCAAAGTAAGTCTATTTTATCTACTGCAATTTCACAGGCTGAATACCAATAACTTTATCAGTTTCATCAAACAAAATTTTGATCATCTCTTTGGGTGGAGTCAATGTATCTTTTTTATATCGATAGAATAAGCTTAAATAAGTATCACCGGTCATAGTCATTTGAACCCCATGATGATACATTTTTAACTCTTGGCTAAAATCAATATTACTTATCAGATCTTCAATCTGCTGATTAGTTACTCTGTCAATCAGTCGCTCTGATAAAAATGTCTTTGACTTTTCCATGTCTCCGTTCCTTAGTGTCAATAAGTATGCTTCGCTCTTAATCGTAAGTTCTTTGAGCCTTTTCCCAATATCAGCTTCATTTCTTTTCTTTTGAACATCACGAGTAATATACAATCTTATTCTATGAATAGGGTTTTTGGTTGTCCTTCCTATTTGCTCATAATAATTAGAAATCATAATATATAAACTTACTTTGGTGCTATCATTTGGGGTCCAAGTATTTGATTTTCGAAGCCCTTCTTTTTTATCAATTAAAGAAAGGTCCTCAAGACTTCCTTTTATTTCACTTTTACCAAAGATCTTTGTTAACTTATCTTCTAACTCAGTATATTTTTTTATTAAGGCTTTTTGAAAATCCAGAGGTTTTTTGTTGTTTTTACTTTTTTCAAAGTTTCTAACATCCCACTCGTGTAAAACTTCTTTTATGATAGAATCTTTTTTAAAAAATAAATATTTTGTTTTTAAGTCAGGAATTATTTCTTCATCATGAAAGAATTGAAGAGGTTGTGCCAAACCTTTACCTTGCATATTAAGATATCTAGAGGTATAAGGAACTTGTTTACTCCCTCTTTTTATTTCATAATCTATATAATATGATACCTTTTTATTATGAATATCGTAATCAAAGTTTTCACCTTGACTCATAACGAATAATGGAAACATTAGTAGATAACTAAAATAAAGCTTCTTTTTCATCTACAATTTACTTTTGAACCTTATCAATTTTGGCTAAATCTTTTACCAACTCATACATTTTGTCGGCATTAAAAAACTCTCCTTCGTCTATTTGAAATTTTGTTTTTGGGTCAACCTTAAAAATTTGTCCTGTAACTTTGCCATTAGTATATTTTTTAAACAAAAACTTATAATCAACAAATCTTTTTCCTTTTAAATAAACATTTAATAATGTAACATGTTCTTTGTTTTGTTTTCCAGTCTGTTTGAGAGAATCACGATGAATTTTGCTAAAAGACTCCATAAAGTTTTTGATTATAGTACTATCACTGATTTTTAATGTTCTTAAAGAATCTTTTGTATAGCTCTGAATTTCTTTTAGTTTAAAACTCTTAAAAGGATATTCGGCATAATGAATGTCTGTTCTGAAAGCAAATGGATTTTTCTTACAACTTATCAAAATGCATATTAATATTATCCATATAAGTTTTTTCATATCTTTTTTATTTTTCATTTGAATGATTTTTTAAATTTCCCCATCCTCCAAACATTCTTGTAACCGCATTAGTCCTACTTATACCTCCTCCTACACCGGAAATATTCAATAAATTGCCTGTGTAACTAGAACTTTCAACTGACATTCCACCCCCAAAAGGGACATTAGGTATTCCTATAGAATATATCGTAGATTCTCCCATTATGTCTTGAATCATTAAAGATTGTCCATTGTTAGACTCTAAATATCCAGTATATACACCTCCTCCCAGTGCTAACCCATAAGAACTTCCACTGGTTCCAAAAACACCTACTGCATCAAGATTTCCGTTTTCTGCAAATAAAGCAACATCAATTGAAGATGTATTACCTTTTCCAAAAATAGCTTCTAGTCCGAAAGAAATAATAGGAGTTGCTCCTTCATTCGGCATTTTATTTAACAAATTCCCAATAATAGGATCTATATTTGTTTCAATTATTGCTCCACTTTCGGTTTCATGTGTTTTATTCGTAATCGGGTCATGACCTTTTATTACATCACCTACTAGATCAGGGACAACAATATCTGTTTGTATATCTTTATCTACTTCTTTGGATATTAAGTTTGCAATTAAAACTTCTTCTCCGCTTTCGTTTTCTCCCCAAACTCTTATATCTATTGCCGCTCTGCCGTCCGGATCAACATACATTAAGGGATTGTTATACACAAAATTATAAGGTGACCAATCTACAAATTGATCACTTAACGGATCCGGCTGAAACCATCGACTCATCACCGTAGGTTCTGCTCCGGCCTCTGTAAAGGTAACAGATTCTTCTATAAAACTGGTAATTGTATTGTTTTTTACATTTAACATTACAGAACCAATGCGTACAATACTATCGTTATCAAAATCTTCAATGAATTCTCCGTCTGATAATGTTGCAATACGTGGATTATAGTTGTATTTCTCAAATGGATTTTGTGCCTGGGTAATGCCACCACACCATAATACTAGTAATAAAAGCCCTAATTTTTTCATTTTAATTTGATTTATTCCTGTTGGTTATTTCTTTGTTTATATATTTTTCTTGCTCAGCTTGTAAAGCGTTAAGCCATTTTAGATACATTTCTTCGGGCATCCTTCGATATCCCGCATGGTGAATTGTTGCATACTCATGTTGCATGGCCAAAAAAGCTTCTTTATATTCTTCATTTTCTCTTATTCTTGTATTGAATTCACCACCTTCTTGCTGTATTTTTTGTTCAAGGATTTTTTTAAGGGTTTCGGCTCTCAGGATTCTACCATTGATATAATGCGGATAGGCTTTTAAAGCCATTTCACATGCCAATTGTGGAAAAGCACCATCATTGGCTGGAAAAGCCCGGTTGTACCCTTCGGCCAGATCTACCAAACACATGGCAATACTTTGTTTGTCGCTCAGTGCTTCCATATACAATTTATTGACCACCGCATCCAGATGGATGTACCCCGAAGCCATTAGCCAGGCATCGTTCGGAAACTGTCCGCTAGTAAGTTCGGTATTATACCAACCGTCTTTTCTATTTTGGTTCTTGATATATACATGGTTAGGTGCTAAGGCTAAATATGCATTAGTGCCTAATTCTTGCGCTAGTATTTTATATAAGTAGGGTAAAGAGTGACAATTCCCTTTTCGGGTTTGTAGCAGTTTGGATACAAACATATTTTCCCAATTCTTTCGCCCCCAGATATCTTCAAAATCATAGGTAAAAGGGATATGTTGATACTTACCTGTTTCATTGTAATAAGGGATCGTATCTTTTAATACCGAAAACAGAACCGCCTGTTTTTTTACCAAAAGGCTATCCTGTTCTTTATATAGTAAAGAGCGATTCTTATAAATTGACTCGGTAAACTTTGTTAACCGATCTATTTCATCAGTAAAGGCAAGGGTATCTAGGGTACCATGTAAATAAGCATTCTCAACCAACATCACCGCTTTTTTAAAGTCGATTTTAGTTGTGTCTGCAAGCATTTCGTTAAGTGATACTAATGCTTCTTTGTAAAGTGTTTCTCTATCCTGCGCAGTTGCGGTAATCCCTACCAATAAGAGTATCCCTATAATCTTTCTCATAGTTTTGGTAGCGGTTTGGTAAGTTTATGTAGTTGCTCTTTCATGGCTTTTTGTTGTTGATTATCTTTTTGCTTTTGCATGGCTGCCAACCACTTCTGATACATGGCATCTGGCATTTTTTTATAACCTAAGGTATCAATGGTTTTATGCTGATGTACCATTTTTTGAAATAGGGCCAAGACTTTCGGATGCTTAGGTAATTCTTGTTGTATGTTTTCTTGAGTGATTCCTAATTGCCCAAAAACATGCGCAACCATTTCAGTATAATAATTGGCTTGAGTAAGCAATGCCGTAATATTATTAGCATCTAACGCTAAAGCTTTTTGTAGTGCATCTTTGGTAAACCGATCATGTCCAAACTTTTTTTGGTAGCCCATGGCAAGATCAGTATACATTTGCGACAATAGTTCTTGTTGCGACAGCGGATGCATATACAATTTGTTTTGTATCGCTTCAGCTTTGATATATCCGTTTTGCAGGATCAAGGCATTGGTGGTCAATATCTGGCTGGTCAATTCTACATTGTGCCATTTCATCCCATTATCATCAGGAAACTTGATATAGGTATGGTTAGGTGATCGGGATAGATGTGCGGTGGCATCAATCTCTTCGGCAAGCATTAAGTATAACAAGGGTAACGAATGACATTGCCCTTTACCAGATTCTAATAGTTTGGCGACAAACATTTTGGACCAATCTTTCTTTCCCCAGATATCTTCAAAATCATAGGCCAAAGGTAAATGGGTTAATCCACTTTTTGTTTTTAGGGTATCCGAAAAAAATTGAAACAACATCAGGTTTTTGGCAACATTACTGTTGGTATCATAACCAAACTCTCGCATTTTTTCTTTGATAAAATCTCCGGTTTGTTGAATCACTTTGTCAAACTCGGTGTAATCCGTTTCGTGTTCATAGAAAGCATTCTCGACGGTAAAAACGGCTTCTTTTACTGAAAAAGTCATATTCTCAATTCCTTTTAAGGTTGTAAATGCCTTCCGGTATCTATCCGCACCATTTTCGTTATAATAGGAAGGAAGATTGTAGGGTGTAGAAAAGTGACTTACAGCTTCGTTAATTAAAACTTGCGCCCTTTTTTGCTTTTCTTCTTGCTCCTTTTGATGCTGTTCTACCTCATCTATAAGTTGTTGGTTTTGATGTTGCTGAGTACTGTACGATTGTGATGCAGGAAAACCTTGAGAAGCTCTGACTTGATTAAAACCTGGAGTCGCGACCTGCATACTATAGGTTTGAGGTACGGTCGGTGTATTAACTACAGGATACTGTGCAAATACAACTGGCATCACCCCTAAAAGAGTGATGTATTTTAAAAAAGTATGTAATCTAGCTAATTTCATTTTTTGCAATATTAATAGCTACTAGTTTCATTTTCTGAAACTCTACATTTTTTTATTCATTTTTCTTTGGTTTGATATTGTACCCTCTCCAAAACCTTACTCTTTTTATTACCTATTTGAAGAGGGAATACAATACTCAACCACTCAACTTTCTAAACTCTCAAAGTCTCCCTATTGTAAAAACCAAATCGAAATCCAACCTCTTCTGCATATACAAAACTTTGTAAAGTATCATCGTATATAATCGGGGCATTAAAGTCTCTCATCAAATGTATAACCCGATATAGTTTTGTTTTTGACACTCCTAAACGACTGGATAACTCTGTTGGATTACCTGTTGCCTGTAAACGAATTAGCTGATCCACTCGTTTTATAAGTTCTATTTGTTTGGCGATAATATTCATTTTGCTGATTTTTTTGATGGTTAGTTTTTCCCTTACTTTTTGGTTCTTACACTTTATGAATTTTGGCATATAGTTGATAGAGTAATTTTTTACAAATCTGGGTTAAGCCATATAAATCCAATATCAGTATTAAGAACCTGTTTATTGTTTTATCTAATTTTGAATATTAATTATTCCCTTATTTTTTTGTTCCTCGCTTATTGACAGTTTTCAAGAAGCCTTTGGATAAAAAGAAGCACATGATTTTGGCTTCTTGCCGAGCAAAAAAAGATTTCTCGCCCTATAAATTAATTGCACCGCTTCTTCGCAAGACTTGCCTTTGTGATAAAGGTTTTGAATCCATAAATAAATGATAATCTCATAATGGCTGCAATGCACTAAATCATACATAAATTGATCTAGTTTAAAATGCAATGCCAGGATAGTATCCACTATAAACTGGCTTTTTTTATCATACCCAGAATATGCCATTTTGATTTTTTTGTTGAATCAAATGTATAGGGTGAGATAGGCTGGATGCAAATGGAGTATATTTAGATTCATGAAATTACAGTATAAATTCATGAATTTTAAACATAAATTTTTATAATAAAATATTAATCCACAAGTTGTTATTTAAAATTCTTTTCGTTAACTAGAGTTTTGTTTCAGAATAACTTTAATAATTTTGCTTGAAACCTATTAGCATTTTATGGTAAGATTTTTACAGGTAATATTTCTTTTTATTTTTATTTCCTCTTTTGCTCAAACAAATAGTGAGAGTAGTTTTTTGACAATTGAAGAAATAAACAATTTCAAAATTCCGGATTCTTTAAAGGAAATATCTTTTGAAGAACTGAAAAACAAATTCTATCAGGATTCCTTAGATTCTCACGAAAGACTATATGCAAAAACGTATATAAAAAAGGGAGTCAATGCAAATGATAGTTTGGAGGTAGCAAAGGGTTATTATCTTCTGTATGTCATTTCTAAGGATTCAGTAGCCCTATCTCTTTTAGATAAGGGGCTAGAGTATTCAAAAAATCGTTCAACAGAGGAATATCCCGCTGTATTTTATTATAATAAAGGAGATTTTTATTTTGACCATGCAAATTATAAAGAAGCACTCAATAATTATTTTGTTGCGTTTAATTTAGCCAAAAAGAATAATCCTTTTCTAGCATATAATACTAAGTTTAATATAGGATCATTAAAAAGCAGAATCGGCAAGTACGAAGAAGCACTAGAAATTTTTAAAGAATTTTATAATTATGTTTTATCCGAGGATTCAGAATATCCAAAGGAATATTATCACAGACTAATACCAATGATTTCTCTTTCAGATACTTACATGAAGTTAAATATACTTGATACAGCAACAGTAATTAATAAAGAAGGAATCAAAATTGCCTTAGCGAATAACGACAAAGACATGTATCATTATTTTGTAATGAATGAAGGGGTAAATTTGTTTTTCAAAAAAAATTATACGAGTGCAATTGATAGTTTGAAAAAAGCTATCCCTACATTAATTAAACTTAATGACAAATCCAATATGATCTTCACAAGATCTTACTTGGGTAAATCCTATCTTGAGAAGAATAAAAAATCGGAAGCCATTATTCAATTCAAGAAAGTGGATTCATTATTTAAAGATTATAAGGGTATAACTCCCGAAATACGAGAAACCTACAAAATACTTATAGATTTCTATAGAACAAATGAGGATAAAGAAAACCAATTAATTTTTTTAAATAAACTCATTAAAGTGGATAGTATTTTGAATACCAACCACAAATATTTAAACGAAAGAATAATCAAAGATTTTGATACTAAAAATTTGGTCCTGGAAAAAGAAAAATTAATATCAGATCTTCATCAATCAAACACTTTTAAATCCGGCAGTATCATTTCGTTATTTATAGGACTAATAATTGTATCGACATTGCTACTACTCAACTATCGTAAACGTCAAGGTTATAAGAGAAAATTTGAAGAACTAATTAGTCAGAAGAGCATTGCCATAAATAATCCCAAGGGCATTAAAGAAAAACAAGTATTGACAAACTATTTATCCGAAGATATTATTAGCGCAATAGAATCGGGTCTTGAAAAATTTGAATCTAATAAAGGGTATTTAAATCAAAATGTCTCTATTAGTTCACTAGCAAAAAGCATCGATACTAACTCCAAATATTTGTCGGTTTATATAAACCAATATCAACAAAAGAAATTTACAGATTACATTAATGACTTAAGAATTCTAGATACAATAGAAAGATTAAAAACAAATCATAAATTCAGAAAGTATACAATAAAAGCTATTTCAGAAACAGTAGGTTTTAGTAATCCTATTTCTTTTTCTCAAGCTTTTTACAAAAAAACAGGAATAAAACCTTCTTATTTCATAAAAGAGTTGGAAAATAGTTCTGGAAAATGAAAAAGAAATATTTAATTAAAAATCAATAATTTAAATGTTTTAAAGAGCTATAAATTCATGAATTTATAATATATCATAGTATATTCTAGGGCAGTTTATCCAAAATAGTTTTACTTTCGAAAAAAATCATAAATCATTGAAAAGATGAAGAAAACAAAAACGATTCCATTTGTAAAAGTAAAGATCTCTAAACTTAATTCTAACGAATTAAACTTTATTCGTGGCGGAAATCATGATATAAGACCTGAATCTAAAGCTTTAAAGGTTTGTAATTCTAAACTGTGCTAAGATCTAAAAAAAGATAAGATGAATAGAAAATCCTTTATGTTGTTATTAATTTCAGTTTCCTGTTTTGGACAGGGTATGAACAATTTTTCTAAAGAGATTATTTTGTTGAATCTCTGTCAAAAACAACCAAATGATACCTTATTGAAATCATGGCAACATAAAGATATTTTTTTAGACACCATTCAAGGAATAAGCTCAGAAAAAGCGTATGAAGAAATTTTATCGAAAAAAACTGGAGTCCCTGTTATTGTTGCAGTAATTGATGGAGGTATTGATATTGATCATGAAGACTTAAAAGATCAAATATGGGTTAATGAAAAAGAAACCCCTGATAACAATATAGATGATGATCAGAATGGATACATCGATGACATACATGGTTGGAACTTTTTAGGAAACACAAAAGGAAAAAGTTCTTATTATGCAAGGCGGGAATTTATAAGAATACTATACAATAAGGGATATTTGAATAAGAAAGGGCTTGTTATATCAAAACAAGAAAAAGATTCTTTAATTCTTGAAGCTATAAATTTTTATAAAAAAGAAAAAAGTTTATTGGATGAAGATCTTGAATACATCGCCGAACAAAATGCCTCATTAAAAAATATTAGAGTAAAGCTTAAAGATTATTTTCCTGATCAAAAGTATAATCTTGAAAAACTTAAAAGCATTGATACCTTAAAAAGTCCTGACTTAAGTGATGCCGTAAAAAAACTTCATGAATATTTGACTTATGGTTTGACCCAAGAATCGGTTGACAATTATGAAAAATATGTTCATATCATAAAGGATTATAAATTGAATTATGCTTATGACGATAGGAAAATTTCAAAAGATAATCTTCATGATCTTGATGATACCAATTATGGCAATAACATTGTTATTGAAGATAAATCAATAGACACTCATGGAACTGCTGTCGCAGGAATGATAGGAGCAACTAGAAATAATAATATTGGTATCGATGGTATTGCAGATAATGTAAAATTAATGACTGTAAGAGCTATACCTGAAGGCGATGAATATGACAAGGATGTGGCTCTGGCGATACGATATGCCGTGGACAACGGTGCCAAAGTGATTAATATGAGCTTTGGTAAATTTTTCTCTCCCAATCAAGAAATGGTTATAGATGCTATACGATATGCTGCCAAAAATGATGTTTTATTGGTACATTCGGCTGGTAATGATAGTAAAAATATTGACAAATACGATTATTACCCTGTGGATTATAGTAATAATCAAGAATTTTCCCAAAACTTTATTAATGTAGGCGCTCTGAATTGGCTTTTAGATCATAGATTACCTGCTTATTTTTCTAATTATGGTAAAAGAAATGTCGATGTTTTTGCACCTGGTGCCAATTTATATACTACTGCAGTTAATAATTCTTACGTAACGGAAGATGGAACGTCACTTGCAGCGCCCATAGTATCTGGAATTGCTGCGGTAATACGATCGCACTATCCAGAACTTACAGCTACACAGGTAAAAAATATTATCTTGGATTCAGGAAACACTTATCATATTAATGTGAGGTATCCTGGAAATGCCGAAGGTCCTAGAATTCCATTTTCAGAACTCTCTAAATCTGGTAAGGTAGTGAATCTGTATAATGCCTTACTTATGGCAGAGCAAGTTTCTAAAAATTAATACTTGTATCAAGTATTGACCTTTTTAAATTTTTGATTAAACATAATTTGTCTTAGTTAAAGATCTTATCCGCAGCTTCATCTAAAACTGCATTTTCAAAGTCCGCAAAATAGGCCTCTGTAGTATAGTAATTTGTGTGACCTAACATATCACCCACTTGTGCTTTAGAAACTCCTTTTCGAATTCCTGCAGTAGCAAAGGTATGTCTTGCTACATAAGTAGTAAGCTTGGTATCCAACTCCAGTTCTTTACTTATAGTTTTAAGTCTTCTATTATGATTCCTTAGCCGACTTGAATATAACTCGTGAATTCTTTCCTCAGACTCAGTATGAATGACATCCTGAAGAATGGGAAAAACCAAATCCTCCTTAGATTTTTCAGCGGTGTAGAACTTAAGCATTTTATTAATCTCATTTGGAATCAGAATATCAAATTCTCTAACATTATTTCCTCTTTTGGTTTTTCTACGTTTGTATTGTAGTCTTCCCTTTTTTATAGCGCCTACTTTTAGGTAGGCTATATCCATAAAATTCATCCCCCGCATATAGAAGTTAAACAAGAAATAGTTTTTATGATGCCATAGAGAAGACCCTTCTGGATAATCTAACTCTTTAATTTTTTCTATAACATCTAGTCCAACAGCTCTTTTTTTGGTATGCTGTTGTTTTATAGAATAGCCATTTTTGCCAAACGGATAATGTTCTTGCTTCAGCTCTGTGTTACCATCTTTTATTACCAAGTTAAAAACCCTTCGAATAGATCGTAGTCGAACTCCGAGCCCATTAAGCGAGTTTCCTTTGTTTAAATAATATGCCTCTAAGTTCTCAAGAAAAGTCTCATCAATTTCTGTAATCAAAGGATCTTCTCCCCCATTAAAAGTAACCACCATTCTAATAGCATCTTCTATTGCATCTGCCATCCCAAAACGTTTGGCTTCTCGATATCGTTTTGTTACGATTTTACCGTATTCCTGTAAACGGGTGATATTATTGATTTTGTGTTTTACTTTTTTATCAATTTTATCATTGGCATATTCCTCTATCTTATCCTCAATCAAACTTGCTAATTGCTCTACAGACATACTTTTCAAAAATGATTCGCACTCTAGTAAAACATCGTCTGCGGCTTTCATACGATCTGTCAAGAATGCATTAGCACGAACTGAGTTAGGAAATGAACTTTTAAATTTTCTTCCTTTTTCGTTCCATAGATTTGGTGAGACTATGTAAGGTGTTTTTATATCTTTTCTTTTTCGTTGATGACTTACTCTTTGTACCAACGGAAAAGTGTCTGATTTTTTATTTCTGGTATCCAGAAAGAAGAAGATTTTTGCCATTAATTTCTTGTTTGAAGTAACAAGTCTAAAGTAAAACTATATTGAATAACTTCAAAGATTTTTTGCCCACTTTTTGCCCACTTTTTTCAGTTTATTACAGTTTTATTCAGTTCGATATAAGTTCTTTATTCATAAAAGTATTTGATTATTAGTTGATTACATATTACATAAACCCAAATGAATCTTTTTATGAAGTTACTCATAATCAGGGGGTCCTTGGTTCGAGCCCAAGTGGGACCACTTTGTAAATCAAAGAGTTACGATTGTAAAATTTCGTAACTCTTTTTGTTTTTAAAGACTTTGCCTACAATTTGCTCGGTTTTTGCTCGGTTTTCATGGGTTAAAATAAGTTCATTCAGTCTTATTTAGGCATACAATGTCATATATTCTCCAATTTATAGACTTGAATAAACCATAATTTCAATAGGATATTTATGAAGTCGCACTTCTAGCCTCAAGCCATTTGCTAACTCTATAATACGTAGTTTTTCCGATACCAAATTCTTGACAAATGGCATCCATATTTTTATTTGGATTAGCTTTTAAATATTCATTGATCTCCAGTGTTTTTTGTATGGACTGGTTGGTAGGTTTTCTTGGTCTTCCTTTGTTCATATCACTATCATGATAATCGAAAGTCTTTATGTGTTCCAAATCAAAGATGACATCATCTTCTTTTAGAATTTCCATTCCTTTTGTTGTTTTAAGCACTCTCGAAGTGATCGATGTAATCTTGTTTTCTTTGAATTCCTGAATATAGTTGTAGACATAAATAGATACATTGTGTTTCTTAAAATCCTGCACCATAACCTTGTCTCCTATTAAACCTTGTATAATTGGTCTTTCTTTTTTTACAAAGTCATTCCTTTCTTTAACAACCCATCGTATATTTACTTCCTTTTTATTCATAAGGCGGTCTCTAAAATTCTTTTCAGCCAGGAATTCTATCAAGGTTTTAGTTTCTTTTTTTGAAGCAAAGCGTAATTCAAAATTGTATTTATCGTTAAGTGTAGCTGTCATTGATTTGTGGGAATTTGTTGACGATAAATATCTAAATAATAAGTGTTGAGTGCAAACACCTAAACAATTGTATTATTTATAAAGCTTAAAGCTTGGTCAAATTTAGACTTAAGAACAATCCAAGAGGTTAAAAATCATTATTAATATTTTACGGTAAAACCGTAATAAATATTGGAATTATTCCTATTTTTAGGATTTATTCCAAAAATGAATTATAAAAGAGAACATGTAATCATTGATCGAACATTTGAAGAACTAATGATTGAACGATGTTATATCATTGATCAATATCTAATTGTCCGAGATCGAGGACAATGTTATGCAGAATTGCGTTATGGTAAATACACCTATAGAAACCACGAAGGGGAATTTACCATGCAAAAAAGTCTACTAGAACTTAAAAGAATATTTATAGGATTGATTAATAAATATCACTCTTTTGAACACGAAGGGTATAAATATACTTATCATAGGGGTGCTTGGGAAAGATTCAAAATTAAATAATAACGACCTCTAAAAGTTTTGAAATACAACTCACGGGAAAGAGATAGTGTCTCTTCGTAATCTCATAAGGATTATTAATCGTTTTATTGAACTTTTAACATTTGGGATAAGAAGTGTGACAACTATAGGAAGTCATGTTTTTATCCCTTATAAGTTGCTGTAACTTTTTTATATTATTTTAAAAATAAGCTTTTACACTTAAGTTTTATTTCTTTTACAGTATCTATTATGCTATTTAAGTCTAGAATTTCTCCGCGAATAACAAGAGTGTTATTATAAGAGTTATATCCTCTATGACAATCCAAACCAAATGATTGTAAGGAAGGATTCATAACAAAATCCGTATATGCATAAATATTCTTGTCTTCAAAAAAATCACTTATGAAATCATCATAGTGCTCAAATTTATTTCTGAACTTCCTACTTCTTAAAACACATTTAGAATCAATTTTCAGGAGTTTCCTAAGTTTTTGACCTCTTTTTGCGTATTTACTTTTTGGCCACAGAATTTTGGAAATGTTACTTGACGAAATTAAAATAGATTGAATAGCTGACCATATTCCAATATGATCAAATGCATCTACAGATTTTTTTAAACGCTCATGAGCATGTGATGCAAGATCAGCTTGGAAAATTATTTCTGATATAAAAGCGCCTTCTTGAATTAGTTTCATGTTTTTTCAACAAATTTGTTTTCAAACTACGCAATTATTTTACGTAATTAAATTTTATTTATATCATAATTGTATAGAGATCAATTTATTGAACTTTTAGTTTATAAAAAGACATTTTTATCATTCAATTCGATTCCAGAAATAACGACACCATACTTTCCAATCAACCCATTTCTTCCCAACATTGATAGTTTACAATAGGGTTCATTGCTCCAGCTGGGATTATCCGAGAGCGCTTGCTCGAATTGGATCTTATTTAATTGTCCTAATTGCTCTATCTCGACTTGTTCATTTATTTGAATTAAGATGATTTCATCCCATGGCTCTTTAATTCTAGTTGTACGTTTTGATTTGTTTTCTGAGGTAATCGTCTTTACCGAAATTCTCATCTCATCTTCACAAATTAAATCATATCCTTTTTCGCTAGAATTGTTATTCTTTTTTGGATTTCTACCTTCATTTTTTAAAAATTGATAAGCTAGAAACTCACCTATCCTACCTACAATGTTATCATTACCAGATAATTCTGTTGTTTTATCTGCGATATCTAAAAATTTCTTTCTTGCTAACAGGTATTCTCTTGCCGTTTTTCTCAAGTTACTAATATCCATTTGGGACAAATTTTGTATTATCGTTTATTTGAACTTTGGTTTAAAGAAATTCAATTTTATATTCTAATTGGTCACATATATGTTCTCGATTAGTAAAATCACAATTTCCTTTAAATGTTATGTTTTTTATTGATTCCTTCGAATGATTAACGTAGATATTAACATTCCTCCAAAACCTTGTTATAATTTTACTCTCAGGTTCTTGGATTTCCATTCCCAAAAAGTCAGGCTCTATTATCAATTCGGCTTCTTCGTAAGGACGCTTGATCAATTTATCATAATATTCAACATCTGATGTAGAAAATAATAAGTTATTTCTTAACCTAGCTTTAGGAAATTCTTTTTGAATAGTTTCCAAAATTAATTGGTCAATATTATCCTTAGGATATTCATCGTGTTTAAGATACTTTAAAGGGCGATGCAAGGAATTTCTATTTTTAGTTTGTTCTGTGAAACTGTACTTGCTAGACAACTCACGTTTATAGATTATGAAACCTGCAACAATGTCCATATCATTACTATTAGAAGTTATCAATTCTATTTTTTTGATTATTTTCATTTCACTTGTTGGTAATATCTTAAATGTATTTGTCATCGTTTAATTGAACTTTCCTAAAGGCAAAAAGTCTGATTTATTATTGCTTGAAAAATTCAGTATTCAATAAATATTAAGACCCAAGGAAAAAGAAATAATCATTTATAAAAGTTAATTTAGGCTATTCTGTAAGGCATCATCATCCATTCTCTTACCATCAAATTCATAACCATCAGCCAAATTTCTGTAGACAGCCGCTACGTTAGGATGTGTAATTTTAATATCATCTGCAAGTGAATTAAAATGTTCTGCACGATCTCTTTCAATAAAGCCTCCCGATCCAGCAGGTCTAGAAGTGAAACTTTGCCGATTAAACACTTGCATTCTAAACCCAAAATATACGTCTTTGCTATTGAGACGCTCTAATGTATCACAAATGACCTCTGGGAAAAACAAAGGCTTACCTTGATTAGGATAACGAGCTAATAATTCACCAATCTTACGATCGGTAACCAATGGTCTATGATTTTCGATTGCGAGCTTACGAACTTCATCTATCCAAGTATTTAATTCTTTGGCTATAATTGTTCCATCAGCTTGCAAACCAGGAATTAAATTAAAATTGGATAAAATATAATATGCATTTTCGCCTAATTGCTTTCTTACTTGTGGATCATATTTAGCAATTTCTTTTTCCCGTAAGTCATCATCGTCTGGAAAAAAATGGTTCTTTACAAAGTCCATGTATAATGAAGGTGCCTTGGCTATTGCTTGGTACAAATACTTCGGGATAATACCGTGTCCTAATCTATCGAATAAGAATAAGAATTTATATTCAATTTGCGCCATCCTATCAATGTCTAATCCTTCTCTGTTTTGTAAATCTTCAAATACATCTCTAACAAAGTGATGGTCAAGTCTCACATGTTTTGGTTCATTTTCAATACTCAAATCTAGCTCTTCAAGTATTTTAATGAGAAAATCGGATTCTAATTTTCTACTCACCCTTAAATGACTTATTGTATTTAACACAGCAATAGGTCTATTAAACTTCATATACTTTTCGACAGCAAAAACGACAGATTTCTCATCATTTAACATGTGCCAATTTTCATTCTTCCAAAAAGTCTCTTCGATATCCTCATTTTTGAGCGAATCTACATATTCAAATAACTCTAAATCAATCTTAAGGGCAAGAAGTATTTGTGTTAGAGTTGTATCATCATAAGTACCTGACTTACGAATTTTTTCAAACATTTTAATTATGTTTTCCCTTCCTACCAATCTTTCCTTAGAACCTATATAACTCGAAAGCAACCATTTTTCTTTGGCATCTTTTGATTTTAGTAAATCTATAATTTCCAATTCCTGCTTTTCGTCCAAGTTTGAGTTAACTAATGCCGCACCATAGTTATATAGATTCTCAACTTTATGTGCCAACTCGATTACTTTTTTGACATTGTATTTTTCTATCACTTCAAGAACAAATGCATCTCGTAATTCCCCTAGATTTTTATCTCGCTGGTTATAATCATCCATTATTTCTTCAGGAATTCCACTCATAAATTGCGGATGATGGTCTTCAAATAAATACGATTTAGCGAGAATCAAATCATCAGGCTCAAATTGCAAAGCTGTTTCTTCCATCTTTAATAGTTGCTCTTCTGGTAATGCCCAATCTGTTTTAGAATAAGTTCTGTGGCGTCCAATTAAGTTTCGGAAAGCATGATATATAAGTGCTTTATCTTCGGAATTTGCATTCTTGAATTTATCAAAACACTCTAAAACTTTATCAATCTTTCCCCAGTTGATGTCGTCTAATTTGTCTATCAAGGTTAATGCCTTAGGTAAATCTCCAGCATTAGTGAGTTCTATAAGACTATCAACAGAGTAATCATGCATATTGTATACCTCTTGATGTGTAACAGACACTTTTCTGGTTTCAGAGAAAAGTCTCCATCTCATTTTATGTGCTCCAAAAGCTACATCAGAATTGCTGTAAACTAAGCTTGAGAAAAGTTTAAATGCAATATTTGGATATTCTTTCTTTAAGATTTCCAAGACTTGCTTTCGTTCTTTCATGTTAGCATTGGTTTGTGGAAACCAAATACGAAAGATACTTTTTAAAGAATTATATGGACTATTACTTGTAGGTAGTTTTTCAGGTTGAAGTTCAATAAGCTTACACAAAATTCTAACCACATTTGTAAGGTGCTCAGGCATCCAAGCAATACTCTCCAAAGCCCATAATAAGTTTGGCAAATCGTTAGAGGGGCTTAACAAACCTCTTTCCTCTTCAAAAAACCCCATAACTCTTTTATCTTCAATTGCAATGAGTATCTCATTTACAAAAACTTCTGGAGAAGCTTCAGCTAGTAAAGAAAGGTTTTGCCCTAATGACCTTAAAGCATTTGTGTCGGCAAGATTTAAAATGTGACCAACAATACGATCTACAAACATTTTCGGCTTATTTAAAGCAGAAAACTCATAGTTTTCGGCTAACACAGAAAGTACGACTAATGTCTCACAGATACCTTTCTTCAAGTAATACGAATATTTAGGTCTTGCATTATAAAAAGATGCCATATATCTTTTTTCTGGATCAAGACCATATTTAGGATTTGTTTCCGTCAAGACCAATTTTGCTATTTCCTCAAAACTCTTAAGGTCATTTTCTGTTACATATTTAGCAAGATAAACCCAAGAATCTGCATGAGATATCAGACGCCATTTTGAGCCAATATTATAAACAGGTGTCCCTTCTTTATGTAAAATACCTTTTAGATATTTCGCATAGCCATCAAAGTCGTCACCTGTCATCCTTTCAATTATTTCCCTATCGCCTTTTATATTGACATCAAATCGAGAAACAAATAGAAAGGATATGAAAGAAGAAATAATCTCTTTTTCCATCCATATAGGCTGTTTTGATGAAAAATCCAAGCTCCTCCTTAAAACGGAAATATCTCTACCAGTATTTTTTGCAAATAACCTAGCTTGTTCTGAATCAATACCCATTTTCTCTAAATTCTGAACAAAGACTTCTTGATTAACGATTGATAAATTAATGACATTATCTTTATCTGAAGAGTAACTATTACTGACTGGAACTATAACCTTGTGGCCTTTTGTAACGGCATTATTTATATCAACTTCACTAATTAGAAATTTTGGTATCAAAATCAGTGGACTCTTACTTTGAGCAAGCTTCCTAAAACTATCCTGATTTTCTACTATTAAACTTTTAGTATGAAGGCTATCTTTAAGATTATCTTCTAAACTTTGTATTGAAGCCAAAATAAAAGCTAGAGATTCTTCACTAGTATTGGACTTTACGAATCTCAATAGTCCTGTATCCTCTATTAAAGCTTCTGCCAGGCTATCCTTTTGCTTAACTCTACCATCAACCAATAGTCCTTCTGGAAACTTCAAATTTCCTTTTGTAGACCACTGAATCCAATACTCGTCTGCACATTGAACACCTGAAACAGGTTTCCCTAAATGTTCGGCCAACCAGATTTCAACAGACGGTGCAAGTTCTAACCAATGTTCAATATCAACAGCATCATAAAAGCGAACATCAGCCCATATTTCCTCTGCTTTTTTTGAAGATGCCCATTGAGACTTCTTAGTATATTTTTTTAATGTAACATTGATATAACTAGTTTCATCTTGAATTTTGCCTAAAGGGTCTTTTGTCCTTTTTTCATAGTCTTCATCAGCCTTTTTCTTTTTCTTTTCAGTTACTCCAAACTCCCATACCGAATTACCTTCTGGAACATACAAGTTACCTTCCTCTGTTTCAAGATCTCCATCGTAGCCTCCAACCTGAACGTCATCTCCAAAAGGGAAATCTATTTTCTTTATGTTTTCAATTTTAATACCTGCTAGTATTAACTTTCTTATTAAGAGAGGAAGTAAGCTTTTGCATTCTAATGTGTCTGCCCAATGTTTAAGGTCTGTGGAGGTAATTAGCTTCATATTTTTATTTTACTTTATAATTGATTTTCACCTTAGTTTTATTGATTTCAGTGAGTACTTTATCGTATTTTTAGACTATGACCTAGGAAAGGGTTTTACATAGGACACGTTGTTATTATGCACAGGATTTTCCGTCATTTTTATTTAAGTATGCTGAAGGTTTATACAATTCCAATAGATTTTTTTGTTTGATATCCATTTGAGGTAAATTCTTTAAAATTGCATATTCTTCAATGAGTGGTTTGAATTTTTCTATTCCATTGTCACTCAAACAATTGTAGAAAAGCAGTAATAGTTCGTAATCAGAAAGTTGAGCTCTTACTATTGATGTGTATCGATATCTTTGGATATAATTACATAAGTCATACTTTTCTTTGTTTTTGGGAATATTTAAGTCTAAATTTAATTCGGTTCCAGTAACAAATTCTGTTTCGTTAATCATTTTAAAGATTCTGTAAAGGTTTCTAAAATAATGTCCGAAGTCAGTTTTTCTTTGTTCATAAAAACTTAAATACAGCTTATTTGTATCAATACCACCTTTTATTCTTTTATCGAAGTTATTGAACCTATCTTGAAAAACATCTCTCCCTTTGACTGTTCTAGTTTCTTTGCTGTATGGATCATTCGCATCAATTTTTTTTTCGTAATCTATGTCATTAACGATTTGATTATGTAATTCCAACAAGTTAAAAAAGGTGTTTTCGAATCTTTGGATTTTGAGTGTCTTGTTTTGAATAACAAATTCAGCCCTTGTTTCTCGCAATTCTTTTCTTTGATATCCCAATTCTTTTCTTTGAAGTAGAATGGTAAAGATGATTCCAGCAAATGCTAATCCTGAAAATAGAGCATTTACTGTTCCGAACATATCGCCAAGAGTTCCGCGTTCATTCGCTGGCATATCTTTCAGTTCGCAATAAGTGTAATACCATAAACCAAGGATTATAAGAACAGAAATAATTCCAATTATATAAATTCCTAAATCGCTTTCTGTGTCTTTTTCTTTTTTACTCATAAAGATTGGCTCATCTTGTGCATAACATTAGTTATATAATTACTAGTAACTATATATTCTCAATACTCGAAATATAGTTACCCAATTTCATCGATTTATTCAGTTTTATTAATGTCTAATATCAATAAAATATGGATAGCTTTATTACGGTTTTCCACAGGAACTAGTTTTTTATATGTTTTTCGCAATAAGCATCATCAATCATTTGACCTTTATCCCAAAAGAGTTTTTTACAAACTACACAGTTTCTTCTCCCTTGATGAGCCAAGTACTTGTACAATGTTGGTTTAGATTTTATATCAACCAACTTCATAATATCAGTTATTGACAATTTGTTATCCCGATAATACTTCTCTGCCAATATTGCTTTTTTCTTAGCTTCTTCATTTAACCCTCGTTTACGACCAAATTGTACACCTCTTCGTCTGGCACTATCTAATCCGGCTCTGGTTCTTTCTATAATAATGTCTCTTTCCATTTGAGCGATAGCACTAAACAGCGTAAAAATAAATTTACCATGAGCAGAAGTAGTATCCATAAAAGACTCTTGGATACTTTTAAAAGAAACTCCCAGTTCGTTAAACTGCTCCACCAACTTCAGCATATGAGAAACACTTCTGGCGATCCTATCCATCTTCCAAACAATAACAATATCGTCCTCCCGGAGTTTATCCAGCATTAAATCTAAATTCTTACGATGTGCTTTTGCTCCAGAAGAAATATCTTTATAAATATTCTTTATATCTACTCCAGCTTTTAATAAAGCATCAACTTGTAAATCTAAATTTTGAGAACTTGTGCTTATTCTGGCATAACCGAATAACATTGTGGGGTATAGTTAATCCCTTAAAGATAAACTTAAAAATTACACGAATTAAATATACCGTGTGGAATTATTTACTGAGTATTAATGAAGAAGTATAGAAAAACGGTGAGTTTTTTGTACAGATATCGCATTTTATTACAAAAAGAAATAATAAAAAATATTACCCTATTTTTGCAAGCTTTAGTAAGGTAGCGATGAAATTATATAGAAATAGTTTATTTACACTTATCCTTTTATGTTCCCTTGTGGGTAGTGCACAGAATGAAGCTTCTGTGTGGTATTTTGGTCGGCTCTCCGGATTGGATTTTGGTTCTGGAGCTCCTACGGCACTCATCAATGGACAAATGATCACCAACGAAGGATGTTCTACGATTTCTGATAGTAATGGAGATTTATTGTTTTATACTAATGGAGTGAAGGTCTGGAATAAAAACCATCAACTCATGGCCAATGGAACCGATCTTCATGGTCATTGGTCCAGTACACAATCTTCCATTATCGTTCCGCAACCAGGATCAGATCATATTTATTATATAGTCACTGTTGACGAGCCTCAGACTGAAAACGCTGCATTCTATCCAGATCCCAATCCAGATCCACTACACATCAATATCTTTGATCCTACTTCGGATTCTGACGATGGTCTTAATAATGGATTGAATTATTCTATTGTTGACATGAATCTAAATGCAGGATTAGGAGAGGTGATTTCTAAGAATAATCATTTGGTTACCTATAATCCTTCAGATATTGAACAAGTAAAGCTGAAATGTTCTGAAAAAATATCCGCCGTCTACAATGAAGACGAAAGTGTTGTTTGGGTGGTAACACACTTTATTGACAAATTTTATGCCTTCAGGATTGATGCTTCCGGGATGAACCCTACACCAGTCACCAGTGCATCACGCTCTATACATCCCATCTCGGGATATACCTATAACGCTATTGGGAATCTAAAATTCTCCCCTGATGGAACCAAATTAGCCATGGCAAACTGGTCTGAAGGCACAATAGTAAATGAAGCGTCCCATGGTAGTGCGTACCTGTATGATTTTGATAAAGTAACCGGAAGGGTTTCAGGAGGAGTGCAATTACTGAACCTGAATCATCCATACGGTGTAGAGTTTTCTCCAGATAGTAAGAAATTATATGCAACCGTACAGGAGTTTGATTCCTTCTCAAGTTATATTTATCAGTTTGATTTAAACGCAACTGATATCCCCGCTTCAGGACATCGTTATAATGCTATTTCCGATGCAGGAAGTTTGCAACTAGGGATCGATGGAAAGATTTACATCGCCATGCCTAATATGGATTTTATATCCCAGATTAATGATCCCAATGCATTAGGAGATTTGGCAGATGTAGAGTTTTATTCCCTATTTTTAGAAGGAAGAGTTGAACCCTATCGAGAAGGTAAATTTGGTTTCCCTACATTTATACAATCTTTCTTTGAAACTTCTATTGTAGCAGAGGATCTTTGTTTTGTCCAGGATACACAGTTTAACTTATCGAATACCGCAGACATTGCTTCAGTACTTTGGAATTTTGGTGACCCTTCAACAAGTGCTGCTAATACATCGACTGATCTGGAACCCGTTCACAGGTTTTCAGCACCGGGAACCTACACGGTTTCTGTAACTGTCACCACTACCAACGGGGTAGTGAGTACCATCGATACCGAAATTACGATTTCAGAAATACCTATTGCTCATATGATCAACGATGTTAAAGCATGTGAAGACCGCTACAATTTTGGGTATTCTTCAAACTTTGATGTTTCTACGATTGAAGCTCAGGTATTGGGCGGACAAACAGGAATGGTAGTTTCCTATTTTGATCAAAGCTTTTTGAGGTTACCATCTCCGCTTCCTAACCCCTATACCAACGATGTTAAAGATAGGGAAACTATTACTGTAAGAGTTGCCAGTGCAGATAATCCCATGTGTTACTCGGAGACTTCTTTCGATCTGATCGTGGAGCCTTTACCATTAACCAACCCGGTAACAGATATTTATGCCTGCGATGATAATACTGATGGGATTACAAGTTTTGATGTTCGTCATGTAGAAGCTACTATTTTTGGTGGTCAAACTGGATTAACTATTGAATATCTTGATGGACAAGGAGTTCCTTTGCCCAGTCCATTACCAAATATGTTAACCAATTCCGTTAGGGATAGGGAAACAATTACAGCCCTGGTTTCTGGTCCTACAAATAATTGTAAAGCAGAAGTAACCTTTGATTTGGTAGTAAATCCACAACCTATTGCAAATACTTTAGAAGATTTGATCGGTTGCGATGATAATGATGATGGAATTTCGGAATACTTTGACACCTCAGGTATTGAATCAATGGTCATTGGCGATCAAACTAATATGACCATTTCCTATTACGACATTTTAGGGAATCCTATTTCCTTAAGCAATCCTTATACCAATAGGACTGCATTCCAACAAGAGATTATTGTACGTATCACTAATACATTGACCAGTTGCTCTGCAGAAACCATGTTGGTATTAAATACTTCTTCCAAACCTAAGATCAATACTCCGCAAGATATTTACGCTTGTGACGAGGGGGATGGATATGCAAGTTTTGATACTTCACAAGTTATTTCTGAAATTATAGACAATCAAACTGGATTAAATCTTCTCTTTTCGGATTATGAGGGTAATCCATTACCGGATTTGTTCTCTGGAACTTATCAAAATAGTATTCCTTATGTCCAAACTGTTTTTGTTAGGGTAGAAAATGCATTAAATGCTACTTGCTATTCGGAAACAAGTTTTGATTTATTGGTAAATCCACTTCCTGAAATTGACCTGGAGCCTACCTATTCATTATGTGATTTGGATCCATCCTTGTATATAATGACACCTGCAGATTTTGATTCCTGGGTATGGATCTATGAGGATGGCACCTTAGTTTCAGATACCTTTGAAGCTGATCTTGTCGAAGAAGGAGGATATACGCTAACAGTTAACAAAACAGAAAATGGTATTCTGTGTGAGAATTCCTTTTCCTTTACACTGATTCGTTCCGAGTTACCGTCCATTCGGGATGTGAATTTTAGTAATTTCGCTGACAATAATTACATTGAAATCCTGGCTTCCGGAGATGGGGATTTCGAGTATTCGATTGATGGGACGACCTACCAAGATAGTAATTATTTCGATACTATTACAGGAGGAACGTATACTGTTTTCGTCAGAGACAAAAATGGATGCGGAGAAGATTCTAAAGAAATTACAGTGATCGACCACCCCAAGTATTTTACACCTAATGGAGATGGCTTTCATGATTATTGGCAAATTCGTGGTATAGAAAACCATCCAACCGCCATTATCCATATTTACGATCGGTTGGGAAAACTGTTAAAACAATTATCGGCCCAAAGTATAGGTTGGGACGGCACCTATAATGGAAAAGTGATGCCCTCATCAGAATATTGGTTTTCTGTTGATTTGAGAAATGGCAAACAATTCAAAGGACATTTTTCTATTATTCGATAAATAATAATTCTGTAAAAAAATGTAAGGTTACCTTTGGGATTGTTAGTTAGTACCTTCTATAATGTGTTGTTTATAAATATTGTATTGTATCCCGGTGATCCCGTATCGATTCTTGCTGGTGATTGCATAATTATTGGTAAATGAATCATCGGCTTTTACCACTTCGATATTAATCCCTGCGTCATAAAGTGGAGCAGTCCCACCCCGGATGGTTCCCTTGGTGGTCCGCTGAAAAATAACAATAAAAATAGTATTGGGATGTTCTTTGCGCAATCGGTCAAAATCCTGGGAAGGCAATCCGGTTTTATTCCAACTGTCAATAATGATGACATCAAAATCTTTGGCTGCTTTTGAGATGATTTTATACCCTTCCGGTAATTGGTCTGTAATAAATATATTGTTCTGGTTTTTTGGTTGTAGATATTCCTCTTTCATACGGGTGATGAGATCCGATCTACTACCAATTTCTAGAGAAAAAATAGCAATTCGATTACCTATTTCAGCAAAGGCATCCGCCAATTGATAGGTAAATCTCGTTTTACCTCCACCTTGATCACCTTCGATGGTAATAGCCAGTTCATATCGTTCTAAATCACCTAATAATTCACCTAAAGCTCCATTAAGTTTAAATGTGTTGGTCGACCGGGTTAAAGGTTGTGCATTTATTGGAAAGAATAGACTTGGTGCAGCTTCCTCGATTGCTATGTTTCCTAACTCTTGATTAGAATCCGGTTGATTTTTAAGCATCTTTCTAAGTTCTCGTAACCATTTTCTATTAATCACTATTTTAACTTGTTCCTCTAAAATGAGGTTGTTGTGTTGTACAATTAATTTCTCTTGGATTTGCATCAGGTGATCTGCAGCCGGAGAGTCTTTATTAATTTCTTTTTTTGCGATCGCTTTTTGCAGGTCAAAAATGTACTGCTTAAGTTTATCTCTAGATTGGATTGTTCTGTGCATCTCGAGAAATCGTTTGATAAATTCCAATTCTATTATTGAGATACCACCCAGAGTTATTTGCTTCTTCTGTTTGGGTATATGAGTATTTAATTTATCCAGGTAAATATCGATCGTTTCTTTAATAAGTGGTTCGGTATGATAGAAATCCCTAGCATCCCTCAAAAACTGATGCCCTTCCTGTAGAATTTTAGGTAGTTTCTGGATTTCTATAGTGGTGATTGCTTGCGGATAGGTACCGAACGTAATAGCTTGTTTTTCCATAAAACAATACTACCTAGTACAACCGTATTGCTTTCGGGATCGTTCTATTTCGTTCTGGTTAAGTCTAATTTTACAATCGTAATTTTAAGGCCCTGGACCTTATTATCATTCTTTGCAATTCTGGGAAACCTAATAAGTTTGATATCTTCTTTTGGATATTATAATTGGCTGTGAGCACCTCAGTTTTCTTTTTATTGGTCTGTTTGGTTACAGCAACTTTCTTTTCTACAACATGTTGATCCCATTTGTATTTTTTCTTGTAGGTATCCAAAACTGTAGAAGGGTAGCTGCTTAACAAAAACTTACCTTTTATCTTACTTAAAAGCTCCAATAGCTCTATAAAATCCTTTTCTGTGTATCCTTTATAATGTCCCATATCTGAATTAAAATAGGGAGGATCCACATAAAAGAAGGTGTCTTTGGTATCTCTGCTTTTAATTACGGTAAGCGCATCGTTGCATTCGATATCTACCAAATCTAGTCGATCACAGATCTCGTTGGTAAAGGCTTGTTTCTTATTGAAAATGGTTTTAGACACTCCATTAGTTTTCTTTTCATAAGCATAGCCTCCAAATATCCTGGCCGAAAAACTCATATTGGTTTGTACCCAAAAGGCCCAAGCTTTCTTGATTTTATCTTTTTCATTCTCATTCTTAAGAATAGCTGCAGCTTCTTTATGCAGTTTCCTACTATGAGGTGTTGCTTGGATTAATGTATTCAGTTTTGAAAACTCTTGCTTACATACTTGATAAAAATTAACCACATTACCATTAAGATCATTGATTACTTCTGCAGAGCTGGGTCCTTTGGCAAAAAAGACGGCTCCCCCACCTACAAAGGGTTCGCAATACAAATTAAGGTGATCGGGATAAATGCGCAGTGGCATCAATCTCTTCAGCTAGCATTAAATATAACAAGGGTAAGGAATGACATCGTCCTTTACCGGATTCCAATAGTTTGGTCACAAACATGTTGGACCAATCTTTCTTTCCCCAGATATCGTCAAAATCATAAACTAGAGGTAAGTGCTTTAACCCGTTTTTTGTTGTCAAAGTGTCCGAAAAGAATTGAAACAGTATAAGATTTTTAGCCACATTGCTATGGGTATCATAACCAAACTCTTGCATTTTTTCCTTGATAAAATCTCCAGTTTGTTTGATTACGTTGTCAAACTCACTGTAATCTGTTTCGTGTTCATAAAAGGCATTCTCAACAGTAAAAACAGCCTCTTTTAAAGAAAAGGATTTGTTCTCTATTTCTTTTAAGGCAGTAAATGCCTTACGATAGCTATCTGCACCTTTTTCGTTGTCATAAGATGGAAGATTGTAAGGTACTGAGAAGTGACTTACTGCTTCGTTTATTAGTGCTTGTGCTCTTTTTTGTCTTTCTTCTTGCAATCTTTGATGTTGTGCTACCTCATCTATAAGTTTCTGATTTTGTTGTTGTTGAGTACTATACAATTGTGAAGTTGGAAAACCTCGAGAAACCTTGCCATGATTAAAACCTGGAGTAACAACCTGCATACTATAGGTTTGAGGTACGGTCGGTGTATTAACTACAGGATATTGAGCGAATACCATAGGCATTATCCCTAATAAGATAATAGACTTTACAATACTATGTAATCTAGCTAACTTCATTTTTTGCAATATTAATCGCTGTCAGTTTCATTTTCTGAAACTCTACATTTTTTTATTAATTTTTCTTTGGTTTGACTATTGTACCCTCTCCAAAAACACACTCTTTTACTTTTACTATTGCCTTTTTGGAAGAGGGAAACAATACTCAACTACTCAACTTTCTAAACTCTCAAAGACTCTCTATTATAAAAACCAAATCGAAACCCAACTTCTTCGGCATATACAAAACTTTGTAAAGTATCATCGTATATAATCGGGGCATTAAAGTCTCTCATCAAATGTATAACCCGATATAGTTTTGTTTTTGATATCCCCAAACGATTGGACAATTCCGTTGGATTTCCTGTTGCCTGTAAACGGATTAGCTGATCCATTCGTTTTATAAGTTCTATTTGTTTAGTTATAACATTCATGTTGCTGATTTTTGATAGTTAGTTTTTCCCTTACTTTTTAATTCTAATACATCATGAATTTTGGCATATAATCGATAGGGTAATTTTTTACTACTTTGGGGTAAGCCATATAAATCCAATATCAGTATTAAGAACCTGTTTATTGTTTTATCTAATTTTGAATATTAATTATTCCCTTATTTTTTTGTTCCTCGCTTTTTGACAGTTTTCAAGAAGCCTTTGGATAAAAAGAAGCACATGATTTTGGCTTCTTGCCGAGCAAAAAAAGATTTCTCGCCCTATAAATTAATTGCACCGCTTCTTCGCAAGACTTGCCTTTGTGATAAAGGTTTTGAATCCATAAATAAATGATAATCTCATAATGACTACAATGAACCAAATCATACATAAACTGATCTAATTTAAAATGCATTGCCAGGATGGTATCCACTACAAACTTGCTCTTATTGTCATACCCAGAATGTGTCATTTTGATTTTTTTGTTGAATCAAATGTATAGGGTGAGATAGGCTGGATGCAAATGGTGGTATATCCAATTTATAAAATGAAATCGTTCAATTTATAAATTGACAACAATAGTTAAATATGTTAATCAAGAGAAAATAATTAGGTTTAGCCTATGTGTCTCTTAATCCTTGTATATTTGCCTAAATAATTTCATTCTTAGTAGATAATGTCTTGGAAACCGATTGAGTAACTAAAGACTCTTAACAACAATTCAAAATTTATTGTATCCAAAAAGAGAATTAAATAGCAATAAAACCTACATGAAGAGATTTATTTTTTTTGCTACATATACCTTGTACTTTACTTGTAACCTGGGAGTATCAGCGCAAGACAATCCTTCAAAACCCGACAAATATATAAATCTATCAACGAAGATCGAAAAAGCTTCTGATTCATTGCTTGAAAGAACATATGAAGAGCTTGAATCTCTATTCAAAAAAAATATTAATGATTCTGTCCTTTCAAATATTTATGTAAATACATATTTGAAAAAAGCTAAAAATGAGAATGATAGTTTGCAAATGGCTAACGGATATCTTTTTGCTTCGAGAATAAATTCAAATTACGTAGAGATTGAATATCTCGATAGCCTAATCAATGTCTCAAAAAATTTGAACAGCACTAATTATCCAGGCTTAGGATATTTAATTAAAGGTGTTTGTTACTACGATCTTGAGAATTACAAAAAGGCCATAGAAAACTATTTGATCGCCCAAGAATATGCCGATACAAATAATAATATAGAACATCAAATTGCTATAAAGCATAATGTGGGTCTTTTGAAAAACGCTATTGATGCTCACAAAGAGGCATTAATTATTTTCAAGGAAAACCTTGAATTCATAAAAACTCAAGATACGATCAATGAATATCCTCATAGCCACATTACAACCTTATTTGCAATAGCAGACTCTTATCATAGAATGAATTTAGGTGATTCTGCTACATATTATGTTAATAAGGGTCTAGATAAGAGTTATAATAATAAGAATAAATATAAGTATACTGACTTTTTGTTGTTGAGTGGAATTAACAATTTCATGTTAAAAAAGTACCAAAAATCGTTAGATACTTTACTGAAAGCATCCAAAAGGATCCAAGATTTTGAATCATACAACCCTAATAAGGCATATTGTTTTATTCAAATTGGAAGAGCCCTGCAAAAATTAGGAAAAAAGGAAGAAGGTTTTTCTTATTTAAAAAAAGCAGACTCTATTATTACACCAAATAATTATACAGATGAAAAAAGAGTTGCTTACGAATTGCTAATTGATCACTATAAGGACATTGGTGACATTGATAATCAACTCAAAATGATGAGTAAATTAATTATTTTTGATAGTATTTATTATGCAAAAAACAAAAATATAAAATCCGATATCATTACAAAATATGATACTGCTCTGCTTATAGATGAACGAAACGATATTATTAATCAATTAAGATAAGAAGAGAAAAACAAACATCCAACATAGGAGTAATAATTTCCATAGGAATCGCGTGTCTTTTTCTCTTTCTGTTAATTAATTACTACAGAAAGCAAAAAATTTATAAAAAAAGGTTTGATAATATTATTAAACAGACAAAGATTAAAGGAGAAAAACTAATAAAAAATGATTTAGAAAAAGATATTGGGCTTTCTGATGAGATAATTTCTGATATTCTTAATAGATTAGAAAAATTCGAACAGAATAATGGATTTATAGATCCTAACATCAAAATGAACACTTTTTCTAAAAAGCTTAAAACAAATTCTTCTTATTTTTCAAAAATAATTAATATTTACAAGGGAAAAAACTTTACAAATTATATAAATGATTTAAGGGTTGACTATTCTATAGAAAAATTACAGAATGACAAAAAATTCAGATTATATTCAATAGAAGCTATTAGTAGAGAAGTGGGTTTTGGCAGTACTCAATCATTTTCTCGGGCCTTCACTAAAAAAACCGGACTAACAGTATCTTATTTCATAAAAAATATTGAGAATCAATAGTTTAAAAAAATGATACCTGAAAACATAAATGATAATTAAGTTTGTTTAATTAAAAATCTTTAGAATTAAGAAACCTTTTCAATTTGAGAGTTCACAAAAGATTGAAATCTATCCATACTTTTCTATTAAAGAATTATCGATAAGGTAATTTTTTTATTAAAATCTTATCTACAGCTACATATTAAAAACCAAGTTAAAATATATAATTCAATGCTAAAAAATTTTAAACTCAGTTGATTATGAAAAAAGTTTTTCTTTTTTCGTATTTGTTATGTTATTATGGTTTTTCACAAAACATAAATAATTTTTCCAAAGATATTATTGCCATAAATCGTTGTGAAAAACAATTAAATAATGAAATATTGAAATCATGGCAACATAAAGATATTTTTTTAGATACCATTCAAGGAATAAGCTCGGAAAAAGCTTATAATGAAATTTTATCAAAAAAAACTGGAGTCCCTATTATTGTAGCAGTAATCGATGGAGGTATTGATATTGATCATGAAGATCTTAGGAATCAAATTTGGTTCAACAAAAATGAAATTCCAAATAATAATATAGATGATGACAGGAACGGTTATGTTGATGATATTCATGGCTGGAATTTTTTAGGAAATACTAAAGGAAAAAGCACATATTACGCTAGATGGGAATTCGTAAGACTTTTGAATGATAAAGGATATTTAACAAAGAAAGGGCTTGTTGTTTCAAAAGAAGAGAAAGATTCCTTGCTTCTTGAAGCAGTCAAGTTTTATAAAAAGGAAAAAAGTGTCTTAGATGAAGATCTGAAATACATTGCGGAACAAAATTTGGCATTAAAAAATATTAGGGAGACACTTAAAGAATATTTTCCAAATCAACAATATAATTTTGAAACTCTTAAAACGATAGATACTATTTCAAATATAAATTTGAGAGAACCAGTAAAAAAACTTCATGAATTCTTGACTTATGGTTTGACTCAAGAATCCCTTAATGATTACGCAAAATATGTTTATACTATAAGAGATTACAAATTAAATTTTGCTCATAGCGATAGGAGGATTTCAAAAGATAATCTTGATGATATTAATGATACTAATTACGGAAATAATATTGTTATAGAGGATAAATCCATAGATACTCATGGAACCTTAGTTGCGGGAATGATAGGTGCAACCAGAAACAATAATATTGGTATAGATGGTATTGCTGATAAAGTAAAGTTAATGATCTTAAGAACAGTACCACAAGGCGATGAATATGACAAGGATGTTGCTTTGGCGATACGATATGCCGTGGACAATGGTGCCAAAGTAATTAATATGAGTTTTGGAAAATTTTTCTCCACGAATCCAGATATGGTTATTGATGCTATACAATATGCTGCTAAAAAAGACGTGCTCCTAGTACATGGGGCAGGTAACGACAGTAAAAATATTGATATGTACAATTTCTATCCTTTGGATTATAGAAATAACATGGAAGAGTCTCAAAATTTTATTAATGTTGGAGCTTTGAACACCTTTTTAGATCATCGTTTGCCTGCCTATTTTTCCAACTATGGTAAAAATAATGTAGATGTTTTTGCACCTGGTGTAGATTTATATACCACTGCAGTGAATAACAAGTATGAACTAGTCGATGGTACTTCTTTTGCTGCTCCAATCGTTTCTGGTATCGCTGCTGTAATAAGGTCACGCTATCCAAAACTTACAGCTAATCAAGTAAAGGATATTATACTAGATTCTGGAAATATATATCATATTAATGTGAGGTATCCTGGAAATGCCGAAGGTCCTAGAATTCCATTTTCAGAACTCTCTAAATCTGGTAAGGTAGTGAATCTGTATAATGCCTTACTTATGGCAGAGCAAGTTTCTAAAAATTAATACTTGTATCAAGTATTGACCTTTTTAAATTTTTAATCAAAAAAATTGGTTTAACTAAAGATCCTGTCCGCAGCTTCGTCTAAAACAGCGTTTTCAAAGTTATAAACATGGTTTTGATCTACACCAACCTAATATCATCTTTAAATAACATATGGATATATTCTGCATGAATTTCTGCATGATGTTTATGCTCTAAACAATGAAACAGTAGATGTATCAATCCATAGTCGCCCATGGTATCTCGATATTCATGTTGTTCTTTGTTTTTTACCCATAAAATGAAACAACATAAATGACCGATCTCTCCTAGTTTTTCTGGATCTTTCAAGCATTTACGAAACTCATCTGTCTCCATAAGGGCATACTCATTATACTTTCGTTTACAAAAGTTGTAATCAAAGGTGTGCTTATATAACTGTAGCTTTCTGTTTTGTATTTCATAATTAATACCACTCATAACATAAAAATCATTTGCATTAGGTATTTCTATAATCATAGTAATACGATTTGGTTCATGTATCATTTTACAAAACGCATGCCACGACTTTAAAAAAATAACTTAATAAAAGGTGAAAAAATCTTAAAATCTATAGTGAAAAATCATTCCTGTGAAATTGGAATTATTCCATGTCAAAGATACAAAATTTGGAATTATTCCAAATATTATTTGTTCGTTTTCTTCGTTAATGAATACAAGATTATTATATAAGTATTTGTTTTATAGGTTTTTAAACTCAGAGTTATGTAATTATTGTTAATAAAACCTAATAAGTTTATTTTCAAAAAAAAAGATGACCTATTACTTTTACTTTAAGAATTTGATACATTCTGGTATGTTTTTTGGGGAAGGAACCACTAGAATGAAAAAACGGGAAAACAGGTCAAATCAAATCATGTATTATGCAGTATAAAGTAATTGATGCAAAAAGTCAGTATTTTGGCAAAGTATTAGATTTCCAATCCTGCTCTACTTTGAGTGATTTAGGAGGAGTACTCTTAAAAATAGGAAGAAATAAAGTTTCACTTTTTAAATTTAACGAAGTAGAATTGGTGTAACCGCCATTCTACTTCTTTTTTTATCCTAATTCTGTGATTCTTTTTACATATTTACCGATCACATCAAACTCTAGGTTTACCACAGTTCCAACTGCAAAGGTATTAAAGTTTGTATGTTCATACGTAAAAGGAATAATTGCTACGCTAAATTCGTTTTTCTTAGAGTTTACTACAGTAAGACTCACTCCATTCACAGTAATAGATCCTTTTTCGATAGTGATATTACTTAAACCGGGGTCATAATTGAATGTAAAATACCAGCTACCATCAGCTTCAGAAATCTTAGTACAGGTAGCAATTTGATCCACGTGACCCTGTACAATATGTCCATCTAGTCGATCGCCAAGTTTCATCCCCCGTTCCAGGTTAACGACATCTCCCTCTTTAAGAGTATTCAAATTTGTTTTATCTAATGTTTCTTTAATCGCAGTAACGGTATAGGTATCATCATCCAAAGACACTACAGTAAGACAAACACCGTTATGAGCCACACTTTGGTCAATTTTTAATGCTGAAGTAAAATTCGCTTGTACGGTAATGTGCAAATTTTCTTTATCTGTTTTTAAAGATGTTATCGTTCCTAATTCTTCGATGATTCCTGTAAACATAAATGCAAATTATTTAGTTAAATTTGTTCCCTTGAAGGTTGAAGTTTGATTTTAAACTTCAAAAATACTGATAAAGTAGTTTAGTAATGAAGAAAGAAGAAAAAATAAGATTAGGAATCTCTATCGGGGATCTAAATGGTATAGGAAGCGAAGTTGTTCTCAAAACTTTTGAAGACCCAAGAATGCTAGATTTTTGCACCCCAGTCATATTTGCTTCGGTAAAAATTCTTTCCTTTCTCAAAAAACAGTATGAAATCAATGCTAACCTGCATGGTATAGATAAAACTTCTCAGATCCTGGATGGTAAAATAAATGTGCTGAATGTCTGGAAAGAATCTGTAGATATTAATTTTGGCCAAGTAGATGAAAAAATTGGAGAGTATGCCATAAAATCTTTAAAAGCTGCTACCCAATCTCTTAAAAATAATAAAATTGATGTGCTGGTGACTGCTCCTATAAATAAACATAGTATCCAGTCCGAAGAATTTAAATTTCCGGGACATACTGATTATCTGGATCAGGAACTCGAAGGAAACAGTCTTATGTTTATGATCACAGATGACCTAAAAGTAGGATTGCTTACCGATCATGTTGCGGTAAAAGATATTGCAAATACGATTACTCCCGAACTCATTGAACAAAAAATCAACACTATACATAATGCTTTAAAACAGGATTTTGGTGTGTCGAAACCCAAGATCGCAGTTTTGGGCATTAATCCTCACAGTGGAGATAACGGTGTGATTGGTAAAGAAGACGAAGAAATCCTAAAACCAACTATTCAAAAAATTCAAGAATCAGGAAAATTAGTATATGGCCCTTATGCTGCCGATAGTTTTTTTGGATCTAATAGTTACAAAACTTTTGATGCAGTTGTTGCCTCCTATCATGATCAAGGACTGATTCCTTTCAAAACGCTTTCGTTTGGAAAAGGAGTAAACTATACCGCCGGATTAAATAAAGTACGCACCTCACCCGATCATGGGACTGCTTTCGAAATTGCCGGAAAAAACAAAGCAGATCACAGTTCATTTGAAGAAGCCGTTTTTGCTGCCTTAAAAATTTATAAAAACCGAAATCAATACGCCGAGATCACCAAAAACCCATTAAAAAAACAACCTCGTAAACCGCAGCAGAAGTAAGTGAGTATTTTAGTGGTGAGTCGTTGAGTAAAAAACATATTCTTTTTAAGCCTGAGAAAACTTATGTTAAACCCTATTTACCTACATATTCACTTGCTAACACACTCAAATACTCAAATACTCACAAACTAAAAGACTAAAAGACTGATATAATTTTGTTTACAAAAAGGCTTTCATAACGATTTTTTATTATCTTTGCACCCGCCTTTACCAAATAGGTAGGCACCTTGAAACTGATGATGAAATGATACAACTGAAAGAGTACACTATTCCTTTTGTTGGACTGAAGCAAGGATTACACCAGTTTGAGTACGATATTGACAATACGTTCTTTGAGCATTTTGAGTATGACGAATTTAATGCAGCTGCGGTAAAAGTTGATCTGGAGTTTAACAAGAAAACAACTATGTTAGAACTTCAGCTTAATATAACTGGTACTGTAAATGTAAATTGTGATCTCACCAATGAACCTTTTAACTTACCTATCGAAAATGAATTTCTTTTGGTAGTTAAGTTTGGAGACGAATATAATGATGAAAATGAAGAACTTCTTATACTTCCCCATGGAGAATATGAAGTTAACATTCAACAATACATATATGAGCTCATTGTTTTGGCACTGCCGCACAAAAGAGTTCATCCTGGTGTGGAAGACGGAACATTAGATTCTGATATACTCGAAAAGTTAGACGAACTAAGTCCAAAAGAAAAAACAATAGAGAATAATAATGAGGAAACAGATCCTCGTTGGGATAAATTAAAAAACTTATTAAACGATAAATAATAGCTAAGCAATGGCACATCCTAAGAGAAAAATATCGAAAACCAGAAGAGATAAAAGAAGAACTCATTATAAAGCTTCTGTACCACAAATTGCTACAGATCCTACAACAGGAGAAGCACATTTATATCACAGAGCTCATTGGCACGAAGGTAAATTATACTACCGTGGTCAAATAGTAATTGATAATACTGAAGAAGAAGTAGCATAGGCTAACTGTTAAAATTTCAAATAGAGCTCTCACAAAATGTGAGAGTTTTTTTGTTTTTAGTTGAATATGTGTCAAAATCCGATTATTTTGCGCCATATTTGTGTATTATTTAGTAATTTCGACGACTTTTTAGGCATTATTTGTGCTATAGTTCGTGAATTAAAACTAAGATATGAGTAAAATCACAGCCGCTATCACAGCTGTAGGCGCATATGTGCCAGACTATGTGTTAACTAATGACATATTAGCAACAATGGTTGACACAAACGACGAATGGATTACCACTCGTACGGGTATCAAAGAACGTAGAATACTCAAAGATAAAGACAAAGGGAGTTCTTTCTTAGGCATAAAAGCCGCTGAAGATCTAATTGCCAAAAAAAATCTCGATCCCAAAGAGATCGATATGGTGATTTTTGCTACCGCTACGCCAGATCTTCCAGTTGCAGCAACATCTGCATATGCAGCATCTCAGATAGGAGCAGTTAATGCTTTTTCTTATGACTTGCAAGCAGCTTGTTCTAGTTTTTTATATGGAATGTCTACCGCTGCAAGCTATATTGAATCAGGAAGATACAAAAAAATATTACTTATAGGAGCCGATAAAATGTCTTCTATTATAGATTATACCGATCGTACCACATGCATTATTTTTGGTGATGGTGGTGGTGCTGTGCTTTTTGAACCAAACGAAGAAGGTCTTGGTTTACAAGATGAATATTTGCGCACCGATGGTATCGGAAGGGAATTCTTGAAGATTGAAGCCGGAGGCTCTTTGTTACCTCCTTCTGAAGAAACTGTTGCAAAAAGACAACACTTTGTGCAACAAGATGGAAAGACAGTTTTCAAATATGCTGTTTCTAATATGGCAGATGCCAGCACAAAGATTTTAGAACGCAATAATATGACAGGACAAGACGTTAATTGGCTTATTGCACATCAGGCCAATAAACGGATTATTGATGCTACTGCAAATAGAATGGGGTTAGACGACAGTAAAGTTCTTATGAATATCCAAAGATACGGTAATACGACTTCGGCTACTTTACCCTTATTATTGCACGATTACGAAAAACAACTCAAAAAAGGGGATAACATAGTATTTGCCTCATTTGGTGGAGGTTTTACTTGGGGTTCCATTTATCTTAAATGGGCCTATAATTCCTAAACAACTAAACACACAATACCCAACATTATGGATTTAAAAGAAATTCAGAATTTAATTAAGTTCGTTGCCAAATCAGGAGCCAGCGAAGTAAAGTTAGAGATGGATGACATTAAAATCACCATCAAAACTGCATCAGATGAAAGTAAGGAAGCCACAATAGTTCAACAAATTCCTGTTGGCAGTGCTCCTCAACCTGTTGCAGCAGTACAACCGGCGGTTCCCACACCAGTGGCTCCGGCAGCTACAGAAGAACCTTCTTCAGAAGAAGACAATTCGAAATACATAACTATTAAATCACCTATCATAGGAACATTGTACAGAAAACCGTCACCAGACAAACCCATGTTTGTTGAAGTTGGAGATACTGTAAAGGAAGGAGATGTGCTTTGTATCATTGAAGCAATGAAGCTTTTCAACGAAATTGAAAGTGAAGTTTCAGGGAAAATCGTAAAAGTATTAGTTGATGATGCCTCTCCGGTAGAGTTTGATCAGCCACTTTTCTTAGTAGACCCATCATAACCCTATTATAAAATTCCAATAAACAAATCCAAAAATCCAACCCGTTGGAATTTGGCGCTGGAATTTGAGATTTTTAAATTTCGAAAGTTATGTTTAAAAAAATTCTAATTGCAAATAGAGGTGAGATTGCCATGCGTGTAATCAGAACCTGCAAAGAAATGGGTATCAAGACCGTCGCAGTATATTCTACTGTCGATGCCGAAAGCCTTCATGTTCGTTTTGCTGATGAGGCCGTTTGTATTGGTCCTGCACCAAGTAGTGAATCCTACTTGAAAATGGCAAATATAATTGCTGCAGCAGAAATTACCAATGCAGACGCTATACACCCTGGATATGGTTTCTTATCAGAAAATGCTAAATTTTCCAAAATCTGTGAAGAGCATGAGATCAAATTTATCGGTGCCAGTGCCGAGATGATCGAGAAAATGGGAGATAAAGCCACAGCAAAGGCTACTATGAAAGCTGCAGGAGTACCTACTATTCCCGGAAGTGAAGGGATTCTGGATTCTTATGAAGAAACAGAAAAACTTGCAGATGACATGGGATATCCGGTAATGCTTAAAGCAACAGCTGGAGGTGGCGGAAAAGGTATGCGTGCTGTGTGGAAAAAAGAGAATCTTAGAAAGGCCTGGGATAGTGCCAGACAAGAAGCGGCCGCTGCATTTGGTAATGACGGTATGTACATGGAAAAACTCATCGAAGAGCCTCGTCATATCGAAATTCAAGTGGTTGGTGACAGTAACGGAAGAGCATGCCACTTATCAGAAAGAGATTGTTCTGTACAAAGAAGACATCAAAAACTCACCGAAGAAACTCCCTCGCCATTTATGACCGACGAATTGCGTGAAAAAATGGGAGAAGCTGCGGTTAAAGCTGCAGAATATATTAAATACGAAGGTGCCGGTACCGTAGAGTTTTTGGTAGACAAACATCGTAACTTTTACTTTATGGAAATGAATACACGTATTCAGGTAGAGCACCCTATCACAGAACAGGTAGTAGACTACGATTTGATCAGAGAACAAATATTAGTGGCTGCAGGAGTACCAATCTCAGGAAAGAATTATTTCCCGCAATTGCACTCTATAGAATGTAGGATCAATGCAGAAGATCCATATAAAGATTTTAGACCTTCACCAGGTAAAATTACCAATTTACACATTCCTGGGGGGCATGGAGTACGTGTAGATACCCACGTATATAGTGGATATATCATTCCGCCAAACTACGATTCTATGATTGCGAAGTTGATCACTACAGCACAAACACGTGAAGAAGCTATCAACAAAATGAAAAGAGCACTTGATGAATTTGTAGTCGAAGGAATCAAAACTACAGTTCCATTCCATAGACAATTAATGGATCATCCGGATTACGTTTCCGGAAACTATACTACCAAGTTTATGGAAGATTTTGAAATGGAAGAACCCGAAGATTAAATAAAATTAAGCCTCATTATTGAGGCTTTTTTTATGAAATCATTCTATCTTCGTTTTAATAGAATACGCAAATGAATTTAAGTTATTGGGAATACAAAAACTGGTTATCTAATATTGATTTTACTATTATTGGTAGCGGAATCGTAGGACTTTCTTGCGCACTTCGGTTACGCACTAAATTTCCTGGAGCTAAAATACTAATTCTTGAACGCGGTATACTACCCAATGGTGCGAGTACAAAAAATGCTGGATTTGCGTGCTTTGGGAGCTTATCTGAAATTATCGATGACCTGCAATCGCATACCGAAGAAGAGGTTTTACAACTCATTAAGAAAAGATATGATGGGCTTCAATTATTGCGACAAAATTTAGGGGATAAAACCATTGACTATCAACAATACAATGGATATGAAATTTTTACCGATAATGATGAGTCATTATTCTCGACATGTCTTTCGCAAAAAGATAAAATCAACTTACTGTTAAAATCCATTTTTGGTAGTTCCGTATTTACTACGCAGGATAACATTTTCAATTTCAAAAATATTCAGTCTCAATATATTGTAAACCAATTCGAAGGTCAGATTGATACTGGTAAAATGATGGATGGATTATTGAAGAAAGTACAATCTGCTAATATCAATATTTTAAATAACTGTAAGGTTACAGGACTTAATGATCTTAACACTTCTGTAGAAATAAAAACCGAACATTTTACGTTTTCTACTAATAAAGTACTAATAGCGACGAATGGTTTTGCGTCTCAATTAGGAATTAAGCAAGTAAAACCAGCTCGTGCACAAGTATTGATCACCAAACCTATTGATAGTTTGCCTATCAAAGGAACCTTTCATCTGGATAAAGGATATTATTATTTTAGAAATATAGATGATAGAATTCTTTTTGGAGGAGGTCGAAACCTGGATTTTAAAACTGAAGAAACCACCAAATTAGGTCAAACCCAATTAGTACAACAAAAACTCGAACAGATGCTAAGCGAAATCATTTTACCAGATATCGATTTCGAAATTGAACATCGCTGGAGCGGAATTATGGGCGTAGGCAATCAGAAAAAGTCGATGATCGAACAACGTTCAAACAATGTGTTTTGCGGTGTACGCCTTGGCGGAATGGGAGTTGCCATAGGAAGCATTGTTGGCACAGAATTGGCAGATCTTTTATAGATCTTAATCTATATGAAGGTATGAAATAAGCCATAATAATTAAGTTGATACCAGCCGAAATCGAAGATTCACGGACTCCAAAAAAAATAGCAGATCGTGAGTAAATGATTATAGGCGATTCCATCTGACCATCAAAAAACAATGAAAATAAACAGATGAAAAGGATTCTTCGTTTCTTATTAAAAAGCTTCATTGCTTTTATGTTACTTAGCCCACTCTGGGTATTAAGTTACAAATGGATAGATGTTCCTGCTACACCACTAATGGGAATTCGTAAACTACAATCAAACCCAAAACATACAATACAACATAAATGGATTCCCTTGTCTAAGATCTCCATGAATCTACAATTAGCAGTCATCTGTAGCGAAGATCAACGTTTTACAGAGCATCAAGGGTTTGATAAAGAAGCAATTGAAAAGGCAATAGAAGAACACAGGGCTGGAAAACGTTTGCGAGGAGCCAGCACCATCACTCAACAAACAGCAAAAAATGTATTTTTATGGCCTAAGCGCAGTTGGATCCGTAAAGGATTAGAAACCTATTTTACGTTCTTAATCGAAAAATTGTGGAGTAAAGAACGTATCCTCGAAATCTACCTGAATAGCATCGAAATGGGTAATGGAATTTATGGTGCAGAAGCTGCAGCAAAGTTCTGGTATAACAAAACTGCAGCAGATCTGACCTCAGAAGAAGCTGCGGCAATAGCCGCTATCTTACCCAATCCAAGAAAATATTTAGCCAATCCGGCATCAGAGTATACCCAAAAAAGAAAAGAATGGATCTTTATCCAAATGCGTAATTATGGTACTTTAGTATTTGACGAAGAACAAAAAAATGAATACCCAGGATATTAAACAAAAACTGTTAGACAAATGTAAGCAGTATACAGATCAACGCTTACAACGTATTCAGGCTATCATCACAGATATACAAGAATCCCTAACTTCAGAAACCAAAAGTACTGCCGGGGATAAGCATGAAACCGGACGCGCTATGCTACAATTAGAGCGTGAAAAAGCCGGGGCACAACTCGCCGAAGTCCAAAAATTGCAGGAAATTTTGCACAAAATCGATGTTTCACTTTTATCAGATCGTGTTCATCTGGGCAGTTTGGTAGAAACTTCAAATGGCTACTATTTTATAAGTATTTCAGTAGGCAAAATAACCATAGATAATCAATCATATTTTGCCATTGCAGTCAACTCTCCCTTAGGAAGATTACTACTAGGTAAAACGGTAGGGGATCATTTTAATTTTAATGGAGAAAAGTTTACTATAATTAAAACGTTTTAGCTTTCCATAATTTTTTGAATAATCATTCTAGTAGTAAAATTTTCAAACTCTATATCATAAAAAAAATGATTTTGAGTAAATTGCCGTATCATAAATCATTTTTAACAATGCGGAATTTTCTTATGCTAGCCCTGGTGGGACTACTTCTCTTTTCATGCAAACCTTATCAGAATACCAAAATTCGGAAAAATCAAATTACCTATGAAGATTTCAGGGCCGATCAGAGATTATATCCTACAGATGACGGATTAATTAAATATATAGATAAAGGAGAAGGTCCCGTAATTGTACTTTTACATGGGGTACCAACTTCGGGTTGGTTGTATCGCAAAATGATCGATCCTTTGGCCGCTAATGGCTATCGTGTAATCGTACCCGATATGTTAGGCTATGGATCCAGTGATTCTCCCGAAGGTTTTGAGATCTATAATGCCAAAAATCATGCAAAACGTCTCTTAGAACTTATGCAATCATTGGGTATCAAAACCTGGTCACAAGCTATACACGATGCCGGTGGTTTATGGACCTGGGAGCTCATGAGACAGGCGCCCAACAAAATTGAAAAACTAATTGTTTTTAATACGATTATTTATGAAGAAGGGTTTTATCCACCAATAAGAATGAAACCTGGAGGAATGGCAAAAACAGCCATGTGGGCTTATAGAAATGGATTAACAACAAACACATTACTGAAAAATTTGTTTGAACAAGGTCTAAAAGAGAATACCCTAAATACATTGGATGTAGAAGGGTATAAAACACCTTTATTAGAAGGTAAGACACAGGCAATGTATTACTTCTTTAGCCAAACATGTAATGAATTGCCAGATTATTCTGATGTTTTTGAGAATGTTACTATTCCAGTTTCAATAATGTGGGGAATACATGATACTATGTTGCAATGGCCCCCACAAGAAACCAGGGCCACTGATGCTCTAAATGTAAAATCCGAAGATATTCATTTTGTAGATGAAAAACATTTCATTCAGGAAACAAAAGCTGAAGAATTGGTATATAAGATGATTGATTTTCTTAATTAAGACTTATATTCTTTACCCAGTTTTTTAATTCAACTTTGAAAATAGTACCGTTAATTAATTCGTGGATTTGATCTAGCTCCTCTTTATTTACAGCAAGATCGATTTTCTCTGAAGGGGTACGCAATAGTAATGACCTGCAGTTTTGAGGATCCAGACATTCTTCGCAACATTGTGTTTGTTTCGTTGTGATACAGGAGTCTGAAAAATCTTTTAATTCGTTTAAAGTAAGTAGAAAACCAATATCTCTAAATACCAATTGAACTCTGGGTATCGTTAAATGTGTTTCTTTCTTCCAAAAAAATGAAATACCCACCTGGTTACTGTAAATTTTATCTATAGGGTTCATGATGAATCAATATTTGATTCAAAAATACTAATTATTTATAATCAATCTAAATAAAAATAAGTTAATTTGTCTTTTGGTTTGGCTTGTGGTGAGCAAAGTCAAGGCGCTCAAAATAACAAAGCATCAGTTAATTGATGTCTTTCAATTTCAATTGTAGAGAAACCGTTCCATTCCATTCATTTTCATCGATGGTGTACGCGGCCTTAAATGTTTGCTTTTCACAAATCAAATCACGTTTAGCCCCCAGATTAAAACCAATAGCACCAATTACAACGCCGTTTTTCTGTACTTTACATTTTAGATGTTTTTGATCTGCTCCTACGCATTTACTGTGCCCTGTATCTTTAATACCTTCAGTCATAAAAACCGGGGTCATATTCCCAGGTCCATAGGGTGCAAACTGTTTTAAAATACGATAAAATCGCGGTGTTATCTGATCCAATTCTATTGTTGTATCGATAGAAATTTCTGGAACAAGTAGCATTTTATCGATGGTTGAAGAAACGACTTCTTCAAATTTTTGCTTAAAAGATTCGAACTCTTCTTCAAATAATGTTAACCCTGCAGCATATTTATGTCCTCCAAACTGTTCGATATGATCAGAGCAAGCATCCAGAGCATTATATACATCAAAACCCTTTACCGATCGGGCAGAAGCAGCTAACTTCTCCCCGCTTTTGGTAAAAACCAGTGTAGGACGATAATAAGTTTCTGTAAGTCTGGAAGCTACAATACCAATAACTCCCTTATGCCAGTTTTCTTCGTATACAACGGTTGTAAATCGATCTTCTTCTTTGTTATGAAGTATTTGCGTGAGCGCTTGTTCAGTAATGCTTTTATCGGCATCTTTTCGATCATTATTGTACATTTCTATTTCTGAAGCATACTGCATTGCCGTTTCAAGATTTTCTTCAGTAAGCAATGTAACGGCATGCAATCCATGCTTCATTCTTCCAGCTGCATTGATTCTGGGAGCGATAATAAACACCACATCGGTTATGGTTAATATTTCTTTCTTTACTTGCGATAACATTGCTTTAAAACCAGTTCTTGGGTTTTCATTGATCACCAATAAACCATAATATGCCAAAACTCGATTTTCTCCGGTAATGGGTACTATATCAGCACCAATTGCAGTGGCCACCAGATCCAAATAAAGCATCAAATCGTCTATAGATTGGCCTTTGTTTGATGCTAAAGCCTGAACCAATTTAAATCCCACTCCACACCCACATAATTCTTTATACGGATATTCACAATCGTTTCGCTTAGGATCTAAAACTGCCACCGCATCCGGAATTTCATCTCCAGGACGATGGTGATCACAAATGATAAAATCAATGCCTTTTGATTTGGCATAAGCAATTTTTTCTAGTGCTTTAATACCGCAATCCAAAGCAATTATCAAAGAGATATCGTTATCGTGAGCATAATCGATTCCTTCATAAGATACTCCATACCCTTCATCATATCGATCCGGAATGTAGGTGGCTACCTGGGGGGACATTGTTTTGAGATAAGAAGACATGAGCGCAACCGAAGTAGTCCCGTCTACATCATAATCACCATACACCATAATATTTTCATGATTGGCAATGGCATTCTCAATCCTTAGGACCGCTTTATCCATATCTTTCATCAAAAAAGGATCGTGCAAATCTTCTAATGAAGGTCTGAAAAATTTTTTGGCTTGTTCATAAGTTTCTATTCCCCTTTGTACCAAAAGCGATGCAATGATAGTATCAACATTCAAGGTCTTGGCCAAACTATCTACGGTTGCTGCATCAGGTTTAGGTTTTAGTGTCCATCTCATTCGTTTGGTATATTCAAATTTTAAAAAATCCAAAGTACAAAAAACATCTTGACCACTCTCGTTTTGACATTAGTTTTGTATTTTGCTTTGCCAAGAAAATTATCTTAACTCAAAAACACATAAACACATGCCTTTAGTAACACCTCTTTCTGCCGATCATGATCTGGAAACCAAAGAATTGGCAGAATTTTTTAATGAAACCTTAGGTTTTTGTCCTAATTCGGTACTCACTATGCAAAGAAGACCTGCTATTTCTAAGGCGTTTATCAATCTTAACAAAGCTGTGATGGCAAACGAAGGCCGTGTCACCTCAGCCTTGAAGCGTATGATTGCCTGGGTAAGCAGTAATGCTACAGGATGTAGATATTGCCAGGCACATGCTATTCGAGCTGCAGAGCGATATGGTGCAGAGCAAGAGCAATTAGATAATATTTGGGAATACAAAACGCATCCCGCATTTAGCAATGCAGAACGTGCTGCGCTCGATTTTTCGTTGGCTGCCTCTATGGTTCCCAATGTGGTAGATAACAAAATTAAAGAGGAATTGTATAAATATTGGAACGAAGGTGAGATTGTAGAAATGTTAGGAGTTATTTCCTTATTTGGATACCTTAATCGATGGAATGATTCTATGGGAACAACGGTAGAGGAAGGCGCTATCGAATCTGGCGAAAAATACCTAGGCAAACATGGCTGGGAAAAAGGGAAACATCTGTAAAGAGAACTTAGAACAGAGCGCTATAAAAAAATTACTTTCTCAAATAAAACCTGTAACTTCGGTAAAGTAGTATTATACTAATCAAAAGAATCAACAAAGCCCACATCCAATACTCACCAGGTAGATGCGCAGCGATCATTTGTGTGTCTGAGTATTGAACTCTACCATCTCGCTCAAATTGTTTGGTAAATAAATACGCTGTTTGTAAATAGGTACTTAATACACATTGTGTTCCTAGAAATAGTAGGGCAAAAACTTCCAATTTTCGAACTCTTAGAATAGCAATAAAAAATAAAATGGCCGCAAAGACACTTAAAATAACCAAAGCTAATAATTCATAAATCCACAGACATAAGGATAGCACCATAATCACCAATAATAGCCAAAGTGCAATTTTAGAAGTAATTCGATTTCGCGCCGAAGCAATCAACACAGCCCCCGAGATTGCAGGGCCTAATAAACCACCTGCAGAAGTAATTGCTCTTGCAATATTGTACTCTAGATAGCTAAAAGACACATTAGAATAGGCAACTCCACCACCATTATCATAAATTTCCAAATAATAAAATTTTCCTCCCAGGAGTAACGCAGTAAGTCCATGTCCCATTTCATGAAACCAGGTTCCAAGAAGCAATAATGGATATTGTATTAAGGCAAAATAGGGTAATTGCCATACCAAAAAGACGAGCAAACTAATTCCTATAATTGTAAGAAGGGGGGTTTTTTTCAAGTTTTTATATTTCTTATGGTTTCAATAACAAGATTACAACCGATTTATTATTAAAGTTCTGGGGAAATAATACCCTAAACCAAAACTTCTTTTACCTTTTGTTGAAGAATAGGCAATACCTCATGATCAAACCATATATTTTTAGTTCGCCAAAAACGATTTCTTGGCGAGGGATGAGGGAGAGGGAAATACTTCGGTAAATATTCGTGATATGCTTTAACTGTTGCTGTAAGTGTATTTTTAGCGTCTTTTTCTAAGTAATATTTCTGAGCATACTGACCAATAAGAATCATCAATTCGAGAGCGGCCATGTGATCAAATAATGGTTGATGCCATAGTGGCGCACATTCTGGTCTTGGCGGCAGATCACCACTTTTTCCCTTCCCGGGATAACAAAATCCTATGGGAATAATTGCAAAATTTTTAGGGTTATAAAAAATATCATCAGAAACATCAAGCCATCTTTTTAACTCTCTACCGCCCGGATCGTCCCACGGGATTCCCGATAGATGAGCAATGCTACCAGGAGCCTGACTAACTAGTGCAATTTTGGTCTCAGGATGTGCACTTACAATCGGTTTTGGACCTAGAGGAAGATATTTTTCACAATAATTACATGCTCTTATGTCAAGAAGTAAGTCTCTCATACGCTTAAAATTTCTTTTATTTTCTCTCGAAGCACAGGTACTATGTCATGATCAAACCAGGGGTTTTTGGTAAGCCAAAAACGATTTCTGGGAGATGGATGTGGTAATGGAAAAAACTGAGGGAAATATTCGTAATATGTTTTAACTGTTGCTGTTAATGTCTTTTTAGCATCCTCTTTTAAATAATATTTCTGAGCATACTGACCAATAAGAAGTATCAATTCGAGAGCAGGCATGTGATCAAATAATTGTTGATGCCATAGCGGTGCACATTCTGGTCTTGGCGGCAGATCTCCACTTTTTCCCTTTCCGGGGTAACAAAATCCCATAGGAACGATTGCTATTTTTGTTTTATCATAAAATAGTTCATTAGTGATATCAAGCCATTTTCGAAGTTGTTTTCCACTAGCATCATCCCATGGGATCCCGGATGCATGAACCTTTGTGCCTGGTGCCTGCCCTATAATCACAATTTTAGCCTTAGGATGACCAGAAACCACAGGCCTTGGACCCAAGGGCAAGTATTTCTTACACACTTCACATCTATTGATATCTGAAAGTAATTGTTGCATTACTTCTTCTTCCCTTCAAGAATGATTACAATCTCTCCTTTTGGTGGTTTGTTTTTGAAATGCTCTAAAACTTCTTTAGCATTGCCTCTGATGGTCTCTTCATGAAGTTTACTTAATTCGCGAGAAACTGAAACCTCTCGATCTTCTCCAAAATATGCTATAAAATTCTCGAGAGTCTTTACTAATTTATGGGGTGATTCATAAAATATCATGGTTCTGGTTTCTTCTGCTAATAATTTCAATCGGGTTTGTCTTCCTTTCTTTACCGGTAAGAACCCTTCAAAAACAAATTTATCATTTGGCAAACCGCTATTTACCAATGCAGGTACAAAAGCAGTAGCTCCAGGTAGGCAATCAACCTCAATATCGTACTTCACACAGGCACGGGTAAGTAAAAAACCAGGATCACTTATTGCTGGTGTGCCTGCATCACTGATAAGAGCAATAGTCTCTCCACTTTGCAATCTCTCGATAATACGATCGACTGTTTTATGCTCGTTATGCATGTGATGACTTTGCATAGGAGTGGAGATTTCAAAATGCTTCATTAATTTACCACTGGTGCGAGTATCCTCCGCTAAAATTAAATCTACTTCCTTCAGAACTCTTACAGCTCTAAAGGTCATATCTTCAAGATTGCCAATAGGTGTGGGTACAAGGTATAATTTAGACATATGCTGAAATAAAAAGAAACTGTCTTAAAAGTTAATTCTAATCATCCCAAACTTTTACATTGAGCTTGTCAAAGTATCGATTCAGGACCTCATAAAACTTTGCAATATATAGTAATGAGATTTTGAAAACGAATTCGCAATGACATGTATTAAGACTTTTTAGATAGCTTCAAAGATAACTTTTTGAATCTTATTTGAGAAGCGCTAGGGCCTTACTTTTTTTCCTAAAAAATAAGACGTGAGTAACAAAATCAATGCTACCAGTGCTCCTCCCAATTCTCCATCGCCTGCTTGCTGATGCGCAAAAAATGCCAGTATAAAATTAAAGAAAAAACCTGCATACGCCCATTCTTTTAATGTTTTCCATGTATTTAATAGAATGACAATTATTCCTGATAGCTTTAAAATAGCTAACGGGTAAATAACATAACTGGGATAATTAAACGAGGTGAATGTTTGTGAAATTTCTTCGTGATTGAAAAAATACATTGCCGCAGAAAACAACATTAATGCAGATAACAATCCGGTAGCGATCCAATAAATGATTTTCATGTTAGTCAAATGTAGTATTTAATGTTCAAACTTACTAAGCACCACATCCATAAATCGCTCTTCGTATTCTTCTTTACTTTCCCAGTTATTATAGTCTGGTTTTACCATGGTTGCGATAAAGTCTTGTGCTTCGTTTTTGCTTCTCATGGTGCCTAACTGAGAAAGGACCCTATTATAATCAGGTGCGCTTCCTTCAAAAAGATATTTTATAAACGCTAATCGATCATTTAATCCTATATGAATATCTTTTCGCAGCTGATCATTTATAGACTTAGGTTTTTCATCCTGATTCACCACATCAGAATCAGATTTAATCTGGTGCTCTAACGTTTTATCTATTTCTCTTTTCTCTTGTACAGATTCTGAAAATGAAGCACCTTCTTGTACTATTGCCGAAGCTGGCACAAAAAGATCTTCACTTACCCGGGCATTTATCTCTTCTATAACCAGTTCGGGTTTGTTTTCTGAATTTGGAATTTCTTCTGTTTTTTCTTCAGGTTCAAACAGTTGCTCTGAAGATTTCTCTTCCTCTGGTTCTTCTACTATTAAATCGTCTTGTTTAGGTTCGATAATAGCTTTAATTTTTTCGCGCACCTCCTTTAATTCATCCGACTCATCCTTATCCAAAGCTGCCCTTACCTGTCCAATGGTAGGCTGCGGTCCGGCAAAATGTGATTCAGAAAAATTAAGTATCGTTAACTTTTCATAAAGTTGTCTGGCCTCTTCCTGAAGCTGGGACAGCGTAGCTCTATCTTTTAGTTGTAAAATTCTATGAGCAATACTTATAAGTTCCGCTTCCAATTTCTTCTTCATAACTTTCTTATTGGTTTATAATACTGCTTTTTGTTTTTTAATAAATTTACCCCATCTTTAGCAAAAGGAGAAAGGGGTTTCTTTTAATTGATTCTGAAAAATACAAAATGTTTCTCGAAAATACGGTAAATCATAAAGAGCAATTTGGGTGGATAGAGGTAATCTGTGGTTCTATGTTTTCAGGAAAAACCGAAGAATTGATCCGTAGATTAAAGCGCGCTCAATTTGCGAAGCAAAAAGTTGAAATATTTAAACCCGCTATTGATATACGTTATGATGATGAGATGGTGGTTTCTCATGATGCCAACGAAATTCGCTCTACTCCTGTTCCTGCAGCAGCAAATATTAGAATACTTGCAGACACATGTGACGTTGTAGGAATAGACGAAGCACAATTTTTTGATGACGAAATTATAGCTGTTTGTAATGATCTTGCCAACAAAGGTATTCGTGTAATTGTAGCTGGATTAGATATGGATTTTAAAGGAAATCCATTTGGACCCATGCCTGCCCTCATGGCAACTGCAGAGTACGTGACCAAAGTGCATGCGGTTTGTACCAGAACAGGTAATCTGGCGCAGTTTAGTTATCGGAAATCAAGAAAAGATGATCTTGTTTTGTTAGGTGAAACTGAAGAGTATGAGCCTTTAAGCAGGGCTGCTTATTATAAAGCAATGCTTAGAGAAAAGGTGAACAAAATGGAGGTAAAAGATCCTGAAGAAATATCTAAAAAATCTGATGAGTAGTATAAAAGAAACCACATTAGAGATTAATCTGGCTCATCTCACTCATAATTTCAAATATCTTAAAAGTAAGGTGGCTGATCATGTAAAGATATTAGCGGTAGTAAAAGCTTCTGGCTATGGAAGTGATGCAGTCGCAATTGCCAAGCATCTTGAAAAAATTGGAGCAGATTATTTTGCCGTAGCATACGTTTCTGAAGGCATAGTGCTACGCCAATCAGGAGTGACAACCCCAATTTTGGTACTGCATCCACAACCTGTAAATTTTCCAAAATTAATTGATTATCAGTTAGAACCAAGTTTATATAGTTTTAAAACACTTAAGCAATTTATTAAGATCACCTCTTTGCTTAACGAGAAACACTACCCTATTCATATTAAATTCAATACAGGATTAAATCGAATAGGTTTCGGGGAAAATGATGTAGATCTTGTTATGGAGCAAGTTAATAACACAGATGCTGTAAGAATCGTTTCTTTACTTTCTCACCTAGCGGCTAGCGAAGATCATGATGAAAGAGACTTCACTATAGGGCAAATTAATTCCTTTAAAAAAATTACCGAAGAAATGAGTTCCAAATTGGGATATAACCCAATTGTACACCAATCAAATACTTCTGGCATTCTTAACTATCCAGAAGCACATTTTAATATGGTCCGTACCGGTATTGGACTTTATGGTTATGGCAATGAAGCAAAATATGATCATGAATTAAAACCTGTAGCATCTTTAAAATCAGTGATTTCACAAATCCATAGACTAGAGCCAGGCGAATCATTAGGGTACAATAGAGCTTTTAAAGCAACCGATTTTACCAAAACGGCCACTATCCCTATTGGTCATGCAGACGGTATTAGCAGACAATATGGTAATAAAAAAGGATTTGTAACCATAAATAATAAACGCGCCTACATACTCGGCAATGTTTGTATGGATATGATTATGGTCGATATTACCCATATTGAGTGTAAAGAAGGAGATAAGGTCATTATTTTTGATGCAAACTCAAACGCAGCTAAAATAGCAGAATATTCAGGGACGATTTCGTATGAATTACTTACGGCAATATCTCCTAGAGTAAAACGAACAATCATCGATGAAAATTGACTTTTATCGAAAAACATTGCATATCTGAGGGTCTGGTTTCTACTGAAGTCTCTAAATTTTTGTTAAATTAGTCCTATTATTAATTATCTAAATCAATAATAGTATGGGATTATTTAAAGATTTTAAGTCCTTTCTAATGAAGGGAGATATAGTTAACTTGGCAACTGCTGTAATCGTAGGTGGGGCATTTGGTAAAATTGTAACGTCATTTACCAACGATGTTTTAATGCCTCCTATTGGCTTATTATTAGGAAAAGTAAATTTTACCGATCTTAAATTTCAACTCACAGAAGCTTCAGTGAACGAAGCAGGAGAAGCCATTGCACCAGTAACGATTAACTATGGATCTTTTGTACAAACAGTCATTGATTTTATAATTATTGGATTCTGTATTTTTATGGTACTAAAAGCGTATGAAAGATCACAGAAAAAAAAGGAAGAAGCTCCTGCAGCACCTACTGGTCCTTCACAAGTAGAACTATTAGCAGAAATAAGAGATTTACTTAAAAAACAATAATTTTAAAAGTGGATTATCTATAGCTACCGCTATACTACATATTCTAATTAAACCGTTCATATTTGGACGGTTCTTTTTTGTACAAAAAGTTAAATATTTAACAATTTATACAAATATCTATATTTTTTATATAAACACTTGCCGTATTGGAAATATTCCTCACATTTGCTGGAATTTAAAAGAGTTTATACGATTTTTGTATACACAAAATATGATCAAAATATAAGCATTAAGATTTCTGCTTCGCGGAAACGAAAACTATTATAGATTATTTATGAAAGTAGCTGTTGTAGGTGCTACCGGGTTGGTAGGAACCGTAATGTTAAAGGTATTAGAGGAAAGAAATTTTCCGGTTACAGAACTTATACCTGTAGCCTCTGAAAGATCTGTAGGTAAGAAGATCTCCTATAAAGGAAATGAATATACTATAGTTGGACTTGCTACAGCCGTAGAAATGAAACCAGATGTTGCTTTATTTTCTGCTGGAGGAAGCACCTCTCAAGAATGGGCCCCAAAATTTGCTGAAGCCGATATAACAGTTATTGATAATTCGTCGGCATGGAGAATGGATCCAACCAAAAAACTGGTGGTTCCCGAAATAAACGCCAAAGCACTCACCAAAGAAGACAAAATCATTGCAAATCCCAATTGTTCTACCATACAGATGGTATTAGCATTGAGCCCTTTGCACGATAAATATAAAATCAAACGTGTAGTTGTTTCTACCTACCAATCTATAACCGGTACCGGGATAAAAGCCGTCCAACAATTAGAAAATGAATATGCCGGTGAGAAAGGGGAAATGGCTTATCCTTATCCAATTCATCGAAATGCCATACCACATTGTGATGTTTTCCAAGAAAATGGATATACAAAAGAAGAGATGAAATTGGTAAATGAAACTCAAAAAATTCTTGATGATCGCACGATTGCAGTTACAGCAACTGCAATTAGAATACCTGTTGTTGGTGGTCATAGCGAAAGTGTGAATCTTGAATTTGAAAACGAATTTAATGAGGGAGATGTAAGAGCTCTTTTAAATGAAACACCTGGAATTACAATACAAGACAATCCAGATACCAATACATATCCAATGCCAATATATGCTGAAGGGAAGAATGATGTTTTTGTAGGCAGAATTCGTAGAGATTATTCTAGAGAAAATGCGCTTAATATGTGGATTGTTGCAGATAACCTTCGTAAAGGCGCTGCAACTAATGCTGTGCAAATAGGAGAATATCTATTTGAAAATAACCTCATAGGCCAGACTAAGAAACTTTAAAAGACTTTTTTGTAAAATTTAGCGTAGTCGAGAAGTAATAGATGTTGTATCTCAATATATTTCGACTACGCTCATTTAGATTTGTTTTTATTTATCTAAGCATTATTCCTTCTCTACATTAGGCACATTAATATGATTCCCTAAAAAAAGTGCATTTAAAAATAGTCTATTCGTTCCATACCACGACCCTCTAAAATTAGGATTGTCGGCAAACATAATCACGCGCCCACCGCCCAGTTTACTTACAATTAAGGAAGCTGAAGGTTTTAAATAGTTATCATAGTTATCGGTAGATATATATCCGTCGATATGAGCATTTTTAGTATATTTAGCCACAGTAGCATACGGGTTCTCACTTGGCGCAATAAATACTTCGTTATTCTTATATACGGGGACACACGTATCACGATATCCAAAGCCTAATGGATGTGTGATATCAAGATCAACTTCAAAAATAGCCCCTCCTAAACGTTCTCGACCTATATTTTCTGCTGCATCCACATATCGCAGTCTCTCCACTTTTTTATTCTTGGTAGTGTCTTTTTCTTTTTCAGTAAGTTTTTCTTTCACAATCTTCTTTTCAATGGCCCATTTTGAAGCCCTGGATAGTGTGACCAGCGTATTTCCCTGTGAAACCCAATTTTTTATTTTTTTCTGAACTAAAGAATCTAATACACTATATCTTCCGGAGACCATTACCAAGGTGTTATAATCATTTAAAGAGATATTATCAAAGTCGCTTATCTTCAATTTGATAATAGGCATACGAACTCTTGTATCTAACAAATGCCAAACCTCTCCTGCTTCATAAGAGCTTACACCATCGCCTACCAACATTAATGCTTTAGGAATGTCCAATTTCTGAAAATTTCTACTTCCCAAATCAATACCAGAGGTACTAAATCCCGTATTAGTAGCGTAAATGGGCACATCATAAGTATCTTGTGCCTCTTTTACAATTGCATAAACTTCATCATTAGTTTTTTTCTGTCTACTAACGGGAATCATTATACTTCCATAATTAAAGCTCTTATTTCCTGTTGGTGTGTTTATACTGAAGGGTTTAAATGCAGAAGCAACCTTCAACCCTTTTGATTGCATAAAATACAAAGCTGCCGGAGCATTATAGTCGTCCCAATCTAGGATATAAGCATAGTCAGATTTTAAAACTTTAGACACATTGACCAATTTATCAGTTGATGTAATTTCTTCTCCTAGATTAGATGACCTTATACCCTTGTATTTCATGTTATAAAAATTAGCAACACTCCAAGCCGAAGCGTCATAAAATACACTGTCACGATACTTATTATAAGTTTCAAAAAATGTTTTTACCATTCGTTTTTGAAGTTGTTTTACTGGTACCACAAATCGATCTCCTTTTTTATAAACTTTAATTTTATGAAGTAATAACTTATCAATAAAAGCTTTGTTTCGGTTATGGTCATACTTGTCACCAAATTCGTAAGCTGTATAACCCTTTTTGGCTGTTGTATTAACTGCAGATTTAAAAAAATCCTGCTGGTATTTGCGAAGGTTTTTTTTATTTTCAACCGCAGCTTTTATAGTGGCAATACTGGATATATATTGATTACGGATGGTGAAGGGAAAAGATATGGTGCCATACTCGGTATCTTGTAAATGACCTCGCGAGCTAGCCTGTTCAAACAATAACGCCAAAGCCCCCTGCAAATCGGGATACGATGATCCATACCCCGGATAAGTTCCATCAAAAGCCTCTTTGGTAAAATAAAATGATCCTATATTATCAAGTGCTTTAGAAAAATAAGGAGCAAACAAATTATTTAAATCTTCGTAATTTTCTTTTGGCATAATGGGATCCTGCGATCCAATCGGTTTCATGGGTTCAAAAAAATAGGTGCTGTTGGTTCCCATTTCATGAAAATCAGTCACCACATTTGGGTACCATTCGTGATACCAAGTTAATTTACCGCGACTCTCAGGATTAATACCCAGCAACCAGTCACGGTTAAGGTCAAACCAATAGTGATTGGTACGACCGCGGGGCCATCCCTCATTATGTTCTATATCGAAATTGTCACTCACTAGTGGGTTTCCTTTAAATTGATTTGCCCACTGTGTATGTCTATCCCGTCCATCAGGATTGATTGTGGGATCGATAAATATAATGGCATTTTTGATATAGTTCTGTACTTCTTGGCTATCAGAAGCCACCAGTGTATATGCCGTTAACATGGCGGCTTCAGAACTTGATGGTTCGTTGCCATGAACGTTATACCCTAATTGAATGAAAATAGGTACTGAATCATAATTCGTGGGCGTTACAGAAGGGTTCGTAAAAGCTAAATGTTCCTGTTTTATTATCGACAGATTGTTTAGATTTTCTGGATCAGAAACAGAAAGCATTACCAGTTTTCTATGCTCATGAGTCTTACCATAACTAGTGATCGTAGCTCTTTCAGAAACTTCAGCAAGTTTTTCGAGATATGCTACAATTTGATCATGCCGTGTGTGTTGTTGACCTATGGGATATCCCAAAAACTCTTCGGGTGAAGGAACTTCTGAATTAAAAGGAGCCTTGTCCTTAAAAAAATATTCTTGCCCTGGTAACGAAAGAACAGAAAGAGTACAAATTAGAAAAGTGAATTGTAAAGAAGTAGAGATCTTCATAATTAAAATAGTATGAGTTAACATGTTTACTAATGCGAAAGGTATTTTTTTAAGTTTGGTTTTCCTTGACCTTTGTAAGGTTTTTAACATTTTCTACTCTAGCCAAATCATTTAATCACAAAAAATTAGAAATAATAAATACCTTAATTTTAGTTCTAAAGATAGTATTGAGCATGCTGTTATTATAGCCTTTAGGAGTAATAAATGTATTAGATTTTTGCCCGTTACTAAGTTTCTAAATCCAGATACTGAAGTGCTATTTGCTTAATTAGCCTGAAACTACGTTATGAAAAAAGTAGGGCCAGTTGAGGTACTAGTTGAACTTTTACTGGTTATTAATACCGCGAACACTTTTCTTAGCCCTTATTAGCTCTTACAACGATAAGTATTGTTATATTTCACTACACTTTGGATACCACATCGATAGGGCCTGCTTCTTTTGTCTTTCTTTTAACTGCTTTCTTAATCTTTAAGTATTGGGATAATTGTAAAACACTTTTCTAAAATCAAAAAATTTCGTTTCTTACAGAAAATTCTGACTGCTCTTAGGTAATTATCCTACAACTGGGTTGCTAAACCCCAAAGCAACACAGAAGAAAACCCCATTTTTTCTTCATTGGATATTATACGGAGCAGTCTTTTTTATACTTTCTTTAGCATTTAGAGTTCCATCTTTTAATAGATTTGTGAAATATTTTAATGAATTTTACTATGAAAAAAGCATTCTTTGGGTTATGCATACCGTTCTTACTGATAGCCTGCAAAAATGAAACTAAAGAACAAACCAATAAAACCAATATCGCATTGAACTATTTAGAAACTAAAAAAGTTGATACTATTGATACTTATTTTGGTACAGAAGTAAAAGATCCCTATCGTTGGTTAGAAGATGATCGAAGTGAGGAAACAGAGCAATGGGTGACAGCTCAAAACAAAACTACATTTGGATATTTAGATAATATTCCCTTTAGAAAAGACTTAAAAAAACGTTTGACCGATTTATGGAATTACGAAAAAGTTGGACCTCCATTTAAAGAAGGAGACTATACTTATTTTTATAAGAATGACGGACTTCAAAATCAATACGTACTCTATCGGTTTAAAAATGTAGGTGATGAATCCGAGATTTTTTTAGATCCGAATACCTTTAGTGAAGATGGTACCACATCATTAGGAAATGTAAGTTTTTCAAAAAATGGTAAGCTTGTGGCTTATTCTATCTCAGAAGGTGGCAGCGATTGGAGAAAGGTAATCGTAAAAAATGCCGAAACAAAAAAGATTATCGAAGACACGCTGGTAGATATCAAGTTTTCCGGAATGTCCTGGAAAGGAAACGAAGGTTTTTATTACTCCAGCTATGATAAGCCCGAAGGAAGTGAACTTTCTGCCAAAACTGATCAACATAAAGTTTATTATCACAAGTTAGAAACACCTCAGACAGATGATATTTTAGTTTTTGGAGGAACCGCAGAAGAAAAACATAGATACATTGGTGGAAACGTTACCGAGGATGATAGATATTTGATCATATCTGCAAGCACGTCTACCTCTGGAAACAAGTTGTTTATAAAAGATCTTACCAAACCCAATAGCAAACTTATTACGATTTTAGATCATACCGATAGTGATACATATATCATAGAAAATGTAGGCTCTAAATTATATTTGGTGACTAATTTAAATGCTCCAAATCAAAAGATTGTAACTGTAGATGCAGCCAATCCTGCTCCAGAAAATTGGAAAGATTTTATTCCTGAAACAGACTATGTACTAAGCCCTGGAACGGGTGGAGGATACTTCTTTGCTGAATATATGGTTGATGCCGTATCCAAAGTTCTACAATATGATTATGATGGTAAGTTAATTCGTGAAGTAAAACTACCAGGTGTGGGAAGCGCAAATGGTTTTGGAACGAAGAAGGAAGAAAAAGAATTATATTATTCATTTACTAATTATAAGACACCAAGTAGTATTTATAAATATAATATCGCTGAAGGTACATCAGAGTTATATAAAAAACCCAAAATCGATTTCAATTCAGATAATTATGAAAGTAAGCAAGTATTTTATACCTCAAAAGATGGGACAAAAATACCTATGATCATAACACACAAGAAAGGTATCGAACTTAATGGAAAAAATCCAACCATATTGTATGGATATGGTGGTTTTAATATAAGTCTAACGCCTTCTTTTAGTATTGCAAATGCCGTATGGATGGAACAAGGAGGAATTTATGCTGTCCCCAACCTAAGAGGTGGAGGTGAATATGGAAAAAAATGGCATATTGCCGGTACCAAAATGCAAAAACAAAATGTTTTTGACGATTTTATCGCTGCAGCCGAGTATTTGATAGAAAATAAATATACGTCTAGTGATCACTTAGCGATTAGAGGAGGTTCTAATGGGGGTTTATTAGTTGGAGCGACAATGACGCAAAGACCCGATCTAATAAAGGTTGCTTTGCCTGCCGTTGGTGTGTTGGATATGTTACGCTATCATACCTTTACCGCAGGAGCAGGCTGGGCATATGACTATGGTACAGCAGAAGAAAGTGCAGAAATGTTCAAATATCTAAAAGGATACTCTCCTGTACATAATGTAAAAGAAGGAGTACAATATCCTGCAACCTTGATAACCACAGGAGACCATGATGACAGAGTGGTGCCTGCACATTCGTTTAAGTTTGCTGCAGCATTACAAGCGAAACAATCTGGTGATAATCCAACCTTGATCAGAATCGAAACCAATGCAGGTCACGGCGCTGGTACACCAGTAAGTAAAACCATTGAGCAATATGCAGATATTTTTGGCTTTACACTCTTTAACATGGGATACGAGGTGTTACCTGAAAAAGTTGCTGATGAAGTAAAGGGATAATATATTCTTTCGGAAAATTGAGAAAATAAATTAAACCAAATAGTAAAACCGCAGTCTAAACGTCTAAATAGTAAATAAATTTAAAGACTAACTTATGAAAAACGTTAAATACGTTCTGGGAATCTTTTTAATGATATTTATGTTTAGCGGGTACCAAGTAGAGGCTCAGGTAAGAAGACCATTAACAAAGAAAGTCTATGTAAGAAAAAAGACAAAGCGGAAAATCCGAAAAAAACGAAGAAGAGTCAGAAGAAGGACTCTTGCCAGTTTGCCGGCTGGAACGCGAGCCTTAGTACATAGAAACGTTTCTTACTATCCGATTGGAGGACTGTACTATATATCATCACGAGGTAATTACATTCGTGCTTTTCCTCCCAGAGGCTTTAGAATTCGTATGTTGCCTAGAACTGCAATTCGATTAATGGTAAGAGGAATCGCTTATCATTATGCTGATGGGGTGTTTTATCAACAAGTGGGTGAAGAATATGAGATAACAACTCCACCATTAGGAGCTGTTGTTCCAGAAATTCCAAAGGATGCATTAGAATTTGATCTGGACGGATTAACAACTTATGAATTGAATGAGGCGCTCTATAGAGCCATAGAAGATGGTTTTGAAGTAATCGATTATATTGAAGATGAATAATCCTTCATAAAAAGTTTTGAATAAAAAAGTCCGTTTTCTTAAAAAGAGACGGATTTTTTTATTCAAAAACCTCATCAAAGTTCTATATATTTGGGTAATGCTTACTGTAGACAATATTTCCTTTGCTTATGATACGAAACCCGTTCTAAAAAACGTCAGTTTTACTATTGAAAAAGGGCAACACATTGCTTTAATAGGAGCCAGTGGTTGTGGTAAAAGCACCCTGCTTAAAATTATTTATGGACTTTTACATATCGAAGAGGGAGCGTTGTTTTGGGAGGATAGAAAACTACTGGGTCCTTCTCACAATCTAGTGCCGGGAGAAGAAAATATGAAATACCTCTCGCAGGGTTTTGAACTTCAATCTTATCGAACCGTAGCCGAAAACATTGGACAATATCTTTCCAATTTCGAACCAGAATTAAAACAAGGTCGTGTACAGGAATTACTCGAAATAGTCGAAATGATGAATTTTGCTGATACTAAGGTTGAGCATTTAAGTGGAGGACAAAAACAAAGAGTTGCTCTTGCCAAGGTACTTGCAAAAAAGCCAGAATTATTATTGCTAGACGAACCGTTTCATAATATAGACAACTTCAGAAGAAGTTCTTTACGCCGTAACCTTTTTAAATATCTTAAACGAAACAAAATTACCAGTATCACTGCCACACATGACAAAACAGATATTCTTTCTTTTGCCGATGAGACCATAGTGATCAAACAAGGAGAAATAGTCACTAAACAGAAGACCGAAGTTCTTTATCAGAACCCTCAGGATTATTACATTGCTTCTCTTTTTGGTGAAGTAAACCATATCAATCTTTCTATATTAGGGCATGAAAGTGATCAAGAGATTCTTGTCTATCCCCACGAAATAAAAGTTGAATCAACTTCACCTATAAAAGCAAGGGTAAAAAATTCATATTTTAACGGAAGTCATTACTTGATTGAAGCTGTATTTAACAATTCGATCATCTTTTTTGATCATGATAGCCAGTTAACTGCACCAGAAGTAGTAAGTCTATCAATTTCAGATGAAATCATTCAAAAAAGAATTCATAGTTAGCCAGCATATTTCTCAAGACTCATCTTTTTGCCATCAAACACCGCGTAGGTATAATGAACAATCCAATCTCCTAGGTTGGTATACCTCGATGTCTCATTTAGCTCAATTTCCATGGGCAAATGTCTATGGCCAAACACAAAATGATCCCAGTGTTTATCTTTTAGTTTTCTTTTGCAGTACTGCACCAACCATTCATCATCCTCTCCTAGAAACGTAACGTCTTCATCACCAGAAATGAGTTTGTTCTTAACCGAAAGATACTGTGCTAACTTTACTCCCAGATCAGGATGCAACCACCGATACAACCACTTTGCTAACGGATTGGTAAACACCTTCTTCATCCTTTTATAACCTTTATCTCCAGGACCAAGTCCATCTCCATGTCCAATAAAAAAAGTAGTGCCGTTGAAAGCAAATTCTTGTGGTTTATGATATACAGGAATATTTAACTCTTCTTCAAAATATCCATTCATCCAAAGATCATGATTTCCCACAAAATAATATATAGGAATGCCTGAATCTGTGATTTCAGCTAACTTCCCTAAGGTTCTGGTGAATCCTTTGGGTACAACAGTTTTATACTCGAACCAAAAATCAAAGAGATCGCCTAATAAAAATATAGCTGCGGCATCTTTTTTAACCTCATCCAACCATCTTACAAATTTTTGTTCTCTGGGGAAACTCTGTTCTGAAGTTGGAGCCCCTAAATGGTTGTCACTTGCAAAATATACTTTTTTCCCTTCAGGAAGGTTCATAGTGTTCATTTGAAATGTAAATATAAGAAAAGCTACTCAAGACCACAGACCACATTATACGTTGTCACTCGCATACCACTCGGCATAAGAGGTTTCGGTCTCCTGAAGCTTTAAAGAATGTAGTTTAATATTTTCTGGCAATCTTGATTTGATCTTCTTTGCAAAATCAATTACCATATTTTCGCTGGTAGGTTGATAATCTACCAAAATCACATTATGCCCTCTGTTTTCTAATTCTTTCGCCAATTCTACATGAGGTGTATTTTTATTAAATACGGTTGCGTGATCAAAGACATCTTCTATATCTTCTTTTACAATCTTTTTAAGGTCGCCAAAATCGATCACCATACCAAGTTTTACGTGCGAAGTATCGATTATGGGTTTTCCTATAACTGTTACACTAAGTTTATAACTGTGTCCATGTACATTACGACATTTACCGTCATAACCATATAAGGCATGCCCTGTTTCAAAAGAAAATTGTTTGGTGATACGAATCTTACTCATCCTTTACTTTGTGATTTTTTGCAAAGTTACGGAAAGATTATCGTCTCTTTCTTTAAGTCTTACAAATAATGATCTGCTATGCTATCATTTAACTTCTTGTAGCTCATTAATTCTATTGATCATCATCAACGCATTCTCATTTTGTGGATTTAACTTCAAAGATTTCTTATAGTTTATCATCGATAATTCATAGTTTTTATTTTCAAAATATGCTTCACCTAAGCTATCATACGGATTCGATGCTTCGGGAAATTCTTCAACTAATAAAGTAAAAATCTTAATAGCTTCCTTTATTTTACCTTGTCGAAGGAATTTATATCCCAGTCGATTCAATTCATTCTCATCTGAAAAATTATATGTATCTATATTTTCTGCCTTTAATTGATAATAATATTGTATACCTGCATCAATATCTTCATAACATTTGGCAGAAATGGCTCTCATAATTGACTTTTTCCCAAATGGTTTTAAATCATCTAATAATCCATCAACTACTTCTCGTAAAACAGAAGATGCTTTTGCGCCACCAGAATTAGTACTTGCCGCAATTCCTAAGTCATATTCGGGATATACAAAGAAATAGGTATTCATCCCAAAGGACCCTCCGTGATGATGATAATAAATTCCTTCATCATTTTCGTCAATTCTCCAAAAATATCCTATCCATTCTGTTGGATCTTCTTGATACAATTTTTTATGAGATTCGTTTACCGCTGGGTCATTGGATTCTAGTTGAAATTTCATATATTTTACTAAATCGGGCATGGTTGATTTTAATCCTCCGTCGGCACCCCATAAGGTATTTCCTAAAGGTAAATGGGGCATCAAATTATCCTGGTCGTCATATCCATTTACCAATACACTGCTTTCTTCTTCGCTAAGATTCATTTTAGTATTTATCATCCCTGCTTTGTCTAAGACGATTTCATTTAATAAAGATATAAAGGGTTTTTCGTATACTGTTTCTAGAATGTGTGCCATTAGATTTGCTCCAACATTAGAGTATCTATATTTGGTTCCTGGAATCGTATCTAGGGTTATTTTTTGCAGATAATTATAGAATTTCTCTTTAGTTAATTTTTTTTCAATTTCATTGAATTTAATAAACAAACTATCATCTCGATTTTTAAACAACTCATCAACTCCCTCATTGTTTGAGGGCAAACGCGAGGTATGCGTAAGGACGTGCTTTATTAAAATGGGATGACCGTTATACTCTAAATTTTTATATTTCCTTTTTAAGTATTTACGAATATCGTCATCCAAATTGAGCTTACTATCTAACACCGCTTGAGCAGCCACAGTACCGGTAAGTGTTTTTGTTACCGAAGCAATTTCATATAAGGTTGCATTAGTAGGAAGATTTCCTTTTCCCGGATCCATTTCTCCATAGTGAGCTATAGATTCTTTTCCATTTTTATAAATTCCAATAGAAATAGATGTCACCGAAGAATCTTTTAGGAATGGAGCTACATTTGCATCCATTACAATTTTGATCGAATCGATTTCTTTATTCTGTGAGGTTTCCTTTTGTATTTCGCTGTCTATATTCTTACAACCTACAGCAACAATTATGGTAATTAAACTGAAAAATTTGATATTCATACAATTTGTTTTTTAATTTAAGCTTTATGATATGACGCAGTATCGGATATGGTGTTACTATTTTAAAATTATTCTCTGTATGTATTGAGAGCCTCTTTGGTACCCAATTTTATAGCTGGTTCTAGTAAAAACTCCAATCAATGAAAGGTACTTTTTCAATATTCTTTTTCTTGATCATCGCAATATAGTAACAACATTGGCAAAACCAACGAAGAAAGACTTACTCTTTTTAGCACTTGAAGTAAATATTAATTTCATTAAACGGAAGTTCACTCGCAAAAAATGATTTGCCTGAGACTTCAAAATGATTATACGAACTAAGTTATTAACAGATAAATAGTCAACAATTGCATTCGTCAAACAATCTAATAGTTCTAATAGAAAAGAATTGCTGGAAGGATACTAAAATTCTAAGTTAGTAGAGTCATTATAGAAGATTTTTTAACATAAAAACAATTAATTTCTAATTAAAACGTCGTTTTTTAAACACATTTGTACACAATTATGTTTATTTCATGTTAAAAACTAATAATAAGTGTACACAATTATGTATTTATTGAACGATTTACATGACTTATCTTTAAAATCATGTTAGAACAATTCTTTGAAAAAAACAGCTTAAAAATAGGGGTGCTTTTGATGATTCTTTATACTCTATTTATCTTGTGTATAATACTATTGAAGAAATAGGTTATTTTTCCAATACAATGCCATATTTCTTTTAGTAGGCTCTTAAAAATGATTAATCGTTCTTTCAATAATTTAAAGAATACATAGGGATACGAATTTCAAAATTAACTTATGCCCTGTAAATTTGAACTATGGTAAGAAAATACTTCGGAAAATATCGATTAGAGATTTTGATGACATCCACCTATTTGATAACTCTTTGGATAATTATAAAAGCGCTTACTTCATAAAGATAGAGGAACATATTTCTTTCTAAACTTTATGACCAAAGCTATACTTCTGATAAACATCCAAACAGAAATGGCAATCCAAACGCCATGTAATTGCAAGTTAAAATATCGCGCAATTAATAATGTTGGGATAAAGCCTAAAAAAGTTGATCCTAACAACACATTTCGTAAATACCCGGTTTCTCCCAGTCCCTTGAAAATACCGTCACCTACAAATGCAAGGGCATTAATAGGAAGCATAAATACCACAATATAAAAGAAGCCTGTAAAAACATCTAATACTTCTTGATCTTTAGAAAAAATTAGCCCTAAGGAATTAGAAAAAAATAAGCCTATCCCTGCCAGTAGACATGCAACTATAATTCCATATATATTCACTTTCTTGGCCATCGCCACCAGCGTTTTGTAATCTTTGGCTCCAAGTAATCTTCCACCCAAAATATTGCCAGCCCCACCATAACCATCAATAAAAAAAGCAAAAAACAACCATAACTGGATCGCAATACTATGCGCTGCTATATATTTTGTTCCTAAAATTGCAGCTTCTCGAACAGCAAGCAATAAAGTGACATTAAGTGCCAGTGAACGAATAAAAAGATTACCGCTCATAATCAAAAAACGTTTCATCTCGGGATGCCATAAATTTTTAAGATGTAAAGACACCTCTGTCTTCTTTAGTAAAAGGACCAAAGATAAAATAGCCATTAAAACTTGCGAAATGAGACTTGCCCATGCCGCTCCTTCAAGGTTCATAGGAGCAATAATTCCCTCTATTCCGTATACTAAAGCAAAATCCAACACAATATTTGCAAGAACCCCGATCAAAGCAATAATCATAGGCCAGTAGGTGTTTTGGAGTCCTCTAAAAATTCCGAAAATCGCAAATACAAAAAGGGACAGTGGAAAACCCCAAACCCGAATACTATAATACGAAATACAATATTCCAGCACCTGGCCTTCTGCCTTTAATAACACAAATATTTCCTTTATGAAAGGAACCGTGGCAATTAAAATAGTAATACTCAATCCAATATTAAAAAGTATAGCTTGAGCGGGTAAGGTTTTAATCTCCTCTAGTCTTCCTGCACCAAGGTATTGTGATATAATTGCAGAAATCACGGCTCTTGTTTGTGCAAGTACCCAAATGAGCATTGATAAAAATGAACCCACTATCCCTACGGCCGCCAAAGACTCTGTACCCACTATGGGAATATTACCAACAATTGCTGTATCTGTTGCTGATAAGATAGGTTCTGCAATCCCCGAAATAATTGCAGGCACTGCTAATCTATTTATATTTTTAAAACTTATAATACTACTCATAGAATCAGCTCATAACAATAGAAAGCTTGTTTGCTTTGGTTAAGGAAATATATATTTCCTAATCTTTGATATCCTCGCGCTTCATAAAATTTTTGATTATGTTTATTTTGACTAAAGGTATCTAATCGTATAGAAATAAAATTTTTATTTCTGGCTTGGTGTTCTGCAAAATCCATCAATTGTTGAGCATATCCTTGTCCCCAATATTGAGGATCTACCGCCAAACGATGAACGTAAAAATTATTCTTGTTTTCTGTTAACCATGTGACAGGCAAATACTCTTTATCCACAATTTCAGTAATAACAATAATTCCTTTGATTCTACTTTCTTCTTCAAGAACATATAGCTCTTCTAACTCTATATCTTTCTGAAAATGATCTTTCGAGGGATACTGCTCGTTCCACTGGAAAATTCCTTTTGCGATCATTGCCTTAGCACACGCCTGCGTAATTTCATGAATAGAATCTACCTCAGAAAATAATGCTTTTCGAATCATGTTATTTTGGCAAAGGCCAAAAGTAGTAACTTTATAGTGTAGAAAATAGCTAGGGATTGTATTCTGGTGAAGATTTAATGAAACTTTAAGAAAAGTAATCTCTCATCTTTTAGTTGAATTCGATTTCTCAATGGGTATAAAGTTGTAATTTTGTTGGCTACATCACAAATCAAATCGACGGAATGAAGAATATATTGGTTCCATTAGGATTATCTGAAAACTCAATTACTTTGGCGAGAGTTCAATATGCTATAGATCTGGCAAAAGAACTTGGAGGAACAGTGTACGCAGCACAAGTTTTTAAGGAGTTACCCAGATCAGGTAGTCTGCCTACTGTAAATAAAACATTGAAAGAAATAACAGCTTCTTCTATCGAAGAACAATTATCTCAATTGGATAAGAAGGGAGTAGAAGTAATTGCACTTCCTCTCGAAGGAGATTTACTCGAGGCGATACCGAAATTTAATTTAGAGAATGCTATAAGTTTACTTATTCTTGGGCCTGAAAGTGGTGGTATTAAAGATCCTTACTTTCTTGGAGAAACTTCTGGAAGCTTAGTAAAAAAAACTGAAATTCCTGTATTGATTGTTCCAGAGAATTATAAATTTACTCCAATTAAAAAAGTTTTGATGGCTGTCAAATCCGGGAGTATAAAAAAGAAAAATGCTTTACTGCCTGTAAAAGAAATTTTGAGTACATTTGGTTCAGAAATTAAGTTGCTTCAGGTAAAAACGGCAGATTTTCTATCAGAAGATACAGAGATTCAAAAGGATTTGAGAGCTATGATCACATCTCATCAATCTTCAGAAAACGCAACTTTATTTCAGGGAGTGTTAGAACATCTTAATGAAAACCATCCTGATTTGCTATGTGTTTTCAGGCGTAAACGTGGTTTCTTTGCCAAACTTTGGGAAGAAAACACGGTTCTAAAGAAAGATTTTGAAAGTAGGATTCCGTTACTGGTTTTACGAGGATCTGATTAAAAATAAGGGGATGTAGCTTCCTCCTGCACTACGTTTCGGCAGACAGGCAGCTTCGCTACATCACCACAAATTAAACACCTATGGGGATGTAGCTCAGCTGGCTAGAGTGCTTGACTGGCAGTCAAGAGGTCGTGGGTTCGAGTCCCATCTTCTCCACATCAAAAAACAAGTTCGCACCGCAATGCGAACTTTTTGTTTTTCATAAAAAGATAAAAGCATTTATCTATATATTTTTTCCATTCGACTACACTTATCTACCATTCACCGAAAGATACCGCTAGAATTAAAACTAAAAGACCATCTTTATTATTGTCAAAATTGCATTTCAACTTAATTTAAACACATAAAATAATGGGTCTTACATTTTTATTAATAGAAGATGACGAAATCGAACGATTAAAATTTGCAAGGGTATTGCAAAAGAATAAATATAATCATACCTTGTTAGAGGCTGAAAATGGAGAGAAGGCCTTAGAACTTTTAGAAAGCCACAAAGAACTACCAGATCTTATTTTTTTGGATCTTAACATGCCAAAGATGAATGGCTTAGAGTTCTTAAAAATCTTAAAGTCAAACCCCGCTTTAAGATATACCCCTGTAGTCATATTAAGCACGTCGAACAATCATAATGATCTTAAGGAGAGTTATGAAATAGGAATTGCGGGATATATTGTAAAACCTTTGAAATATGAAGACTATGCCCATAAAATCAAATGTTTAATTGAATATTGGGACGTGAATGAACTTATAAAAAGATAATAAAAACCTACTTACTCTATGAAAGGTATTGTATTTACCGAATTTTTAGAATTGGTCGAAGAAAAATTTGGTTTGGCTATGGTGGATAAAATCATACAACAATCTTCTTTGGCTTCTGGCGGCATTTATACGGCCATTGGCACCTACGATTTTTCAGAAATGCTTAGTTTACTTACTCATTTAAGTAATAACACGGGCATTAGCATCGATGATCTGCTTCTTGCCTATGGAGAACATTTCTTTGGCATACTCGCAAATAGTTATCCGGGACTAATTAATACATATGAAGATCCCATCGAACTATTGTCATCTATAGAGAATCATATTCATATAGAAGTGCAAAAAATATATCCCAAAGCCGAGCTTCCTACATTTGAAGTCCTTGAAAAAACATCATCCAAATTAGTTATGGTCTATAAATCCAGCAGAGCAATGTATAGTTTTGGTTTGGGATTGATGAATAAGACCTTTGAACATTATGACAGTTCTGCGACTATCCTAATGGAAAAAATAAAAAAAGACGGAACTGAAGTAAAATTTAGCATTACCAAAAATTAATGAGTAATGAGTTAGAAATACTACAACGTGCTTTACAGAGAGAAAAAGCAGCCAGAAAACAGGCGGAGCAAATTCTTGAGGGTAAATCCAGAGAACTCTATGAACTTACCCAAGAGCTGAAAAATGTTAATACCAAACTACAAGAGGGATTAACTGAAAAATCATCTGAACTTCAAGGAGTTTTTGAAAATCTTGTTGATGCCTATGTATTAATGGATATTTCTGGTAACGTTATTAAAATGAATGATGCAGCCAACGAATTATTTGGTTATGATATCGACAAAGAACACCTTAATGTCTTGAGTCTTATTTATGAAGAAGATTATCAATATGCCATGTCTTCGTTTCAAAAACTGGTTACCAAAGGCTCGTTTTCTGATTATCAGGCAAGAGTTAATACAAAACATAAAGGTGTTAGAACCGTTCACATTAATGCAAGTCTTATTTATGGTAAAAAAAATCAACCTATTGCCGCACAGGGTATCGTAAGAGATATCACTGAAGAGCTTGAGCAGAAACGAATATTTGAAGAGCAGAAAAAACAATTATCTGCCATAGTCGAAAATTCTTCACTTGGGATTGCACTTACTCAGTTTGGAAAAATTCTTCAAACTAATAAAGCTTTTCAAAACTTACTGGGATATACCAATGAAGAATTATTACAAAAAGAGGTAAAGGACATTTCGGTTAAAGAAGAGTTTAAAGAATCGGCAGAAAATATGCAGAAAATGAATGATGGCGAAATCGATACCTTTTCTGTAAATAAAAAATACGTAAAGAAAAATGGAACCATTTTCTGGGCCAAAACCAATGTAGCAGCAGTAAGAAATACAGATGGCAGTATTAAATATCAAGTTGCTTTAATAGAAGATATCACAGAACAGCTAGAGTTTGAAAAACAGAGAGACAGACTGGTAAAAAACCTGGAAAAGAGTAATAAAGAACTTAACGATTATGCCCATATCGTTTCTCATGACTTGAAATCTCCATTGCGTAGTATGAATGCCTTACTTACATGGCTAAAAGAAGATTATGAAGAGATATTAGATGAAAATGCTCATCATTCTTTGAACATGTTAATCAAGAAAGTAGATAAAATGGATCTTTTGATTGATGGCATTTTGAGATACTCAAGTATCGATAAGATAAACCAACCTCAACAAAAGGTGATTTTGAATACTGTGGTGACAGATATTATTGATGTGATACACATTCCGTCTCATATTAGTATAGAGATTCTTACAGAATTACCTAGTATTGAAGGAGATACGTTCAGATTACAACAGTTATTTCAAAATTTGATAAACAATGCCATAAAATATAACGACAAAGAAAAAGGAGTCATCACTATTTCCTGTGAACAAAAAAATGAATTTTGGGAATTTTCAATAACTGATAATGGCCCTGGAATTTCAAAAAAGTATCACGATAAGATTTTTCAGATTTTTCAAACTCTTGATGATAAAAATGAATCTACAGGAGTTGGATTATCCATTGTAAAAAAAATAGTAGATGTATATGAAGGTAAAATTTGGTTAGATTCTATAGAAGGAGAGGGAACTACGTTTTATTTCACGCTAAAAAATAATTCATTTTTATGAAAATTCAACAGTTCAAAAAACTTGGAAACCAGAATTGGGTAAGTTTACACAAATATGAAAACTCCCTGAACAATCCTTTAATTTTAGTGTTGGGTAATAGATACCAGCTTGAAAAAACTTCTTTACTATCAGAAATAAGAGAACTATTACCTAATGGCGAAATTGTTTGTGGTACCACTGCAGGCGAAATTATAGGAGAACGGGTTTATAATGATTCTGTCGCCATTACTGCAGTTGAATTTGAAAAAAGCAAGTTCATCATCGAGAGTGAAAATATTCTTACCCATAACATGGATGCCCTGACATTAGGAGCAAAATTAATTGATAAATTACCTCAAAAAGACTTAAAGCATGTTTTTGTGATTTCTGAAGGAAGTTTTGTAAACGGATCAGCATTAATTGCAGGTTTAGAATCAAAATACAAAAATGTTACATTTACAGGAGGGCTTTGTGGTGATGATGCGCGTTTCGAAAAGACCTTGGTAGGATACAATGAAAACCCAAAAGAAGGTGAAATCGTTATTATCGGCTTTTATGGAGACAGTCTGGACATCTCATATGGTCAATACGGTGGCTGGACTCCTTTTGGTCCAGAAAGAATTATTACAAAATCAAATAATAATATCTTGTACGAACTAGACAATCAGCCCGCCCTAGATCTATATAAGAAATATTTGGGCGATAAAGCCTCAGAATTACCTAAGTCGGCCCTGCTATATCCCTTGAGTGTAAAATCCCCGAATAGAAAAGAAGCTATTGTGAGAACCATATTGTCTATCGAAGAAGAAAACAATGCTATGATATTAGCAGGTGATGTACCCGAAGGATCTGTAGTGCAACTGATGATGGCAAATATCGATAACATAGTAGAAGGTGCCTCACAAGCTGCCATCACAGGAATGAGTAACCGATCTGCAAAACCAGAATTAGCTATCCTGGTAAGTTGTATTGGTAGAAAACTAGTGATGGATCAAAGAGTTGAAGAAGAAATTGAAGAAATCATTGAATCTATAGGCCAACAAGCTGTTATAAGTGGTTTCTATTCTTATGGAGAATTGGCCCCGTTTAAAACTGGAAACTCTTGCGAATTACATAATCAAACCATGACATTAACTCTTTTTAGCGAATAAAAATGGATCCCTTATTAGCTAGACAAATACGAAGACATCTTAGTGAGGATGCTAAAAACGATCCAAGTGTAAAAAAATTCTTGGATGCCGTTCAAAGATCTTATCAAAACTACGAAGATCAGTTAGGTATGCTTCAAAGAGCAATGTCTATTAGTTCTGAAGAATTGTTTGATGCTAATCAACAACTAAGAAAAGAAGCAGAGCAACAACGAAAAGTAATTTCAAGTCTTAATGGGGTTATTCAAACATTAGAATCCATAATTTATAAGAAAGGAAGCGAGAACAGTGGTAAAACCAAAGAGCTTAGCGGCATTGAGCTGGCAAGTCATATTGAAAAACAGGCTATTAAAATTTCAGAAATAGAAAACCAAAGGGAAACTATTCTAAAAAATCTTGAAAAAAGTAATAAGGAGTTAAAGGATTATGCTCATATTGTTTCTCATGATCTCAAATCTCCCTTAAGAAACATTTCGACGCTAATACATTGGATCAAAGAAGACAGCAAACATATTGATGATGGCACGCTAAAAAACCTCAACTTAATTGATAAGAATATTGAAAAGATGGACCACCTTATTAGTGGTATTCTTAAATATTCCAGTATCGATCAAGTAGAGCATATCGAAAGAAATATTGTACTACAAGATGTAATTACTGACATTCTTGATGTAATACATATTCCCGATCATTTTGAAGTTGAAGTTGTTACAAAATTACCTGTTGTCAAAGGAGATAAAGTTAGGCTGCAACAGTTATTCCAGAATGTATTAAATAACGCTATAAAGTACAATGATAAAGAGAAAGGTATGGTTACCATTTCTTGTATGCAAAATGATGATTATTGGGAATTTGCAATAGCAGATAATGGTCCTGGAATCCCGGAGAAGTATCATCACAAGATTTTTCAGATTTTTCAAACACTTGATGACAAAAATGAATCTACCGGAGTTGGATTATCCATAGTTAAAAAAATAGTAGAGCTATCTGAAGGAGAAATTTGGCTGGACTCAAAAGAAGGTGCTGGAACCACTTTTCATTTCACCTTAAAAAAGAAAAAATGACAGAAACTCCTAACCTTACATACATAAAAGAATTGGCTGCAGGATCAGATGCGTTTGAACAAAAAATAATTAGCATAATAAAGAGAGAATTCCCAGAAGAATTGCATGAATTTCTTGATAATTACACTGCAAAATCTTTCAGTAAAGCAGCAGAAAATGTACATAAACTGAAGCATAAAATAGGAATGATGGGCTTCGAAAAAGGATATCAAACCGCGATAGACTTTGAGGAAGGCTTAAAAAATAATGATACTTCTTTATATTCAGAATTTATGTTAATTTTAGAATCCATAGAATATTTTCTTAAAACCCTTTAAAAATTGACTAGCATATGAATTGCATAATTATAGATGACGAAGAGACCGCAAGAGCAATAATCCAACAATTATGTACTCAAGTTGATGAATTGAATGTTATCGATGAGTTTCCAAATGCAATTCAGGCCATTAAATTTTTAAATAAGAATGAAATTGATCTTATTTTTCTGGATATTCATATGCCGGATTTTACAGGCTTCGATTTTATAGATACCTTAAAAAATCCCCCTAAGATTGTTTTGACAACTTCAGACAAAAACTTTGCATTAGAAGCGTTCGAGTATGATTGTATTGTTGATTACTTGGTGAAACCCATAACATTACCCAGATTTCTTAAAGCAGTTCAGAAAGCAGAAGGAGCTATCATTACCGCTGATAATGAACCAAAAAACAATCCGTCATCAGACACTTCACAAGAAAAAAATGAACTCTACATTAATATAGATAGAAGGTTGATTAAGATTAATATTCCAACTATTAATTTGATTGAAGCCAAAGGAGATTATATTTTAATTAAAACCGAGACGCAAAACTATACGGTGCATTCTACGCTAAAAAAAATTGAAGAGAAACTACCCGACGATCTTTTTCTTAAGGTACATCGTTCTTATGTAATCAATATCAAAAAAATTATTGATATTGAAGATAATAGCGTTCTGATAGCAAAAGACGTGATCCCCGTAAGCAGATCAAATCGCCCAGAACTAATGAAACGCTTAAATATGCTTTAAAATTCATCCTTTCTAAAAATCCATTCGTCTACAGTAAATTACCTATCACCGAATAATCATCTTTTTAGGCACTTGTATAGATTAATTTTAGCCATCTGAAAACCCAAATCTATACATGATGAAAAGAATTATTACACTTTTAGCCTTATTTATCGCATCCTTAGGATATTCGCAACAACCTTTTGATTGCAACGAAGGTGATTTTTACCAGGTGATTTCTGGAGTGATGAAAGCATATGACCCTATTACAGGTTCCTATTCTGAAGCTTTGCATACCTACTCTGCTTACAATGCAGGAGGATACAATGTAGAAGATGATTATCTGTATGCAATAAAAAGCAGCGACAATCATCTTTTAAGGATCGCTAAAGATATGGTTATTGATCTTGGTGCAGTGACACCTTCTGGAACTACTGCCTTTGGTGGGGGTTATGCCGCAGATGTAGATGCCAACGGTAATCTTTGGGTTTTCCAAAACAATAACAAAAAGACATTTCATAAAATACTAAACTTAAAAGATTATAATGGTGACAGCTCTCCTGTTTTTGAAGTAGTTGAAGCAGACGTAGCCTCACCAAGTACTTGTGCAGATATTGCATTTATCAATGGTGCTTTTTATGGTGGTAGTCGTGGTAAATTATACAAGTGGGATCTTTCTACCGGTACACCTGTATTTTCTAGTGTTACCGTAATTGGTCTTCCAAAAAGCACCTTTGGCGCTGCTTATGCAGATGCTAATAACCGACTCTATTTATCAGATAATAACGGAGGGTTATATTTAATCAACGACTACCAAAGTAGTGCCCCGGTAGCTACGCTACTTAACCTAACAGAAACGACAAACTCTAATGACGGTTTTAAATGTGCCAGTGGTATTTCTCCATTAGATAGAGATGGGGATGGTGTTTTAGATTCTATGGATGCTGATGCTGATGGCGATGGTATTGTCAACATTATAGAAAGTAAAGGAGCAAATCCTTATGGCGATGATGATGGTGATGATTTATATAATTATCTGGATAATGATGTGAGTGGTAATGGGGACAATGTAGTTCAAGATGCATTTGATAGAGATGGGGATGGAAATCCCGATTTTCTGGATATAGATTCAGACAATGATGGCATTTATGATATCGTAGAGGCTGGCCAAGGAATTAAAGATTCAAATAATGATGGAGTTTATAATAATTTAGATCATAATTTTAAGGATACTGATGAAGACGGAATCGCAGATGATTTTGATCCAAATCAAACGGGAAGTGATTTTATTCCTATAGACACCGACAACGATACCATCTTTGATTGTTATGATATTGATTCAGACAACGACGGCATTGTAGATATTATTGAAGGACAAGAAAATGACTTGTACATTGGTCTTTCGAATATCGACGAAGATAAAGATGGAATGGACGATGCTTTTGATCCTGACTTTCAAGGAACTACAAATGGTACTATAAATACCGATGGTACCGATGCCCTTGATCACTTAGATACCGATTCTGATAATGATGGTATATCAGATAGTACTGAAGCTTATGACAGCGACGGCGACGGTGTGGCAGAAACTAGCATTTCTGGAATTGATAATGACGAAGACGGTTTGGATGATAGCTTTGATTTGAGAAAAAGCAGTTTTGCTCCCGAGAATGGTGGACAAAGCCCTGGTAGTTTTCCAATCCCAGAGATTTGTGATCGATACAAGTATCTCGGGGATTTTACCTCAAACGGCACCCCTCTTTATCTGGAAGAAAGAGATATGGTGAGTCAAGAGACCATCGACATGATAAATAATGCGTTGCCCGAAAGTTATCCGGTACCAGATTTCAATCCGCATTATATTTCATCTGGGTATGATACCGATGTAGTACTACAAGAAGAAGCAGATATCTGGGTTACTTTTGTGGGAGAAGGTGCTGGTTACAAAAACACACTGGGATTTTATACCTATGATATTAACGACCCAAATCCAACAATACCGGCTCCAGAAGATATAACTATCATTTTTCCTAATGTATCTGCTTTATATAGCGGTGGAGGATTAGAAATAGGAGACAAAGTCAATATAGGAAGATTTTCTGCTAATACAGGAATTGGTTGGGTACTATTAGCCAACGCATGGTCTGATGGTTGTGTAGGAACTGGTAATTGGCAATTACATTCTAACCCAGATTTTAATCCTGAAACCGATAGTAGCCTAAGATACCATAATGTGTTATTGTCTGATCCTGAAAATGAAAGAATCATATTAGGGTTCGAAGATATTCGAAGAGACTACGCATCTTGTGATCAAGATTTTAATGATGCACTTTTCTATATTACAGCGAGTCCTTATACTGCGATCAAATCAAACAATTATGTTGATATTGATAGTGCAACAGATGTTACTTCGGCCAACGACGGTGGTCTAGAAAGTAATGGGGATTTGGCAAGTTTAATTGCTAAACGAAATTTTAACAGAACAAAAACCAGTACTGCTTTTAATACAAAAAAGTCACAACAAAAGTTTAGACCAGGATTTAAATCCTATACATCGAAGAATGGCGAAGATTTGAGTGTATACTTCCCCAAAACAGGAGTAACCGGTTCAGAATCTACTTACGTATCTAGTCCAGATGATTTATTAGGAATCACTAATGCCGAAGCGGTGTTTTCTATAGACTATTATCAAGGTGAAGAACGAGTAGCCGCGGCATTAGCCACCTCAACAAAAGGTTCGATATACGATCATTCAAAAACGATTTGTGATCGATTAAATGGATCTCAATTGCTAGACATACGAACGGTTACTATTAGAAGTCATACACTGGTAAGCACAAAAATTGAGCGAGCCACAGGTCAAGTTGAATACACGCTAACCTTTTCTATCAAAAAAGCAGCTTCAGAAAATGAGATTTATAGCTTATGGAATATCGATGATTATCCTAAAGGTGATTACATGAACTTTCAAGTTTGGGGAGGATCTGTCTCTCAGGTTGCAAACATTGCAAATCATATTATCGATTCATTTACGGTAAAAAAACCATTACGCAGTCATAAAGTAAATCATAGAATCCCATCTGTATTTGTAAAGCAAGGAACCTATGCTAATGGAAAACTTTCTTTACATATTGTAAATAAACTTAAAGACGGCCAGATGATATTTAAAGGAAATATTCGAAAAACTGAGCAATCAAAAGAGCAAAATCTAACCAAAAAAATAGTCTTGTCTGGTCAATATTATGAAGATGTAATTATCGATACAGGATATTTGTTTGACATTGGATTCTCGGTTACCACAAAAAACGCTACACAACTTGATGCTTTATATTTGGCAGATGGACCATGGGGTGCAGACTACCTGGAGGAAGGTGTAATGTTAGAAAGTTTTACTATAACAGAACATACAAAAGAGACAACAGAAGATGTTTATCCTATAGAAAGAAATGTATCGGCAAAGGGTGAACTCATAGAAACATTTAACCTATTCAGAAATATTCTTGCAGGAGAACTAACTTTGGATGTATCTCAATATGATGCTTTACAATTTGAATTACTAGCCGATCGAGATATCGAAGTGATTGTGGTTACAGAAGAACTTACCGATTGGAATGATAGATTGAGATACAGGGTAAAAAAGTCTAATAACAAAAAAACGCATACTATTTTATTTTCTGATTTCATAAATGCGAAAAAAAGTACAGACAGTATAGGAAAAGTAAAAAGTATTGTATTCTCCGTTCAGGGAGATTATCAAAATGCTACACCATTTTACCTTGAAGTATCAGATCTGGCTTTTACCAGAAAGACTATAGATCCTGTTATAGCAATAGAAGAAGAAGTAGAACCCATTGCACAAGTAGAAATAGATGAGCCCATCAAAGCTGTCACTCTTAAGAACTATCCTAATCCGTTTACGAACAGAACTACAATTGATTTACCGGGAGGGCCTTATAATGAGTTAACCATCACTGTAATCGATATGTTGGGAAGAATAGTAAGAACTGAAAAGTTGAGTATGATTTCTGAAAGCAAAGTGGTTTTTGAATCAAAGAATCTGCAACCGGGTATATATACCTATATTTTAAGAGGAGATTACAAGAAAAAATATTCAGGTCGTTTTTTCATTGAATAATTAAGGCTGTACTATTTTAGTATTTGGGTAATAACGAGGACATTCGAGTGATGCTCCTCGTTATTTTTTTAATTCTATTATCTTTTTATTAAAAACAGGCTGTTTTAAGAAATACCATTTCAATTGAAACCCAAACTCGACATATTCAAAACCTGCAGCGGTAGCAGAAGCTATATTACTGTATTTTCCATAAAGGTTAGCTTTAAACCGGTTAGAAGACTGATGCCCTAACTTTCCTTCTGCTCTAAACGTTGAAGATCCGGGATCATTCTCTACGTACTGTTGACCAAAAGCTGCACTTGCATTGTAAAACCATTGCTTTTCGGGATCACTTACGACTTCAATAAAAAGCTCGCCTAAATTAAATCGTTCCGGACTGAAATAGATAGTGGGAACCTGATTTTTAAAAGCAATATATTGATAATTAATCCCAGCTTTAAGCACTGGTCTTTGTAGTATCGTATAGTATAAAGAGGTGAATAATAAATTTCTGATATTATCATCAGTCTGTGAAGTATACATATATTGTGTGTACCAACCTAAATTAAAATTAGTCCCGAGATTGTAATTAATACTGTAATTATTCATTATAATTTCTCTATTCAAGAGATCAGCATTAAAATTCTGTAATTCTCGCTTGTATCCAATATCTAAATTTTGTAATCTAAAAGGCTTTATTTTTACTACTGTTTCTGCAATCAACGCTGTATAACTTGTAGTAAAACCATCTGCATTAGTAACTCCTATTTTAGACTGCAGTGAAATACTACCGTTATATTTATAAAGAAATCCCAACCAGAAATCGTTCGATGTTGCTTCATTATTTGTTATTGTATTTTTGGTGGTTCTATAATCATATTGAAATTGAGATTTGAAATTGACCGACAAAGGAATCTCAGTTTTCAGCGTAAGATTAACAGCCTCGTTGTCTCCATTATCAAAAGTAAACGCTGTTTTTTCTTCGATATGAGGTGTATGAGATTTCTTCAATTTCTCGATAAGTTTTTCTGCATCTTGTTGTCTCGGATAATATTGTAAAGTTTTAAAAGCATAGGTATACGATTTCATATCTTCTCCAAGGGCTCTATAGGCATTGGCAATACCCAAATTACCATCAAAAGAGCTCCTTTGTTTTACTAAAATAGCCCTATAGTTTTGAATACTAGTATCAAAATTACTCGTATACATTCCTGATGTTGCCTGTAACGCCAATACTCGAGCATCATCTGGATAAAGTGATTTTAATCGATCTATAGCTTCACTCGCTGCTTTAAATTTTCTATTCCACAATAATGCTTGTATATATCGCTCTTGGGTTGATAAATAAAGTTCTTTATCGTTTTTGAATTTTTCTACGCGGTCTCGGGCAAGTGTTGATAAACCAAGTGCTTCTTTTTCTTTATGCTTTTTATGAGCTACTAATGCTAAATTATTTAGTGACACAATGCTGTCCTTTGGATTTACTGCTAATGTCGCATATACTTTTTCGGCTTCTGTAAGATTATTTGTTATTAAGTAGATGTTTCCTTTGTTTAATTGCGTGTCTTTGTCGTTGGGGAAATCGAGTAAGTTTTGATCAAGTAACCTCAACGCTTCTCCATATTTTCTGTCTTGTGAGAGTTCATTTGCATATCCCAACCGCATATATTTTCTGGAAATCATTGCGTTTTGATTTCCTTCCTGTATTTCTAAAGCTTTATTCACATACGCCAAGGCCTTCTCATATTTTTGAAGATTAGACAACGTATTAGCATACCCCAAAACCGCAGGAAAACTGTCACTTTTTTCTTCGATCAATTTCTCATAAAAGACTTCAGCTTTATCAAACTGCTTATCCCATAATAATGATTCTGCATAATTCAACTTGATTTCAAAATCATAGGGATATTCTTTTAAAAGATTTGTGAAAATTGTTACGGCTTGTTTCGAATCCCCGGTCAACCCAACAGCTCTTCCATAACATAGCCTAGCTGTGCGGTTAGTAGGATACTGTTCTAAAATTTGTTTGAAAAAAACTTCGGCTTTGTCATATTCACCGGTTTCTAAGTATTCAAAACCCTGTTGCATCTCTTGTGCAAAACAAGACGCTATAGACACTACAAAAAAGACAAAAGATAGTATTAATCGAGACATACGTGTTTTTAGTTTCTCTATAACAAGGTAAGCATCTATTTTATTTTGTCACAACCATTTCTGCCTTTTTAATCCGATATCTTTATCCACTCGTCTACAGTAAAGAGCAACTCACCGAAATTTGAATCAAAACCATGCTTATAAACTTCATATTTGTAGTGTTAGTAATCCCAAAATAAAATAATATGGCTCTTCAAATTACAAATAACCAAGGAGTTTTTGAAATCAATGGAAATATCATTTCTGAAAATTCAAAATCACTGCAATCTCATTTTGAGCAATTATTACACAAGACCGATAGCGTATTTATATCTGTTGACAACGTAAAGAAAATCGATGTTTCTGGTATTAATGTGCTTACCAAGCTTTATAAAAGTGCAATGAAAAATAACAAGATTTTTTTCATTATTGGAAAAGAAAATGAAGTTGTAAAAAAAGCCTTCGGAAAAGTAAATTACATATTAAGAAGTGATTTTCTATAAAACTCCAAACCCTAAATCTCATTATTATGGAACTACACATACAAAATCGACAAGGAACATTTGAAGTTATTGGAGACTTTACTTCAATAAACGCTGAAAAAGTTAAAGATTATTTTAACTACTTACTCGATCATTATGAAGAAGTGATCATTTGCCTTAAAAAAGTAAAAGAAATTGACAAAAAGGCCCTTAATGCTCTTAACGAAATTTATAAGAAAGCATCCAAACGAAGTAAGATTCTTTTTGTCCTGGGTAAAGAAAATAAAATTGTATCCAAAGCATTCAAGAATAATCAATTGACACACATCTTTAGAAATGACTATTAGTACATACATACCCAAACTAACAGCCGAACAAAAGTTTATGGGTAGCGTGCTTATCGTAAACGGAGGCAACTACTTATACAATTTGGCTCTAGGAAGAATCTTAGGTCCAGAACTATTTGCCGATGCAGCGTTATTGATTACTTTTCTTTTGGTTTTATCATTTGTAGCGATGACGTTTCAGTTAGCCACTGCTAAATTCTCTGTACTATTCGAGCATAACGTACTTACAAATTTTGTTAACCTTAGTTATAGATATGCAACATTAGTTGGAGTCATTTTGGGTGCATTATTGATCCTATTTGCCAAAGATCTACAAGGGGTTTTTAACACTCAATCTCATCTTATGTTTACCATATTTGGTTTTGGTGTACCTATTTATTTTGTGATGAGTGTAAATAGAGGCATCTATCAAGGAACCAAAAAGTTTGAAAATCTTGCTATAACGTATCAGGGAGAAATGATAAGCAGATTAGTGATTACTTTACTTTTTGTATATTTTCTCCCTTTTCACCCCTCAGTTTTAATCGCTATAGGGATAATAGCTTCCTTTGTGTTTGGATTGATTCCTTTTAAAGTGAACAACCTATCTCTTTTAAAAAAGTATACATTATCAAAGGAGCATTCAAAACAGGTCATACGATTTTTTATTCTTACTGCATTTTACGAGTGTACTCAAATTATAATTAACAACAGTGATATTCTACTGGTTAAGCACTATTTTGAGGAGCACCAAGCCGGTCTATATGCTTCTTTAGCGCTAATTGGTCGCGTAGTCTATTTTGTCGCATGGATGTTTGTTATGTTGTTACTACCCAAAGTAGTGCAAAAACAAAAAGATGGTCTGGAGCATGCTTCTATTCTTTTTAAATATGTAGGTTATATTTCAATACTTGCCTTAGTTATAGTTTTAGGATGTTATTTATTTCCAGAATTAGCTATCAACATACTTTTTGGATCAGACTATATTTCTATCGCACCTTTGTTATGGAAATATGCAATCGCCACTTCATTATTTGCCATTTCAAACATCTTTGCCTATTACTTTTTATCGTTAAACAGGTATATTCCTGTTATACTGTCTGCCGTTTTAGGAATTTCTCAGGTGGTGTTTATTGTATTCTTTCACGAATCGCTGTTAGAAGTAGTGTTGATGCAAATTATTGCTATGAGTATTTTACTTCTTGTCCAACTTGCTTATTTTTTCTACGAAAACAGAAAGAGATAACCTATAAATCGAATCATTATTACTGTTCGTCTACGCATAATTGCAACTCACCGAAAAACACGAAAGAACGATTAGATTATGAGTCATCTTTGTTACGTAGTAAATGACCTTGAGGCAAGCCCGCAAGTCATTGGTTAGAAAATAATTTTGATCTCGAGCTAAGCCTCGAAGCTTTTAAATCTCGAATATCGAGTAAAACCCAAAACTAAAATATTATGAAACTTGCCATCGTAACTGCCTATCCTCCTAGTAAAGTAACTTTAAATGAGTATGCTTACCACTTGGTAAAACATTTCAGACAACAAACAGAAGTATCTGAACTTATCTTATTAACAGATGTAACATCACAGGAAGCTGATATACATTTTGAAGAGCAAGGCTGTAAGGTTACCGTTAAACAGTGTTGGAAGTTTAACTGCTACACTACTATTTTTTCGGTGATGAAAACAGTACAACAAACAGCACCGGATGCAATACTATTTAATCTTCAGTTCATGAAATTTGGAGATAAAAAAATAGCAGCAGCCTTAGGCTTATTGCTACCGTTACTTTGTAAACTTAGAAAAATCCCAACCATTGTTCTTTTGCATAATATTATGGAGCAGGTAGATCTTAAAAGCGCAGGTTTCACTAAAAATAAAGTTTTACAAACAGTTTACAATTTTATTGGAACTACGCTTACCAAGTTCATACTGGCAGCAGACACTGTTGCGGTGACCATAAGTAAATATGTAGACATTCTTGAGGAGAAGTATAAAGCCAATAATATTGCATTAATCCCTCACGGAACTTTCGAATTACCAGAAGAACCTTCTTATCAATTACCAGAAGGACCGCTTAAAATAATGACTTTTGGCAAGTTTGGCACTTACAAAAAAGTAGAAATACTTATTGAGGCTATAGAAAAAGTGAGGTCCAGAACAAAAACGAATCTAGAAATTGTAATTGCTGGAACCGATAATCCTAATGTTCCTGGTTACTTGGCATCAATGAAAGAAAAATATAGACATGTTCCTCAATTAACATTTACAGGATATGTCGCCGAGGAAGATGTACCCAAAATTTTTGGAGAAAGTGCCATGGTAGTGTTTCCATATACTTCTACCACAGGAAGTTCTGGGGTATTGCATCAAGCAGGAAGCTATGGAAAAGCTGTAGTGATGCCAGATTTGGGAGACTTAAGTATTCTGGTAAAAGAAGAAGGGTATCAGGGTGAATTCTTTGACCCAAAAAGTGTGGATAGCCTGGCTGATGCTATTGAAAAAATAGTACTGAACGAAGCATACAGAATAGCCTTAGGAAAAGCAAACTACAAAGCTGCCACAGCACTACCTATGAGTACTATTACAACAATGTATCTCGACGAGTTCAAAAAAATTCAGGAAAAGAATATACCTACATTAAAGGTCAAAAACATAACAACTTAATTCTAGAAAAGAGTTGTCACCTCGTCATGTTTGCTAAACACCTGCATATAGTGTGGGTGTTTTGTTAGTTTCCTATAAATTCGAAAGCAGGTTTCTTATTGCCCCCACGATCTATAAAACCAAAATATTTCTGTTTGTGCTTTACCCAGGGTAAGTTTCCTACTACGGTGCCAGGTACTTCTTCAAAATCATACAATGTCCAGGAAAGATAATTAATATTTTGATTTTTGAATATTTCCTGAAACTGTTTATGATACTTCGCTTGTTTTTTTTCTGAAGCTCCAAAAGGTGCCCAAAAACCTCTATTCGACGATAATCCAAACTCTTGTAAAACCAAAGGTTTGTTTACTTGGGTATTCAATACGATAAATGCCTCTGAAAAATCATTAATATCCTGATAGTAATGAAAGGATACCATATCAACTTTTTCTTGTAATAATGTCGCTGATTCTATATCAGACCATCCAATGGTTACCAAATGATCAGGATCATAAGACTTAACCTGAGCAATCATTTCTTTTAGCCAAGCCATAACATTTTCCTTCCCTCTGCTCTCAAAATCAAGATTAGGTTCATTTTTGATATCCCATGCCAAAAGGGCATCATGATTTTTAATTGCACTTACAATCTGCTCTGCATGTCTATGCGTAAACGTCCAATCCTGTATCGCATAGTCTCCATAAAAATCAAAGAGCGTTACGATTACTTTTAGCTTTGCATCTTCTGCAAGGTTCATTACTGTCTGCAGTTTTTCAATTTTGGACTTCTTTACCACTTCCTTTCCAAAATCTTCATACTGGATAAATATTCTTATCGTATTAAGACCAGCCTTTTTTACAATATCAAAATCTTCTTTGATGATACTTTCATCAAATCCTTCCCCAAACATGTTCCATGGCGATTTTTGAGGATAATAGTTGATCCCTTTTATAGGGTAAGGCTGGTTATCTACTAAAATCTTTTTTCCCTGAACATAAGATGTCTTTTTTGTCTGTACCGTGTCTTGTTGTTTGTAAAATTGTTTTACCAGGTGACGCACCCTCCAAAATCCATCTTCTAACAGCATTGCTATTTTGTAGTTAGCAAGATCTGTAGTTTCGAACTGCAATTCATTTTCATTAAAAACTTGTGAGTACATTTTTACGTTTCGATCTTCAAAAACTACCAATTGTCCGTCAGCACTATAAAAATCTAAAAACAAATTATGATCCAACGTAGTGCTTACAATTTGTACATCATTTTCCTTATTAAATTGAAGTGTTTTTAATATATTCTGCCGAGCACTTTGCGTGTAAAAATCGAATATCCCTAAAGAATCGTAAGAGGAATATGCAACATTTCTTACATACCAGGAATTAACATAATCCTTTTGAATGTTACTCATGGTTTGTTTTTCTATGGATCTGCCAGGATTAGTAGTATCTTTCCAAACTACTTTAGGAATATATGCTTGTTTGTTTTTTAAGCCAATATGTAGCATGGTTGATCGATCTGCTCCTGTATTTAGAAAAGATAGTGTTTGACTTATTCCAAAGAGGATAAGTCCATTTACCATAATAAATGAAAGAATTAATAAGGATCGATATATGGTTCTGTTCTGTTTTTTCATTTTAATTTAATACGATCATATTTTTTTGAAATACCCATACTAATGACTTCTATTGTATATATATCTGAAGAAAAGAAGTCTTCAGATAATTTAAAATGTACTTTTCCTTGAGAGGATGATTTTACAATTTTTTCAAGAAGCGTTTCATCCTTATAAATATATAATGTAACAGCCGCTCCATCGGGTAGTATCTGATTCATAAAACTACGGATAGGACCTACTTTTACTTTTCTGTTGTCTGAAGAAAATTCTATCGGATAATCCTTTACCGCTTGATCAAATTGTAAAGCTATTGTATTACTTTCTGCCATTTGTGGAATAAAGGCTTGTACAGTCCAGGTAGCAAAAGCATTTGGATGAACTATATATCCTCTGGCGATACCATTGATGGTACTCCCTGTTGTTCTTAGTTGTTGCTTGGTATCCGTTTCGATACTAAACTCAACAACCCTACCATCACTAATTATGTTTCCAAATTTGTCACTAATTGTAGAGGTAAAAAACTCCATAATTTGATTTCCATCGGCATAAGAATGTTCTCTTCTAAAATCCAGGTTGAAGTTTTGTGCTTGTGAAGGAAAAACATCTATCGTAAACTCTTTTGAAGAAATCTCTTTAGATTTTGCCGCGACTAGAATTCTACCAGATTTCTCATAAGAAAATATATTTTTCCATGCGATGAAATCATCAACAGCTAATTCTTCAGACGTTTCTATATCTAAAAATTGATGTTCTATAGCTATTAAGGTACTATCTTCTAAAGGATTGTCATATTCATCGGTGGGTAAAACAGTTAGCATACCATAGTCCTTGCCACCGGCATTTATACTTGTGGGGCCTAAATAAGATTCTAGCGGTTCTGTTTTTTTGTGGCTAGCACTAATTTGCAATGATCCAGAATGAAATGCCTGTTGATTTGATATAAGACTATAATGTATAACTCCCTTTTTTTTCGACAAAAAAGAAGGAACTGTAAAAAGAAGAGTATCCAGTAGATCGTTATTTGCCTTCAAAAGTACGTTTCCATATGACGATTTCAACCAAAGTTGATATTCAATAGTCTCATTAGCTTTAAAAACAAGTTCAATTTTTTCTCCTGCACTATAATTTTCTTTAAAATCAAGAACTTGTACTTCAACTCTTTGTTGTTTAACTTTTTGGTCATCATCTGCCTTAAAACCAAATATGACTAGTACTATTAAAAGTGAATATGTTATCAAAGTTTTATTCATTAATACGGAGCTCCTATATAGTTATTTACTTCTATTTTTACATAATTATAACCTTTGCCCTTAACCGGAATTAATTTATAATCCTTTTGGTCTTTTCGCCTGTTTGGGGTTACCTTGTAAGCAACATCTTTGTTAGGTAATCCATTTATAAATACATTTTCCATATCTGAAGATATAGCTTCTAGTTGACTCAAATCTTTTAATGCATAATCAAAAAATCGTTTGCGTTGAGGCCTTATCCCTTCTCTTATATATTTCTGATCTATCCAAATAAGTTCTTTCTCTTTGCTATAATACGATATGATTAGTTGCGGAATTGTCACTTCTTGTACTCCTGAATTAAAAAGGGTACCTCTTAAACTATTTTTTTCAATAACGGCCTCTACTATTGCTAATCCTTTATACAAATCTGTGGTAGCCACATTGCCAGCGCATTGCAAATTGAATGTTACCGGGAGATCGGCTAATAAAATTGGTGTAAACTCATCAGGGTTAAACGTTTCAGGCTTTTGCTCATTTTTATCTAACCATGCAATGCCTTCAAAATCAATTCTAAAACTCGTATTTTCTTTAGGCATCAGTTTATGTTTCATCTGGTCTTTGGCGTTATAGGTTGCCAATTTGGTATTTTCAGAAGTATACAGTGTCGCTTTAATAACCACATCGGCAGGTACATTATCCACATTCTGTATTTCTCCCACAACAGTATATGTCGTATCATTTTTTATGAGATTAGCAAACAGTACCTCTAGCACAGGTTGTTTTAAAACATCTTCATGATATGTTTGTTCAGAAGATATCTTGCGTCTACCATGATTATAATATTGTGTTTTATTATGCGAGAATAATTGATCTGGCGGTATATCCAGATCATAATCAGATGGTTTTAGATACCATTTTTCCTTTCTTTTTACTAACTCATGATAAAAGACTTTATCAATTCTTTCCAGGGGAGTAATCCAAAACGTTTCTGTTTTTACCCTGGCAGTTGTATCTGTTTGATCTAAAATGGAAACAACGATCTCGTCCATTTTTGCATAAGAGCTTAGTAAGCCATCAGTCACAGCTATTTCAAGCATGTACTGATCTTCTTTTTTATTACTGTTGGGATCAATATAGGAGTAGGCTCTTTTAAACTCTTTAAAATCTAAGGCGTCATAATAGGCTTCAACTACATTTTGCGCACTTATTTGAGTGGCATTCTTGATATAAAATAAATATATTCCGAAGGTTATGATCATCAAAAGAAAAACAACCCATGCATGTTGAAGTTTAATGAGATAGTTTTTAAAGTTTTGATAACGTATGCTAAAGTTAAAAAATTCAGGATGTTTATGATCTCTTGTTTTAAGTGCGTGAACCCATATCATTTGAATGTTTATCATAAACGCAAATACTACAGTAATCATAGGTATCAAACCCCACATTAATTTTAAATACAATGAAACATCTTGTTTAGGAATAATGTTTGGTATTGGCGGTACGTTTAATTTCTCCCATACCATAATTCCATTTTCTAATTGTCTTAATCGCTGCCAACCACTGAAATAAAGAATTGGATTATAAAATTTATCATTAGAAAAAACATATTTTAAATTATATTTCTCTGGTACGGTAAGAAATTGTTGCAAAGAACCGATTCCTTCTACTCCTCTAAATTTGGAATTCTCTAACCGCTCTACCGCTCGGGAGGTTAATTCGGGTAACCTTCGGGCAGAGTGATAATTACCATCAACAGTCATAGCGTTGGTCTGGGAAGAAAGCCATGCCATTTGATCTCCAAATCCCAAAGGAAGATATCGCCAATGATCGTGTTGATCCTGTTTCAAAAAGTTCAAAATAGGGAGCATTTTTATTTTTTGAGGTTGAGAAGGCCTAAAATACCCTAAACTCATGGTAAACACGCAGACAAAGATGTATGCCCCAGCCAATGCTCCTCCAAGAATACGATGGTAAATACTCCCAAACTTATGCTGTAATGTATCCTTTATATCACCCTCTATAAAACGATAACAAAACTCTCCAAAAATAGGGAGTGCCATGATAGAGGCCCACAATGTAAATCGATCAAGCGTGAGAATATTAAAAGCATTATCCCCCAATATCATTTTAGGTATAGGTGTGGTACCACCAGTTCCCAATATAGTAAGCAATGTGAGAGAAAGACCAAAAAACAGATACCGTTTACTAAAAAATCGGAAGAACAAATAGGGCATGATAAATAAAATAATCCCCCAAGGAATCAAAAAAAACACTAATCCCGAAGAAGTTACCTCAAGAAAATTATCCCTTGACCCATGAGGTATAGGAACTTGTGTAATAGGATTATTTTTTGTGTTAATCCAATACGGTAAAATACAGGTGATAATAAGTAGCAAAGAACCAAAACCAAATGTCACTATACGCCAAAACAAGACTAGAAATGTACTTATAAAGGTTTTTAAACGAACAGCCTTATAAGAACCTGATTTTTCTTTGGCAGTATCCATAATCACCATTCCTATGAGTGGAAAAATGAAAAATACCATTCCGAAAATTGGAGTAACATGATGTGAGGTTACTGTAACGGCCAGAAGGCTAAAGGCCTTAATCAAATGTACATAGGCTCCTGTTTTTATCCATAAATAAATCTTAGGGAGCGCATGCATCAATACCGAAATACCAATAATACTGGGTAATTGACCAAAAATATGCAATGTTTCTACAAAAGAAGATGAAAAAACCGCTACAATAGCAGCGTATCCCGCCACATCTCTTCTTCCAGTAACTAAAAGAGCAAATTTAAAGACTCCTGTTATAAACAGAATTACCGCTACAATAGCTGTTGTGAATAGACCAAACTTAAGACCACCAATAAAAGAAAGCAAACCAATACTTTGGTGAACCAACGGTGGATATCCCATTACCGTAAAGCCAGTATACCAACTATAACTCCAGGGCTCGAACCAACTACTGGCATAATGATCTGCAAAAAACAGATGGATCAATGCATCGTAAGTAGATTCTAAAGTAAAAAAGATGCTCGACCCATGGAAAACTACTCCTATGAGCAAGGCACTGATCAAATACTTATTTGTAGTTTTTTTCTCTATCTCCAACGTAAATTTTTCTGATAATCTAATATACAACAAAGGTTTGGGTTTCGACGAATGGTATGTCTTTCGATAAAAACCATTCGTCTACAGCAAATATCTACTCATCGAAATCCCTCATTTCAGGGTCTCAATCACTCCTACTTTTGAAGGGTAACCCAAAATAATCTATTATGAAAACAGGAATAATCATACCGTGCTATAATGAAGAGAAAAGGCTAAACATAAATGCCTTTATACAGTTTATTAATCAAGAGAATGAATATCATTTATGCTTTGTTAATGATGGAAGTAAAGATAAAACGGTACAAGTCTTAAAAGAAATTCAAAATGTTAATCCCGCCAAAGTAAGTATTGTTGATATCAAAAAGAACTCTGGAAAAGCTGCTGCTGTAAGAGCTGGAGCAAGATACCTGTATAATAAAGGTGAAATAAACTATATTGGATTTATAGATGCAGATCTATCTACAGATTTTAAAGATTTCGGAGAACTAGTCAAAACCTTAAAAACTAATGATAAATTAAGTTTTGTGTTCGGATCTAGAGCAAAAAAGGCTTCTGATGCCATAGAAAAAGATAAGATAAGAGCTGTTATTTCTAAAGTTGTTAACTTACTTATTGTTTTAATTCTTGGTTTGTCTATTAAGGATACACAGTGTGGAGCCAAAGTTTTTAAAGCTGAATTAGTACCTGTAATTTTTGAAAAAAGCTTTCTGAGCAGATGGTTGTTTGATGTTGAGATGTTTATCAGAATGAAGAAGTATTTTGGTAAAACAGGAATCATGAAAACTATTTTTGAGCAACCTTTAAAAAGATGGGTTCATGTTGATGATTCTAAATTGGGTCTTAAAGATTCTCTTGAAATACCTTATAGATTATTATCTATCTGGTTTAACTACAACATCTTATCAGCTTTGTTAAATAACAAAAATAGTTCTACCAATGAGCCACTTGTAGAGATTTATGCAAATACAATACCCGCAATGGCTGCATAATTAAATGTCAACCCAAATTCTAGAAATCATGATTAATTATCCTATTAAATTCGAACCCATCCTAAAAGAAAAAATTTGGGGAGGTAATAAGTTAAAAAATGTCTTATGTAAAAAAACTACTCAAAATAATATTGGAGAAAGTTGGGAAATTGCAGATGTTGATGAAGATGTATCTATAGTGGCCAATGGAACTGCTAGAGGTAAAACTTTAAGAGAACTCATCAATCAATATCAGAATCAACTTTTGGGAACAAAGAACTTCAAAAATTTTGGAGAAAAATTCCCCCTACTCATCAAATTTATAGATGCCGATAAAGATCTTTCAATTCAAGTACATCCAGATGATGAAGTGGCAAAAAAAAGACACAATTCATTTGGAAAAACTGAAATGTGGTATGTAATGCAGGCAGATAAAAATGCAAATCTTATAGTAGGATTTGAAGAACAAGTATCAAAAGAAGAATATATAGAAAATTTACAAAATAATAGTTTAGAAAACATACTACATTATGAAGACGTAAAAGCAGGAGATTCATTCTTTATTAATGCGGGAAAGGTACATGCTATTGGAGCAGGAGTTATGCTTGCAGAAATACAACAAACATCTGACATAACGTATCGTCTATATGACTGGAACAGAAAAGATGCTAATGGTAATTCAAGAGAACTTCATACCGAAGAAGCTTTAGACGTAATAGCGTTTGAAAATGAAAAAGATTACAAAAAGCCATATCAAAAAGTAGCTAATAATTCTTCAAATATTGCAGAATGTCCTTATTTTACTACCAATTTTGTTGTGGTTAATGATATTTTTAACAAAGATTATGAGAATTTAGATTCTTTTGTTATTTACCTATGTACCAAAGGAGAAGGAATTATAACTGTGAATGGTCATCCTGAAACTATTAAAGAAGGAGAAACAGTTTTACTCCCCGCTATGGTTGATGAAGTAACAATCAATTCTGATTATTGCGAGCTTTTAGAGGTTTTTATTTAGTTTTTTATAGTGAAGAAAAGACAAAGTACTCTATGGTTTAATCGCCACAGAGTACTTCTTTAGATTTAATTTTACTAGTACAATATATTTAATGCTACTTTATCCGATGGTGTTAACTCTCCATCTGCACTCGCTGGAAAAGAAGGCTGCATAATAGAAGGTTCAGATGGAGAAATGGGGGTGCCTGGTATCCATATGCCCGTACCTGGGTGAGCCAACCCAACAGCATGACCTATTTCATGACCAATTACATGCTCGTTTACATTTGTGCTAAAAGCATCGGTTCCTGCATTAATTCTTATAAATCTCCCTGGTTGACCCGCAGCATTAGGAATCATAGCCGATCCTCCTGCACTTGGCGTATTAACTCTATATACGATCATATCTGCCGCTCCAGTATTAGTGCCAAAAGTAAGATTAAAATTAAGGGTATTGGGTAAAACATTATAATTTGCAACTGCCCATGATAAAGCCGTTTGCATTTTTGCGGTTAATGCAAAACCCCCACCACCTGTATATCCAAGAATATTAATATTTCTATATGGTGGTGCAACAATAGATGGATGCCTATATTGCTTTTCAGTAGAAGCCTCTGATTGTGGTTCTGGATACTTTGCCAAATCAGACACACTTATCAAGAGATCATTGGCGATAAAATAACTTTCCTTACTGCCATCTAACATTTTAATTTCTTGAATAATAACATTGCCTGTATCTATTTTTAAGCCAGATAATTTATCAAGCTGAGCCTGGGTAGGTTCAATCTCTTGCTGTTGCGTAATTTCTTTACTGATTTCTTCTTTGTTACATGAAGAAATAAAAACCATTGCCAAAAGGCACAAAATTATAAGTTTAAGCTTTTTCATTTTATATAAGTTTTAAGAATAATTTGTTATTTTGTTTCTGAGGTTCGTTCGCTATATTGTAGGGTAATGTCTAGCAATTTTCTAAGAATAAATCCCCAGAGAAAGCTCTGAGGATTATTTTCTTTTTCAAAATTATTTTTAATAGAGAATGTTTAATGCATTCTTATCTGAAGCAGTTAATTCACCATCTTCGTTAGCTCCAAAGCAAGCTAACATGATTGAATCTTCTGTTGATAAAATAGGAGTGCCGAAAATCCAGATAGCTCCTACACCAGCATCTCCTTCGTTAACATTTTGACCACAACTTTGGCGGTTATACCAATCCTGGTGTCTAAACCCAATACAATGCCCAATCTCATGACCAATTACATGTTCATTTACATTGGTTGAAAAGGCATCGGTACCCGAGTTAATTCTCACCCATTTGTAAGGCCTACCATTGTTGTAAGGAAATCCCGCTTGTCCACCGGCTGTTCCATTTACCATGTACACCACAATATCTGCCGCTGCTGTATTGGTTCCATACGTAAGTGTAAAATTAAGGGTATTTGGTAGTACATTGTAATTAAAAACTGCCCATGACAGTGCCGTTTGCATTTTTGGTGTTAGTGCAAAACTGCCTCCTGTATATCCCAAAATTCTGATATTTCGGTACTGAGGTGCCACAATGTTATTTGTACGAAATTGTTTATTCCCGTTTTCTAAAGCTTCTAAATCTGCGAATTTTTCTAAATCTGAAATAGGAAGAGCAATATCTCCTGAAACCAGATGCTCCTCAAAAGAACCATCGATCATCGGAATTTTTTCAATCTTAACATCAGCTGTATTGACCCCCATATTAGACAACTTGGTGAGTTGTGCTTTGGTTGGTTTTGAAGCTACTTCTTCTTGTACTGTTTCGCCTGTAACCTCGTCTTTCTGACAGGATGAAACAAATCCTGCAATCAAAGTACATAGCGCTAATAATTTTAGTTTTTTCATTTTTCTGGTTTTTAAGAATAAAAAATAATTTTTTATCGAAGCCTACAAAATGTTTATACAATCATTCTCATTTGAAACAAATACTCTTTAATGCTAGTTGCGTTGTTTCTTACCCTTTAGCCGGTTGTATCTTAATGATATTATAAATTGATGTGGGATTCTAATCCCTAGAGTGGAGTATCAAATCAGTAAAATAATTTGCTCTGTTGACTTGATTCAAAGATATCTATCTAGATTTTCTTAAAAAATACTTAAAACTTCTTACTGTTCATTATAAATATTTAATCATCTGAAAATCAAATAATTATAAACAATAAAAAGTGTTATGACTGTTCAAAAATGGGTGATTCAACTTGAAATACGTTGGTTGAACCTCCCCTTAAAAAAAAGTTATTTCATACGTAGTCTTTTGAGGTAGATCCGCAACTGGCATCAAATTTTGAATTGTTTATTTCTAGTGTTTCAAAAAAGTAAGTAATAAAAGAGGAGTTTTTGATCCTTAGTTGTTTTATTAATACAAGCAATAAAACACAGGTTAATGTATACAGTTAAAAGAATGTTGAAAGATAAAATGTTACTAGGAGGAATTTTTATCATTTCCTACTGTTTGTTTCTGACATACTTTATGATTCGAGAATATATATGATGTGTAAAATTTATTAGTCGTAAAATTTAGTACCCCTAAATACATTTTGTTTGAAAAACCTCTTTGTATAGCGTTGTTACAAAAGAGGTTTTTTATTCTATAGGTTATACCATTTCTCACATGAAATTACCGTATAAAATTGTCTCTTTTGACTTGATGCTTCGTTATAAAATTGATCGATAGCTATGGCTATCCATAAATTTTTTGCCTTGCCTAAAATCAAAATAGTTCAATTCGTAAATCAGTAACTTCATATAAGAACTGGTATTAGAAGTGTTCCTAAACCAAAATATATAAAGTCCCAATTTCTAAAGGGACTTTATTCGTTTATAAAAATAACCCCCGGCTAACTACTTCCGGGGGTCTGAATTGAAACTTAATTGTATGTAACACAAACTCAACTTATACTAATTATGATAGTTTCAATTTATTATTTGTATGATCAGATTTTATGCTGCGAATATAAAAGGTATCCTTTAAATATTATAAGCAAATTTGTATGATAATTAACATTTAACGATGTCTTAATATCCTCATAAAATCATTGCAATTAATTCACTGAAAATCAAATTTCACTACTATTATCATTGCTTTTAATATGCCGTTGTTAACATATCCTCAGTAGTTTATATTCAATTTCTAAAAAGGACATATTATCTTATTGTAAACTCATCAAATTTTGTACCAATTACTGAGTCATGCTTCTCTGTAATTCAAGAAATAGTATTCTTAATACCCCCGGAAAGGTATTCCGGGGGATACATTGAAACAAACTAAATGATACAAACTCAACTTAAATATCTAAAATGAAGTTTCAACTTTATCTTTAGTCCAATATTAATTATTGCACTCTTAAGGGAACAACATCAATTTCAAACCATCCGGTGTTATATCTTCTTGACACAGCATAGACACCAGAAGTACTCTTCTTTACACAATCATCTGCAAAATCTACGATTACTGCGCCAAGTCTATCATTCTCTAGAGTATATGTTTTTGTTATTGTTGAGGTTCTGGTCTCTTCTAAAGAAGCTCCAAATTCGAGTCCTATTTTAACTTTTTTGCCCAAACCAATATCAATGCCAAAGTTAGTTGCAAATTTAACGGTCCTAGTATCGGTAGTGGTTATAGTCTCCGTCCTATCAACTTCTTCTATTTCAATTTTTATTGTAGAAGCATATTGATCCAAATCCCACTTGATTAATGGAAGGTTTGGATAAAATCTTTTTGTTCTGAGATGACGTAATCGTAGTGTATTGTAATCCTCCCCTTCAGGTGTTGATCTTCTTATTCTAAATAAATCTCGAGCGGATGCAGGAAAATATGTTACAAACTCTGATCCTACACCATTTTTGGCATTTATGAGTGCTGTCACTTTAAATTCAAAGACTCCATCGGTCCAACTCCCGTAAGTTTGCGGATATCCTTGTACATATTGTATACCTATTCTTGGGTCTCCAGTTTGATCAGCAATTTTATTATATGCATTTACACCATTGGACCAACCACCACCACCTTTTAAACGAAAGGACGTAATATGTTCTTGAAAGTCAAAAGAAAATGGACCTCTCGAACTAGTTGGAGTCAAATCATAATAAAGATGGTCTCTTTGCCATCCAGCCTGAGTTTCAAAAAAATCATATGCTGCAACATGCTTTGGATCTAATGAAGATTTTTGAAGATTTTTTTCTTCAAAATAATCATTTTTCGCGTTTAGACTTCTATTAAACGAATCATCTAAAAATCGAAAACTAATCCCATCGACACTTTTTAAAATGTTTTTCTCGCTATTTTTAGTAGAAAAGCCTTTGGTACCGGGTTTTCCGTCCAAAATAACACGTTCACTTTCTTTTACAACAACAACCGGAAATAGTGGTATTTCATGAGTTGGTAAAATAAAATTTTCGCCATTACTTTTTACAATTGGCACATCATTAGTTGCTTTTACGTTATATGCAACGTCTGGTATTTGAGTACTCGTATCCCAAACATTAGCAGAGAATGAGTCTTCTGGTAAATCTGGAATAAAAATGGTTAATGTTGGTAATTCCCGTTCAATTTCAGATAGTTTTTCATTACCTAAATAACTTTCAATTAAACTTCTAAAAGTCATCCCTTCAGAAAGCTGACTATGTTTAACAAGTTGGTACAGTACGTCATAATCATTGTCGAACATTTTTAATGCTTCCTGTTTTAACAATGATCTCAAAGATTCGCTTTCTCCTAAGGCAGAGGCAAGGCCTTGTGCAAATTCTTGTTTCAATTCTTCCTTGGAAGTATGATCAAGAGTATTAATCTCTACTTCTGGTAGTGTTTCTAAAGGCTCTTCAGAAACTTCAGGTTCTTGGCAAGACCACAAGAATATGTTTGCGATCGCCATCATATAAAAAAATTTTTTTAATAAAGTCATAAGAGTAAATATTTATAAATTATTGGTTAAAAGTTCTATTTGTAATTAGCAAAAGAAAAATTGTATGAATTAAACTTGCAATATTTATAAAATAAAACTCTCCCGTGTTGGCCCGGGAAAGTTTCAAAATTTATTCTACGGATATATTAAATACATAATCTATATCGGGGCTACCACCTGCGTTAGTAATAACCCCATCAGCTACTCCTTGAGCTTCTTTGTTAAGTTGATGTCTAAGTACAAATCGTAGCTGTGCATCACCCGTAGTAGCGGTAGTGGTTAATTCAAAGGTTAAACCTACGGGATTAGTAAAGCTTCCTTCGCAAGGATCATCGGTATAATCACATTCTTGATCTGTATACGTTGTTGTTATACCCAGATCATCTGTAATGTAGAAAAACTGGTGTTCGTCTGCTTCTCCTTCTATCTCTTCGTTTACCAATTCTGGCGGATTCTCGGTTGCGTTTAAAATTGTAATAGCCCCGGTATAAGTTGTACTAGCAGATAAAGGACCGCTAATTGTGGGTATAGGTGGTGTAGGGCCATCAGCTCCGTCTTCGTCAAAAAAACTGAGGGTAACAGTATCAGTTCCAGCTGCTGTCAAAGAAACAGTCATCGTAGTGATTACCTCTTCATCACTTACAGCTGCCGGTGCATCATCGTCGTCTGAGCAAGAAGCTACAAATAGTCCTGCAATTGATAGCATTGAAATGAATTTACGTGTGTTCATCATTTTTTAAAATTTAATAGTTAATAGTTAATCGTATTAGAAAATTACGCCCCAAATCATCGGCAAAGAAACGCAGGCGATTGAGATAATTTCTATAGTTTGTGTTTAATACATTGTTAATGGCGAAACCTGTTTTTATTATGCTTTTCTTACTCACCTTAAATTCTAAACTGGTATCCACATTTAGCAAGTGATATGCATCCGGAGGCGTATTTATCTCTAACGGCAGTTCCTCTCCGGCATCAATAGAAAAAACCTCAATATTTGGCGGGAATTCGTTTTGTCTAAAGGTGTATTGACTCTCTAGAGACGCTTGAAAATTAAACCAATCTTCTTTTACAAAAGTTATCTTGTTGGAAACATTGGGCGCCGGCATATTGATTAAAGCTACATCATTATTTGTTTCTCTTCCTTTTACTAAAGAAAAACGATGATCGGTTTGCCAGTTTTTAAACCAAGTTACCTGTGCTTTTGTATCTATCCCTAAAAGCTGGGCATTAGTTTGGCGATATTCCCAAACTGGAAATGGGCCACGTCCAGAAAGTTGAATTCCAACAGGTTCTATTAAAATGTAATCGTTAATAAAATTAATATAAGGAGAGATTTCCCAGTTCCATCGATCATTGCCCCATTGTAAGGATGCTGAAAATTTATGTGAAGTTTCCTGGCCTATTCTTATATCCCCAAGTTCAATCCTGGCAGCAGAGTGGTGTAAACCATCACTAAACAATTCTGAAGGGTTTGGAGCCCGTTGTGATAGTGAATAATTTAAACGAAATTCGTATTTCTCTTTAAAAGTATATTGTATGCCGGTGGTTGCAGAGATGTTATGATAGTCAAAAGCAGGATTAGTTAAGAATTGAGAACCTATCACATTTCTATCAATCACTATGTTTGCAAAATCGGTTTCATATCCTCGCTCGTTCCATCTACTTTCTAGATAGAATTTTTTTGCGTCAATTCTATTGAAATCGTATCTAATTCCAATATCAAAAATTAAAGATTCGTTGATGTCAAACTCTCCAGTAAGAAAAACACCGGCGTCATATTTATCATAATCTGGGATTAAACGCCTAACCCCTGTTTCTAGGGCATCTGCAAAGTTATTTTGATATCTTAATAAAACACCTGTTCTGATATTGTAATCAGAGGCAGCATCAAAGTAAAAATCTGAAGTCAACGTATGTGTAGTAAGTTGTAAATCTATACTAGGCCTATTGCTTCGTTCTTCGGTTCTTCGTACATCAAACTCAAATCGCTGATTACTTTGGAAATCATATTGAATGGTCCATTTACCTAATTCTTCAAACCTTCGATAGTACTTTAGTTTTCCTAAATGATGGGTTACTTCTTGTCTCGGATTTGAAATTTCGTAAGTAAAGTCTCTTATAATATCTGGTTGGCCATCATTGATAGACTCTCTAAGATCATCTACATTTCCAATATTAGAAGACGCAAGTATACCAATTTCGGTATTATAAAAAGAATAAAAGGCATCCCAGCCATACTCGAATTTATTGATCCCAAATGCAATCGACGCGCCTTTTTCAAAAACCCCTGTGTTAGAAAGTATGTAATCAGGAGCTTCAAAATCTCCAAATCTTTTCAGCATCCCTTGAGCTTTTAAATACAATCCATTCTTGTATCCTTTTATAATCTCTGAAGACATTGTACCGCCACGACCGTTTGTTGCTCCCGTAAGTATCGTTTTTCCAAATAAAGTATCCTTAGCCGGGACACGACGGGGCTCTGCAATAATAACTCCACCAAGGGCATCTCCTCCATATTGCAGTGCAGCCGCTCCTTTTACCACGGTAATACTTCCTGCGGTATTAATATCTATATTTGGCGCGTGCTCATCACCCCATTCCATATCCTGCATCCTAACCCCATTGTTCATCATCAGAACCCTGCTACCGCTTAACCCCTGGATTATAGGTTTTACGATTGTTGATCCTGTATTTAATGAAGAAACTCCCGTTATCTCTTTAAGTGCGTCACCAAGCGTTGCGCTGCTATATTTTTCGATAATATTCTCATTAATTGTTTCTTCTTGAGATGAAGAAGTTTTACTTTTATCTTTCCCTGTAACTTTTACCTCCTGTAACTCGTTAAGATGATGTTCAAGATAGAAGTCCTTTGTCTTTACTTTGGAAATATCGATGGTAAACACTTGGGAATTGCAATCCTGGTGTGATACAGTAAAGGCATAAGAAACTGCACATAAACCGTTTATTATATATGTACCATCACTATTGGTCACAATTGTAGTATTATTAAATGTTATTGTTGCACCTTTCAGGGGTTTCCCATCGTGAAAATCAATTACCTGACCGGTAAGAGTTTTATCGCATTCCTGTGCGAAGGAAAGGGTAACACCTAAAAGAAACACTGAAATAAAAGTGAATCTTTTCATTTGAAAAAAAATAAAAGTCAACTGTAGATAAATATCTTATAAAGATATGCCAGTTAAAAGGTCTATTAATAATGAATTCTTAAATACTAGGCAGAGGGTGGTGCCTTGTTCAAAAATGAGTAGTTGTTTGAAGAATCAAAATATCGTTGCTCATAAGTAGTACGAACAACATCTGTTGGAATTGCAATAACACAGGGAGCTTTTAAAATCTCTACACCAATATATCCGTCATTTTGATTCTCTGAAGCCAGCAAACATATTTTACAATCTACATCATCACTATCATGATCAAAAACATGAAGGTCAGCTAACTGTATAAAGCTGAACATTACAAGAAGTATGGATGCTATAATATGGCGGTTAGACTTCATAATAACAAATAAACAAAAAAAATGAATAAAAATTATCTTTTTATCTATTGTTTCTTGTTAAAGTATTGCAAATTCTATTGATTTTAAGGTGATCGCTTTAAGATGTTTTGGCATATCATCTGGCTCCCATGGGTGTTTTGCACCAAAAACGTGATCTGCTCCATCTACCAGAAAGAGCTCGCTTTTCGGATTCCAGGAATGAATATTTTCTCCCTCTTTTACATTTACCGTTGGGTCTTGTTTACCATGGATAATAAGATGAGGGATTTTTATCTGTTTTACCGCCCTTAAAATTGTAAGCCGTTCTTCATTTTCGATAAAAGAAGTGTAAAACTCAAAATAATGAGGCATCTGTTGTTTTGTTCTTCCATTTTCAATATAATATACACCATTTTTACTCCAAAGGTCAAAAGCCTCTCCTTTTGGGAAGCGATTTTTATAGTCTGAAACACCTGCCCAGGTAATGACTTTGGTGATTCTTGAATCTTCTGCAGCTTTGATGGTTACAATCCCACCTCCACGAGAATGACCAATTAGGACTATTTGGGTGATATCTACTTCATTTTTATAATCAAAATCGGTAGCCGATACCCAATCTATTATTGTTTCAAGATCATCTAATTCTTTGATATATGTATTATTCCCAAAAGCCTCTAGATCGGGAAAATCTATAGGTTGTCTAACCGTACCTCCATTATGTGAAAAATTAAACTTCACAAAGAAAAATCCAGCATTTGCAAAAGTTTCTGCCACCAAATCCCATGCTCCCCAATCTTTAAATCCCTTGTAGCCATGACAGAAAACAATAACGGATTTTTTTTTATTGTTTTTGAAATAAAAAACATCTGCCAAAATTGGCTTTTGATGCTTTCCTTGAAGGATTATATTTTTTGTGCTGGTGATCATTATTACACTTCTTTTTCGGTAAACGGAACATTATTGTCAAAAATTTCGAGTATCAATTTTTTTAATTGTACTAGGTATTCTTCAAATACAGCAGCGGTAATTTGGTAATTTGGTTTGTTTCTTATACTTTCTTTGGTTCCAAACTTGATAAATCCTGCCTGAAGATTTTTAAATGAAATTATACCTGCTTGAAAGGCTTCAGAATTTGGATTTTTATTATACTGCATATAAGCATACGCCAAAATCTGCACAGCCTTACTATATTTATAATCTTCGATAATATTGTCCCAATCCATCAAAGCAATATCACTGTGGGTAACTCTTCCCGTCTTATAATCTATTACTCGAAGCTCTCCATTTAGTTCATCAATTCGATCTACTTTTCCTTTAATGTAAATTGGAAATTCAAGTTCGGGAATTTTTATCTGTGTTTTCAGGTTGCTCTCAATAGATAGAATCTTTAGCTGAACTCCATTTTTTAATAGTTTCTCTTCTGAAGTAAGAAAGTTATACACATATCGCTTAGCTACTTCAAAAATTAAAAGATTTTTGCCGGTTGTGATATCAAGTTCTGAGTACTCTTTTCTAAATTGATTCTTAAGCTCTACTTCAATATTACTTTTCATCTCTACAAGATTTTCTAATGTAAGAAAAGTATTTTCTAAAGGCTTATAAAATGTTTCTAGTGCGTTGTGAATTACTGTTCCTAATGTATTTGCAGCAATTGTTTCTTCTACCTCTTGTGTTTCTTTGATTCCAAGGACGTATTTATAGTAGAAATCTAAAGGATTTCTGATATATGAGGTTAGGGCAGACGGTGATAAGCCATGTTCAGCAAGTTCTTTCAGTTTTTGTAAGACCGCTAAATTTTTTTCAACTTGCAAAGGTTGGTTTACCAATTTAGGCACTTCTGAAGAAACTGTATATTCTGTAACTTTATGATTTGGTCTTTTATCGATATCCAACTGAACCAAGAAACGACTTTTTTCTCCACCACCTACTCCTTCATCTTCGGTATTATAAACCAAGTAAACATTTTTGGCGCGTTGGATTAAACGATAAAAATGATAGGTATATATAGCGTCTTTTTCTTTATAAGTGGGAAGATTATAGGCTCTCTTTAAATCATATGGAATAAAAGAATTTGCGCTTTTCCCGGCTGGTAGAACTCCCTCATTCACTGAACTAATAATGACAGTTTCAAAATCAAGGCATCTTGACTCCAACATTCCCATAAATTGTAATCCCTGAAAAGGCTCTCCAGAGAAATCTAAGGATTCTGTCATCAAAATATCTTTATATAGCCTATACAATGCCCCTATTGTAGTAATATAAGGATAACCACTATGTATTGTAGTCAATTTATTAAACACTAGATGAAAATGATAGACATATTCTAATTCTAATGCATTACCTTGTTTGTCGATGTTCTCTTTGAGAAGTTGAACAATTTTTCTACAATTACTTAACGCGGTAGTTACATCTTTCCATGGATCAAATAACAATGCAAGTGCTTCTTTTTTGTCTTCGACTACCTGACCCTGTAATTTTTTTAAAGTGATATAAACCGTATTTTCCTTTGATATAGTTGAAATTAAACTTTTGGATGTTGCTCCTAATAACCTATATGCTGGATGACTGCTTAAAATTTCAATTATCGATTTAAAATATAAGCCTCTTGTATTTGGACTTTTTTGAAGATCAAATAACATTTCGAAAAAACCCGATATCGGAGCTTCCTTAAGAGGTAGTCCCATAGTGATGTTAATTGAAGTAATCGTATTAGGTAGTGAGTTAAGCAGGGGTTGTAATAAACCTTCATCGGCTAATACTAATGCTGTATTTTCTATTTCAGATTCTGGAATTTTAGAAAGGATCTTACCAATAGATTTTGCCTGTCCTACATTTTTTGGAACTCCTATAAGTTTAATATCCTTTTCATTTGAAAAGTTATCTCTAATCCATTGAAATGGTTTGTTCTTGTAATATTCCCATTGTTCTCTGTACTTACGCAAGAACAAGGCTGCCTCATGGTAACTATTATCCATAAAAAACTGATCCCCATCCCAATATGCTTCTGCAAGGCCCACCTCTAAAAGCGATTGAAAAATAATTTGCTCTGCATTGTTTAAGGCGTTAAACCCAACCAATATGTGTTTTCTCTTTTCCGTTTTAATATACTCCTTAATCTCTTCAGAAGCTTTTCTATAAAGTAATCCCTGGTATCCGATTTTTTTTGACAACAACCTATCCTTAAAATCATTGTAATAGTCTAACAAACTTTCCCAAAACTTAATGTAGTTTTGTATCAGCTCTGTCTTTTCTTTTTGTAAATACCAATGGTTTATATCCTGAATATTGGATAGATATGTAAAAAAACTTTTATGATCAATACAATATCTATCGATCTCGTTGAAGTCATAAATCAAGGTCTGAGCCCAATTGCTAAAGGTTTCAAAATCCTCTTTTTCTAGATGAGGATTTATATTTAAATAAATTTCATAAAATTCGAATAATGCTTGTATATTATCTATTTGCTGTAATCCTGAAACTTTTGTAATAAACTCTTCGATACTTAGAATCTCTGGAACAAAGATCGTTTGATTAGTATATATCGTTACTAATTCTTTTTTAAGAAATAACCCCGCTCTTTTACTAGGTACTAAAAAAACAAGATCGCTTATCTTTTCTTTTGTACTATGTAATTCTAGCAGAACTTCTTTTAGAAAAGTTTTCAAGTGTTTAAATTTAAATCCTCATCCTTTAAAAAAAGAACGATAAACCTTTTGATTTTTGTTGTTTGATTTTTTAAAAATAAAAAACGTCCCGATAATATCGGGACGTTTTATGATTTATTATTGTGAGATTCTCGCTTATTCTTTTACTAAGTTAATCTCTACACGTCTGTTTTTAGCTCTACCAGCTCTAGTCTTATTAGTAGCGATAGGTCTGTCTTCTCCGTATCCAACAGCTGATAATCTGAACTGATCAACACCGTTCTCAGTCAAGAAGTTCTTAACAGAGTTAGCTCTAGAGTCAGATAATCTTTGGTTAAGTTTATTACTACCAGCGCTATCAGTATGACCTTCTACGGTAAACTTAGCAGTAGGATATTCTTTTAAGATAGCGATAATATCATTAAGTACTTTGTTAGATTCAGCTTTGATACTTGATTTACCAGAGTCGAATAATACCTGAGCAGCATACTCATTAAGTGTTTTCTGTACTTCTTCTGTTACTTCTGGACATCCGTTGTTTGCAACAGTACCCGCAACATCAGGACAGTTATCATCTTTATCTAATACACCGTCACCATCTTTATCTTGGTAAGGACATCCATTGTTAGCGGCAGGACCAGCTTCGTTAGGACAACCATCTTTAGCGTCGGCGATACCATCACCATCTGCATCAGGACATCCGTTAAGTTCTGCTAATCCAGCAACAGTTGGACATTCGTCTTTAGGATCAGATACACCGTCACCATCAGTATCAGGACATCCGTTAAATTCTGCAGTACCTGCAGTATCAGGACAATCGTCTTTAGCATCAGTGATTCCGTCACCGTCAGTATCAGGACATCCATTGAATTCCTCTAAACCAGGAACATCTGGACATTCATCATCTTTGTCATAAACACCATCACCATCAGTATCTTTACCTCCAAAAGCGAAAGTAATTCCTGCTGAGTGTTGGAAGTGTGTTGGAGGATAATTATTTACTTCATAATCCTCGAATACATGCTTGTAAGTAGATTGAACATTGAATGCTAAGTTCTCAGTTAACCAGAAGTTAAATCCTAAAGAACCATTTAAAGTTCCAGCACCTATTTCATCCAACCAAGTGTACCCACCACCTACACCTAAGTAAGGGTCAAACCAACTCGTTTTTAAAACATTTTTAAGGCTGTAGCTAATTCTACCATCAACAGCATAGTAAGACAAATCGTCTGCGGTAACTTCTGTACCATCGGGAAATTCTCCCAGTTTTTCTATCTTGTTAACTGACCCAGAAGCGGTAAAAGAAAAACCATCTCCTATATATCTACCAACAGATATTTTGGAAACAGAAGGAAGGATGTTCCAGTGGTCACTAGCATTGAAGTATTCGTCGAAAATTTCTCCTTGAAATGGTAGATCACCACCCGTAGGAAAGATGTCAACGGCATTAACGCCTATAGAAACCGCCCAAGGATTGTTTTCATCTTGTGCATTCGCAGTACTAACCCCTAGTACTAGTAACGAAGCCACTAAAAATCTGCTAAGATGTTTCATATTCAATAATTTAATTTTTAAGTGTTAATTAGAGCAAATGTAATATGTTAAACATAACTGTCAAAGATAAATCTAATAAATTTTTCTTAATAGGCCAGTAAATATAGCTGTTTTCAAGGGTCTTGAAGTTTTTTCTTACAGTATCTTAAACCCAAACAAAACAAAAATTTTAACCTTTACAGAGAAAAATAATAGTATTCATCTCAACAATTATGGTACAATTATAAGATAAAAATACCTTTTATCCTTAAAATTCTTTTAGTAATTATAAAAATCGTATTTAATTTATACGTATTTTAAAGTGATTCTTTCATTAAAATAAATCAGGATTTTGTTTTCTATGACATATCCCATATCGATAAGAATATCACTATATTTATGTATCTGTTTTGTATGAGATTCATTATAAGTACCAGTCTTATAATCAATTATTGTTGTGCAATCATTTTTATCGACCACAATTCTATCTGGACGAAACAAGTTTCCATTTGAAATAATATCACGCTCATTATACACCTTATTTTCTTTGGAAAAATATTTTGATAATTTTGGGTGATTTGTGAGATTTAGTATCTCCTGAGCTAATATTTCTTTTTCAAAAATAGTTATTTCCCCTTTTGTAAATGCTTCTTCTATTACGCTATTTATGTCCTCTTTGGTATAAATTGAAGACATAAGATCATGAATTAGATTTCCTTTTTCTATGGCATTTTTTTGAGCTGTATCCCATAATTTACTCGAATTTGTAACAACATTAACCTTGTAGGTTCTAGAAGAATCGCCAAAATTAGAAAGTTTAATAGCTTTTGCTTCATGTTTTGTTTTTACAGCCATATCTGGTGGCTTCTTAAAATTACCGAATGAATATTGCTTAGTTTTAGTATTCCATTTTCCAACATCTTTTAAATATGCTATTAATTTTCCGGAAAATTTATTGGGATTACTTTCTCCTTTACTGTTGAGTTCTAGTTTAGAAATTATATACAACTGCTCTTTTGCCCTAGTTAGTACAACATATAATAAATTAAAGGTATCTAACTCTAACTGCGCTTGTCTTTCTAAGACCACATTATTGGCATCCTCACTATAATCGGCAATATTTTTACTGTAATCAACAAAAACTTCTTTAAATCCAAAATAGTCCTCTTTGGTAACACCAAGCCAAGTCTTGGGTTCTATTTCTCTATATATATCTATATTGGCGAAGGGATAAATCACACAAGGAAACTCTAAGCCTTTGGCTTTATGAATGGTCATAATCTCTATAGCTTCTTTGGTATCGGGTGCGACAATGCCCAACTTGTCTTTCTTATCCTCCCAAAACGAAAGAAAACCTATCATCCCTTCTGTATTGCGTTGTGTAAAAGTGAATACCACATCTAAAAAAAACTGAATATATGCAGGAGTAATTTGTGCCAAATTAAAACTACTAATTATATATTCTACAGCATCATATAGAGGTCTTATTGCCAATTGATCAAAATCAAAATCTATACCTAGGGCTTCTAATTGGGATAAGAACCCTATCTTATTTTTGCCTATCATTTTTTGCAAAAATGAGTGTTTTTCTTGAGCAGCAATATCTTTGGAAAGGAAATGTAGTACATCAACTTTTGCCTGAAGATTATCAGGTTGTACATACCATGTAATTAAATCAATGATAAATATAACCTCGGGAGCGTTTTTTATCAATAATGTTTCTGAAGAGATTATAGACAGCCCTTTGTCGGCAAGAAAATTGGCGATCACCACACCTTCTTTTTGTTTTCTTACAATAATACAAATATCATTGGGCTTGTATCCTTTATCTTGAAGTTCGATGATTGTTTCATAAACTTTTAGAGGATAAACTTCCTGTTCTTCGGTAGCATTTTTGGTATCAATAAAAGATATATCTACATAGCCATCTTTTTTAGAATTTACTTCTTGATTATTACCCAAAAGATAGAGTTGCTGATGTTTTTCATTACTAAAATCCTTAGATAAAAAAGTAAAAAAACTATTGTTAAACTTTACAATCTCTTCATGACTTCGGTAATTTTTTGGCAGATTAAGCACGCGTTTATCTTTCACCGAAAAAGGATTTTGGTCTGAAGATAGTTCTATAAATTGTTCTGCTTTTCCTCCTCTCCATCTGTAGATTGCCTGTTTCGCATCTCCAACAATTGTAATCCTCCCTCTTTTTCCTGTTAATGTTTCACTAGCCACGGCGTTATCAATAAGAGGAATCAAATTATTCCATTGCAGTTCTGAAGTATCTTGAAACTCATCGATAAAATAATCTCGATATCGCTCCCCTAACCGCTCATAAATGAACGGAGCAGGTTGTCCTTGAATACTTTTGCTTATAATTGAATTGAATTCTGAAATCAACAAAATTCTCCTTTCCTTTCGAATAGCTATTAATTCTTGATTAATAGTATTCAAAACAGATAGCGGAGTAAGGTTTTTGATACAGTTTTTAAAAAAATGATTCTGAGTCAACCCTAATTTTGTGGCTAAAAAAGCTTCTTCGATCGTAGGTCTAAGATGATCAATAATACTTTTTTTATCTTGATCCAATTTGTTACTGTAAAAGGAAGCGTTTCTTATATCTTGTTTCCAAACAGCTTTAAAATCGATATTGGTTTCTCCCTCTGCCAGCTTTTGAAAATGATTAGGGATCGATCCTCTTGTAAAGTCAGCATAATCAATTCCATTGTCTTTTAATATTTCAAGAACGCTTGCTGCCTTTGAAATAATAGTTTTTTTGTTTTCGGTGATTTTTTTATACAAAAGTTTTTTAAGCCCTTCAAAATCATCATATGTTTTATTAGAGAGGTTATTAAGGTGCTCCCGGTCATTTTCGCTAAAAAGAAGTCTCGCAACTTTATTAAGCTCTACTGTAATATCCCAGCTTTTGTCTTCTTCCAGTTTACTTATTGCAAAATCTATAATTAGTTTGGTAAGGGTATCGTCTAATCCGATTTTTGCTATCACATTATCTACAGCCTCTTCAATTAATTTTTCTGTATCCATTTCAATCTCAAAATTCATAGGTATTCCTAAATCATGAGCGAACGTCCTAAGTATTCTGTGTGTAAATGTATCAATGGTAACAATATCAAAAGCAGCATAATTATGAAGAATACTCTTTAAAACCCTATTCGCTTTTTGTTTAAGTTTTTCTTCAGTGATTTTGGTCTCGACAACCAGATCTTTGAGTATATCCTTATAATCAGAAGGAGTACTATGGTGGCTTATCGCAACTAAGTTTTCTAACACCCGCATTTTCATCTCGGCCACAGCCTTATTGGTAAAGGTAATGGCTAATATATTTTTATATGAATCTTGGTATTCTCCTTTTAATAAAGTAATAAGATATTCTTTTACCAAAGTGTAGGTTTTTCCAGCTCCGGCAGCGGCATTATATACAGTAAAAGCAGTATTTAAGTTCAACTATTTTTTTACTAAAATACTAAAAGAAGGTGTTTTTATCACATTTACTTAAATAATTAAATGTATAAATATCTATTTGGTTACCCATCAATGGTTTTAATTAATTTATAACAATTATTAATTTTTATTCATCCCACTAATTGTTAAATTTGGTGTCATTTTCATTTTTTATTAATCAAATAAATTAAAATATGTCATTCGAATTACCAAAATTAAACTACGCTTTTGATGCGTTAGAACCCCATATAGATGCCCGAACTATGGAAATTCACCATGATAAACATCATGCTGGGTACACCAAAAAATTAAATGATGCTATAGAAGGTACGGGCCTAGAAGGCAAAACAATAGAAAACATTCTTATTAACCTTGACATGTCTAACACTGCAGTAAGAAATAATGGTGGTGGATATTTTAATCACAATTTGTTTTGGGAAGTTATGTCACCAAATGGAGGGGGTAAACCTTCTGGCGAACTTGCCGATGCTATCAATTCTTCTTATGAATCTTTTGACGCTTTTAAAGATGAGTTTTCAAAGGCTGCAGGTACTCGTTTTGGTTCAGGTTGGGCTTGGCTATGCGTACATAGTGGCGGAAAAGTAGAAATATGTTCTACTCCTAATCAAGATAATCCTCTAATGCCAGGTGTTGGTTGTGGAGGAACTCCTATCTTGGGTATAGACGTTTGGGAACATGCATATTACTTACATTACCAGAATCGTCGTCCTGATTATATTTCTGCATTTTATAATGTAATTGATTGGAATGAAGTTTCTAGCAGATATGCTCAGGGAAAATAAATAAAAACGATTTTCAAAAAAAAGTAAAGAGTCGCAAAATTGCGACTCTTTTTATATGTAAATATTACGGAATTTCATAAAATAAAAAAAGGTGGAAAGTCCACCTTTTTTTGCCCCAAATCTACCATGAACTTAACCTACTTATGCTATGGCTTTGCTAATATAAGACGGAAAATCATTGTGGAAAAATGTTTTAGATAAAAGGTCAAAATAATTGTTGAAATACACAAATTAACCATTTTTAACATCAAAATATTTTTATTTTTAGTATGCTCTTTCGTTTTTACCTTCAAAGAAATTTATAAAAGCCTTGTTTACCACTCTATTACCACCAATTGTTGGATAATCTCCTGTAAAATACCAGTCACCAAGATTCTTAGGACAAGCCTGGTGCAGGTTATCTACAGTTTGATAAATAATCTTTACGTCGGCATTTACGGTCTTATCACTTAAAAGCTCAGCTATTTTATCGCTTATTTCCTGATCAGAAAATCCGCTGTAAATCTCTTTTACAAAATTTTGAACTTCAGCATCTGCTAGATTTTCTTGAGCCTTGCATTTTTCATAAACTTTTTCTACAAGGTCGTAGTTGCCATCTTCTTTCAAAAGCTCTAATGCAGCTTGAAAAGCAATTAAGCCTTCTAATCTTGCCATATCTATTCCATAACAATCCGGATACCTAATTTGAGGTGCAGAAGAGACAATAACAATCTTTTTTGGATTTAATCTATCCATCATTTTGATAATACTCTTCTTAAGTGTAGTTCCTCTAACAATGCTATCATCTATAATGACCAGATTATCGTCTGATTTTACGACGCCATAAGTAACATCATAAACATGCGCCACCAAATCATCTCTGCTGCTATCTTCTGTAATAAAAGTTCGAAGCTTTGCGTCTTTTATAGCAATTTTTTCTGTTCTTAATCTAGCAGAAAGAATTTCAGATAAGCGTTCATCCGTTAGTGTCTCCTTCTCAGATAGAATGGTTTCATTTTTTTGCTTATTTAATTCATCCTGTGCGGCCTCTACCATTCCATAAAAAGAAGTCTCTGCAGTATTCGGGATAAAGGAGAAAACTGTGTTCACTGTATCATGATTGATTTCTTCCAAAACCTGAGGCATTATTAACTTCCCTAGATCCTTTCTTTCTTTATAAATTTCTGCATCACTTCCTCTAGAAAAATATATTCGTTCAAACGAGCAAGCTTTACGCTCTAGGGGTTCGATGATTCTTTTTACAGAAGTATCTCCGTTCTTCTTTACAATAATTGCTTTGCCTGGGTCTAATTCTACTATTTTAGCGAAAGGAACATTAAATACGGTTTGTATGACTGGTCTTTCTGAGGCAACTACCACCACCTCATCATCTTTATAGTAGTATGTGGGCCTAATTCCTGCAGGGTCCCTAAGTACAAATGCATCACCATGGCCTAACATTCCCGCCATGGCATATCCACCATCCCAATCCCTGGAAGATTTTCTAAGAATTTTGGCAACATTTAACCGCTCTACTATTTGTGGAGAAGCATCAATCTTGTTATATCCTTCTTTTTTTAATTGTTTATATAATTTTGCCACTTCAGAATCAAGGAAATGACCAATCTTTTCCATTACGGTAACAGTATCTACTTTATCTTTAGGATGCTGTCCTAGTCGCACAAGATTGTCAAACAACACATCATTGTTTGTCATATTAAAATTACCTGCAACAATAAGATTACGATGCATCCAGTTGTTCTGCCTTAAAAATGGGTGAACACTCTCAACACTATTTTTACCAAACGTTCCATAACGTACATGTCCTAGAAGAACTTCTCCTATATAGGGTATATTTTTTTTCTGAAGAGTAACGTTATCTGTATATTCTGGATGGTCAACAAGTTCTTTGTTTATTCTATCATTTATTTGAGAGAAAATATCCTGAATTGGTTGCGCTGCAATAGAACGCACCCTGCTTATATATCGTTCCCCAGGAGGAGTATCTAACTTAATGCTTGCAAAACCAGCACCATCCTGGCCGCGGTTATGTTGCTTTTCCATCATTAGATACATTTTATTCACTCCATAAAATGCACTACCATATTTCTCTTTATAATACTCTAACGGTTTTAATAGTCGTATAAATGCAATCCCGCATTCGTGTTTTAACGCATCACTCATTGTATTCCGAAATTCTAAGTTGTTGTGTTGAGTATATCATAATTAAAAAATCCCTAAAAACTTTGTTTCAAGGTCAAGTTAATTAAGACAATTCTATTTCAAATTGTGTTAATTCTTTAAATTGTTTAAGCCTCTTCTGAACTTCTTCCCTATCTAAGTTCTCCATGCGTTCTGTCCCAAACTTTTCTACACAAAACGAAGCTAAGTTAGATGCATGAATAATTGCATTTTTCATACTCTCGAAAGAAATATCTCCGGTCTGTGTCAAATATCCTGCAAACCCGCCTGCAAAAGTGTCTCCAGCACCTGTTGGGTCAAAAACTTCTTCTAAAGGTAATGCAGGTGCAAAGAAAATTTGATCTTCATGAAATAATAATGCCCCATGTTCACCTTTTTTAATCACCACATATTTTGGGCCCATTTCTTCTATTACTCTTGCTGCTTTTACCAAAGAGTATTCTCCACTTAACTGTCTGGCCTCTTCATCATTTATAGTGATAACATCTACCTTGGAAATTACTTTGCGAAGATCATCAATGAAAGCATCTTCCATCCAAAAATTCATAGTGTCAAGAATCGCAAGTTTTGGTTTGCTTGTAAGTTGATCTAAAACACCAAGCTGAACTAATGGATTCAGATTTCCCAACACAACAATCTCAGCATCCTTATAGGGATCAGGAACAACAGGATTAAAATCTGCCAGCACATTAAGATGTGTTTCTAAAGTGTCTCTAGAATTGAGATCATTATGATATTTTCCGCTCCAGAAAAAAGTTTTCCCCCCTTTGACCACCTCGATGGCAGACGTATCGACATTTTTTTCTTCTAAAGTTTTAAAATAGTCTTCTGGAAAGTCTTCTCCAACAACAGAAACAATAGCTGAGGAGATATTGAAATTAGATGCAGAAAGTGCGATATATGGTGCTGCCCCGCCTAAGATTTTATCTGTTTTTCCAAATGGGGTCTCGATAGCATCAAAGGCCACAGAACCTACAATTAATAATTTGCTCATAAAAATAGCGTATATTTTTTTTGCAAATATAGGTTTTCCTTTGCATAAAACCTTTCCATTTTTAGAAAGCTATAACCACGTGGATAAAATAGTATCCAGAACAGATCCTATCCTAAAAAATTTATAAGGGTTTCAACCAAAATTATGCATTAAAAGGTATGTACTCCTGAAATAATAAAGCTTTGACTTCTTTTTTCTTAAGATTAACAATACACTTTTTGTTTATACTATGAAACAACTCTTAAAATTTTAACATTAAAAATCCTAATAATTCGACATAATTTTAGATTTTTAAGAAATTTTTATGAAATATGTGAAAGATCTTCTTCATGAAGACACTTCATTGTTTAATCACAAACTCAAACTTAAATTAATATGAAAAAAGTGAATGTAGCGAAGCTATTTGTAGCAATTTCGGCTTCGTTTTTATTGTCAAATTGTGAAAAAGAAGCTGTTGACGATGTTGTAGCAACAGATCAATTAGCAGCTTCAAAAAGTATTCCTCATGTATGCATTGCAAAATGGGACATGCATAATGGTGCAAAAGCTGCCAGTATTAAAGTAAAACAATGGGAACCTGGTCAAACTATTAGAGTTAAATTTTTGAATGGAAATAATTTTGTTCAATCAAAAGTTAGACAGTTTGCAGTAGAATGGGAAAACTATGCAAATCTTAAATTCGAATGGGTATCTTCTGGTAGTAGTGCCAACATAAAGATTGCATTTAGAGAAGGGCAATATGCTAATGAAACCGGTTCTTGGTCCTACTTGGGAACAGACTCTAACAGCTTTGCGCATAGTATGCATTTTGGTTGGTTTGACAATAATACTACCGATGAGGAATTTAGAAGAACAACAATTCATGAATTTGGACATGCACTTGGATTAATTCATGAACATCAAAACCCGGTTGCAGGAATTAATTGGGATACCGAAGCTGTTTATGCCTATTATGCAGGACCACCAAATAACTGGACAAGAGCTCAGGTCGATAATAATCTTTTTAGACGTTATGAAGCGAATATTTCCAATTATAGCCAGTATGATCCATTATCAATTATGCATTATCCTATCCCTGCAGAGCATACATTAGATAGAGTTGCTGTAGGTAGAAATACCCGTTTGTCAGACACGGATAAATCTTTTATTGGTACGATATATCCATTTTCTGGTACTGGAGGAGATATATGTGCAGGTGTAGATGAATATGTAAGTGGAAGATCGTATGCCGTAGGTGATAAAGTAACGTATCAAGGAACATTGTATCAAAGAACAGCTAGTGGGTGGAACAACCTAGGTCCTTGTCCTAGTAATGACCCATGTGCAGGTATAGCAGCATATGTGAGTGGTCGATCGTATGCTGTAGGTGATAAAGTGACTTATCAGGGATCATTATATGAAAGAACAGCTAGTGGATGGACTAATTTAGGACCATGCGGAGGATAACAAAAAGTAAATCTTGCTAAATTAGCTTGATTAAAATAAATAAAAATACCCGGGAGGTAACTCCCGGGTATTTTTGTATGTAAAATTGATAAAAACATTATATCTATTTTCTTGCGACCTTTGGAATAACAGCTTATGAAAACCGATTGTCAAAATAAAAAGTAGTTTCCAGTTCCAAGTAATTCTGCGCACTGTATGAAAATTGCGATATTATCATCACTAGAAACGAAAAAAGATTTTAAAGCCTCTAGAATTTTAATAATGAATCCTTCAGAATATCCAAAAAGTATACACATTTAATGATTCTACAGAACTTACTTAATTTGATCCTGACTTATATTTCCAAAAAATACTTAAGCCTAAAACCGTTTTTATAATAAGATACTATTATACAGTACACTCATCAAATTCCTGTAGCATTGCTCTGGTGTGCCTTAGCGTTTATTTTCTCCCGAAATCTGCCGGGATTTCTCCCCAGGCTTTGGTCTCCCATTTTACAATTTTGGTAGTATACGTGTTTTCTTTGAGCCATTGTATCGCCCGGTCAACCAAATCGAACATTTCCTTGTTTTTAGAAGTTCTCTTTAATTTTGTTCTGCACATTTTTTGTTTTACCCATCCTATAGCAATCTTAGAATCAGAGTAAATGATACGATCACTATTTTTCTTTTTAAGATATGCCAACCCGTGTACAAGAGCCAAAAACTCTCCAATATTATTTGTACCTTGCTCAAAAGGCCCTTGGTGAAACAATTGTTTTTCTGTTTGTGTATCAACGCCTCGATATTCCATTCTACCAGGATTACCGCTTGATGCTGCATCTACAGCAATAGAATACAGGTTGGGTTCTCCTATCTTTGACAACTGCGCCGCAGTAAGTGTTCTTTTGGGTTTGCTCTTGCCTTTATAATCTTCATAATCCCCATTATATGCCTTTTTGGCTACATCAAAAGAATCAAAAGATTTATATTTTGCCATGGGATATCCTTTTACAGCTGCTTTGCAATCATCCCATTTGGTATAAATCCCAGGTCTGTGCCCTTCCCAGACTACATAAAATTTTTCTTTTTTTGCCATTACTTAATAGTTGATTGTTGTTTCTTGTTTGTTGATAGAAATTATCTTCTAGAAGTTTTTTTGCGTTAGGGATTACTCATTGATTTCAGCTGTTTTAAGAAATCGTGAATGCACAGCATTTGCAGCGGTATCCCTTTTATTTCGTACCCTTCGAGAACCTCAGGGTACAAGGTAAAAAGATATAACGAATAGCCTGCTCAAACGCTATCAGTAAACCCTAACGGCTTATTCTCCCACACCCTCATTTACTGCCTCATCCATCATCTCTCAAACCTAAAACCTTTTCTATAACGGCTGGAAAGTATTTATATTCTAGCTCATGAATTGCTTTTGCCACATCTTCTGCAGAATCCTCCTTATGTATAGCAGTTTTGGCCTGAAAAATAATCGCTCCTTCATCGTAATGTTCATTTACATAATGAATGGTAATTCCGCTTTCTTTTTCTTGATTTCTTACAACTGCTTCATGAACATGACGCCCATACATTCCCTTTCCTCCATATTTTGGTAAAAGTGCCGGGTGAATATTGATCACTTTATTTGGAAATACATCGATGATCTTTTTGGGGAAAATCCATAAAAACCCTGCAAGTACAATGAGATCAGGATTAGCATCTTTTAAGATGTTAAGTACATCATTTGTATTATAAAATGAGTCTGCGTCAAAGTGTAATGCCTTTACTTTGAGATCATGAGCGCGTTTTAAAACTTTGGCATGCAGGTTGTTAGAGAACACATGTGTTACCTCGGCAATGTTTTGCTCGTGGAAGTATTTGATGATGTTTTCGGCATTGGTACCAGAGCCGGAAGCAAAAATTACAATACGCTTCATAGTGTGAAAGGTTGTTAATTAGAGAGTACAAAAAAAATAATTATTATTCAATTTTAGGCAGCAAAAAAGCCAATACTTCCCTATATTTGATAAAAACACAAATACATTTTTGCGGGATTATGGGGTTTTAAAATAAAGTTTTTTATTTTTGCCTCCTAAATTAAAAATTAAAATTAAAAATTATGTCAGACATTGCATCAAGAGTAAAAGCGATAATCGTTGACAAATTAGGTGTAGACGAAAACGAGGTTGTAAACGAAGCAAGCTTCACCAATGACCTGGGTGCGGATTCGCTAGACACCGTAGAATTGATTATGGAATTCGAAAAAGAATTCGATATTCAGATTCCAGATGACCAAGCTGAGAACATTGCAACAGTTGGTCAAGCAATATCCTATATTGAAGACGCAAAGTAACAAACTTCACAACAAAGTATGAGCCTTAAGCGAGTTGTAGTCACAGGACTGGGTGCCTTAACACCCATTGGTAACAATATTGAAGAGTACTGGGAAGGATTATTAACCGGAAAAAGCGGTTGTGCTCCTATTACTTATTTTGATACCGAGAATTTCAAGACTAAATTTGCTTGCGAAGTCAAAAATTATTCTCCAACAGATTATTTTGATAGAAAAGAAGCACGCAAACTTGATAAATTTGCCCAGTATGCCATTATAGCTTCTGAAGAAGCTATAAAAGATGCTGCTATTGATCTTGAGAAGGTGGACAAATTTAGAGTAGGTGTAATCTGGGGTGCAGGAATTGGTGGATTAGAAACTTTTCAGGAAGAAGTAATTGGCTATGCCAGAGGAAATGGAACACCTCGTTTCAATCCATTCTTCATCCCGAAAATGATTGCCGATATTGCTCCCGGACATATCTCTATAAGAAATGGTTTTATGGGACCTAACTATACCACGGTCTCTGCTTGCGCTTCTTCTGCAAATGCGATGATAGATGCCTTAAATTATATTCGTTTAGGACATTGTGATATCATTGTTACAGGAGGTAGTGAAGCGGCAGTAACCATAGCTGGTATGGGAGGCTTTAATGCAATGCATGCCTTATCTACAAGAAATGAAAGTCCAGAAACTGCTTCTAGACCCTTTGATGCAACCAGAGATGGTTTTGTCTTAGGAGAAGGCGGTGGTGCGCTTATTCTTGAAGAATATGAACATGCAAAAGCAAGAGGTGCTAAAATCTATGCCGAAGTCGTTGGTGGCGGAATGTCTAGTGACGCATATCACATGACAGCACCACATCCCGACGGAATAGGTGTAGAGCGCGTGATGCTTAATTGTTTAAGAGATGCAGATGTACAGCCAGAACAAGTAGATACCATAAACACTCATGGCACCTCCACTCCATTAGGAGATGTCGCAGAATTGAAGGCTATTACTAAAGTTTTTGGCGATCATGCACCTAACATCAATATAAATTCAACAAAGTCTATGACAGGACACTTGCTTGGTGCAGCTGGAGCTATAGAAGCAATTGCTTCTATTCTGGCAATGCAAAAAGGTATTGTGCCTCCTACGATCAACCATACTACGGTAGATGAGAACATAGATCCAAGTTTGAATTTGACTTTGAACAAAGCGCAAAAACGTGATATTACCTACGCAATGAGTAATACTTTTGGTTTTGGAGGCCATAACGCTTGTGTGTTATTCAAAAAATTAGATGAATAATGAACGTTATTCGCAACATATTAAATTCCCGCTCTGAAAAGAACGGGAATTTTTTTTCCAAAATTCAAAAAATACTTGGGTTTAAACCCAAAAATATTAAACCATATGAAAAAGCCTTTACCCATAGATCTTTAAACCTAAAAGATAAAAAAGGAAATGCCGTCAACTATGAAAGATTAGAGTTTCTTGGAGACGCTATGTTGAGTAGCGTTATCGCTGCTCATTTATTTAAAGAAGTTCCTGAAGGTAATGAAGGATATCTTACCAAAATGAGAGCTAAAGTGGTAAGTAGAAAACATCTAAATGAACTTGGAAAAGACCTAAAATTGATTAATTTGGTGAGAACCAACATCCCAAAATCCCAATTTGGAGTAAATATTCATGGAAACCTTTTTGAAGCGTTAATTGGCGCTATCTACCTTGATAGAGGATTCTCCTATTGCGAACGGTTTATACAAGAAGCGGTAATTAATCCTTATGTAGATATCGAAAGCCTGGAAGGGCAAATCATTAGCTATAAAAGTTTACTGATAGAGTGGTGCCAAAAAGAGAAAAAAGTGTTTAACTACGAAATCTATGAAGATACAGGAAAGGATGAAATGAAACATTTTGCTGTAAAACTATGGATCGATGAAAAAGTGGTTGCAAAAGCTAGAGCCACCTCAAAGAAAAAAGCTGAAGAGAAAGCTTCAAAAAGAGCTTTTTTTGCGTTTCAATCTAGGATAACATCCTCATAAACATTTGATTTTTTATTATCTTTTTTATCAAAACCCTTTTTAACTGAAGACTTTCATTTTTCATTTCTAAAAGATACTAACTCAATCGTTTTCGTTTAATATCTTTATGTTTAATTAAACCTGTTAGGGTATTTTATTTGTATATTTCGCGTTAATTCTGAAAACAAAATTAGTTTAAAGTGGCTATTCAAAAGTTAGTTTTAGATACGTTTGATGATGATGATTACGAATTAATTGCCATTCATAGCTCATTACCTTCCTACAGGCTAGCCTTTTTGTTGAATAAAGCCCTTAATCTAGCACTTTTCAGAAAAAAAGAAGACATTAATTTTAAGTACGATAATATCGTAGCTAATTTTCCAATATATCAATATCGTGATCACCTGCAATACAACACATATCATCTTTTGGGAAACAAATTTACAATCAAGATAGCGTCTAAGAAAGATGCCTCTGAGGGATTATTTGCCGTCAAGGAGGATTCTTATGTTACAAAATACTTAATTCCAGAACTTAAAAATGTCGATTATTTTTTAAAGATAAATACAGAGACATCGACTTTTTTAAGTAAACCACAATTAGCAAAGATATTAGATATCTCTCAAGTTATTACGGCTTACAATGTCGAATATGCTACACTTAAATCGAAGAACAACTTAATATTTGAATAATGCCAAAACGTAAAAGAACTAAAATAGTCGCTACCCTGGGACCAGCTACTAGTACTAAAGAGACTTTAAAAAAAATGATGGAGGCAGGTGTAAATGTTTTCAGAATTAATTTCTCGCATGCAGACTATAATGATGTTAAAGAGCGTATAAAAATGATACGAAAACTGAGCGAAGAGCATGGATATAATGCAGCAATTCTTGGAGATTTACAAGGTCCTAAGTTACGGGTTGGTGTTATGAAAGGTGATATCATAGTGGATGATGGAGATCTTATTGATTTTGTGACGGGAAAACCTTTTGAAGGAACTGCAGAGAAGGTATATATGAATTATGAAAACTTTCCGAAGGATGTAAAGGCTGGTGAACGAATACTATTGGATGATGGCAAACTTATTTTTGAAGTCGTTTCTTCTAATAATAAGGATACTGTGCAGGCTAAAGTGATACAAGGTGGACCTTTGAAGTCTAAAAAAGGAGTTAACTTACCTAATACTAATATTTCCCTTCCTGCATTAACAGAGAAAGATGTTAAAGATGCCATTTTTGCTTGTCAGCAAGAAGTAGACTGGATTGCATTATCCTTTGTGCGTCATGCCCAGGATTTGATGGGGCTTCAGGACTTGATCAAAGAACATAGTAAGCATAAAATTCCTATTGTTGCCAAAATCGAAAAGCCAGAGGGTGTAGACAATATTGATAAAATTGTTGCCTACTGTGATGGTCTTATGGTCGCCAGAGGAGACTTGGGCGTAGAAATACCTGCACAAGAAGTTCCTTTGATTCAGAAAAAACTAGTTCTTAAAGCCAAAACAGCAAGAATACCGGTTATCATCGCCACACAGATGATGGAAACGATGATCGATAGTCTTACTCCAACAAGAGCCGAAGTAAATGATGTGGCTAATTCGGTAATGGATGGTGCTGATGCCGTTATGTTATCTGGTGAAACTTCTGTAGGTAAATATCCGGTACAGGTAATCGAAACGATGACGAAGATTATTCGTAGTGTCGAAAATTCTGATTTAATTACTGTTCCTCAAGATCCTCCACATATTAGAACTAATAGATTTATTACTAAATCCATTTGCTATCATGCTGCGCATATGGCGAATGATATTGAGGCAAAAGCCATTTGTACTTTAACTAATAGTGGATATACAGCATTTCAGATCTCGGCCTGGAGACCTAGTGCACATATTTTAGTATTCACCAGTAATAAAAGAATACTTTCTCAGCTTAGTCTGTTGTGGGGTGTAAAAGCTTTTTTCTATGATAGATTTGTTAGTACAGATGAAACCGTAGAGGATATTAATCGAATTGCATCAGAAAAAGGGTTCGTTGTCCAAGGCGATATGTTGATTAATCTCGCCGCTATGCCAATTACCGCAAAGGGAATGGTAAACACTTTAAGAGTTTCACAAATTTAGGACTCTAAAAAAACAATAAAGTGGCTTCTATAAAATGAAGCTGCTTTTATGTCCTTTTCCCTGAAAATATAGTTTCAAGGTCATCGATAGTGACCGGTTTTATGAGATAATCCTTTACAGAATTAATACTCTTGGCTCTTTCTATATCAACAGGATTAATAGAAGAACTTACCACATAGAGTGTGATTGCTTTTCCTAATTTGTTTTTAATCCTGGTAAAATTATCTAAAAACTCCCAACCATCCATTACCGGCATATTTAAATCTAAAAAAATGATTTCTGGGATGCTTTTTTGGTCTAAATTGCTTAAGATTACTTCAAAATAATTGAGTGCAGCTTTTCCGTTTTGAAATACCATTAGATTTTGACAAAGATTTTTGGCTTCGATGATCTTTTTTACCAAGCTTACATACATATCATCATCATCGATAATACACGCCAATGCTATTTTATTACTCATTATAAGTGGGGTTTGAGCGTTTATCTAAAATTCTATAATAAATGTTGTACCATTGTCTACTTCGCTCTCTACTGAAATAGTACCATTTAACGATTCAACCTGATTCTTAGTTAAAAACAAGCCGATCCCTACTGCATCTTTATTGTAATGAAATGTTTTATACATACCAAAGACTTTATCTTTAAATAATTTCATATCTATTCCTCTACCATTATCTTTCACCTCTAAATATTCATTGTTTTCTTTTGAATAGGTCTTAATGTGAATAATCGGATCTCTATCCTCATGCCTATATTTAATAGAATTTGTTATTAGGTTAAGTAATATACTTTCTAAATAGGCGGGTATGTAGTTAATCTCTTCTAAATCATTAAAATCTGCTTCTATTGTTGTTTTGCTTAAAGCAATCATTTGTCCGATACCACTCATCACCAAATTAAGAGCATCTTGAAACTTAATTACTTTTTTTTCTTGATCCTTATTGGTATGTATTGCTACAATCTCATTAAGATGTTCTATTGTTGTATTGAGGCTATGCGATATCTGTTTAACTTCGTTAACTAGCTCTATTTTTTCTTCTGGATTATCTATATCTTCTATCAACTGAACAAGTAGCGAAAGATTACTGGTATGAGATCTAAGATTATGGGATACTATATGGGCAAAATTGAATAATCTTGAATTCTGAGATGTAATAATATCCATGGATCTTTGAAGTCGTAGTTCTTTTCTTTTTATATCATCAATATCCTGAAAAACACCTCTAATCCCAATAATTTCTTTGTTTTCATTATATACGGGTTTTCCAATGGCTCTCACCCAAAATATTCTGCCATTTGCAGTGACCATCTTTATCTCTGTATTAAAAGGTGTGCCAACCATAGCGCAGTTAAAAAACAGATCTGCAGCTTGTTGCCTTGAGTCTTCTGCATAATAATCGGCAGAGTCTTTAAGAGAAGGAATATAATCGTCTGGATATTCTAAAATTCGTCTCGTCTCAAAATCCCAATAACTCTTTCTTTTATCAAAATCGACATACCAGCTACCCGTAGAGGTCATCTGGGCTGTTTCTTTATAGTAGAAATTATCTTTTGTAATGTCCTGATCGGGCTCTAGCTTAATTTCGAAAAAAAATATACGATTTATTTCCGATTTTATATTTACTGGTAATTGATCATTCGTAGCACATCGAAAGAGCTTATAATCTCCTTGTTTTGTAACAATCCTAATATGCTGCTTAAAATCAACATTATTTTTTCTATAATTAAGAAAATTATCCCTGAAAATTTCTACATCTTCCTTGTGGATTAAATACTCTAAAAAGTAATCGATTGTTGATTCTAATTCTTCTTTGGCGTATCCTATACCTTCATAGAATTTTTGGGACCAAACTTCTTTATCTGGATCAGTATACAATTCCCAATATCCAGCATTGAAATCCCGTATTACATTATTAAAAAGCTCGTTCTGAAGCATTCAAAGAGAAATTAGCAAATGATTTTTTTACAACAAGATAAGGATTTCTTAGGTACTCTCTTCGATCTTGTCTAATCTAATTGATAATGCTTTTGTGGAAATTTGAACCTCAATGAAGGATAAAAATAATGAAATCATAAGACAAAATAAACTAATGCCAAATACGATATTGGCCCAATTCATCTGTTCTATATATAACAAAAACATAGTGATTACACTAGTCAAAAAGCTTATGATCGCTATCGCTTGCATGTTTCTAATCAACCATAAACGCTTTCTCAAATTTTTTATTTGCAATACCGTATTTTTTGATCGTGAAGCCAAATATTCGTTGTACAATTGTCTAATTAAGGCCGCAATGGCCAAGTACCTTGCATTATAAGCCAGCATCGTTAGTGATATTGCAGGAAATAACAATGCCGGAATCCCCATGGTAAGTGTCATAACAAATTTTTATAACCACTAATTTATGTGAAAAGATGAAATAATCGTGTAATTCTAGGACTCTATATCTTTAATTTAACAGCTTTTAGATTTCCAGTTAGCCTGTCCAATTAATCAAATCGTTAGGTTGTAAAAAAAAGAATAGTGAATGATGTATCATTCACTATTCTGATATTAAGAACATTTTACGGAAATCCTAAATCATGTCCCTAAGAAAATATTTTATTCTAGTTTAATAAAAATATGGATCGCAATCATTCAGATATTTTAAATAACTCTACAAGATCATTATAGGACATGTTTTGATAATCTGTTGCAGATTTTGCTACTCCCCCTGGGATTATGACATATCTGAAATCGTCAAAGAATGTAAAAAGATTTGATCCTCCATCAGTAGTTCTTACAAGTACTTGCAAAGAAAATCCGCCCGTAGCCGTAAGCATACCAAATCCATAATATTCATTTTGAGAAGTAAGAATGAAAGGTAATTGATAAATATCCGCACCAGTTTCTCCATCTCTTCTTCCGTAAACAAGTACTACATCTGCATTTTCGTTAAATTCGCTATCATCAAGTACTTCTAATCCCTGAAAGTTTTCTTCAACAGCACCTGGAAGAAAAAAGTTTCTGGGTATCCAATCAGAATAAATTACATTGGCAGTTCCTGGAACTCCCTGATCTCCTTGCGGTCCCGGATCACCCTGATCTCCTTGTTCCCCTTGTGGACCTTGTGGTCCTATGGCACCATCTTCACCATCAGAGCATGAAAAAATAAGTATTGATAACGCTACTACTGTAATACCTTTCATTAAATTTTGCATTGCTTTCATTTTTAAAAATTTTTAAAAGTTAATGCCGCAAACTTAGAAATGGGATTTTCGATACATGTCCCATAAATTTGAATTTCAAAGAATCTGGACTTATTTTAAGGGGTTTTCCTAAATTCTTTAGGGGAAATACCGGTCGTTTTTTTGAAGGCATTATAGAATGTAGACTTAGAATTAAAGCCCGACTCCAATGCTATCGAAAGAATGGTATAGTTAACAAAAAGAGGGTCTTTTAGCTTTTTTTTTGCGTCTTCTATTCTAAAACCATTAATATAATCGGGGAAACTTTTTCCGCTTAGCTTATTTACAAGCTGAGAGAGGTAATTACCACTTATTTTTAACTTACCTGAAATGGTTTCTAAACTTAAATTAGCATCTCTGTAAATTTTTGCTTCAGACATTAAAAAGTTTAACTCTTTAAAATACATATTATCATCAGTTATAGTAGAAGAGGATCTTTGCTTTATTTTTTCTAACTTTTTAGATATTAATTTGGCAATAAACTGAAATAGAAAAACATGCTGGTCGTTAAAATAATTTTTTATAGAATTTTCTGAATCCAACACACCAAAGATTTTTTCGTTAAGAAAAATAGGTACTGCTAATTCTGATTTTCTTTTTTTGTCATCAACAATGTATCGTTCATCTTTGGTTACATCACCAATACACTCCGAGATACCGGTTGCTGCCACACCCCCAACAATACCTTTTCCCAAAGGTATTTGGATGGGGCTTAGAATCATGCGTTGTCCTTTGTTTTTAGTCCCGTAGGCAGCCGTTTGCTTTAGTAGTTTAGTTTTTTCGTCCAAAATGTAAATTACAGCATCTTCCAAATGAAGCTGAGCGATGCAATTTTCGGTTATGTCCCAAAGAATATCTTTTACGTCATTTTTATCGAACAGAGATGTGGCAAAATAACTTAAAATGCCAACAACCTCTGAAGAATTTGATTCTATCTGCTTTAATTCCTCCTTAGAAAAAATAGTACTTAATCCTGCAATTCTAAATTTATTAATAGCCTCTTCCTTGATATTGGCCTCTGGATTTAGAAATTTTCCCCTATTCTGAATATGCTGGACGCCATAATAAAGGAATGCAAAATAAAACAGCAAGTATAATATCCAATAGGGATAATAAGGCATGTGACCATGAATATCTGTTCTTATATAAAAGAGTACTAGCGTTAGTAACCATAAAACATTAAAAACAATTAATACTGCAACCAGGTTTTTTATCCATTTGGTTTGTTGTTTTACTTTCAGAAATGAATATCTTCCTAATGATTTTTCATATTTTGTAATCATTAAATACATCCATATACCAATTATGGTACTAAAAGAAAGAGCAGAATTCTCATCTATTTCGGTATGCAAAATGGTTACTATATTTTTTGATATCCAAGAATATTCCAAAAATATATTGACTTTTAAAATAGTATATAAAATAAAAAACGCAATAAACGGAAGAAAAAGATATACTCGATATTTACGATAAACAGATTCTTTCCCTAAGTAGTAACAGACAAATGCAGTAAAATAAACCGGGGATAGATACTGAAATGGTATAAAAAACAGTACAATTATTGGGTATGTTTTTACGAGCCTAATATCAAACATCAGAACCATTAGGACCACCAAGCTTGAAGTGATCAGAAAACCATAAAAATAATAATAAATCTTACGTTTGTTAGGAGTGGAAATAAATTTCCAGATGCTGATTATTAACAAACACAGATAGCCACAAAGAATTATCGAATTGAAAAAATTAATTTTCATAATATAGCACTAATGAGACACCTTATCAATTCTTAAAATTATTGCTTTTTCTAAGATTTAGAATTGCCCAGTAAGTTGATATTTAGTAAAGTTATTTGACTTCTAAGGTACTTTTTTCTCTGTTTTTTGAGTTAAAAACTTCTATCTGATAAACCCCAACCGGAAGGTAGTAGCTACCATTTTTTCTTTCTGAAATTTCTTCCTCCTCAAATTCTTTTTCCAGAATATTTTTACCTTTTTCGGTAATCGTTAGATCATACTCTGTATAATTAAGCCCTGTGCTAGCATCAGCAGAAAATTCCTGAAGTACTTTCCCACTTTCGGTGGTAATTTGTACTGTATATTCACCAGAATTTTTTGCATAAAATTTAATGATAGAAGACGGTGTGTAGTGATCAAACCACTTACTCCAGGAAACTCCCCAACGCTCTGACCATTTAACAGTTGGCACTTCAAAAACATACAGTGTCTTGTTCATTACTTCGTCATCGAGAATTTGTAAAGGTTCAACATTCGTTTTATAAATGCTTCTACCATGGGTTCCTAATAGCAAATCGTTTGCTTTAGGATGAATAACAAGATCGTGTACCGCCACATTGGGTAATCCTTTAGAAAATACTTGCCATGTTTTTCCTTTATCTAAAGATACATAGGCTCCATTATCGGTTCCTAAATACAATACTTTTTCATTTTTAGGATCTTCTTTAATCACATTTACCGGAGACGCTGGAAGGTTTTGACTTATATTTTCCCAAGTCTCGCCATAATTGTCACTTGCATAAACATAGGGTTTAAAATCGTCCCAGCGATACCCGTTTAAGGTAACATATATCCTTTCTTTTTTGTGTTTAGATGCTACAACTCTAGAGACCCATAAGTCCTTCGGAAAAGAATCAGATATTTTCGTCCAGCTACCGCCCGCATTTTTGGTTACGTATACCAACCCGTCGTCACTACCTGTATAAATCAAACCAAACTGAAATGGTGATTCTGAAATCGTTGTTAAGGTCCCGTATGCTACATTTCCCTTTTTACCTCCGTTAGTTAAATCTTCAGAAATTGGGGTCCAATCATCCCCTTGATTCATGGATCGCATTAACTTATTTCCTCCAAAATATATGATATCTTGATTATGAGGGGAAAGCAATATGGGTGTTTGCCAATTAAAACGATAAGGTGATTCTCCCAATTCATGTTTTGGCTGAATAAACGTTTGCTCACCTTCTGCCCGATTCAATCTAAAATAATTTCCAAACTGAAAGCCTGTATATACAATATTAGCATCTCTATTATCGATTTGTACTTGCATTCCATCCCCGCCCATAATACTTTTCCAGGGATAATGTCCACTCTGGTGCCATGAAGCATCTTCTTTACTGTTATGAGCACCTACCCAAACACCATTGTCTTGCAATCCTCCATATACATTGTAAGGGGTTTCGTTATCGACATTGATCGCATAAAATTGTCCTACATTGGGTTGATTAGCCTTGATCCAGTTTTCGCCATCATCGTAAGTAATATTAACTCCACCGTCATTACCATTAACCAAATGTTTAGGGTTATTTGGATTGATCCATAAGGCATGATGATCGGCGTGCACATTTTCTGCACTTATACTTTTAAATGTTTTACCACTGTCTTTAGATTTCAAAATAGGTACTCCAGAAATATAGATATGATCTTTATTTTTGGGGTTTACCTGTATTTGGGCAAAGTAATATCCGTAGCTATAAAAAATGTCATCCAAAAAGTCTTCGTGTGTCTTTGTCCATGTTTTTCCTCCGTCATCACTTCGGTAAACCTCTGCACCTATTACGGGAGTATCAAATAACATCGAATTGGCATCTTCTAGATATTTGGCAAGATCTATGGGCTTTACAGTACCACCTCTTACCATTTGCTTTACATTGTCGGCTCTATATTTTTCCTGAAAACCATTGGTTTTTAAAAAGCTATTCAACTTTTTGTCATCAATCTTCAGAAAATCTTCGGTTGACATCGTTTTAAAATCTTCTTTAGTTAGCTTATCGCCTTCCTTTTTCAGATCACTTTTCTTTCTTCTAAATTGATTATCATGAACCGCATACAATGTATTTTCGTCAAAGATGGCAAGACCAATCCTTCCCACACCTTCTCCTGTTGGGAATCCACTTCCGTCTACAGAAATTTTGTTCCAGGTATTCCCTGCGTCTACACTTTTATAAATGCCTGATCCAGGCCCATTACCTTCAAAATTCCATGCTTTGCGATCTTTATCCCATGCAGCAGCATACATCACATTAAAATTATTAGGGGCGAACGCAAGATCAATAATCCCAGTCTCATTGTTAATAAATAATGTTTTGCTCCAGGTTTTTCCACCATCGGTGGTTTTATATACACCGCGTTCTTCATTAGCAGAGTACAAATGTCCCGTTACTCCTACAACTACCTCATCGGGATTGTTAGGATTTATTACAATTCTTCCTATACGATGCGAATCTGTTAGTCCCATATTTTGCCAGGTTTTACCTTTATCTACAGACTTCAAAATACCTATCCCGGCATAGGATGATCTTGATGAGTTATTTTCTCCTGTTCCTACCCAGATAGTTCCATTTTTCCAATCTACCGCGATATCACCTACAATAATAGTTTCTGCAGTATCTAAAACTGGTTCGAATGTGGTTCCGTTATTCACAGTGTACCACAATCCACCAGAGGCATAACCTACATAAAACTCTGTTGTATTATCTGGATTAACAGCTACATCTACCACACGACCACTCATTACTGATGGTCCAATGTTTTCAAAAGGAACATTCTTTACGAGTGATGATGTTTCCATCTGTTGTTTTTGCGATAATCCTTTAATGACTGTTTCAGAATTTGTAGCGGGTTGCTGAGCAAAAAGAGATAATGAGGCAATAAAGAAAAATAAAGTAAGTGTTTGTATTTTCATTTTGACGGTTATTTAGTGGGCTGAAATAAACCATGAGTCAAAGATATACATCCTTACGTTTTCTCAATATGGCGAATTCCAACTGACCTTTTTAAAATAAATAATAGTTGATGAATGTAGATATTGTTAAAGTAATCTCAAAATTTTTAGATATTGTTTAACAATACATCCTTTTGGCTTTAGTATTTTTGGAAATCCATAATGACTATGTAATACGTTATATAATGAAATACCATCCCATAGATCGCAACCTTTTTATCAAAAACCGAAAGAATTTTACGGCACAGATGAAACCGAATAGCATTGCTGTTTTTAATAGTAACGATACATATCCAATAAGTGCAGATAGCACTATGCCATTTGAGCAGCACAGAGATATCTTTTATCTAAGCGGTGTTGATCAGGAAGAGAGCGTTTTGCTTTTATTTCCTGATGCACCCCATGAAAAACATAAAGAAATTTTGTTTTTGAAAGAAACCAGTGAGCTTATTGCTATTTGGGAAGGAGAAAAACTTACTAAAGAACGTGCTTTTGAAGTATCGGGTATAAAAACAGTATATTGGTTACAGGATCTGGAAAAGGTTTTCTTTGAAGTGATGACTCAATGTGATACAGTATATGTGAATACCAACGAGCATTATCGATCTAATGTAGAAACCGAAACCAGAGAAGATCGCTTCACCAAGTGGTGGAAGAATAAATATCCCGCCCATTCTGTAGCCAAAAGTAATCCCATTTTACAACGACTTCGTTCTGTAAAAGATCCTATAGAAATCGATCTCATGCAAACGGCTTGTAATATTACTGAAAAAGGATTTAGAAGACTTTTAGGTTTTGTAAAACCAGGAGTTTGGGAATATAATATTGAAGCAGAACTCTTACATGAGTTTATCAATAACCGATCCAAGGGGTTTGCCTATACGCCCATTATTGCAAGCGGTAACAATGCCAATGTATTACACTATATAGAAAACAACCAAGAGTGTAAAGCGGGAGATCTTATCCTTATGGATATAGCGGCAGAATATGCCAATTACTCTAGTGATTTATCAAGGACAATTCCTGTTTCAGGAAGATTTAATAAACGTCAAAGACAAGTATACGATGCGGTGTTACGAGTTAAAGATGATGCTACCAAAATATTGACACCAGGGACCATTTGGGCAGATTATCACATTGAAGTAGGAAAGATGATGACGTCAGAATTGCTTACCCTTGGACTTTTAGACAAAGCCGATGTGAAAAATGAAGATCCCGATTGGCCGGCATATAAAAAATACTTCATGCACGGCACATCACACCATATTGGTCTGGATACCCACGACTACGGAGTTTTAACCGAGCCCATGCAAGCCAATATGGTATTTACGGTAGAACCTGGTATTTATATCCCAGATGAAGGCTTTGGAGTACGTTTAGAAGATGATGTGGTAATACAAGAAAAAGGAGAACCCTTTAACCTCATGGCCAATATTCCCATCGAAGCTGATGAGATTGAAGAGTTGATGAATCAGTAGTAAAAGCAATAATGTATAATACTAAACAGGCCTCTGAAATACTAGAGGCCTGTTTTTTTTTGATATCAATTTTGAGGCTAATTATTCTTTATAAACTTTATAAAAGCAATATATTTGATAGTATATTAAACTAATTAAAGAATTATTGTCTTTTTAGAGTTTCATCAAAAATGCCAAAGTCCCTGTATCTTATCATTATCGTAATCTTAGTAAACGCTTCTGCAAATTTTGCTCAAGATCATTCTGTTGTAGATTTTTCTCTGTATAATCAAAAAGTTATTTCACCAAATGACAGTATTGCCAAATACAAGCAATTGTTAAGCACATCGAATCGTGCAGGTGATTTGGAGGCGTTTAAAAAATACAGTCATATCATTTTTCATATTGCTGAAGCCAACGAATTAAAAGAAGATCAGGTTGCTGCATTGGTGTACCTAGCAATTTATTACCAGCAAATAGATCAATATGAGGAATCTCTAGCCAGGTATCTTGAAGCTGAAAAGCTAAGTAATTCTCTTCCTGAGAATTCATATTCGAGAATTCTTGTACAGGTAAACCTTGGGAATTTGTACAATAGCATTGAGAATTACGAAAAAGTAAAAACCTCAATGAAAAAAGTTATAGTATTAGCCAAATATCAAAAAAATCCAGATAGTTTCATTATTTCGGCATATAATTCTTTGGGAACAGCAAATCTCAATCAAGGTAATTATGCTGAAGCTTTGGAATACATGTACAAGGCCAAAGATCTGGCTCAAAAAATGGACAGAAATGATAGAATCATAGGGGCCTTGATCAATATTGCTGAATGTCAACGTCATTTAGGTCAGTACGACCAAGCTATAGAAAACAGTCAAAAAGCTTTGAACAAAATTGACAAGAATGAGTCTATAGAACTTAAAGCTTCTGCCAATTGTGTAATGGGTATTTCTTATTATTTATCAAATCGACCAGTAAATGCACTGACTAGATTAAAAAAAGCTCGTGATTTGGCTACACAAGGAAATTTTTTGAATATCAAAATGGAGTCCCATGAATATTTAGCCAAAACCTATGAGGCATTAGACAGTATCAAAAACTCCTTAAAAGAACAAAAAGCTTATATCAAAACCAGAGAAAAATATTTAAAAACTCTTTCAAAGGCTCAAAGGTTAAAATTAGAAGAAGAAACAAAAGACAAAACAAGAATTATAACAGATCAAAAACAATCAATAACCCTTTTAAGTCAAGAAAAACAACGCTACGTTTTCTTAGGGGTTGTTTTGGTGGTTCTGTTATTAGTATCCTCAATTATTTATTGGAATAAGCGTAGAAAACTAGCAGAAGAATCTTTACAGCTACAGGGTGATAAATTATTATTACAAAACGAAAATGAAGCCCTCAAAGATACTTTGAACGCATTAGCCAAAGAAAATCAACAGCGAGAGTTTTCTGAAGAAACTAGCGAAGCACAACAGCCAAAAAAGTCTTCGCTTAGTCGAGAAGATCAACAAAAATATATGGCACTTATCTTAGACTATATGGAAGAAGAAAAACCATATTTGGATCAAGAAATCAAACAATCTGATATTGCTGATCATTTACATATGAGCGTACATCTTTTTTCAGAGGTTTTGAATGTTTGTTTTCAGAAGAATTTTAACAACTTCATTAACCTTTATAGGGTCGATACCGCAAAAAAAATGATGAAAAATCCGAAGTTTAAACACTACAAAATTTTGGCTATTGGATATGAAGCCGGTTTTCCGAGCAAGACATCATTCAATAGAATATTTAAAAACCTTGTGGGACTCACCCCTTCAGAATTTCAAAAGAAATATATCTAAACTCTACATCACAAGATAAATAGACGCTCCAATTTATAATTTGAACCTTTTTCTTTATCATTTCTTTTTACTTTCGGCGCGATATTAAGATACTTTGTCATCAGTCAGAAATAAAAATTAATGAAAACACTTAAAATATTTCTAAGTATACTTTTGCTTTTTTCCTTTCTTTTTCTTGGGTTATTAGTACATACTGTATATTACTCCAACCACGGTCCTGATGGTTTGGGTGGGTTTTTTGAAAGTATTTTTTATGGAGGAGCATTTTTAATTTGTGCTATTGTTTCGATAAGTCTTGGTACCATAATCTTATTGCCCAATACTTCTAATATGCTTCGATTTATTGTTGCTACATTGGTTTCTTTACTTACAGTTTATGTTGCATTAGCTTTGACCATTTTACCCGCTATACGTATTTGGTAAAAGCCTGATTTGTCTTAAAAACTATGCGTGCCAAATTATAATCTGGTACTCTTTTCTATTTCTTCTCATCTACATTTGAACAAAATTATTCAAAATCATTTTTTAGAAAACTATAACCTAGATCTTAATAACTATGAAAAATTTTTGTACTCATCTTTTTTTAATTACCCTTTCAATATTTATATTCTCATGTAACGGCGAAGACGGTATGGATGGCATTGACGGCGTTGACGGAGTCGATGGTGTTGATAACGGATTAGGAATTCTTGCTTTATCTGGCGAGATTACCAATGAGGAAGCAGCAGAAATAGTAACTGAAGGGTTTGGAACCAACACCCACACGATATTAATAACGAATACTACAAATCTAACTGCTTTAGACTTAAGCAACATTTCCAGTTTGGTCAAGCTAGAGGTTTCGGATAATGAAAATTTACAAAATCTATCATTACCTGATCTGGAATCTACCGCCGAAAATATAACTATAAACAATAACCCAACACTGGAGCGCATAGATTTTCAAAACCTCAGGACGACATTAGGATCCTTATCTGTAAGTTCTAATGCTATGTTAACTTCAATTAATCTAACGAGCCTTACGAGTACTTCAGGATTGAGTTTTTTTCAACATCCATTACTTGAGAATATAAATTTGCCCTTATTAGTTAAGGTAGACGGTAATTTAAGTATTTCGAATCATGCAAACTTAACAAACTTAGAATTGGGCGTTACCGAATTGGGATTTCTTAATATTTCAAGAAATGATAACCTACTGGCAATTAATCTGCCGAATATTATAAATGCTAAGGGGATTGGTGTTTCCGGTAATTTAGTACTAGAAAACATAAATTTACCTGTGCTTGAAACCATAAGCTCAGAAGGAACATCTAGGCTTAACATTGACGGAAATACTAATCTAACCACAATAAATATAAGTAATTTGACCCATGCTGGTATTATTTCTATAACGGGCAATGCAAACTTGACGGCGTTTAATGCCGATGTATTGACAACGGTTAACTCTATAAGAATCGATAGAAACCCTAGCTTGATTACAACCTCATTTCCTAATCTAGAGAGCGGTGGTAGCATCTCTATCAATCGAAATGGAGCGTTAACAGGTTTCAATTTCAACAGTTTAACGCTGCTTGATATCGGTTTGACCACTACAAGTAATAGCGCACTAACAGCACTGTCTTTCCCTCTTTTAAGATCGATAGGCAGTGAGAACAGGGTTGATTTTGTAATCAGGAATAATGGTTCAATCAATAGTATATCTTTTCCCAGCTTAGCAATTTATGGTGGTAATAACACAGGAAGTATCGAAATTAGAGAAGTTGGTTTAGAAACAGTAAATTTTGCTCAACTTGCTACGATTTCTAGTTTCACTATTAATTCTAATACTACGTTAACTACTGCAGACTTATCTTCTATTCAAAATTTTGATAGGATCAGTTTTACCAGACTTTCAACAGCCGTAATTGATACTATTATTACCCAATTAGTAAATATTACACCAGCCATTACCGGTAAAAATATCTCTATTACCGGAACTGCATCTGCACAAGCCTTGATCGATATAGAAACCTTAAGAACTAACGGTAACACGGTGAATATTGTAGAATAAAGTGTAGACTAAAAACTTTTTAAAATATAAATATGAATACTACCCAAAATCATTTAATTATGAAATATATATTTCTTAGAATTTTCATGGTAACCCTTGCTGTAACTATTTTTTCTTGCAACCCAGAAGATGGTGAAGATGGCGTAAACGGTATAGACGGCATAGACGGCACAGAAAGCAATGGCGCTGGATATCTCGTAATTTCTGGAGATATGACCAATGAAGAAGCGGTTGCTTTGGCTGCAGGAACAGCCGGAAAAAATACGCACACCCTATTGATAAAAAATACGACAAATATCACTTCAATAGAGCTGCCAGAAATCTCAACCCTTGTGAAACTAGAAGTCGTGGGTAACGAAAACCTACAAAGATTGTCTTTGCCTAATCTAAATGCTTCTTATGAAAATATTTCAATAAACAATAATCCAATGCTAACAGCCATTGATATGTTAAGTTTGGAGGCAACTTATGGAGGTTTTGCTATTAACGGCAATCAAACTTTGGAAAGTATTAATTTGCCAAATCTGAATACTTGTGAAAGTCTTCGAATTGGAGACACCCCATTATTAGAAAGTTTAAATTTACCGTCAGTATTGGAAATAGGGACACTACGACTAGAGTCTCTAGAAAACTTAACAACTGTAAATTTAAACACAGTAGAATCGATTATCTTTCTCAATTTTCGACGAAATGAACGGCTAACGACTCTCAATCTTCAAGCATTAAGAACTACCAGAGAAATTACGATTTCTGAAAATTCGGCTCTAGAAGTAATTATTCTACCCTCCTTAACCTCCAACATCGCAAATCAGAATGATCTTTTTTCTGATGAAGATCAAGGTATTAATATTACCAGAAATGCCAATCTTACAACCATTAATCTTAATAATCTAGTAAGTACAGGAGGAATACGAATTGATAACAATGAAAACCTCATCACACTCAATACCGATGCTGCGCTATCGCCAGGGTTTATTTCTATTTCGGATAATCCAAACCTTAATGAGATATCATTTCCGGTTGCAACGAGTGTTTCTGGGGTGCTCGTTCAAAAAAATGGAACTTTGGCCAGTTTGGCGTTTCCAAATGTTACAGAAAATGAAGGTCGTATAAGTATTTCAGAAAATTCTTTACTAACTAGCATAGACTTTCGCAGATTAACTACTTCGAGCGGTGTTGGCGTTTCAGAAAATGGAATGTTAACCAGTATCAATTTTAATGCATTAGTAAATAATGATGGTTTTCTTACTATATCAAATAATCAAAATTTGCAAGTTGCATCTTTTCCTGGGTTGACAGTTTCAACAAGAAACTTTGTGATTTCGAGAAATGCTGCTTTAACTACGGCAAGTTTTCCTGTACTCGCTACAATAGGAAATGATACGCGTTCTAATCTTACCGTTTCAGATAACCCGTTAATGACCGATCTTGATTTTTCAAGTTTGACGACCTTAGACATGGGACTTTTGATCTCAGGAAATAGTGCCTTAACTACATTGTCATTTCCTCGATTGACTACTGTTGGAAATGAAAATTCGCTCAGGTTCATAGTTTCAAATAATAATGCAATGACGAGTCTTTCATTTCCGAATTTAGAAACAGTAAATACTATTTCAACCATTAGCATTAGTGAGAACCTTTTAGCAACCATCAATTTTGATAGGCTCAACACCTTTGCTACTTTAGATGTGGACTCCTCGGTTTTAGTAGAATCTCTAACACTTTCGTCCCTTCAGGATTTTACACGACTAAGTTTAAATACTCCTGGAAGACTTTCTACTGCAGTAATAGATGGCATTTTAACACGATTAGTAAATATCACACCTGCCATTAGTGAGAAAAGCATATTCATTACTGGAGTTGCCTCTGCACAAGCACAAACCCAGGCACAAACCTTGAGAGATAATGGTAATTCGGTAACGATCACAGAATAATTTTAAACAATTTAATAGAACACATTGTATTCAATCTGTTCAAAAAAATAAAAACTTAAATCATTTGATTATGAAAAATATATTTATCAGGTTTGTCGTGATATCTCTTGCCATAACGACCTTTTCATGTAGTGATGGTGAAGATGGTATTGACGGTGTTGATGGTGTAAACGGCTTTAATGAAGGGCTTGAATATCTAGTGTTTGCTGGCGATATTACCGATGATGAAGCTGCACAAATTGCCTTAGAAAATAAAGGAAAAAAAACACACACTGTTCTGGTGATTAACACCACCAATCTAACTACGCTCAACCTTTCTGGCATATCAGGATTAATAAGACTAGAAGTGAGGGATAATGAGAATCTACAAAGTCTTTCTTTGCCTGATCTTGAGTCTGTTGTCGAGGATATTGAAGTGTATTCTAATAGTGCCTTATCTACACTAAATTTTGAAAATCTGGGCACCATTAATAGCCTTTTTGTTGAGGGTAATACTGCACTTACTTCAATCAATTTAGGAGCAATGACAACAGTGACCAGGCTAGATTTTGAAGTTAATCCAGCTCTAGAAACGTTAAGCTTTCCAGCGCTTACTACTCTGGAAAGACTGAATATCGAAACGTCAGAAAATTTGTCAAATCTCGATATCTCTAATCTAGAAACCGCCGGAACTTTGTCTATTGAAAAAACAATGCTGTCTCAAATTAATTTTCCTGGATTGCAGACATTAGGTGGATTATTTATAGAAGACAATGAGAATCTGCAAACTATTAATATCCCCTCTGTTACCAATACGCCAGAAGATGGTGCTAGTTTTACTATTGAAGATAATGTAAACTTGACTACTGTAAGTCTTGGGAGCTTAAATAAACTCGATCGATTAAGTGTTGAGGATAATGAGAATCTAACATCTTTTGAAGCTAATTCGGTGGTGACTATTACAGATAACTTCTCTTTAGACAACAATCCAAGGCTTCTTACTTTTGCAATGCCTAACTTAGTCACCTGTAACTCGAGAATAAGCGTTCGTCAAAGCAATTTGACTACTATACGTTTTGATTCGTTAGAAACTGTAGAAGGAGGGATAAATTTTTCGGAAAATCCTGAATTAGTCGCTTTAGAATTTCCAAATCTTAGCACTACTTCTGGAATTACAATTTTAGAAAATCAAAAATTGACTACTGTACAATTTGATGGTTTGGTAACTATGGGCACTTCTTTAACTATTTCAAACAATCCTGCCCTGGAAAGTTTATCCTTTTCAGGATTAACTACATTGGGAACACCAGATATTCGTAATTTCTTAAGCATAACCAATAATTCGTTGATCAATAGTGTAAATTTTTCTAGTTTGACGACTTTAAATGGAGGGTGTTCTATAACAGGAAATAGTGCATTAGTATCAATTTCATTTCCTTCTTTAACCACAGTGACCGGTAGTGATACTTTTACTGATCTAAGGATAAATAATAACACTTCTATTACTAGTATTGCTTTTCCAAGTCTGGAAACGCTTACCAGTATTCGCAATCTTGAAATTAGCGAAAACCTACTAGAAAATGTAGATTTCAGCAATCTTTCAACATTCGATAGATTAACTATTAACTCTTCGGTATTATTAACCTCGGTAAACTTGTCTTCAGTCGTCGATTTCACATCAATAGATATACTTGGTATTGGTGGACTATCTACCCCTGTTATTGATCAAATATTGGCAAGATTAGTAAGTATTACTCCGGCAATTACAGGTAAAAGAATACGCTTGCGAGGTGACTTATCTGCACAAGGAGCTACTGATAGGGACACTTTAGTTGCCAATGGAAATAGTGTGTCTATATTTTAATGGATAATGAAGTATCATAGATAAGCATAATTAAAGAGGCTGTCTAGAAAGTCGTCATTTCGAGAGAAGCGAAGGAATCTGTTAAATTTAAGTTACTGATAAACAGATTACTTCTCCGTCCAAAGGCGGATCGTAATGACGTTTTCTTATCCTTTTTAGACAGCCCCCCAAACTATCAATAAGAATATAAATCATGTGGATATCAGTTAAAGAATATGTTATTGAAGAACGCAAGTTCAATTTACTAACCAAAAATTGTTCCTCTGGGAAAGTGCTGCTTCAATTGAAACGGAGAGACGTGCAAGCTTCATTTTTTCTTTTCCCCAAAAAAGTAACCGAACTCATCTGCATTGACACAGGTAAGCAAATAAAAAAATCTGATTGGACTATAGAGATCAAAGAAACAGCAGCAGAAATGAAAAAAAGCCTGAAAGTTCCAACCTGGGGATATTGGACTGCCGGCATCGTAGTACTATTACTTTTTGTTGCTGTTCCTATTGGTTTTTATTCTGAAATCAAGAGTAATGACGTTTATCAAGAGTCCTTTATGGCTAAAAGCAATCAAGAAAAGAAAATCGTTTTAGAAAAATTAGATGCTGGAGACTTGGTCGCCACTATGAGCAAAGTATATAAGATACAGGCTGTAGATGCTAAATCTATAGTCTTACTTGAAAGCAGGAACCCTGCGCCAGAAAGTTTTACAGAGGGATTGGCCAACGAGGCATATCCCCAGACATCATTTACAAATACCAAACTTGAAGTGCCTAAAACCGTATTTCTTAACGGAATGATTTCAAATAGCGATATAATCCTGAATGTTTTGGATAATTAAATGCTTATCATTGAAAACAGAAATAATACAACAAAATTATGAAATGGGTTGTAACGTTAATTTATTGTTTTACCATATTCATCACCAACGGGCAGTCCCTGAAAGAACAATTATGGGATTTCGCAACAACTTGTAACGAATCGTTAAGACAAGGCTATGAGATGAATCATGGTTTTCTTCCCACAAGTCTTAACCAATATTGCACTACCTGTATTGATGATGCAAAAAATGGATATTTGTTTATAGAGGGCACTTATCCAACCTGTGGATGTTATTGTAAAAGCCAAGTAGGTGCCTACAAAAAAGCCAATGGCAACTATGTTCTTGTAAAGAACGAGTTTTGGTCATGCGACAACAATTACGGTATATATTCTACAGAAACTATCGATAGCATAATGCCTGCGGGTTTTAATCTTAGTAATTTTAATCCGAGTATTCAAAAAGATGTGCTTTCATATTTTTATACAGAGATTAAAATTCCAAGGATAGGAACAGATACAGAGATCACTTTAAAACCTTTTGCTTTAGGTCAAGTCGGTACAGGGAATAAAGGATTTTCGTATAATACCAAGAACTCTAAGATAATATACTCAGATCTTTTTTCTATAAAACATCTTATCGTCGAAACCTTACAAGATGAATCTCAACTGAATTTACTTATGGAGAAAAAAATAAATCTACTAACTCAAAAAAATCGACAAAAGGTTTTACAAATGATCGGAGAAAAAAAGGAATTCAAGTCCATTAATGAATTAGTTGAGAGGTTACAATTTATCAAGAAAATCTATGAACACTATGTATCTTTAGGATATACAAAAATGATATTATCATGGCATAGAGAAGAAGGAAGGTTTATAATCAAAAGTAAATCAGGGAAACCTGGTAAGCTAAAATTTATTGATTTCTTAAAAACTACGCCTTGTTTTGCCTATCTCTGTTAATTCTAAATAGTTAGAAAACTTAAATTAATAGTAAAAATGGAATCGATGCTGAATATTAATGTGTCAAATATTGTTATGGCTTTATTGATTTTAGGCCTTGCGTCCTGCACTCCTAGAGAAAACACTAACAGAAAAATAAAATTACCAATAGCATATACACATGCGCTACATGATCAATTATCCCCATATGAGGTGTATTTAGATAGTTTTAAGGTTGAAAATGCTACTGACACCCTTTTGGTTCAGCGTAAAAGCAGGATTTTTTATTGTGGTACCGGAGCTTTAGAATACTATAAGGAACTTAAAGAAAAACGACTACATCAATATTTTGAAGAATACGGTGATTTGGTTCAACATCCTAACTTTATTGAAAAAATGGAATCCAATAATAAAGCTAAAATACTTTGGGTAAACCGTGGTAATGAAGGTGAATTAATGCAGTTAGAAGATAACAACTTACACAAAAATGATGTGCTAGAAAAACAACTTTTTAAAGAAAAACTTTTTATTCAAATTACAGAAAATCCGATTTCTATGAACAGTGTAGAAATTTATACCATTATCACGAATCCTTTTATAAATAAAACCACTAGAATTACACACAACATCACCAAAAAAAATGGCAACTGGAAAATGAAACAAACCAAGAACGAATCTTGGTAAGACGAAGAGAGAGACAAGTATAGTAGGTTTATCTTTAGAAGTAATTATGGCAGAAATGACTAGCTTGTATAAAAAGAAATCATGTCGGGAATATTAGGTTGAATATTAATGCTAACACCTGTATCCAGGATTTACTATGGGATAGCATGTTTGACCATTGCTTTAATAGGGGTCTTAACAATGTCATCTTGTCAACAAAGTTGGATTTATAAAACGGTTGTAACAGTTGTTATCATAGGGATATATGTTGTATTATATTAGTAGCCTCCTTTCTATAAACAATGTAATAATAATCATGACGAATATTAAAATGTTCAAAAACTTAACTTTAAAATCAATACTGATAGGTCTAGTGATGTTTGCCTGCTCATATACTTTTGGACAAAATAAGTCAAATAGTATTCCTAAGTCAGGATATTATGTTATAGATAGTTTATCACACAATATTCCTCAAGATATTATGCGATCTGTAAAATGGAGCATTTCTATAGACTCACTACCACAACAATCCTATTATATTTTAGAGACCAAACCTGAAGCTTCTTTTATCAATGCGTACGCTTTAGAAACTATAAAAAAGGATAGTATCGATTTTCGGGCGCTAAAGATTATGGACGGATCTGATAACACCTTACGTCTCATAGACGAAAATCAGTTTGTTATTCAATTGAATATGAGTTTGTCATTAACAGAGCCATCTAATTTTGCAATCAAAATGCGATTAAAAAAAGTCGCTGAAAGCGATGCCCTATTGGCAAATATTAAGACTAGCATTGAAGAATCAAATAGAAAGAAAAAGAAGGAAAAAGATCGATTAGTAAAAAACTTTTTGTCTGCCGCTCAGCAATCTACAGTGGGATATGTTACCGCTATCGATATAAGTGATTATGGACTTGCAATCCCATTACTATATACAACGAAGTCTCTAAGAGAGTCAGGAGAAAAAACGTCTTTATATGCCTTGAAAAAAGACAGCTTTCTTGGCGGTATCACTTTTGGAATGTACAATAATCATTTTTATGGGCATACCAATATTGGAGTAGTAACTTCTAAAAAACCAATTACAATAGCTGACTATATTGCCGTAGCACCTAATTACAGGCAAGAGGAATTCTATAAAAGTGATAGCCTGTTATTATATCGGTTTTTTGAGGATTATAGATTTATCGCCATCAAAAAAATAGACAAAAATACCTATGCTATCGCAGAAGCTGAGAGTGAAAATAAGAATATTCAAGAATTAAAAGAGTACTACAGTATTTTTAATTCTATAAACACTATTTCAAAGGTAAATACCTTGGATTTAAAGTCACTTTTTCTAAAAAAAGCCGATTTTCTAGAAACAGACAAAGAAAAAAACTTGTTTTTAAGAATAGAAAAAGAGGTGAATCAAGAGGTAAAAGAAAAGATGGAACCTCACAACTTCGTTACAAATAATTCACCAGATAGTTTCTATCTAGAAGAATTCAATACGTATGCAGGAGTTTTTTCGATAACCGATGTATCAATTAAAAAAGTACAAGAAGAAGTTCTAAAAAAATATCCTGAGGCATCTGTTATTCTTAAGACCAAAGATGGGATTGTATTACAACTACGAGATAAGGGCTACAGACCTTTTATATTTAAACAATATCAAGGGTATACTTTACTTTTTCAGATAAAAGAAGGTGTGTTTTCAAAAAGTATTCCTCTTAAAATAGCAGTTAAATTTTATCAAGTAACGCAACGTTTAACACTTAAAGAATATCCTATCTACACCCATTTAAAACCTTACTTTAACAAATTTCAATCAGCCTATAGAGATCGAATTGACTCAACTTATATTTTTATTAAAAACGAAGGCTGGAATACAAGAGGGATTCTTTCGGATAAAGGAAATATTGTTTTAGCTCCAAAATATGAAGATATTAGAAGCTATGAAAACGGATTTATGATAACTATTGACAGCCTCGTACATGAAGGTACTAAAGTCGAAAAAAAGAAGGAATATACCGGATGGGCAAATAGAAAAGGTAAAATTATTCTAAAACCTATATACAAAAATTTGTATCCCATTGAAAAGACCCCTCTTCTAAGTGTTAGAGACTCCCTCTACGGAATTTTTGATGTAGATATGAATCAAATGATTATTCCATTATCCTATGAGTCAATAATTTTCCATAAAGAGGCGCAGCGCATAGAACTCCAAAAAGAGAGTGAAGAATATTTTTTGGCAGATTATAAAGGAGCCATACTTCACAAAGAACCTTTCAAGGATATTAGGGTATTGGGGAAAGAAGCTCCTGTGACTTTTATGGCTACCAGAAATGATAAAGACTTTTTTATTGATCGCGATGGAAAACCTGTAAACGATAATCGATATGATATGTTATATCCACATTATAAGGAAAAGGTGGTATATTACCGTATAGGTTCTTACAATTCTGTTGATAATGAAGATGGTTATTTGGATTATCAGGGAAATATAGTAGAGGAGTTTTCCAGAATTTGCAAAGATATTAACCGAAAAATCACGACGCGACCCAAAGAAGTTTTTATCGCAGATTTAAGCGGAAAAAAATTGCATAAATCTACATTTAAAAACGTGTTTAGAATTCCAGGTAAACCCTTGTTTATAGTAACTCAAGGCAAAAAAATGTTTATTACTGATGATTTAGGTATGCCTATCAACAAAAAACGCTACGACCAATTATTTCCTGTAGTCCCCAGAAAAAGAATTTTTTATAGAATTGGCAAAAAGGGCGAAGACAATACTAAACAAGGATACTTGGATTTTAATGGTAATGAGATTGAATAATTAAAAGGATAAAAACATGAGAATTTATACTTCAATTAAAAGTGCCATAATATTGATATTACTATTTCTTTTGATTTCTTGTAAAGAAGAAAAAAACAAAGTACAAGAAACTAATGATCCAAAACGAAATGAAACTGAAGCCAGGACAACATTGCAAAAACTACTTATGTCTATCGAAAACAAAGATCTGGAGTCTCTTAAAACCACCATGCCCCCCACTGGAAAAATGGAACTAATTATACCTGGCAGAGCGATAACCTATACGGTTGATGAGTTTGTAGAATTACATCAAAACTGGTTCAAAGATACTACTTGGACCATGCAAACCAATATTCTGAACCTAAAAGCAGATCAAAACATAGCGTTTGCTACAACCGATGCCATGTATAAAGAGCCAGAAAGAAATGGCAACCCTTACTTTAACCATATGGTGGTAAGCTATGTTCTGGAAAAAATTGATCATAAATGGTATGTAATAAAGGATCACGCTTGTTCTCTAAAAAAATCTACTGATAAGTTGTAATAGTATCCAAGAGTCTACTTCATTACGAGAATTACATAATTTTATTCATTTTAAAAAAGACGCTTACTACAACTTTTTAGACTAACCGGCAAACCCCGCGGTCACGGTACTTTTATAAAATACTTTTCTTCTAAGGCCTCATCTTGCCAAAAAGCTAATGGAAACTTCCAATAAGGTTTGTCTTCATAAATTACATGATAATCTCCCCAAGTATATTCAAAGGGGTACTCTTTTTTATGTTCTTTTATAAATACTGTCCCAAAAATATATGCTGAAGTGGTACCACTAACCCTTCCGGTATGAAACTGTACCGATATGATTTTAAATTCTGTACCAGCCGGAATGTCTGCTATTTTCTCAATATTTTCAATTCCGTAACCTGTATTGTCTTCAATAATATGAGAATATTTTTTAGGATTAGAAGCAGGGTTTTTAGCAAGTACTACAGGTGTTTTTGTTATTAATTTACGATGAATTAGATCGCTAAATGGTTTTTCTGAAGATACATCTGATTGCTTCGGCAAACAAGAATTAAGTGATAGTATGCCCAAACATAGTAGTATGGCAACGGCAAAATAATTTTTATAATTCATTTGTATAAATAGTTTTTAATATGACTTTGTCAATAAAATATTTTAAACAATTCACCCAAATACAACTGATGTTCTATAATCTAAATAGACCTGTATTTATCAAATTTTTGGTCCTTTGAAAGATGTTCTTACTAACCGGTTGAACTCTTTTTTAAGAGGCTTAAACTCAATATTATGTTCGATACTTGCTTTTTTTAAAGCCGTCTTTACAATTTTCTGCTTTTTGTAGGCCTTAATCCCTATGACAATGAGTAGCCCTACAAAACACATCATAATAATAACCATAGTTGTTTTAATGGTATTAAAATCTGATATACTATAATTATTTCCGGCAAAACCAAGATTATAAATTAAAACAGTGCCCAGAACACCAAAAATCACAAATCGTACGTACAAATAAATTTTTTGATAGTCGCCATATAGATCAAGTATGGCTTTCAATTTGGATTCAGGTATGTTTTTGAGTAGTAGATATTGATTTTCCTGATTAGATGTGCTGTTCATGGTAGTTTACTTTTCTATGTAATTGATTCTTAAGTTTATACTCTGCTTTAATAAATATCTTACATTCTTGCGTACATATTTATGATAAGCAATAAGCTTATTTTTATGACTTTTTAGGTATTTTTTTTCTATTCTTTGATGTAAAACCTATATACTTTATTCCTAAAGAATCTTGTAAATCACTAAGATCGAATTTATAACTAAGTGTATATAGACAATGACAAGAACAATTTTCTCCATAATCAATATAACTTAATGTAATGGTATCCGTAGCAAGATATGCTTCTCCCAGAAAATGATTACAACAATAGGAAACTACTGTTACGTCTACAGTTAATATATCATTTTCACGTTTTAGAGATACAATTCTTCGGTGTTCATCGTATAAATTATCAATACTCAGCTCATCTTCACTACAAGGCTCTAGCATCTCCAGGCTAATTGCTCGCACTCCGTTTAAAGAAAGACTGCTTAGTTTTTTAGAATTTTTAAGAAGAGATGTACCTGTAAGTACCTGTGTACTCCAGCTGGTGCCAGCCGGCATTACTATAGTATCTGTTTCATATTGATCATGATAATACATTGGTCTTTTTATAAACACCGTGTCATATTTTATTTTTTGAGCATAAATGGAGCTACTATAAAATATCCCTAAAATAATGATCATAGCCTTTATCATAGCTTTGTTTTATTATAAAAAATTAAATTATCCAATACCAAACATTTCGAATCCTCCTAGCATTGCGAAAATTAAGTATATGGCAATCACAGAAAGTATTGTGGCTACAAAAAATTGAATCCATTTAGCTTGTTTCGACAATACACTTAGTACTAAAAAAATAACAAAGCCTATTAAACTTATAATAAACAATATCCCCGAAATCATAGCTAACAAAAAACCGCCAAGTCCATCGGCTCCATGATCAGCATAATGTATTATCAAATAATACATGATATAGAAGGATATAGATGATATTAAGAAAATCAGAAGAGGTATCTTATATTTTTTAAAATTCATTCGATGAACTATTTTTATTAAAAACTTTTAAATTGAGCCTTATTGGTAAAAATAGCCAATATAGATAATGTAGAAGTATCAAATTATAATCTGGAACTTGATTCTTATATAAAGAGTCATTCCTTAAAAAGTTGTCGAATTATTTGGGATGTATCTTTTCCTCAAATGTAACCTGAAGACGTTGGATACCCACAAACACTTCGTTTCTTGATCAAACTTCATTCTTTTATTAATTCTCATAGAATATTTATCTGTATTCGTTCGTTACAAACAAAACTTGCTTTCTTATTATGCAACGAATGAAAATTACAGCAGGTCATCAACAAGCGATGCCTTATTTGGTTATTGAAAAAGCCGAAGACTTTATAGATTTTATCAGAAAGATTTTCAATGCACAAGAAATGATTCGCACCCTTGATACAAATCATAGAATTCGCCATTCAGAAATTAAGATTGGAGATAGTACCATTCTTCTTGCCGAAGCTTCAAAAAGCTATCCATCACATCCAGGGTCAATGTATGTATATGTTAAAGATACAGACCAGACCTACTATGATGCCATAGATGCAGGATCAAAATCCCTCATGGAACCTATGGAAGAAGATTATGGTGCTCGTGGAGCTGGTTTCGAAGATCCTTTCGGAAATACTTGGTGGATCGCTACTTTGAATTGAAGATATTATTGTCTCTTCTGATTTTTTCAACAAAAAGCATCAAGGAACAATCTAACTTGTTTTCTTATAGCAAAGCAGGTCTTTGCTGTAATTCTTCTTTTAAGTCAAAATGATTTTTACTGATCTGAATTTTATATTTTATTAATCACATCCAAGATCACTTTTGGACTGCTCGTCATTATTTGGAAAACAAAAACCAGAGTTTATTGTTTCGGGTACATATCTTCTTAAATTTGGATCTCTTAACCCATTTTCGATAAAAACGGTGATATCATCAATCTCCTGATCGGTTAAATCAATAGTGCCAAATTGTGTTGCTAGATTTTCAAATGGCACCTCTGTCGATTGCGGTATTCCATTATTTTTATAAGTTACCACATCTTTAACAGAAGTAAATGTTCCCCCATGACCATAAAATCCATTGTCTATAAGATTATAGAGTGTTGGTGTTTTAAACTTGTAATTATCCTCCTCAATTTTTGTAAAACCTCCCCTTCCTTTTTTAACATTATCAAATCCCAAATCGTCCAGGATAATGGCTTTACCTGTATTATCAAAATCTCCCATTCCAAAAGCATAAAAACCAGTGTCATTCAATGCCGGACCTGTATGACACTCGTAGCATTTTCCATTACCAAAAAAAGCAAGTGCTCCTCTTTTTTCTGCATCACTCATGGCATTAGTTTTCCCTTTTAACCATTCTTGCCATGGAGATTGATTAGCTAATAATGTTCTTTCGTAAGCTGCTATTGCCAATGCCGCATTTAATGTGCTATATCGTTTGTTTTCTTCTATATCGCCAAAAGCTGCATCAAACATTGTTTTATAGCCGAAGGTATTTACAAATTCATCATCTACCAATAATCTATGCACACCCTGACCTTTTAAAGCTTGTACTTCGATTCCCTGAAATCCTAAGAAGTTTTCCTGAATTTGTTCCCAGTTAGCCTCAGTACCCTCATTGGTACCGGTACCTCCAAATTGACCATTCCATAGCATTACATCTTGATAAGCAACATTAAGTATTGTTGGCGAACGTAATGGTTGAATATCGACAGATTCAAGTGGTACATTCGGATCGATCGTTCTTTCGTTTCCATTAAATCCAAAACCAATACCACACTCGCCAATACCTTGTCGTAAACCAGAACTAAATCCAGCACTGGCTTGATGACATGAAGCACAGGAATAGGTGCCTTTCATCTCTTCTATTTTAGGATTTCTACCAAGTGCCGTTTCATGTAGCAATAGTTTTCCCAAAGTAATTTTTGCATCCGTAATCGGGTTCTGGGGGTCCTGAGGAATCTTTGCATAATCATCACTATTGGGCAGTGTATAATAAAGGAGTCCTTTTCCTTCAGAAATATCGACAAGACGCATTCTTAATTCAGTATCTAGATTTGACACTACAGGCACATAATTATCATCATTAGCGCAAGAAAATAAAATTAATGCAATATTTGTGAGTGTAATTATTCTTCTCATAAATTCCCGTTTGTTTTATTATAGGTTTGGTTTTTTACTTTGCGGTTGTTTTTCAGGTGCGAAAGTACCAAAAACCTATACAAAGTAAAAGGGGAAATTACCCCAAAGTTTTGACATAATCATTTTGTACTCATCAGTGAAAATATATTCATGATCACCAACGAAACCAAAGCAGGTACTAGCCATGCAAGACTATAATTGCCAAATGGAAGTATATCTAATACTGGTTGCACTTGTTCTTTAAACCCTATAGAAGCAAAAAAATCTGGGATACTAAATACAATGGTTACAGTAACAACAGTTTTGAAGACTAATGGAGTGGTTAACTTTTCTGTTAGAATATTTAAAAGTATTAAAACAATAGTTACAGGATAAATCAACATTAAGGCTGGGACAGCTACATTAATAATATAGTTAACATCAAACTGACCCATTAAAATGCCCAGAATGCTTCCGGTGATAGCAGTGATTACATAAGCTTTTTGAGAATTTCCGAAGATTCCTTTCATAAAATCGGCTGTTCCGGTTACTATTCCGACAGCGGTCGTAAAACAGGCCAAGGCAACCAAGATACTTAAAAGTACCTTTCCTATATTTCCTAATGTCTTTAAACTTAATCCTGATAGTAATTCTGTTCGAGTAACATCTGGTTCAAATTCTGAGTAAAACAACGCACCATTATAAACCATCCCCATATAAATAATCAAAAGACCAATACCTGCAACAATACCCGATTTTATCATCAAATTACGGTTTCTCATCATATCATTTTCTCCTTTAATTTTTAAAGAAATAATGATTACTCCTCCTACCACTACAGCACCGATTGCATCAAAGGTTTGATAGCCCTCCAACAAACCATGAATTACAGGTGTTTGAAAATTTAGCTCGGCAACAGTGGTTTCTGTTGCAAATATCCCGATGCAAACAACACTTAGAATAACAATAAATATGATGGGAGATAAAAACTTACCCAACAAACTCAAAACTTTAGATCGATTAAGCACAAAAACCAATACCAGGGCAAAGTAGATTCCACTTGTTACCCACGAACTTATATCAAAAAAAGGTTGGATTGCCATTTCATGAGTGACAGAAGCTGTTCTCGGCGATGGTAAAGCAATAGAGACACTATATACTAGCAGACAATAAATCAGACTAAAAGTAGGTGAAACTTTTTTTGCAAAATCTAACATTGTCCCCTGTAGCTTTGCGTGTGCAAAGATTCCTAACAACGGAATAACAACTGCAGAGACTGCAAACCCAACTGTAACTAAAAACCAGGTATCTCCCGCCTTAAAACCCAACAGTGGAGGAAGCATTAGATTTCCTGCACCAAAAAACATCGAAAATAATGCAAATCCCGCAACGAAAGTTTCTTTATTAAATCTCATTTAGTTAGGTTTATGTGCCTAAAAATAGAATTTCAAAATGATTTTAACGTATAAAGGGATCAAAATAAATTATAATATAGTCGGCAAGGGCAGATCAATAGTTTTTTTACATGGTTTTTTAGAGAATTCTACCATATGGAAAGAAACAGTTGCTCTTTTTTCAAATCAATATCGCTGTATCTCTATCGATTTGTTAGGTCACGGCGATACAGAGTGCTTAGGATATATTCATACAATGGAGGATATGGCTTATGCAGTTAAAGCAGTATTAGATCATCTTGAAGAGTCAAGTGTAATATTGGTAGGTCATTCAATGGGGGGATATGTTGCTCTTGCATGTGCTGAACTTTTTCCAGATTTAGTTAGGGGATTAGTCTTGCTTAATTCTACATCTTTCCCTGACAGTGAAGAACGAAAACTAAATCGTTCCCGAGCCATTAATGTAGTCAAGAAAAATCCTAATGCATATACAAGCTTGGCAATCTCTAACTTATTCGCAGAAAAAAATCGATCAAAACTAGTCAAAGAAATTGAAGCGATTAAAAATCAAGCTTCAAAAACCCCTTTACAAGGAATTATATCTGCTTTAGAAGGAATGAAAATACGAAAAGATCGTACATCAGTTTTATTTAATTTTAAAGGTCCCAAAATACTCTTTTCTGGAAAAGAAGATCCTGTTTTGGAACATAGGCAAAGTATTAGGGAAACAGAACAACTCCAGATCGATCTAATCAGTTTTGATGGCGGCCACATGATCTATATCGAAAACAAGGAGAAATTTCTATCAGAGTTAGAGAATTTCTTGAAATTATTCGAATAAAACAAAAATATCAGCACCAATACAATATAGATGAAATACACTTTTTACGGCCCAAAAACCATCAAATGGAAGTGTTTTAGTTAAAAATCAATAGGTTAAGACAAACTTTTCTTACAAAAACATTGTTAATTAGAAAAAAAATATTATTATTGTATTGATAATGAACCCTTAACCTTTTTCTATGCATTAATACCCTCAAACAATAATGAAAAAATCTACCCCCAACTCCGCTTTCTCTTTTTCAAAAATTTACTGCTCTCTTTTTGGTCACGACTATGTTCTTAGTAAAAATGTAACACATCACATCAAAGAATATTCTTGTTCACATTGTCGAGAACAAGCTACAACAAATAGTAGAGGTCGATTAGAAATAATGACTCCAAAATTAAAAGAGATTAATGATGCTTTGGCTTCTGTCCATGCCAAAAAAATAGCAAGACGTAAGTCTAATAGTTCTTTTCAAGCGGCATCATAATTATTCATTAATAGGATTCCATCCTTGAGCTTTTAGCTCTATTTTTTCATTTGCCCTGGTCACCAAGCCGATCCCGCTTTTTTCATCGGTCATATGACCAATAATTGTTAAATTAGGATTTGCTTTAATTTTTGGATAGTCGTCTTGTTTTATGGTAAATAGCAGCTCATAATCCTCTCCGCCACTAAGTGCAACTGTGGTGCTATTGAGTTTAAATTCTTCACAGATAGAAATTACTGCAGGATCCAGTGGTATTTTTTCTTCAAATAAATTAACTCCAACTTTTGATTGTTTGCAGAGATGTATCACTTCAGAAGATAACCCATCACTAATGTCAATCATACTGGTTGGCATTACCTCTAATGCTTTAAGAAGTTCTGGAATATCTTTTCTTGCTTCAGGTTTAAGTTGTCTTTCAATGAGATAAGTATATCGATCCAGATCGGGCTGTGAATTTGGATTTACCTTAAATACCTGCTTCTCTCTTTCTAACACCTGTAGTCCCATATAGGCCGCACCTAAATCACCAGTTACTACTAAAAGATCATTATCGTTTGCTCCGCTGCGATAAACCAAATCATCTTCTTTAGCATAGCCAATAGCCGTTACACTAATAATCAATCCAGTGGTTGACGAAGTTGTGTCACCGCCAACAACATCTATGTTATAAAGTTTAGCGGCGGTATCGATCCCAGCATACAATTCTTCTAATGCTTCTAGAGGAAATCTATTTGAAACCGCAATAGAAATGGTAACTTGCGTCGCGGTTGCATTCATTGCATAAATATCAGAAAGATTGACGATCACAGCCTTATATCCTAAATGCTTTAAAGGAACATACGATAGATCAAAATGAACTCCTTCAATCAATAAATCTGTAGACAATACACATTTTTTATTCTTAAAATCTAAGACAGCGGCATCATCTCCTATTCCTAAATTTGTCGATTTTTGTTTGATCTTAAAATTTTTGGTCAAATGATCAATCAATCCAAATTCTCCTAAATCAGATATCTGCGTTTTCGATGTATTTTTGTCTTCAATCATTTTGCAAAGGTAACTAATTGTCTTATTTCTTTTGTAGATTATCTATTCTATAACAAATGCTTATTTTAACATTTGTTATATATATGTTAGCATTCGTGAATAAAATCTACTTATGTAGTATATTTGCAACTCATTTAGAATTAATCTATTTATAAAGAAGTATGATTAAGGTATCAGACATAGCAAAAAATAAGGTCGTCGAGTTGATGAATGAAGATGGGTACAGTGCTACTACCGACTATGTAAGAGTTGGAGTTAAAAGTGGCGGATGCTCTGGTTTGTCCTATGACCTACAATTTGATAAAGAACAACAAGAAGGTGATAAAGTATTTGAAGACAACGGTGTAAAAATCATTGTAGATAAGAAAAGCTTCCTATATCTTATTGGTACTACCTTAGAATATTCAGGAGGTTTAAATGGTACCGGCTTTGTTTTTAATAACCCAAACGCTAGTAGAACCTGCGGTTGCGGAGAGAGTTTTTCCCTATAGATAGATAACATACTGGATTTCCAGTAAAAAAAATCCTGAAACAAGATCAGGAATAAAAAGATGGCATATACAGAAGACGATTTAAAAAAGGAGTTAGAAACCAAAGAATACGAATACGGGTTTTATACAGATATAGAGTCTGATACATTTCCTGTGGGTCTTAGCGAAGATATCGTTAGAGCAATTTCTAAGAAAAAAGAAGAGCCAGAGTGGATGACCGATTGGAGACTCGAGGCTTTTCGAGCCTGGAAACAGATGAAAGAGCCAGAATGGGCAAATGTAAACTATGAGAAACCTGATTTTCAAAACATATCATATTACTCTGCTCCCAATAAAAAGCCTAAATACAATAGTATAGATGAGGTAGATCCAGAATTATTGGAAACCTTTGAAAAACTAGGTATTTCTCTTGAAGAGCAAAAGAAATTAGCCGGGGTAGCAGTTGATATCGTTATGGACTCGGTTTCTGTGGCAACTACTTTTAAAGAAACATTGGCAGAAAAAGGTATCATTTTTTGTTCAATTTCTGAAGCCATACAGGAACATCCAGAGTTAGTGAAAAAACACATTGGTTCTGTAGTCCCACAAAAAGATAATTTTTATGCTGCATTAAATTCTGCAGTATTTAGTGATGGTTCGTTTTGTTATATTCCTAAAGGAGTACGATGCCCGATGGAGTTATCTACCTATTTTAGAATTAACCAAGCAGGAACCGGTCAGTTCGAGCGTACGTTGGTTATCGCCGATGAGGGAAGCTATGTAAGTTATCTAGAAGGTTGTACGGCTCCCTCGCGAGATGAGAATCAATTACATGCAGCTGTCGTAGAATTAATCGCTCTGGACAATGCAGAAATTAAATACTCAACCGTACAGAATTGGTATCCTGGTAATGCCGAAGGAAAAGGTGGAGTCTATAATTTTGTGACCAAAAGAGGTATTTGTGAAACCAATGCCAAAATCTCCTGGACACAAGTAGAAACAGGCTCTGCTATTACATGGAAATATCCGTCTTGTGTGCTTAAAGGAGATCATTCGGTAGGAGAATTTTATTCTATCGCTGTAACCAATAATTTTCAGCAAGCAGATACCGGAACGAAAATGGTACACTTGGGTAAAAACACTAAAAGTACTATCATCTCCAAAGGTATTTCTGCCGGAAAATCACAAAACAGCTATCGAGGACTTGTGCAAATAAACAGTAGAGCAACAAATGCTCGTAATTTTTCGCAATGTGATTCTTTATTGATGGGCAATGAATGTGGCGCACATACGTTTCCTTATATAGAAGCAAAAAACAAAACTGCTCAGATAGAACATGAAGCTACTACAAGTAAAATAGGCGAAGACCAAATTTTTTACTGTAACCAGCGAGGTATTGATACCGAAAAAGCGATTGCTTTGATTGTTAATGGTTTTAGTAAAGAGGTGTTAAACAAATTGCCTATGGAGTTTGCTGTAGAAGCACAAAAACTTCTGGAAATTTCTTTGGAAGGTTCTGTTGGCTAAATTGTGTAACCATCAAAAGTATATAATGAAAAAATCTTTTCTTCTCATTGCCATTAGTTTATTAATTCTATCATGTAAAAAAGAAAAATCTAAAACCGAAAATATAGAGCCTAGTTTAATTAGAGGAGAATTTATTTTGATTGATGGAGCGGCAGTAATAATGGGTAAGGATTTTATTTATGGTGTAATCATTAACGAAATGACTAAAGAATTGGCAGAAAAGGTTGAACCATTACAGCGAGAAGAATATGATATGGTTCCGGTTGTAGTAAAGGGGATTATAAGGCCGAATGATTCGAATGGTATAGAAAAATGGAAAGAAATAGTAGAAATCAAAGAAATCATTGGGGTAAGTGCTCCCACCTCGGAGCTGCCCACCAAAATTAATTCATCAGAAGCTGACGAAAGCCCGAATGATGGAATTGAAGAAGAATAAAATACATAAACGATATCTAGAGATAAAAGAAATTATACAGCATGTTAGAAATAAAAAATTTACACGCTAGTGTAGAAGGAAAAGAAATTTTAAAAGGCTTGAACTTGAATGTCAAGGCTGGTGAAATTCATGCCATAATGGGTCCTAATGGTGCAGGAAAAAGTACCTTAGCCAATATTGTAGCAGGTAAAGAAGAATACGAAGTAACAGAAGGAGAGATTCTATTAAAGGGGGAAGATATAGAAGAATTGGCTGCCGAAGAACGAGCCCACAAAGGTGTTTTCTTATCGTTTCAATATCCTGTAGAAATTCCAGGAGTTACCGTTACGAATTTTATGAAAACCGCTATCAATGAAACTCGAAAAGCACAGGGTCTTGAAGAAATGCCAGCAAAGGATATGCTGAAAAAGATTCGTGAGAAATCTGAGTTACTGGAGATCGATCGTAAATTCTTATCTCGCTCTCTTAATGAAGGATTCTCTGGTGGTGAGAAAAAACGAAACGAGATTTTTCAAATGGCAATGATGGAACCAAAATTGGCTATTCTTGATGAAACCGATTCTGGATTGGATATCGATGCCTTAAGAATAGTAGCAAATGGAGTTAATAAATTAAAAAACCATGATAATGCCATTGTCGTAATTACGCACTATCAAAGATTGCTAGAATATATTGTTCCAGATTTTGTGCATGTATTGTACGATGGTAAAATCGTAAAGTCCGGAACTAAAGAATTAGCCCTAGAGTTAGAAGAGAAAGGATACGACTGGATTAAAGAAGAAATAAAAATTTAATAAGTTTCAAGTTTTTTGTTTTAAGTTTCAAGTTATGGCAACTATCAAAAGGTTTGAAGATTTAGAAATTTGGCAAGAAGCTAGAAGGTTAAGTAAAAAAATTATTTACATAGTACAAACTTCAGAATTACAAAAAGATTATAGACTTAAAGACCAAATAAGAGCAGCATCAGGTTCTGTAATGTATAATATTGCTGAAGGTTTTGAAAGAGATGGAAATTTGGAATTTAGACAATTCTTGTCAATAGCCAAAGGATCTGCTGGAGAAACAAGATCTCAATTGTATAGAGTCTTTGATTCTGAATATATTGATGAAGAAACCTTAAAAGTTTTAGTGAGTGATTATGAGATCTTAAGTAAGAGGATTTCTGGTTTTATAAGCTACTTAAACAAAAAGGAATATATGGGTAATAAATTTAAAAAATCTGAGACCTGAAACTTGAAACTGTTTCATTAGAAACATAAATATGAAATTAAAAATGGAATTGAAAGAAAAATTAGTATCTTCTTTTTTGGCCTTCGAAGACACGGTTGACATAGACGCTCCGGTTCATGATATCAGAAGTCAGGCAATTAAAGTTTTTGAAGAAAAGGGATTTCCTACCAAAAAAGAAGAAGCCTGGAAATATACATCTCTAAATGCAATTCTTAAACATGATTATAGTGTTTTTCCGAAAGAAGAAAATGCTTTAGAGTTCAGGGATGTAAAAAAATATTTCCTTCATGATCTCGATACCTATAAAATTGTATTTATAGACGGTAAATACTCTTCCCATCTTTCTGAGACTACTCACGATAAGATTGATGTCTGTTTGATGTCTGCTGCATTAAACAGGGATAAATATAGACCAGTAATCGAAAATTATTTCAATAAAATAGCACGCCAGGATGGTCTTAGCTCCTTAAATACAGCTTTTTCTAAAGAGGGTGCCTATATTTATATTCCAAAAAACAAATTGGCAGATAAGCCCATCCAGATCATACATTTTTCTACTGGAAAAGAATCTTCTCAATTATTACAGCCTCGCAACCTGATTATTGCTGAAGAAAATTCTCATGTTCAAATCATCGAACGTCATCAAAGTCTTACCGATAATCCTGTATTAACCAACTCGGTAACTGAGATTTTTGTGGATAAAAGAGCTCATGTAGATTACTATAAAATTCAGAACGATAACCAATATGCTTCCTTGATTGATAATACATATATTGAGCAACAAGCACAAAGTTTGGCGTCTGTACATACGTTTGCCTTTGGCGGGAATCTCACCAGAAACAATCTAAACTTCTTTCAAAAAGGAGAAGGTATCGATTCTGTACTTAATGGAATAACCATTATAGAAGGAAAGCAACACGTAGATCACAACACTTTAGTGCATCACACAAAACCAAACTGTGAAAGTCATCAGGACTATAAAGGTATTTTTGACGAAAAGGCTACAGGCGTTTTTAATGGAAAAATAATCGTGAATAAAGAAGCACAAAAAACAAACGCTTTTCAGTCTAATAATAATATTTTATTGAGTGATAAGGCAACGATTAATTCAAAACCTCAACTAGAAATTTTTGCAGACGATGTGAAATGTTCCCACGGTTGTACCATAGGTCAATTAGATGAAAACGCTCTATTTTATATGAGATCTCGGGGTATTGGTGAAAAAGAAGCCAAAGCTTTGATGATGTATGCTTTTGCGAACAATGTATTAGAAAGTGTAAAAATACCAGAATTAAAAAGTAGAATCAATAAACTAATCGCCAATAAACTGAATGTGAATATTGGTTTTGATTTGTAATACAATTCGACTTAAAAGTTAAAAGAGGGTGTCTAAAAAGTCGTCATCCGAGAGAAACGAAGGAATCTGTTGAGCTTAAGTTACTGATAAACAGATTACTTCAAAATTAAAATTTTTCGTAATGACATTTTCTAAAACTTTTTAGACAGCCTCTTTTTTACTTAACTATTTTATCGCACCTACTATTTCCCTCAAAAAAGTATTAAAATCTACTCCCGCATCTCCTATTAATCCAAAACGAACAATCACCAGATCTTTTGATGGAATTATAAAAACGCGCTGTCCCTGATATCCATTTGCCGAAAACATGTCTCTTGGCGCATCTGGATAAAATCCTCCTGCATTTAACCAAAAATGTGCCCCATAGTCTCCTTCAGAAGTTGGACTGGGAGTAGTAACATAATCTACCCATTCTGGATCAAAAATTTGTTGTCCGTTCCAATTCCCTTTATGAAGATATAAGAGTCCAAATTTACCCCAATCTCTAACTGTAGCCCAAGCATAAGAAGAGCCCACATAATTACCAGCTAGGTCAGTTTCTATCAACATAGAGTTCATTCCAATTTTATCAATAAACTCTCGGTAAGGGTAATCTAAATATTCCTGATAATTATCAAAATGTTTTCGAAGAATCCCTGATAATAAGTTGGATACTCCAGATGAATAATACCAATATTCACCAGGTTTATAAATCGCTTTCTTATGAATTTGTGATGTGGTCATATCTGTATCTAAATACAACATTTTCGTAGCATCAGAGAGACTACCATAATCCTCTTCCCACTCCAAACCACAATTCATTTGTAGCAGATTATTTATGGTGATTTCTTTTCTGTTATCATTTTTCCATGCTTCGACAGGTGCCTTGTTGTTCATATTGATCGCTCCTTGTTTCTGTAATACTCCATAAACGGTGCATAAGACGCTTTTGGTCATAGACCAACCCAGTAACCTAGAGCTTTTGTTCAAACCTTCGGCGTACTTTTCTGCTATAATTTGATCTTTGTACAATACCAAAACAGCTCTTGTTTTGTTTAAGTATTCGCCATTAGTATCAAAAACCGAACTAACGGTTTGATTTATCTTTTGGTAATCAATATTATCAAAAACAGTATCTTTTTGTGATAACTCTCCAAAGGGATATGGCATTTCAGTTTTTATACGAGTCCTGTTGGGAACTTGAGTAGATGAGTTTTCATCATAATCCTCATTAATCAATACACTACCTACTCCTCCTCTGTAAATTGCCTTTCTTTTTTTAAGTCCAAAGACAGAAGCAACAGATGTTTTTTCCTGGATGTTTACTACATCATCTGCCAAATGAACCGGAGGAAAATTATTGTCTACAGAATCTGTAAACGCTGTCGTTCTGTTACCCACAAAAACTGAAGAATTCATGTGCTTAGCAGAATATCCTGTGAGTATCGTAAGCTTAGGGTAATTAAGCAGTACTGCAACGCCAATTCCAATAAATGAAAGAAGAAAAACAATACCAATAATTTTTTTAAATCGCCGCATAAGAAAGAAAGATTAAACCAATCTAAAAATAGGCAATCCTAGTTAGAAATACTTAGTACTTTTGCAGAAAGAAATTGCAATGTTTGATGTACATAAAATTAGAGAAGATTTTCCAATTCTTAAAAGAACCGTTAACGGAAAACCTTTAGTCTATTTTGATAATGCCGCTACCTCACAAACACCACAAGTAGTTATCGATACCATTGTAGATTATTACAGTAACTACAATGCGAATATTCATCGAGGAGTTCATACTTTATCACAGGAAGCTACCGATGCTTACGAGACGGCACGTAAAAAGATTCAACATCATTTTAATGCAAAACATACCCATGAGATTATCCTAACTTCAGGAACAACACATAGCATTAATATTGTAGCCACCGGTTTTACCAATTTCTTATCTAAAGGAGATGAAATCATCGTTTCTGCACTAGAACATCATTCAAACATAGTGCCTTGGCAAATGCTTTGTGAACGTACTGGTGCTATCCTCAAAGTGATTCCGATGAATGAAGAAGGAGAATTGTTGATGAATGTATATGATCAATTACTTTCTGATAAAACCAAACTCGTTTTTACTAATCATATTTCCAACGCTTTGGGCACCATAAACGCTATTGAAGAAATTATTGAAAAAGCCCATAAAGTAGGTGCTGCCGTACTTATTGATGGTGCACAATCATGCCCACATATAAAACCTGATGTTCAGGCTTTGGATGTAGACTTTTATGTAGTCTCTGCACATAAACTTTGTGGCCCTACAGGAGTAGGTATGCTATATGGTAAAGAAGAATGGTTGAATAAACTTCCGCCTTACCAAGGTGGTGGTGAGATGATCGATCAAGTAACCTTTGAAAAAACTACCTACGCGGGTCTTCCTCATAAATTTGAAGCCGGCACACCCAATATTTGTGGAGGAATAGCATTTGGGGCAGCCCTGGATTACATGAATACTATTGGTTTCGATAACATTGCTACCTACGAAAATGAACTCCTCGAATACGGAACAAAACGATTATTAGAAATAGAAGGGCTGAAAATCTATGGGACCTCAAAAAATAAGACGTCTGTCATATCTTTTAATCTAGAAAACATCCACCCCTATGATGTGGGTACTATTGTTGACAAACTTGGTATTGCCGTTCGTACAGGACATCATTGTGCGCAACCGATCATGGATTTTTATAAAATACCTGGTACAATACGGGCATCCTTCTCATTTTATAATACAAAAGAAGAAATAGATGTTTTGGTTGAAGCCGTAAAAAAAGCTAAAATGATGTTGAGTTAAGTAACATTCTTTTTGTAAATATTACGTATTATTTTCTTTACTACACTTCCTGTCCAAAGGGTTTACGGTTTATCAAAATCTTGAAAAAGGGAATCCCACACATTTAGATATAACGTTGTTAATTTTTTGTTAATTGATTATCGCGCTATTTGAATATTAGCAAACTTGTAGATAACTAATTACACAAACTTATAAAACTCAACATCATGAAAAAGCTATCTTTGTGCATTCTTGCACTGAGCTTGATTTTCGCAACCTCTTGTGAAAACGAAGAAAACTTAACAGAATTAGAAAATTTAGAACCTACCAATGAAACTGTCGCTACAGAGCGTAAATGTTTCTCGTCAGAAATATTGGAAAAACAACTGGCAGAAAATCCCGAAATGTTTAAAAGGCTAGCCCAAATCGAAGATCAAACAAAAAGATTTTCTGAGGAAGACCTTAAAGCCCCCAACGGTACTATCGAAATACCGGTAATAGTGCATGTTATTTATAGAACCAATCAACAAAATATAAGCAACGCTCAAATTAGATCACAAATCGATGTACTTAATAGAGACTTTTCTGCAACAAACAGCGATGTTTCTAATGTACCCTCAGAATTTAGAAGCCGTGTGGCCAACGCAAATTTTAGATTCACTTTAAAACAGGTTACTAGAAAACGTTCGTCAAGAAGTTCGTGGGGAACTAATGATAGAATGAAATTCGCTTCCGGTGGAGGCGTGAATGCTATTGATACTCGAAGAAATCTCAATATTTGGGTGTGTAATATTGGAGGCGGAATCCTGGGATATGCTCAATTTCCTGGAGGAAGAACAGCTACAGATGGAGTGGTGATTTCACCTCAATATTTTGGCACACAAGGGTTTGTATCTTCTCCTTTTGATCGAGGAAGAACAGCAACTCACGAAGTTGGGCACTGGTTAAATTTAAGACATATTTGGGGTGATGGCAATTGTAACCGTGACGATCGCGTAGCCGATACTCCTGTTTCTAATGGCCCCAATTATGGCTGCCCAAGATACCCAACGGTGCGATGTGGATCTAACGATATGACCATGAATTATATGGATTATGTAGATGATAGATGTATGTATATGTTTACCAATGGTCAGAAAAACAGAATGAGAGCTTTGTTTTCTCCGGGAGGACCAAGAGAAACTCTTCTATAATCTCTGATACTCACAAACAAAACAAGAAGCACCATTGTCGTAATGGTGCTTCAATTTTCTAATAGCCAAACTGTTAAACACTTATAATTTCTGTTAACGTTTAAAACAAATTGTATATGTTTTCCGTTTTTGTGTGTAAACAGTAATGCTCTGATAGCGCATACACTTAATATCCCCAGCAATGCAAAGAACCATTTTAATTTCGGTATTTTTAACACTAGCGTACTTTTTCTTATCCGGTTGTGGGAATTCAAAAAAAGAAAAACAAGAAGTGAATAACGTTTCAGAAGAAACCGAAAACCCTCATAATACACAAAAAGATTCAGTTATAAGATGCAGTACCATGGAGGTGCTACAAAAACATATGGCAAAGAATCCCGGTTTACGAGAAAAAATGGAAGCCATTGAAAATCACTGTCAGACATTCGTTCAACTCAGAAAAAGTGGAAAGATGCAAGATTTAGACACCATTATGATTCCGACAGTAGTTCATGTTATCTACAGTAATGAAAATGAAAATATAAGTGACGAGCAGATATACTCACAAATAGAGGTTCTGAATCAGGACTTCACAAAATCCAATACCGATCTTGATCAAATTCCTGAAGAATTCTCTTCTCTTTCTACAAATACAAAAATACATTTTGATCTTGACAGCATTATAAGGGTTTCTTCTACGAGAACCGCCTGGGGGACTGGTGATCAAATGAAGTTTTCTTCCGTTGGGGGATCAGATGTAATCGATTCTTCAAAAAATTTGAATATCTGGGTATGTAATATTGGAGTAGGAATTTTGGGATATGCACAATTTCCTGGTGATAATGCAATGACAGATGGTATTGTAGTTTCCCCTCAGTTTTTTGGTACCATGGGATCTGCAACGGCCCCTTTTGATAAAGGAAGAACCACTACTCATGAGGTAGGTCACTGGCTTAATCTCAGGCATATCTGGGGTGATGGAAATTGCTCTTTGGATGATTTTGTTGAAGATACACCACCATCAGATGGGCCCAATTATGGTTGTCCAACCTATCCCACGGTACGTTGCAACACCAATGATATGACTATGAACTATATGGATTATAGCGACGATGCGTGTATGCATATGTTTACCGAAGGTCAAAAAAACAGAATGAGAGCTGTATTTGCCGAAGGAGGCCCAAGAGAAAGTTTTGTAAAATCAATGATTCCATAATATCTTTATCCTAATGTTGAGAACACAAAAAACAATTATGAATAAACTTCTATTGATTTTGAGTTTTGCTTTCTTATGCGTATCCTGCCAGAAACAGGAAACCAAACGAATATATATTGCCGATCGTACAGTGGATTGCGATGGAGTGGCTCCTCAACAATGTATGTTACTAAAGGATGCTCAGTCTCAAGATTGGACCTATTTTTATGATACTATCGAAGGTTTTGATTATGAAGAAGGATTTACATATGAACTCGAAGTTGCCGTTAATACCATAGAAAACCCGCTTGCCGATGGTTATTCAACACAATATTCTTTGATAAAAATAATTTCAAAAAACCAGAATAGTGCTATAAGCCAAAACATAGTTCTTCAAAACCAAGAGTCGCAAGAAAATGTTTCAAGTATTGTTTATGAAGCTAGTACCAGAGGTTCTTTCCTACGTATAAAAGTTGATAAAAACACTATACAAAAAACAACAGACAGAAGTTTAGAAAATGTAACCGAAAAAAGGTGTTCAAAAGAAGATTGGGCTACTATTCTTTCATTTCTAGAAAATATCCAGCTTAAAAATATTGATGATCTCATCGCTCCAACCCAAAAAAGTAGTGTTGATGCAGCGCTACAGGCAAAATTAAAAATTACTGCAATGGGGGACACGTATAGCTCTACAAATTTTGATCATGGCAATCCTCCTCAAGAAATAAAACAATTAGTTAATACTATACTATCATTGTCAGAAAGTATTGAATAGCAACAATTCTTGTCGTATTTTTGTTGAAAATTTGTGAGTAATGACTATACAAGAAATTCAGGAAGAGATTGTCGATGAATTTAGCATGTTTGATGACTGGATGCAACGATATGAGTATATGATCGAATTAGGAAAATCCCTTCCTTTAATTGAAGAAAAGTACAAAACAGACGACAATATTATTAAAGGATGTCAAAGTAAGGTTTGGGTCCATGCCGAAATGAATGACGATAAAGTTGACTTTACTGCAGATAGCGATGCTATTATTACCAAAGGTATTATTGCGATCCTTATACGAGCATTTTCTGGACAACATCCTAAAGATATTATTGAAGCTGATACTAGCTTTATCGATGAAATTGGTTTAAAAGAACACCTTTCACCAACTAGAGCTAACGGTTTGGTAAGCATGATCAAGCAGCTAAAAATGTATGCCATTGCTTATCAAACACAATTAAATTAATCATTTTTGAAAGGTATAACCTTTCAAAGTCGACCAAAAAGATAACCATGAGTGAAACTGCTATAGATACAAATGAACTAGGTGAAAAGATTGTAAGAGTTCTTAAAACCATTTACGATCCTGAAATCCCTGTGGATATATACGAGCTGGGATTAATTTACGATGTATTTGTAAATGAAGATCTTGATGTAAAGATACTCATGACACTTACATCACCAAACTGCCCTGTGGCAGAATCATTGCCAGAAGAAGTGAAAGAAAAAGTAAAATCTCTGGATGCAGTAAACGATGTAGAGATGGAGCTTACTTTTGATCCGCCGTGGTCACAAGATTTAATGAGTGAAGAAGCTAAATTAGAGCTTGGAATGTTATAACCTTTAACGTTAATTATTTGAAGTATTAAGTAACTACGCTTTCTAAATATCAAAAAGATGAGTAAAGAACATTATGATAAATTAGAAAGAATGTATTTGCAGGCAAATATTAATACTCAAATATTCGACACTACGACAGTTAGAATATCAGAAGAAATGGCTCAAATCGGACTAAAGATATCTAATAAATATTTTCATGCTTTGGGAGCTATTCATGGCTCGGTATATTTTAAATTATTAGACGATGCTGCCTTTTTTGCTGTAAATTCTATGGTAAAAGATGTTTTTGTGCTTACAAGCTCTTTCAATATCAACTTACTAAGACCTGCAAATACAGGAATCATAACAGCTGTAGGCAAGGTAAAATTTAAATCTCGAAATCTATTTGTAGCAGAAGCTACGTTATACAACGAAGACGGTAAAGAAATTGCTTTTGGAACTGGAAATTTTACAAAAAGTAAAATTGAATTATCAGAAAAAATAGGATATTTATAATGGAAGAAGAAATCGTAAATAGAGTTGCAAGCAATCAAAATCTGATCACTTTCGACCTTGAAGATTATTATCCACAGGGTAAACGTGTTTTATTTGATATCAAAGAGTGGCTCTTTGAGGGGTTGCTTTTACGAGAGAAAGACTTCAGAAAACATGTTGCAGCTCATGATTGGAGTCAATATCAAGATCAGTATGTTGCATTGACTTGTTCTACTGAAGCAATAATCCCTGGATGGGCATATCTTTTATTAACGAGTTCTTTGATTCCATATACCAAAAAAGTGGTGGTGGGTTCTCTAGAAATTCTAGAAACGATCCTTTATGCTGAAATTATAAATGACTTAGATGTTTCAGAGTATCAAGATAAACTCCTAATTATAAAAGGTTGTGCCAATAAACCAGTACCTGAAGGAGCCTATATCTCTTTAATTCAAAAACTACAGCCTGTAGCCAAGAGTATTATGTATGGAGAAGCATGTTCTTCAGTTCCTTTATACAAAAGAAAATAGGTGATTTTGTCTGTTAATTCTGTTTTTTATCGAAAACTTTCAACATGCTAGAGACTTTTTTATCCTTCAAAGTTTGATTACTTTAAATTTGATGAACGAAATGAATAAGGTGGTCTTAAGAGTCTAAAAACATTATCATCCTAAATTTATGTCAGAATCTTTATGCTGAAAAACATATAATTATAAGATCCTGAATCATGTTTTGGATGACGAAACAATACTTTTTAGATGTTTCCTTTATTCTTTTTTAACTATAATCGAAATTTTAAACCCAATTAACGATGAAGAAACTTCTTTGCATAACTGCTTTATTCCTAACAGTAACCACATTATCAGCACAAACTGAAGAAGAGTTGAAAAAAGAACAGGCTGCTAAAAAGGATTCTATTGCCGCCATACAAAATAGAATAAATGCTATTCAGGCAAAATTAGACACCATTTCCGGTTGGAAAATAGGTGCCTTTGGTACCGTAGGAGGAAGTCTATCTGGTTTCAATAACTGGTTTGCTCAAGGAATTCCCAATAACTCAGCTGGAAATATTGGTGTTACTTTTAATGGATACGCCAACTTATTACAAAAAAAATACTTTTGGAGAAATAACCTGAACGTAAATCTGGCTTGGGTCAAATTAGATGACAAAGATGATCCAACAGATAATGATGGTTTTAGAGAAGCGACAGATGTTTTTAACTTCTCTTCTTTATTTGGATATAAGCTCACTAAAACCTTGGCAGTTTCTACATTGGCCGAATATAGAACCACCGTTTTAAGTAATTTTAATGATCCTGGCTACTTAGATATTGGTGCGGGTATTACCTGGACTCCTATTAACAATTTAATAATAGTGGTTCATCCCGTAAATTATAATTTTGTCTTTAGTGAAGGTGCAGCAGAATATGAATCTTCCTTAGGAGCCAAGCTTGTAGCAGATTATACTCGTAAAATCGGTGCTATAAACTTTAAAACTAATCTTTCTGCATTCTTAAGTTATGAAGATACTGATTATTCTAATTGGACCTGGACAAATTCTTTTTCTTATACACTGTGGAAAGCCATAGGAGTAGGGTTTGACTTCGGTTTAAGGAGTAATAAACAAGAAGCATTTAACTATGCATTAGCTCAAGTACCTGAAATAGTACCTACACCCACTTTAGAAAATACAGATAATGAATTGCAATCCTTCTGGAATTTAGGAGTAAGTTATACTTTTTAAAAAGAGCAGGTTAAACTGATAACAGGTCTGAAAGTTCGAATAAAACTTTCAGACCTGTTCTATTTTGACAACATTTCCATTAATACCAGTTCTTATATGAAATTGCTGATATACGAATTGAACTATTTTGATTTTAGGCAAGGCAAAAAATTTATGGATAGCCATAGCTATCGATTAATTTTATAACGAAGCATCAAGTCAAAAGAGACAATTTTATACGGTAATTTCATGTGAGAAATGGTATAAACTCATGATCATCGGCTCCTACAATTTTAAATCCATGTCTTTCATACAAAAACCTTGCTGGATTTTTCTTCAGAACTTTTAAATGTAACGCAATATCTAAAGATTTTGCCTTGGTCATCAGGCTATTCAGCACTTGCTTTCCTATGCCCATGCCCTGATACTTAGGTAATAGTTGCAACTACAATATTTCTATCCCTTTTTCATCAACCTTATACTTTATTAAGCCTATTCGCTTATTCATTTTCAAAATAAGATAGAAATTACTGAAATTTTTACTTACCCCGGCTTTATGTTCCTTTTCAGACAAATAAATACCTGCTCTTTCCAGGTACGGTACCATCGTTCGTTTTCTCAAATTAAGGAGAAAAACTTTGTCGGCCTCTTTTGCTTTTACGAGTTCTATTTTCAATTCTTTACATGAATATCTATTGTCTCTACAAATATATCGTAATCTCTAACCATAAACTTTTAGACTTCAATAGAATGATAATTTGATAAAGCTAAACGCATCTTGTATATTTGCGCATTACCCCTGCAACGATAGATCCAATGAAAAGGTTATTATTAGCTGTTTTTTTATTGTTTTTTGTATCGAAAACCTTTGGTCAAGAAAAGAAAAAAGTGAAACAGCTTGATTCTATTCAATTGAATTTAAAGCGTTCTATTGATAGTCTTTTGAAAAATACTACTCGAGAACTTAATATTATTGTTTTAAAGAACGTTCTAAAAGAAATCACTCCCAAAAAGCCAAAACCGCCAGAACATGTAGGCTGGAAAACCAAAGGAAAATTCTCGCTGCTTTTTAACCAGTCTGCTTTTAATTTTGATTGGCAAGGTGGGGGAACTTCAAATATTGCAGGTAATGCAGTTAGCGATGTTGAATTTAATTACAAAAAAAATAATTTAACATGGTATAATAAAATTTTAGCAGACTACGGATTATCCTTTATAAAAGATGAAAAGTTTGCCCGGAAAACAAGTGATAGAATCGAGCTCAATTCTCGTTTGGGAAAACGTATTGGAAATGGTAACTGGAACTATTCATTTTTTGCAAATCTCCTAACCCAATTTGACAAAGGATTTAGGTTTGAAGCCGATCCCGAAACTGAAGAAACCATACGTATTGAAGAAACTCATTTTTTTTCTCCGGCATTTTTAAAGGCTGGTCCTGGTATACTTTGGAAAAAAAGCGATGACCTTAATATCAACCTTGCCCCTGTCACCTCACGTATCATTTTTGTAGATAAAGAATTTACTAATGTCGAGGGATATCAGGATGGTGATTATTTTGGTGTAGATGCAGGTGAGAGCACAAGGTTTGAGTTTGGAGGGTCTTTGGTCGCTAATTTAAAGTTTTCATTATCAGAGAATTTTTATATAAATAATGCATTAAGCCTGTATTCTAATTATATAGAAAATCCCGAAAATATCGACATTGATTATACCTTTAATTTAAACCTAAAGATTAATCGCTATATCTCTTTCAGCTTTGTGTTTCAGAGTATTTATGATGATAATGCTACCGGGGCATTTCAGATACGCCAAATAACCGGTATTGGTCTGGATTATAAATTCTAAATTTACTCGATAATTGAGATTTAAATATTACAGGCGTACCTCGTAATCAAGATTGTTTTTCAATGCAATACCTCCTTATCTTGTGCTGAGGGGTTATTTACTCTTCTACAATAATTTCAGGATATAAAAAATTATTATATGGAAAGCGAGTAACATGAATATCTCTAACTTCTTTGTATACCCGTTTTCTAAATTCATCCATATTTTCTTTATTTATGGCCGAAATAAATAATGCATTATCGCCTATTTTGCTCATCCAGGTATGTTTCCATTCTTCCAAAGTATAATGCACCTTTGTCTTTTCGGTAGTGAGATCGTCTGTATCGATAGTTTCATGAGTATACGCATCAATTTTATTGAATACCATGATTGTAGCTTTATCTGTGCAATCTATTTCACCCAAAATTTTATTTACAGAAGCTATGTGATCTTCGAATTGTGGATGAGAGATGTCTACTACGTGCAACAATAAATCAGCTTCTCGAACCTCGTCTAGTGTGCTTTTAAAACTTTCGACCAGCTGCGTAGGTAGTTTTCTAATAAATCCAACGGTATCACTCAACAAAAATGGCAAGTTACCAATCACTACTTTTCGAACTGTGGTATCTAATGTCGCAAAAAGTTTGTTTTCTGCAAATACTTCACTCTTAGCAATAACATTCATAAGGGTAGATTTACCAACATTGGTATAACCCACAAGGGCAACACGAACAAGTTTACCGCGATTACCTCTTTGTGTTGCCATTTGTTTGTCAATCGTTTGTAGTTTCTTTTTTAATAAAGAAATACGATCCCTTACAATACGGCGGTCAGTCTCTATCTCTGTTTCACCTGGGCCACGCATCCCTATACCCCCACGTTGTCTTTCTAAGTGAGTCCATAACCCTGTAAGTCGAGGTAGTAAATATTGATATTGCGCCAACTCTACCTGTGTGCGAGCATAGCTAGTTTGGGCACGTTGCGCAAAAATATCGAGAATCAAATTGGTTCTATCTATAATCTTTGCTTTTAAAATACGCTCTATATTACGCAATTGAGCTGGCGATAATTCATCATCAAAAACAACCGTACCAATTTCATGTTCTTCTACATATGCTCTTACTTCTTCCATCTTACCAGTACCGATAAATGTTTTGGAATTGGGCATATCCATTTTTTGAGTAAATCGTTTTACCACTTCGCCTCCTGCTGTATAGGTAAGAAACTCTAATTCATCTAAAAATTCTGTGAGTTTTTCTTCGTCTTGATTTTTAGTGATTATTCCTATCAAAATTGTTTTTTCGTATGCAATTTCCTTCCTCTCTAACATGTACTAAACTTATCTTCTATTTCTTAAATTGTTATATTGTACTGTAAACCCAGTATACAAAAATACGACAATTATATACTTGAAAGTTTATAATATAGAGGGTTTATCATAAATTTAATGATAATGGCAAACAAGTATTATTTCAAGAAAAAAAACACAAAACACTATACTATTGCATTTTATAACCTCGAAAACTTATTTGACACCAAAGATGACCCAAAGGTCCTGGATGAAGACTTTTTACCTAATTCTGAAAAACGATGGAACCGTAAACGATATGAGAAGAAGATTACCAAATTAGGAACAGTCATTTCTAATATTGGATTTTTAAAAACACGAAAACCCCCTATTTTGGTTGGTGTGGCTGAAGTAGAAAACAGAAAGGTTCTTGAAGATCTGGTAACCACAAAACACTTAAAAAATAAGGATTACGGTGTGGTTCATTTTAACTCTCCAGACGAACGGGGTATTGATGTTGGTTTATTATATCAAAAACAGCACTTCGAGGTTATTGCCTCTGAAAATATACCTGTTCTGGTAGATAATCAAAATGGTGAAAGAGATTATACACGAGATATTTTATGGGTAAAAGGTGTTTTAAACACCGAAGAAGTGAATATTCTAGTTAATCACTGGCCCTCCAGAAGGAATGGAGCAGAACTTACAGCATATAAACGAATAACAGCTGCAGAAAAAAATCGTGAGATTGTTGATAAAATTACTTTAGAAAAGACAGATGCAAAAATTATTATTATGGGTGACTTTAATGACGACCCTTACAGTGAAAGCATCAAAAAGCATCTGGTGAAAAATGATCTTTTCAACCCTATGGAAAAATTGCTTACCCGATATCAAGGTAGCTTGAACTATAGAAGTCAATGGAATTTATTTGATCAGATTATCTTCAGTAATAATTTCCATAAATATGAACAAGGAAAACATTGTTTTTCTGATGCAGCCATCTTTGATAAAGATTTTTTAAAAACTTATAAGGGAAGATACAAAGGCAATCCTTTTAGAACCTATGTCGGCAGAAAGTATACCGGAGGTTATAGTGATCATTTTCCTGTTTACATAAGGATTAAGTATAATGTGTAAGTATTCTAGCCGTTATTTAAAGGTGTTTTAACGCTGAAAAAACAGGTTAAAAACCCTAAAAAAGTCCGAATAGTTTGATTTTCAAACTATTCGGACTTTTTTGATACATCCTAATTATATATTGGCTTCATAAACCATAAAAATATTAAATATGAAAACACAAAATTTAAAAAAGTTAGTTCTTTTATGTGCAGGGTTTCTAATTATATCCTGTAGTAAATCTGACCTCTCTGAAACCGACGAAACAGTGGTTCAAGAAAAAAATGACGTAGAAATTGTAGATAACCCGGAAACCAAAAATATTATAATTGGCTTACTCCCTGGTATTTATGGTAAATCCAGTGTTGACGCCTATGAAAGTGCGACCTACAGTTACATTTTAACACAAGCCGAACAAAATGCAGTTCCTAGTAACTTAAGAAAGTTCAAGGTTCGGTTTCAAGTAAAATCTGGTGGTTCCTGGATACATAAAAAAACGTATACAAACCAACCTAGTACTGTAACTGTTAAATTTCCTAAATATGGAAATGGTAATGTGGTTACCTGGAGAATTGGATTCCAGATGTATAATAAAAATAATGGTACGACATACAGCCAAAAATGGAAAAACGTAGTTGTCTATAATAACTAATTAGAAATTAAAAAGGCCAAAGCCGAGTTTTCAGCTTTGGTCTTTTATCACTCTATAACTAACTAAGATTAAAACTCTAATTTACCATATCCTCCACGTTTTTGGTAACTATCCCAGCAATTAGCACAAGTGTTATCTAGCCAAACATTAGGGAATGTATATATGTTTGTGTTCCCAGACGCAGGAACGGTTTGATCCTCGGTAACCATATAGGTGTGAAATTCTTTTACAAACCATCCGTCAGTTCCTTGTAATTGAATTTTTGAAGCGATTATTTTTACCCAGTTTACTGCTTGACCAGGAAAAGATGCCTTAAAAAGATAGTAATCCCATTTTCCTGTTTCATGATCATCACCTGGGTTGTTTAAAATAATATTCTGAATATTCAACACTCCTTTATCAGTTTTAAAATAAGCACCTGCTCTTACATTGCCGTCGGTGCCATTGCCTGATTGCGTTCCAGTATAGGTTGCAATTCTATAATACCATTCTGTGCTTACCCCTTTAATTGGTTTATTACTTTTTCTCATATATTCTGCAACCACTCTATCAAACTTGGCAGTAGCTTCTTTTTCACTTAAATCACCATTAAGCCGTATGTGTAATAATGGAATTTCTGTCTCTTTCTGATCTTCAATGATTTCATCACTATTTCCTGTTCTACTCATGAAGCCTCCATGCTCGTTGGTATTTATAAAATCGGCTTCTCTGTCTGGTTGTTCGCAGGATACAACACATACAATAAACACTGCACCCCACATAACTCTCATGAAATTTCCCCCTTTTTTCATTTTGATTTATGATTATAGTTACTATAATTTTTTTGAAGTCCTAAAGTGGTCAAAATATTTGATAAGAATCTCCTAAACAAATTTAAAAAACTGGTAATCAGTATAAAAGAGTTGATAATCCCAATCTAGATGGGTCTTTTTACCCTACTTTACCTTTTATGTTAATTAAACTTATTTTTATCTTTCTAATAGCCTATCTTTCAAATGTTTGATTAATAAAGGGCTATAAAAGAATTGTTAATTTGTTGATGTTTTTTTAACACTGCCAGAGTGTTAAAATCGTTATAATGCTATACCTTGCGCTACGCAAAAAATCACACAAACAAATTAATCATCATGAAATTAAAATTACTTTTAATTCCATTCACTATTCTATATTTTATAGGAACTCAGAATGGATTTACACAGTCTGTATTTATCAATGAAATACATTATGATAATGCAGGTACAGACGTAGATGAAGCTGTCGAAATCGCTGGAGCGGCAGGAACAGACCTTACCAATTGGAGTATTGTTTTGTATAATGGATCAAACGGAACGGTTTACAATACAATTCCTATTTCTGGAACACTCCCTGATCAGCAAAATGGATTTGGAACCTTGGTAGAAATACTACCGGTCAACGGGCTTCAAAATGGGGCTCCCGATGGGATTGCATTGATTGATAATAACAATACGGTTGTTCAATTCTTAAGTTATGAAGGGGTTATTACTGCGACCAATGGTCCCGCGTCTGGACAGACTAGTACAGATATCGGTGTGTCTGAATCCAGTAGTACTCCTGCTGGTGCTTCTTTACAATTATCAGGAGCAGGAACAGTAGCTTCAGATTTTACATGGGAAACCGTCCTCACAAATACATACGGCGTCGTAAATACAAATCAAACCTTTGGAACCGTTGTCATACAACCGGTAATCAATGAATTTGTATTTAATCATACCGGATCAGATACCGATGAATTTGTAGAAATATTAGCTGGAGCAGAAACTGATCTAAGTGAATATTGGTTATTAGAAATTGATGGGGATAGCAATGCTGCCGGTACTATCGACGAAGTTATACAATTAGGTATTACAGATGAAAATGGATATTTTACTACTGATTTTGGTAGTAACACCTTTGAAAATGGAACTGTAGCCCTGCTTTTAGTGAAAAACTTTACCGGAAGCTTAAATCAAGACCTGGATACCGACGATGATGGTGTTTTTGATAGCACTCCCTGGGAAGAACGTATGGATGATATTGGTGTTAATGACGGAGGTGTTGCAGATTTTAACTACGCAACTGTCACCTTATTACAGTCTTTTGATGGCATATCATTTACTGTGGGAGGAGCTTCAAGATTTCCTAACGGAAAAGATACCGATGTTGCCACCGATTGGACAAGAAATGATTTTGACGGAAGCGGATTGCCTAGTTTTCCTGTTGTAGAAGCAGAAGCTGGTGAAGCCGTAAATACCCCAAATAGAGAAAATGTTGTAATTGATGATGGTGGTAGTCCTGATACTACCATACTTATTAACGAAATTGATGCCGATACTCAAGGTTCTGACGCCCTGGAATTCGTAGAATTATATGATGGTGGAGCCGGAAACACTTCTCTTGATGGGTTTGTTCTGGTAAATTATAATGGAAATAACAATACTAGCTATAATGCCATAGATCTCGATGGCTTTTCAACCGATGCCGAAGGATACTTTGTCATCGGTAATGCCGATGTTACTAATGTTGATCTTGTCGTACCGGGAAATTCTTTTCAAAATGGAGCAGATGCCGTAGTGCTTTATTTTGGTGATGCCACTACCTTCCCTAACGGTACAGCAGTTGTAACTGAAAACATCATTGATGCTATTGTATATGACACCAATGATGCTGATGATGCAGAATTATTAGTCCTGCTAAATGCAGATCAACCGCAAGTAAACGAAGATGAAAACGGAAATAAAGATGCAGAATCTTTACAACGGGTTCCCAATGGTCTAGGAGGTGCTCGTAATACAGTGTCCTATGTTGCCAAAGCCCCTACTCCCGGGATCAGTAATGATGGTATCATTGTAGTTCCTGGTGAACCCATTACTATTGCTGAAGCTAGAGCAACAGCAGAGGGCACGCCTGTAACCATAGCGGGTGTACTTACTGTTACTGATAGTTTTAACGGTCCCGCGTTTATTCAGGATGCAACAGGTGGTATCGCTGTGTTTGATGAACAAGTACAAGCTAATGCTACTTTAAAAGTAGGAGATTCTATTACCTTAACAGGAGTTCGAGCGGCTTTTAATGATCAGATTCAAATTAGCGGTATTGTTGAGGTTGTAAATAACGGACTTCCTCAAAACCCTATTATTCCTCAAGAAATTACACTTTCTGAAATCGCTAATCACCCAGGTGAATTGGTACGTGTTTTGAACACTACCTTCCCAAATCCGGGGGATCTTTTATTCGGAAACTCTAATTTTACCCTTACAGATGCAAGCGGAACAGGAGAATTACGAATCGATAATGATGTAGAATCTATCGTGGGGAAAGTACAACCTGTTACTTGCCCTGAAATAACGGGAGTAGTAGGACGTTTTAGAGAGTTTTTTCAACTATTACCCAGAGCGTTTAGTGATATCCCTTGTGCATTAGAATTTATTCCTCCTGGTGATACTATCGGCATTCCAAAAGAAGATACTTTTGATGCCGTAGCCTGGAACATCGAATGGTTTGGAGATGAAAACAACTCTCCTGTGGGTCAAAATCCAATGTCTGATACTATTCAAAGGGATAGTACAGCAACAGTTCTTCAACGATTAAATGCCGATGTATATGCAGTTGAAGAAATAGCTGATGACGCTTTATTTGCCGAGCTGGTAGCACAATTACCAGGATACGATTATATCTTGTCTGATGCCTTTTCAAATCCAGGGGGTACACCTCCTTTTCAAAAATTAGGGTTTATTTATAATACTGAAACCGTTTCTGTAGTCAACACCAGGGCTATGTTTACCTCAATTCATCCTCTTTATAACGGTGGCGATGATTCTGCTCTCGTAAACTATCCAAGCACAACCTCTCGTTTCTTTGCCAGTGGTAGATTACCTTTCTTAATGACAGCAGATGTTACTATTAATGGTGTAACAGAACGAATTGATTTAATCGCGTTGCACGCACGGGCAAATAGCAGTAATGATCCTCAAAATCGATACGATATGCGAAAATATGATGTTGAGGTACTAAAAGATTCTTTAGATGCTAATTTTGCCAATAATAAAGTTATTCTGTTAGGAGATTATAATGACGATGTAGATGAAACCGTAGCCGATATTCCTTCTACTATTTCTAGTTTTCAGGAATATGTAGATGACACCGCTAATTATACCATTGTTTCTTCGGCCTTAAGTGAAGCAGGGTTACGTTCTTTTGTTTTCAGAGAAAATATGATCGATCACATTGCCATTACCAATGAGCTTGATGAAGCCTATATTGAAAATTCTGTAACGGTACATTATGAGGTATACGATGCCGATTATGCATTTACAACTTCTGATCACTTCCCGGTTTCTGCACGATTTTTATTAGAACAACCTTTTGTAGATAATCAATGTGTTGGTGGATCTGTAGTATCTTTTGAACAAGGAAAAAGAAAGGACGGAAGAAAAATCTCAAGGCTTAGGAGTAATCCAGAGCGTGCCTTAGGAGCTCCAAATGAAAGAAAATACTTTGATTTTGTAAGTTTAGGTTTTGGTGGATCAATTACTGTAGAGCTGAATAACGAGATTTTTGATAATAAAGACACCAACGAATTTGCTGTATTTGAATCTACTGGGTTCTTTGGTAATATCCCTTGTCAGTATTTTCCAGAAACTGCTGAAGTCTTTGCATCACAAGACGGAATTGAGTTTGTTTCTTTGGGAACTACATGCCAGGATGGAGAATTTGATTTGGCAATTGGTAATTTGAGTTCTGCAAAATATATCAAAGTAGTAGACACAAGCGATAGAAATATCTTTCCCTGGTTTGCCGATGGTTTTGACTTGGATGCTATTGTTTGCCTGGAAAACGGAGAAAATGTTTTTGCCAAGCAAGCTGTTATGCCTGCAAAAAACCCTACTGCTTTTGAAAGTGAGTTAATGGAGGAAGGTTTTGGATTAGAAGCGGTAAAAGTTTCCATTTCTCCAAACCCGGTTGTAGGAGATTTATTTCTAGACTTTAATCTACTTTCAAAAAGTGATGTTGATGTTGTAATTACTGATGTTATGGGTAAAACGGTTTATCATCAAACGATTCGATTAAATGTTGGACAATCTAAATTATCTGTAGATATGAGTCGTTTTCCTAATGGGTTTTATATAGTTCGCACCTCTGATGCAAAAGGAGCGTTTAGAAAGACAGAAAAAATCCTTAAAAACTAATATTTCTGTTACGTCAACCCTTTTGGCTACTCTAAGGGAGATCAATTGATGTTACATCTATTTTTAATAAAAGTAAAGGGCCGAATTGATTCGGCCCTTTTTGTTTATTGTCATTTCTTATTTTCAAGCTCTCGCTTTTTTCTTTTTGCTTCGCGCTCACGCTTTTTTTGCGCTCTTTTTAATTGTCTGAGCTCCTTTTTTGATAGCTTTTTGGTTGCTACCTTTTTTTGAGTCTTTTTTACAGTAGTGGCGGTTGCTTTTTTTGCAACCGTAGTCTTTTTCTCTTCTTTTTTCTTGTCACCGCAAGCAACTACCGCTATCACAAGCAGTATTACTACGAACCACTTTTTTAAAGTTTTCATGATACAACATTTATACGTTTGTACAGTGTATAAAACGCAATAACCCATAAAATGTTTTATAATTGGCTTAGGGACAGGATTTATGGGCTTTGACAAGCATACAGTCGTGCTTTTTTTAATCCTGAAACCCTTCTACAAGTATTCTCATCAAAAATCTTTTTAAAATAGCCTCGCTCAGACTCGTATTGTTGCATATTTTAACTTCTAATGGGCTATTTTTATATAAGATATTAGAATATTGTGGTCATATAAAAGTGTGGTAGATATGATTTGGAGAGTTCTAGTGGTGTTTTTATCCCTTTAATAGTAATTTTTAGAGTTAAATGAACATTATGCACGCATTGAACTTAATTATTTTAAAAAAGATTTAGAGTAGCTCAAGCTACTTTTACAGAAGAACAAAAAAATTAAATCTTAAGAAGTTAAAAAGTGTATGTTCGATTTAAAATTTATTGAGAATCCGTTTTTTTACGAATCCTGATAGTTCCTTCTCCTTTAAGGTGAAGGTTAGGATGATGGGACTCTTAGATGAAACCTCTAACCTTAATCCTATCCTGAAGAGGAAGTTCAACAATTTCAAATTTCGGTCATACCGAGCTCGCATTAACCAATACGTTCAGTTTCCTTCTCGATGAGAGGGTTATTTTAAGATATTAAGAGGTATTTCTCGCTATGTATGAAGCATATCTACTTCAAAATCTCCTGATATTTCTTCTCGTTATTTAATATTTCTTTGCTTTTGGCAACTTCAGGATTATGTTCTACATAGTAGTTATACAATCCCTCTCTATAAAAATAGCGCTTTATAATCTCATCGGTAAGCAAATTCACGATTTCATTTTTATGGGTATCTAGTGCTTTTTCTTTAGATGCCTTTATAGCAGCAAGGAGTGCATCATAACTCGAGGCGATTGCTCCATCTAGCTTTTCTCTTTTAGCCGTGAGCAGGGATTTTCTAAAAGCTCTCTCTGTATCCGTTTCAAAATCGAAATCACTTTGTTTTACAAACTTTTTAAAGTCTTCGTAATCATTATTAGTAAAGGTAAAATCTCCCGCATCTTTTAATTGATGAGCATAGTAATATTTTGTAGCATAACTAAAAATAGCATCAGATTTAAGCAGTGCTGTGGTAATGTCGCTATACTTTGAAGTTTCCATCTCAATATCAGGTTCTATTCCACCACCATCATATACTGTTCTTCCATTTTTGGTTTTGAAGGCTTTAAAGTCTTTTTCATCTATACGAACCGCATTGTTATTTTTATCACGGTGCCAATAATCTAATGACTGTATACATCTACCGCTTGGAGTATAATACCTGGAAATTGTAATTTTCAATTGTGTGCCGTAAGTAAGTTTTTTGGGTCGTTGTACCAATCCTTTTCCAAAACTTCTAGCACCAATGATGACTCCTCTATCCAAATCCTGAATACCCCCAGCTACAATTTCGCTAGCAGAAGCACTTCTACCATTTACTAGTACAACAAGAGGTATTTGAGTGTCTACGGGATCCTTTTTTGTGAAATATTCTTTATTATACTTTTTTACTACAGACTTGGTCGTTGTGATTAATTCTCCTTTGGGAACAAAAATGTTGGTGACATTGATCGCTTCGCTTAGTAGTCCTCCTGGATTTCCTCTTAGATCCAAAATAATTTTTTCGGCTCCTTTGGCTTTTAAGTCTTTTAAAGCATCAATCGTTTCGCTCGAAGCTTTATTGTTAAACTTTGATAAAACAATATATCCTGTATTGTCATCTAAAATCGTATAAAAAGGAACAGCATTCACCTCTATCTCTTCTCTGTTGAGGACCGTAGTTTTGGTTTCTCCTTGTCTTTTATAGGTGATGTTCACTTTGGTTCCACTTGCCCCTTTAAGAAGTTCTCCTGCATCCTCTTTAAAATCGGCAACTTTAATATCTCCAATCTGAATGATTTCATCACCCGCTTTAAGACCCGCTTTATCTGCCGGATAATCTTTATAAGGTTCAATAACAATAATTTTATCTTTTATGGTTTTAACCGTCGCACCGATACCTGTATACTCTCCTGCATTCCTGATTTTTGAGGCCTCAACGTCCTGCTCATTCCAATATTTGGTGTAAGGATCAAGATCATCTAACATAGCTTTAATGGCAGTATCCATTAGCTCGGCAGGATTGGTTTCATCTACATAGTTCATGTTTAATTCTTTAAACATCGTAGTGAAAATCTCTATCTGTTTGGCGATTTCAAAAAAATCTGATTTAAAACTTACTGTAGTTAAAAAAATAACTACGACAATGGCGGGGTAGATTATTCTCTTTTTCATAGATATATTTTTATAATCACAATCAAATACTAAGTTTAGAAACTATATTGATGCTATCTCTTGTTCAACAAATTTTTGTAATATTCCTTTTATTCTAGATTCTATTAATTTATATTCTGGTATTTCTTTACCAGAATATAAAAACATAAAAGCGAATTGATGAGTAGTGTTGGGTACAATATACTTATTTTTTCTATAACTTTCACGCAATAAACGTTTTATACGATTACGATCAACTGCATTTTTAAAATGACGTTTACTTACTGATACAGCAGCCTTAATGTTGGTGCCATCTTCAAAACAGGTTTTCTTATAAACAAGCCTAATGGGATATTTAGAAATAGACTTTCCTTCAGAAAAAAGTAGCTCAATCTCTTTTTTACTTTTAAGTCTTTCTTTTTTGTTAAATGTCGCCTTCATTGGCCATAAATGTAGTGATAAGGTTCATATTAGAGCATATAGAGTAGCGCCTATTAAAATACAATGTATTTAAACGTCACATTTCGTTTACGCTCAATATGACAGATAAACATTTTTTTTCGTCAACCTAGAAAATTTATTGCTTCTATTACATACCTTCTAATTAGGGTAGTTGTTATTACTTGGATTTACATCGGCCATAGTGCGAGTGATATCAATAGCTACCGCTTTAACTTCAGAAATTGGCTTGGGGATCTCTACAGAATATGTGGGGTTGGTCCATGGCCAATCTAATAAAACCGTTCTATTTATAGAGGGAATGGGATTGTCTTTCTCCCCACGCATCATTCGTAACGGTGCATAAAAAGACTCTATAGTTCCATCCTGATACTCGACATAAAGATCTATGGGCATAGGCATGGGCCCTAGACGTTCTAGAGTAATTTTAGTTTTGCTATTTACTTCTTCAACCTCTTTGATACCATAATCTATCCAATTAGTAGTTTGAGTCCAATCTGTTAAGTACCAGTCTAACTGAATTCCTGATACCTTCTCTGCTACTCTCTTAAAATCATTGGGTGTTGGATGTTTAAATTTCCATTCATCATAATATCTTCTTATCGTCTTTGCGAGGTTATCTTCACCGATTACATATCCTAGTTGAGACAAAAAGACTGCCCCTTTAGAATACGCTGAGGCCCCATACGCAGCGTTATGAGCATAACGATCTGCCTGCGTGGTTTGCGGTTGTTCTACTCCCGAAATTGCCAATTGAAAGTAACTTTTGTATGATCCTTTTAAGGAATTGGGGTTGTTTTGTTTCATGACTTCATTCATAGCCAACGTAGAAATATAACTTGTAAACCCTTCATCCATCCACTCATGTTTAGACTCGTTGGTGGCGAGAACATGCTGAAACCAGGAATGGGCCATCTCATGAGCTGTCACCCCAACCAGACTTTCAAAACTACGTTCACCTGTAATTAACGTACACATCGCATACTCCATACCACCATCGCCACCTTGAATAATTGAGTATTGAGTGTACGGATACGTTCCAATCTTTTCGCTAAAATACTGCATCAATTCAACAGATTTTGGCTGTAAATCTTTCCAATTATCTATAATTTCGGCATTGTTTTTATATAGAAAATGAAGTGTCGGCCCATTAGGCACTTTTACCATATCATGTAAAAATTCTGGATCGGCCACCCATGCAAAATCATGAACATTTGGCGCTTTAAAGTGCCATGATAACTTTTCTGTTTTCTTTTTTACTTTAGTTCCCGGTGACTCATACCCATGGCCTATTTCTTTTGGGTTTTGTAAATAGCCTGTACCTCCTAAAACATAATTTTTATCAATATTAATAGTTACATCAAAATTTCCCCAAACTCCATGAAACTCTCTTGCTATATACGGATGAGCATGCCAACCTTCAAAATCATACTCTGCCATTTTTGGATACCACTGGGTCATTGATAAAGCAACTCCCTCTTTATTGTTACGACCAGAACGACGTATTTGTTTTGGTACTTGCCCAAAAAACTGCATTGAAAAAGTCACTTTTTCACCTGGAAGAATCGGTTTATCTAATGTAACCTCTAAAACCGTTCCTGCTACTTTATAGGTAACGGGTTTTTTGTTCTGCGACAACGAAGAAACTTTTATAAAGCCTATCTCTTGAGGTGACAGTTTATTTATTCTGTCTTTAACTCTGGGGTCTGGATCGGGAAGGTTTCTAGAACGAACATCCATCTCGCTACCGGGTTGAAATGCATTGAAATATAAATGATAAAATACTTGATTTAAAGTATCCGGAGAATTATTCGTATAAATCAATTCTTGTACACCTTCGTATTGAAAATTGTCAACATTCATGTCAACATTCATTGTATAATCTACATGTTGCTGCCAATAAGAGGTGTTATTCTGAGCGGTAACACTGCTCACAACAAAAGAGAAAACTAAAGCAATTTTTTTAATCATAATGTAATATTATTTAGACATCTTATCTGCCATGATAAGAGCATTATAAAGGTTCACCATTCTACCTGATTTAGATAATTCTGAAAAGCTTTTCACATTTGTAGCATCATCACCAACTGTAACCTTTGTTTTTGTGCTCAAGCCGCTATCCATTAGAATCTTTTTAACCTGTGAAGCCTTCAGTTTAGGATAAAAGGATCTTATTAAGGCGGCTACTCCAGACACAGCAGGGGCAGCCATCGAGGTTCCCTGTAAATACTCATAAGAATTATTAGGTGTTGTAGCCCAGATTTTAACTCCAGGAGCAAATACATCTACATTACTTTTACCAATGTTCGAAAAATCAGCGACAAGGTCAGATCCATACTCATAATTTAAAGCTCCAACAGTAATAAAATTATCTGCAACCTCTGAAGTGTTGTCAATTTGATCATTTGGATATACTGCCTTTTGATCTAGGTCCTCGGCTTCATTTCCTGCTGCATTGACAATAAGTACATCTTTTGATGCCGCATAAGTAATCGCTTCTCTCACCCATTCTGGATGAGTGCTAAAATATTTACCAAAACTTGTATTTATTATTTTGGCGCCATTATCGACAGCATATCGTATAGCAAGTGCGATATCCTTATCGTATTCATCACCATTAGGAACAGCTCGTATTGCCATTATTTGTACATTTCGAGCAACACCATTCATCCCAATGCTATTATTTCTTTCTGCAGCTATGATTCCTGCAACGTGAGTTCCGTGTTTAATTCCTTCTTTTTGTGGGTCTGGTCCCATCACATTATTATCACCATATCTGGTGTCGGTAATATCATCGACATTATCTCCTACTACTTTTCTTCCGTCTAGTTCTACATTTAAGTTATAATCCAGTTGCTCGGTAAAATGTTCAATACCTTCTTCAAGATTTTTTATAAAATCTGGAATAGTATCTCCCGGATCTAGAAAGCTAAACATTTGAGAAAGAAACGCCATATGATACTCTATTTCCTTGTTTTCCGGATCAAGTTTTAATAGTTCTTCTTGTGAATAATCTTCTTTGTCTAAGGCTTTTGTTATTGACTCGTGAGAAGCTTTCGCTTGTACTAATATTTGTTCATATTGTTGTTTATTTGAAAACGCCTCTTGATATTCTTTTTCAAACTCTGCTTTAGCTTCGATATATTTTTGGTATTCGTCTCGATCTTCTTCCGGGATAGACGCTAAATATTTGCCGTCATATTTAGGTTTCAGTTTTTTCATTATACGAACATATTCTAAATTTTCGTTCTCTGCATCTCCAAGAAAATTCCAACCATAAATATCATCTATATACCCATTATCATCATCATCCTTACCATTTCCTTTAATCTCGTCGCTGTTAGTCCAAATAACATCATCCAGATCTTCATGTTCTATGTCTACACCACTATCAATTACTCCTACAATTATAGTCTGGCCTTTTCTGTTTTTAATAATCTCATTATAAGCTTTTTCAACACTCATCCCTGGTATAGTGTCAGAAACTAAATCATAAAAAGTCCACTCTTTTAACTGGTTTTCTGTAAGTGGATTAATTTTAAGTGGAATATTGTCAATATTCTCAATAGGAGTTGAGATTATGGCAGGGGTACCACATCCCACCAAAACTATTGATACAGCGGCAATACAAATTTTATTTAATCGGGTCATCTTCATATTATATATTAATTGAATACTTCATCACAAGTGAAGACTTCTTTAAGTCGTACACCTTTTTCTGTATGTTTTACGGTTATTATTTCATTATGAGCATCATGCTCTAAAAACAAATACCATCCTTGATTAGCTGCATTTTCAAGAAACAATTTCTTTTCATCTAATGTTAATAATGGTCTTGTGTCATAACCCATTACATAAGGTAAAGGTATATGGCCTACGGTAGGTAATAAGTCTGCCATAAAAACTACGGTTTTACCTTTATATTCGATATGCGGAATCATTTGTTTCTCGGTATGACCATTAACAAATAGCACACCAAAACCCAAATCTGATTCTTTTTGAAACGTATTGTCGTCTCTGGAAACAAAATGTAGCTGCCCACTTTCCTGAATAGGTACAATATTTTCTTTTAGAAATGAAGCTTTTTCTCTGGCATTGGGTTCTATTGCCCATTGCCAATGCTGTTCATTACTCCAAATCTTTGCGTTTTTAAACGCCAATTCGTAACCGGTTCTATCATTATTCCATTGCACAACACCGCCACAATGATCAAAATGTAGATGTGTTATAAATACATCGGTTATATCGTTTCTGTGAAACCCCTTTTCCTGCAATGATTTGTCTAAACTATCATTACCCCATAGAGAATAATAACTAAAAAATTTTTCTGATTGTTTATTTCCCATTCCAGCATCAATAAGAATAAGCTTGTTGCCGTCTTCAACTAATAAACATCGAGCAGCAATATCAATGAGGTTGTTTTGATCTGCAGGGTTTGTTTTATTCCACAAAACTTTTGGGACTACACCAAACATGGCGCCTCCATCAAGTTTAAAATTTCCCGCTTTTATGGGATATAAATTCATCTGTTAAAATTTATTGTTTTCAGAAGTCAGAGGGCTCTGATAGCTATCGGAACAGCGATAATCTCTTAGGCTTATCTTCACCTACTTGCTATGGCTTATTTCATAATCTTCTAAAAATCTTTGCAAAATAGAAAAAAAGGCAGGTATTAAGATTTAATTTTTGGACTTTTTAACACTATTTCACCATGTTTCGTGCTTGATATTATGCTTTCCAGGCGAGTTCCGTAATCCAATAGAGCTTTGATTTCTTTAATACTTGCCAAACGTTCTTTATGCATTAGTAACAATGTTCTACCATTAGACTCTACATGATAATAAGGATTACTTTCAAAAAATAACACCAATTCATCAGTAAAAAATGATCGTATTATTTCTGGGTTTTCACCTATGAGAAAAAATCGTCTAGAAAAATCGGGATGACCAGGAATATCGATATCCTTAAATCCGGCTAATTTATATACAAATTCCAATAGTCCCTCTTTGTCTAATGTAAATTTAGGAATTTCTTCTTTCAACTTTATAGTTAGAACGGTTGTTCTAACCGATGTTCTTGCTATAAATTCTCCTTCAGAAAACTCAACATCCGAAATTTTAAATACAGCTTTGGGATCAAAGATGGCGTTGTTTGTATAGTTAACCTTCTTTATTTTAAAGAATAAGAAGTCATTTAATGTTACAATATCCTCGTTCTTTTTGGCTTCATAGCGCCATGAAAAGTCGCTTGCTATTGTCTGCAAGTCTTTTTGTCTTTTGGTAAGATTTGATTTTGACCCTATTTCGATTTTTTTTGAGAATGGTAGTAAACTTCTTACGGCCAGAGGATGTTCTGAAGATGACCCATGAATGTCCAACCCGGTGATCTCAAAAGAGCCCCCTTTTCGTTTAAAAGTCTCCTGGTAACCTAATAAACTTTCCTGAACCGTATAATCTACAAAGTTGCAAAGAGAAAAGTCTATCACTGCGTCCTGATTTTCTGGTATCGTATCTAATTTTCGTTTTAATCGAAAATAATTAAGAAAGGTTGAAAAATTCTTTACGCTTACAAAATACGTTTCATTCACTTCTTCTTTAAACATAAGAATATTGGGTTTAAAAAGATTTCGAGCAAAAAACATGATATTCTTATTAATCAAAAAGTGAATAATAATGGTAATTAAAATTCCTATTACTATCCCGGTGATCAAGTTTGTGGTAATGGTTGCAATTACTGTGGCGAAGAAAATTAAAAGTTGTTCTTTTCCTATTTTTGCTACATCTTTTAAATTTCTGGGTGCAGCCAGCTTATATCCTGTGTATACCAAAATTGCTGCTAAAGCTGTAAGTGGAATTCTTCTTAACTGATCTTGAAATAGAACTACGAACAGCATTAAAAATATGGCGTGAAAAAAGTTTGAAGATCTGTTTATGCCTCCATTATTAACATTTACAGAGCTTCGCGCGATTACAGTTACTACATTAAGTCCTCCTAAAAAACCACTTGCAATAGATGCTATTCCTAGAGCAGTTAGGTCTTTATTTACATTTGATCTTCTTTTTAAAGGATCAAGTTTATCAACTGCTTTAGTACTCAATAAAGATTCTATACTAGAAATCAACGTTATTACAAATACGACCCCCATAAATTGAGCAGTAAGCACATTAGAAAAATCAGGAGTGGGAAAACTGGAAAACACTTTGTTTGGTATTTGTACCAAAAGTGACGATTCTATAGGATAGGCTTCACTAGAAAAAAGCTCATAATAATAACTTAAGCCAACGGCAATAAGGACAATCCACATAGGCGCAGGAACAAGTCGAAAGTATTTGTTCCTGATCTTGCCATAAAAAAACATGATCAGGAAACTACACATTCCCACGATAGCAGCAATCACTAGATTGTTAAACTCTGGCTTGAATAGCATTAAAATACTGGCAGGAATATCGGTTAATAACGAAATTGTATCTCCTTGAATACTATTATTGGCAAGCATCACATGAAATTGTTTTGCAAAAATACTAATCCCTATTGCGGCGAGCATTCCCTGAATCGCTGAAGAAGGAAAAAAGTCACTTAAAATTCCAAGGCGTAGCTGTCCAATAATAATCATGAGTGCACCAGAACATATAATTGCAGCTAGTGTGGCTATATAGCCTTGATATAAATCGCCATTGGCAAGTGTAGTAATGGCCCCTAATAAGACTACCACTAACCCATTTCCTGGCCCGGTAATGGTAACGTTCGATCCTCCAAAAACTGACACTATTATTCCTCCAACAATTGCTGCAATTACTCCAGATATCGGTGGTGCCTCTGATGCCATGGCCAAGCCAAGACCTAACGGTAAGGCAATCAGGGAAACTACAAAGCCTGAAAATATATTTTTTGGTAATTTTGTTACAAAGCCAGATGTACTGTTTCTTGTCTCTTCCATCTATCTCATTATTAGAACATCTGTTGGTAATTCTGATAAAATATGTTCTAGATCATGAACGAATATGCGGTCTAAAAAAGTCGTTTTTTTTGGTGCGTTCATTATTAACAAATCTGCCGCTACTACCTTGGCATAATGACCTATCGAATATCCTCTTCTTCCAAAAATAGATTGTGTTTTGATTAAAATTCCTTTTTTAAGATCTTCAGAAACATTGTTTACGATATCATATACCCTTTGATCTTCTTTCTTGGAAAGTTGTTCTTTAATTAACGTATCCTTAAGCAGTGATTGGTCATCTTCTACCACGACTTTTACTTCTTGATGCGAGATTTCTTCAACAATCGTTAATTTTTGAGCACCCAGATTTTGTGCTACCTCAAAAGAATGAAGAATCGTTTGTTTAGTCTTTTCATCTTTTAAGCCATTCACAACAATGTGGTTACATGGTCTTAAGTCTTCTGAAGGTTTTATTAACAACAATACAGAACAATGTGCTCTTCGGGTAATTTTTCTGGCTATAGACCCTATATAAAATTTAAGAAAATCTTCCCGCGGTATTGCGCCCAGCATAATAAGATCTGCTTTTTTTTCTTTAGCAATCTCAATAATTACCCGAACAGGACTCCCTTGTCTCCAGATAATTTTTACCTTTTCGTCGTCATCTTCGGCAAATCCCGAAATCAATTCTTTGATGGTGGCTTCTTTTTCTTTTGTTTTCTCTCCAACATGCACAATAATAAGCTTGCAATCAAAAAAATCTACCATGCGCATCGCCTCAAAAATATTGTTTTTTAGATTAGGTGAAAAAGCAACTCCAATTAGAATCGTACTAAATTTATGATGTAGTGAATCGCCCAAGAACTCTATTTTATTACATATTACAAGGGTAGAATATAAACTTAATTTTTCAAATTATAAAATTGTCTTTATTTCTCTTATGTTTGAAAAAAATTACGATCTTTCTTCAAAAAACAAGATTAAGCACAATACATGATAGAACTCGCAGGAATTATTATATTAGGAATATTAGCACAGTGGGTAGCCTGGAAATTTAAAATTCCTGCAATTCTACCACTCATATTAATTGGGCTTTTAGTAGGGCCTGTTGCAACTTTATTGACTGAAGATGGTAAAAAGTTAATAGAACCTATTTGGGATGGCGCTAATGGACTTTTTCCGGGAGAAAGCCTATTCTATTTTGTGTCTTTGGCTATTGGTATTATACTTTTTGAAGGAGGACTTACGCTTAAAAAAAGTGAAATACTCAATGTAGGGCCTGTTATTGTAAAATTAATAACTGTAGGGGTTGTCGTAACATTTTTTGGAGCAGGTTTGGCGGCTCATTTCATTTTCGATTTAAGTTGGCCTATCTCTTTCTTGTTTTCTTCTTTGATAATTGTTACGGGACCTACTGTAATTACACCAATACTAAGAAATATACCGCTTAAAAAGGATGTTTCTGCGGTGCTAAAATGGGAAGGGATCCTTATTGATCCTATTGGGGCACTGGTTGCTGTATTGGATTTTGAATTTATTAGAGCTGGTGTTGGTGAAGACTTTACAGTTACTGCTCTGATCGAATTTGCCAAAATTATTCTTGTCGGATTTACTTTTGGATTTACTTTTGCCCATGCTTTGGCACTAGCGATAAAGAAAAAAGTCATCCCTCATTATTTATTGAATGTATTTACGCTGGCAGTGGTATTGGCTGTATTTGTGCTTTCAGACACTTTTGCTCATGAGTCAGGATTACTTTCTGTGGTGATTATGGGTATGGTTTTAGGCAATACCAACCTACCTAATATCGAAGAGTTGTTGTATTTTAAAGAATCTTTAAGTGTCCTTCTAATTTCTATACTTTTCATTTTGCTTGCGGCCAATATTAATATCGAAGATCTCAAATTAATTCTTAACTGGAAGGCTGTATTGCTTTTTGGAGTCGTAGTTTTTGTGGTAAGGCCCATTGGTGTATTCTTAAGTTCTATAGGATCTGGGCTCAAAACAAATGAAAGGCTTTTTATTAGCTGGGTAGGACCAAGAGGAATTGTAGCCGCGGGTATAGCATCACTATTTGGGCTAAAACTTTCAAAAGTAGGTGAACCCGGGGCAGAGTATATTACTCCGCTGGTTTTTATGATCGTTTTGGGGACAGTCTTGCTTAATGCGACAACTGCCAGAATGTTTGCCAAGATCGTAGGGGTTTTTCTCAAAACATCTGAAGGAATTTTAATCATAGGTGCATCCAAAATATCCAGATTGATTGCAGCTTATCTCAAAACTAATAACCGTCATGTTGTTTTGGTTGATAATAACAGAAGCCATATTAATAGAGCTAAGGATTTGGGTTTAGATGCAATAGAAGGCAATATATTTCGAGATCAGCTTAAAGACAATATAGAGTTAAATGATGTAGGGTACTTGATGGCACTTACAGGAAATAGTGACATCAACAGGTATGCGATCGATAAATATAGAAACCAATTTGGAGAGAATGGATCTTATCGCTTAATAACTTCTGAAGAAATGAAAGATCCTGAAAACAACCCAGAAGAAGGTCTATTCTCTCGTACAGATGATTACTACAAGCTTATGGATCTTGCTGAAAAATATCCTGGTATTCAGGAAATAAAAATAAAAAATCATAAGCATTATAAAACACTTATTGATCTCACTCAAGATGATAATGAGATTATCCCTCTATTTTTAAAAGATCCAGATAATAAAATCACGATCTTATCGTCTGACAGTGATCAGATACCACAAGTTGAAGAAGATAGTTATTTAGCTTACATAGGTAAGCCCATCGACATTGAAGAAGTCAAATAATATTTCGACAAAAAACATAAATTGTCGACCAAAAACATTTTTTTAACATAAAAATTTGTTAATGTAAGTTATTCACGTATATTTGGGGCGGTAAAAATTTAAACTTAAACCCCCAAATTATGAAAAAATTAATGTATGTGGCAGTATTTGCCTTAGCTCTTGGATTTACTTCTTGTGGTAGTGATGATGATGGTGGAAACTGTAGAGACTGTTCTTTACTTGGTGCTCCTATTTCTATTTGCGATAATGGTGATGGAACCGTTACAACTTCAGGTGGTGGCGAGTCAGAAACCATTACACTTCCTGAAGGAGTAACTTTTGAAGAGTATGCAGATACACTTTGTTCTGGTACTATTACTATAGGATTATAGTTAACTGATAACAAAAAAAGTGACCAAAATTTGGTCACTTTTTTTGTTTAATCAAGTACATATACACCGGGAAATGATCACTATACCCCCCTGTGTAACTCCCGTTAGCATAACTACGAAAGGGATATCCTTTATATTTTCCTTTTTGAGTAATTAAAAAATCTTCATTAAATACCCCTGCCTTAAAATATCTATAGGTTGTATAATCGGTATCCAAAAATGCTTCTGACAGGATGATTTGATCAAATATTGCCCAAGTATCCCGCCAGGCATGGGTACCTATCCCTTTTTTGGCGACATTGTACATAGGGTTGTATAACTCTTTTAGTGCAACGTTATTCTTTTTTGACTTTGCCTGAAGTATTTTTTTTATGCTTTGATCATCGGGAGTATCATTAAAATCACCCATAGTAATAATCTTTGCATAAGGATCAATTGCAAAAAGAGAATCCATAATTTTTTTGTTTAATCTCGCTGCTTTTTCTCTTTTATATAAACTTCTTGCTTCTCCACCTCTCCTACTTGGCCAATGGTTTGCAATAAAATGCATTAAATCTCCATCAAGATAACCACTCACTACCAATTGATCTCTTGTATATATACGTTTACTATTATCATTGCTGTCGTAGATTATCAATTCGTAGTTCCTCATTTGTTTAGGTTTAAATAACGACTTTTGATATAACAATGCCACATCAATCCCTCTTCTGTCCGGTGAATCAAAATGTATAATCCCATACTTCCTTTTTATTAGTGAGGTTTGGTTGACAAGGTCTTCCAGCACCTTTCTGTTTTCAATTTCACAAACACCAATAATAACGGGAGAGTTTTGGGTAACGTCTGTTCCTATTTTAGAAATCACCTCAGCCATGTTTTTTAGCTTTTGTCTATAGACTTCTTCTGTCCAATGATCCTTTCCGCTAGGTGTCCTGTCGTCATCAAATGTTAATGGATCATCTTGCGTATCAAATAAATTTTCAAGATTATAAAATGCAACTGTATGGATCTTGTATGTATTTTTTTCTTGAGAAAAAAGAGGAATAGAAAACACTAACGTCAACATCAATAAGTTTTTTAAAATCATCATTACTTTTTTAAAATAAAATAGTCTTCAACCCTATCTCGCCAAAAGAAAAAAAATCAGCTATCCAAATCGAGCACAAAGATTAATTTTTCCAGTTTCAAAAAATGAAACTGGCATCTTTTATTATTGCACTTTGAAAAGTAAATAATCTCAAAATGCTTCTAAAACCTCATGGTTTAAAATACATATTTCTGTTTTTCTTGTTTTTTAGCTCAATTAGTACTGCACAATTGGCAGAGTTGAAAGGAAGAATTACAGACGCTATAACCCAAGAAAATATTGTTGATGCCCTGGTTTCTCTGGAGAAAACTGATATTTCAACAACAACCAACGTTTTTGGTGTTTTTGATTTCAAAAATTTGACACTTCCTATTGGCGAACAAATTCTTGTCGTATCAGCAAAAGGATATATCACAAAGCGTTTTCCGGTAACAATTAGTGAAGGATTTCCTTTAAACCTAAAAAATATCGAACTGGATTACGATTTTAAAAATGTACAGCAGCAAATAGGTACTATTAGTCTTTCTGATGTAGAACTTAATGATGATAATGATGCAGCTTTCAATATGTCTTGGCTATTGCAAGCGAGCAGGGATGTATTTCTTAATGCGGCCGCGTTTGATTTTAGTACTACTTTTTTTCGCCCAAGAGGTCTTAATAATGAAAATGGAAAAGTGTTAATCAATGGCATCGAGATGAACAAATTAAGTAACGGAAGGCCACAATGGGCGAATTGGGGAGGTTTAAATGATGTGCAGCGTAATCAGGAATATTCTTTTGCAATTTCTCAAAACGATTATGCTTTTGGAGATCTTCTAGGCACTTCGAACATCATTATGAGAGCCTCAAAATATAGAAAAGGAGCTAGGATTTCTTATGCTTCTTCTAATCGAAGCTATCAAGGTAGAGTAATGGCCACTTATAATTCTGGGGTAAACTCAAAAGGTTGGGCTTTTTCGATATCAGCTTCTCGTAGATTTGGAGAAGAAGGATTCATTGATGGTACCGGATATGATTCAAATTCCTTTTTCGTATCCATAGAAAAGAAAATTAATAAAAATCACAGCCTAAATCTAACAGGTTTTTATACCCCAAATCGTCGCGGCAGATCAACTGCTATTACTGAAGAAGTTTTTAATATAATGGGCAGCACTTATAATCCAAATTGGGGATATCAGGGAGGAAAAACCAGAAACTCCAGAGAACGTCGTGTCGAAGAGCCAGTGGTAATGCTAAATCACTATTGGGATATTAATAAAAACACCAACCTTAACAGCAACATTGCTTTTCAAACCGGCAAAATTGCAGATAGTAGAATCGACACAGGCGGTAGTGATCTAATTTCTACTGATTCTGGAAACATCTATCTAGGGGGTGGTAGAGGAGCCAATACAAATCCTGTACATCCTGATAATTTACCAAGCTCTTTTCTCAAAGAAACGAATATAACAGCAATAGATTATCAAAATGCATTCTTAGCACAACAAAATCTTATTAATAATGGTCAGCTTCAGTGGGATCAATTGATAAAAGCTAACCAACAAAACGCCGCGCAAGGAAATAACGCAACATATATTTTATATGAAGATCGAACAGATGATACTCAGCTTACAGGCAACTTGATTCTAAACAGCAGATTAAATAAACATTTCACTATTAATGCAGCGCTCAACTACAGGAATCTTAAAAGTCAAAACTTTGCAGAGGTAAAAGATTTATTGGGTGGGTCAGGTTTTCTTGATATTGATATGTTTGCATTGTCGGCTTCTGATTTATCTACTGAAGCATTAGAGAATAGGGCTCAAAGTGATTTACAAAACCCTAACCGTATTGTGCAAACAGGAGATCGATATGATTATAATTATGAAATATATGCATCGACTATTAATGGATATGCACAAGCTCAATTCAAATATAAAAAAATCAATTTTTTTCTGGCAGGAGATATCTCTCAGGCCTCTTATCAAAGAAACGGTCTTTTCGAAAACGGATATTTTCCAAGACAACAATCTTTAGGAAAAAGCCCGGCTGTAGAGTTTAAAAATTACGGAATTAAAGGAGGTGCCAGATTAAGGATTCATGGCCATCATTCTTTAGACTTAAATACTGCATATTTTACTAAGGCTCCTAGCATTAGAAATACTTTTGTAAATGCACGACAAAGCAATGCATCTGTATCTCAATTAATTGGTAACACCCAGGAAAATGAAAAAATTGAATCTATTGATGCCAGTTACATATTTCGTTCTTCAAAAATTAAAGCAAAAATAACAGGTTATTATACTAAAATCCTGGATGCTTCAAACATATCTTTCTTTTTTACTCAGGCAATTTCAGGGTCGGGTGCTGGTTTTGTCCAGGAAATTCTAACCGATGTTGATAAATTACATATTGGTGGTGAACTGGGTATTGAATATCAAATTACTCCTACAATAAAACTTAAAAGTGCTGCTGCTGTTGGACAGTTTACTTATAATAACAATCCCGAACTGGCACTTGCCAGTACTAGCGAAATTTTTACCGATTTTCAGGGAATACGATCCTTTGGAAAGTCTGCCCTAAAAGGCTATTATCTTTCTGGTGGGCCTCAAAATGCAGCTCAATTAGGTTTTGAATATCGCGATCCTAACTTTTGGTGGTTCGGCGCTACTACCAATTACTTTTCAAATGCGTTTATAAGTGTTAGCCCGTTTGCAAGAACCTCAAATTTTAACCAAGACGAAGATGGACTTCCATTTAATGATTATGATGAAACCATTGCAAAGTCGCTATTACAACAAGAACGTTTTGATGATTATATTTTGGTTAATGCTATTGGGGGTAAATCCTGGAGAATTAAGAAATATTATGTTGGTTTTTTTGCCTCCATTAACAACGTCCTTGACCAAAAATACAGAACTGGCGGTTTTGAGCAGACTAGAAATGCTAATTATAGACGTGCCTTAGAAGAGTCTCAGCGAGAAACCCCAGTGTTCGGACCGAAATATTATTATGGCTTTGGCACATCTTATTACCTCAATTTTTACATACGATTTTAACCATTAACACGAAGAATATGTCTATTAGAAATTTAAAAACAGTTTTATATGTGTTTATAATCTCAATAAGCATGCTTAACTGTACTCCCGAAGAAGATTTTGCGACACCCCCTCTTATTATAGAAGAGCCATCAATAATTGGAACTGTTATTGGTATAGAGGCTGTACTGGGTATTATGAATCAAGAAATAGAAAAAGAGGGTGAAAATGCAAAAGCTACTTTTAAGAATACTAACAACTATATTGTTGGTTATGTGATTTCAAGTGACAAAGGAGGTAATTTTTTTAAAGAACTTATACTTCAGAACAGTAATATCAATCCAACTGCAGGAATCCGATTATTAATTGATAACGCTCCTTTATATACCTCTTATGAGTTTGGTCGTAAAGTATTTGTACAATTAGACGGGTTGTCTGCAGGCATAGAAAATGGCGTACCTACACTAGGAGTTTTGAACGGAAATACCGTAGAGCCTATTCCTTCTTTTACTGTCAATGATATGATTACAAGATCTTCCGAAGTGTTTCCTGTTACACCTTTTGAAATTATTATGGAAGATTTTACTGATCGCTTTTTAAACCTTTATATCAAAATTAATAACCTTCAATTTAATAAAAATATTGTCCTTGATAACAATGCATTTACGTTTGCTGCTGAACCCAATGATGAATTTGATGGAGAGCGCATGCTTGAAAGTTGTGAAACCGGAAGATCAACCATTTTAAGCACTAGTACTTTCTCAGATTTTAAAGGGCTTACACTGCCTGATCAAAAAGGAAGTTTTACAGGTATATTAACTAAAAATTTTCGTGGAGATGCATTCAATCTTGTGCTTAATGATCCTAATGGGTTGGTTTTTGACGCTGAAAGCAGATGTGATCCTACAGTTCTTGAATGTTCCCCTGCTGAAGAAGGAAATACTATTCTTTTTAAAGAAGATTTTACCGGACTAAAAATAAAAGATCTCGAGGAATCCGGATGGATTAATATAAATACAACAGGAGGTAAATTAGATTATGAAATAGGTAGTTTTGCAGAAAATCAATATGCACAAATAACAGGGTTTAGATCAAAAGAACCTATATATGAAGTTTGGTTGCTATCTCCAGAAATTGATCTGAATAATTCGACTGCTGAAACGCTAGATTTTGATGTGCAGACCGGCTATGATAACGGGAATATTCTAGAGGTTTTTGTTGCTAGTGACTTTACGGGTGACATAAAAACCGCTACTTGGGTAAAACTAGACGCAAACCTTCCCCGAGGTCCATTTAATGCTTTTGGTGATACTGTACCTGCCGGACCGGTAGGGCTATCGTGTGTTGAAGGCCAGATAAGAATAGGTTTTCGATATATTGGAGGAGATCCCAGGGCAACCACTCGGTATCATATTGATAATGTTATTGTCAAAGGTAATTAATACTAATATTCAATTATCATATACTTATTCTCGAATCATACCTATATGTGGTATGCCGTCTTCAAGATATTCCTCTCCTATTTGAGTAAATCCATGCGTTTCATAAAACCTTTTTAGATAGGTCTGAGCCGATATTTTAATACTTTTGGTATTAAAATGTTTTTCTATTGCAGCAATACTTTCTTTAATAAGATCATGGCCATAACCAAATTTTCTTTCGTTTTGAGATACTACTACCCTACCAATACTCGCTTTTTCAAAATAATGGCCGGCATCAAAAATTCTGGTATAAGCCACCACTTCTCGATCTTTATAGCCTATGACATGTAGTGCGCTTTGATCTTTGTTATCGATATCTTGATATACACAATCTTGTTCGACCACAAAAACGGCTGCGCGTAAGCGCAAAATTTTATACAATTCAGATGTTGATAGCTCGTTAAAACGCTTAACTTTAAAGGTCAATTCCATACTTAATTAGTCTTGTACAATAATGTCTTTGCTGTCCTTTTTGCCAAACTCTGGCTGTAATGTTACATGATTAATTCCAAAATTTTCATGAAGTATATCTTCTATTTCATGAAGTATTTTTCCGAACTCTGAAACATTAATATCGCCATTGAAATCAATATGGGCTTCTAAGTGTGTTTCTTCCTCATTAAGTTGCCAAACATGAATATGGTGGATGCTTTTTACCTTAGGCAATGCATTTACCAGCTGCACAATTTCTTTCACCTGGATTGTATCTGGTGTATATAGCATTAAGACCTTGAAAGATTTTTTTAGTAAATCATATCCAACTACGATTAGATAAATGGCTATTACAAAAGTGAGTACGCTATCAACCCAATATAATTCATAAAATCGCATCAATAAACCACCAATCAAAACTGCAACCGATGCCATTAAGTCTGTAATGAGGTGTAAGTATGCAGAACGCATATTCATATTTATCTTGCTATCTTTTCTAAGTAACAAAACACTTAATCCATTTCCTAAAATTGCAATAGCAGAGAGCATGATTACAATACGAGCACTTATCGCTTGTGGGTTTTGCAATCGCTCAATAGCTTCAAAAATTAAAATAATCGCAATAACCATAAGCGAAGCAGCGTTGATAAATGCTGCCATGATTTCGGCTCTTTTAAATCCGAAAGTCCTTTTGATTGACGCTTCCTTTTTTGCCAATCTATTGGCAAAATAACTTACAACCAAAGAAATTACGTCGCTAAAATTATGTAGTGCATCTGAAAGTAACGATAAGCTACCAGACACCAACCCACCTACTACTTGAGCCGCTGTTATGCCAATATTTAAAAAGATAGAAAATAATAAATTTCGCCCTGTGAGTTTTTGATGAGAATGATTATGAGCGCGATGATGTGCCATAGTTTATATGCATGCAGGTATTTTATTTACTCGTTTGAGGTGTCTACCTCCTTCAAAAGCTGTGTTAAGAAAAACCTTAACCATTTCTATGGCCTGGGGTTGGGAGGTAAACCTGGCAGGTATACATATTATATTAGCATCGTTATGTTGTCTTGTTAATTCTGTGATTTCTTTTGTCCAACAGAGTCCCGCTCTCACATTTTCATATTTATTTGCGGTCATACATACGCCATTACCGCTACCACAAATTAAAATACCGTAGTCAACATTTTTAGAATCTACATCTTTCGCTACTGGATGTACAAAATCAGGATAGTCTACACTATTTTCTTCATTAGTACCATAGTTACTTACTTCTATTCCTTCTGACTTTAAATATTCAATTATTGCGAACTTATATGCTGTTCCTGCATGATCGTTACCTATGGCGATTCTCATTTTTATATTCTTTTTATTCTTTAAACAAAGATACTTTAATCTAAAAAAAGTAATGTCCAAAAAATCAATAATTTAATCTATTGTTATGTCAGTGTTAATAACTCTAGTCTCTCTGTTAACATTGAATGTCAACAAATAGTTACTAAGTTTCTGAAAGTTTTTTTGCTCATTTTGTTTTTTATTAGAATACAATGTCATCTACATCAAATCAAAATTTAAACTCACTTTTTTTTGGATAAGTTTTTAAGTGTTAAGTAAATGTTATGAACTACGGTTTTTCCGTAAAAGTATTAAAATTTTAATGTGTTCATTATCTATCAACAGCTGTTAATTACATTTTATTTTTAGAACATCTTCAATGTATTACAACATTAATATCCTGTTCATATGTTTGTGAAAATTTAGTTTAACTTAAAAAGCAAATAAAATGTCAAAAAGTTATACCGCTATCCACACTACATCATAACCACCATTATTAATTTTAAATTTCAAAAAAGAAAAATGATATATTTAATATATGTTGAAAACTATACTATAATTTGAGGAAATAATTTATACTATTCTTAAATGTGAATTTGTATTTAGGTCATTTATAATTTCTAGTACTTTGGTTTTATCTTTTTGATGTACTTTGAGATTAATACCGCCTAAGGCATTTGAATAAAATGGAAAAACCCCTATCATTGTTTCATTTTCAAAGAAATAAGAGACCCCTTCCTGATCCAGAAGAAGTTTTAATATCGCATATTCGTATGGATAAGTGTATGTTTTTATAATGATAAAATCTTTCATTAAATGAGCCAGATAATTATAGATTACCTAAAGATACAAAATCTAAAAAAAACTAATTTATTTGTATAGCTTCACGGTCTATTGGAGCAGCACCTTGTATTTCAGATTCGTGAACTGTATCTTTTTTTTGATCAATGGTATTATTTATGTAAAGGGTAAAGGAGTATATACCCAAAAGAAAAATCAGGAAGAAGAATAAAATGATTTTATGTATTTTTTTAATTTTTAGCATATTAATTAAAACAATAAACGTGTAGATACAAAATCTAGTGTAATAAAATTAAGTAAATTTTAAGAAAAATTATAAATTTTGTTCAGAATTTTTAAATGTAAATACTTGATTTACAGATTGTGTATTTTTTACGAATTGAACAGTTATTCATTTTAATGATTAATAAAAGTTTAAACCTAAAATTATAGATGTTGAAAGATAAGCTGTACTTTTATCAGATATAATATAATTGATATTAATGAAAAGAAAGAGTAGAAGAATAAAAAAGTCTCCAAAAATAGAGAATATCACCCAAGGAATACTCAAAATATTAAAATCTGAACCTAATCAATCCTTTAATTATAAGCAAATTGCATCTAAGTTTGGAGTAAACGATGCAAGTAGTAGAAACCAGATTATAAAAAAATTATCACAACTTGCAGCCAAAAAGCAAATTGAAGAAGTAGGACGGGGAAAATTCAAAATAATACCCAACATAAATACATATTCTGGGATTTTAGACATTACTGCAAAGGGAAGTGGATATGTCATAGTTGAAGATTTAGAAGATGATATTTTTATTCCTAATAATAATTTAAATAAAGCATTACATGGTGATGAGGTAGAAGTATACGTATATCGTAGAAAAAGAAGAGGGAAAAGTGAAGGGGAAATTACTAGAATCATTACTCGTAAAAAGAATGAATTTGTTGGCGTTATAGAGATTCAGAAGAACTATGCATTTGTGAATATGCAGGATCCTAAAATGTATACTGATGTCTTTGTTCCTAAAAATAAAATTGGCGAAGCCGAGGATGGAGATAAAGTATTGGTTAGATTAGAAGATTGGCCAGAAAAGGCAGATTCTCCCTTCGGAAAAATAGTTAAAGTGCTAGGAAAGCCAGGAGAACATAATACAGAAATTCACGCTATTTTGGCTCAGTATGGATTACCTTATGATTTTCCAGAAGAAGTTGAAGAATATGCAAATACTCTAGATACAAGCATACAGGAGTCTGAGATAAAAAAACGTAGAGATATGAGAGATATTCTAACGTTTACCATTGATCCAAAAGACGCCAAAGACTTTGATGATGCATTATCATTTCAGGTATTAGATAATGGTAATTATGAAATCGGAATTCATATTGCAGATGTATCTCATTATGTTAAACCTGGAACCATACTAGACGATGAAGCTTATGAAAGAGCAACTTCGGTTTATTTGGTAGATAGGGTAGTCCCTATGCTACCAGAAGTTCTTTCAAATAATGCATGTTCACTAAGACCTAATGAAGAAAAATATACCTTTTCTGCGGTTTTTGAATTGAACGATAAAACCGAAATCAAAAACCAATGGTTTGGTAGAACGGCAACGTATTCTGATGCACGTTTTGCATACGAAGAAGCACAACATATTATTGAAACCAAAGAAAATTTAATTCCTGCAGAGATTTCTCTTACTGGAAAAGCTTATAAAACCGATCAAAATATTGCCGATGCAGTTCTTAAATTAGATGAATTAGCTAAAATTATGCGCAGCAAGAGAATGCAGCAGGGAGCTATTTCTTTTGACAAGGTAGAGGTTAAGTTTGGTTTAAATGAAAATAACGAACCGATAGGAGTGTTTTTTAAGACCTCTAAGGATGCCAATAAACTTATAGAGGAGTTCATGCTACTAGCCAATAAAAAGGTTGCAGAATTTATCGGAAAACAAAATCCTAAAAAAACATTTATATATAGAGTACACGATGAACCTAATGATGAAAAATTAGCAGCTTTACAAAACATCATTGGTAGATTTGGATATAAGCTGGATCTTAGGGATCGAAAAACAACCACCAAATCGCTTAATGGGTTATTGAAGGATGTTCAGGGAAAAAAAGAGCAGAACTTAGTGGATACCCTGGCAATTCGTAGTATGAGCAAGGCAGAATATACTACCCATAACATTGGTCATTACGGATTGGCGTTTGATTATTATTCTCATTTTACTTCTCCCATACGAAGATATCCTGATGTTATGGCACACCGTTTGTTGCAACATTATTTGGATAAAGGTAAATCTGCTTCAGAAGAAGAGTACGAAGAAAAGTGTAATCATAGCAGTAGTATGGAAAATCTTGCAGCTAGCGCAGAGAGAGATTCAATAAAGTTTATGCAAATAAAATTTATGAAAGATCATGAAGATGAACAATTTCTTGGAGTAATTTCTGGAGTAACAGAATGGGGTATATATGTAGAGATTATAAGCAATAAATGCGAAGGAATGATTCGTCTTAAAGATATGAGTGATGATCATTATATTTTTGATCAGGATGAATATGCAGTAATTGGACAGACTTCTAAGAAAATATACCAATTAGGCGATGAAGTCTATGTAAAAGTAAAAAACGCAGATTTGGTTAAAAGACATTTAGATTTTACTCTTTTAGGGAGTAAAGAGGATATAGAATAAGTAATATTTAAAATAAAACACAAAAATCTTAAGTCTAATTTTAAAACTAAAACAAGATGCAAAAGCTAGTATTTCTTTTGGTAGTTGCAATTGTAACTACCGTGCAAGGGCAGGATAAAATTACAAAGAATGTAGGTGATTTTAACGAATTAAAAGTATTTGATAAAATTCATGTGATTTTAATTCAGGGAAACGAGAACAAAGTAGAAATCACTGGCAATAAAAGAAGAGAAGTTGAGATTGTTCAAAATAACGACCTTTTAAAAGTTAGAATGTCTTTAGATAACCTTTGGGATGGTGATAATACTAAAGTGGTAGTATATTACACTGAAATTAAAAAACTTGACGCCAATGAAGGTGCTAAAGTAAAAGTAAAAAATCTTCTTAAAGCGACATCTCTGGACATAAGAGCTCAGGAAGGAGCAACTATTGTGGCCAAGATTAATGCAAATTATTTATATAGTAAGGTGGTCACTGGAGGAGAAGTAGAACTTTTTGGTGAGGTAAAAGAACAGGAAGTTATCATTAATTCTGGCGGACAGTATTATGCTAAAGATCTTCAAACAGATGATACTAAGGTTTCACTAAGTGCGGGCGGTACCGCTGAAGTAAATGCCAAAAATTATGTTAAAGCGAATACTAATGCAGGTGGAACTATAAGAATTTTCGGTAATCCAAGAGAAATGGATACCCAAAAACTTTTAGGTGGAAAAATTATTGAAGTTAACTAAGTAGTTTTTTTAACTTTGTAAGAAACACTTAAATATTCTATGCTTCAAGATGCCCAGGCTGCTATACCTTTAGGATTTTTATTAGCATTTCTAATAGGACCTGTTTTTTTCGTACTATTAGAAACTGCGGCGATAAAAGGTTTTAGAGCAGCTCTAGCAGTAGATTTAGGTGTAATTTTGGCAGACATTGTATTTATTTTGATTGCTTATTTTAGTACAAATAAGATTCTCGAAAAAATAAAAGATGATCCTGCATTATTCATTTTTGGAGGAGTTTTATTAGCTACGTATGGGATAATTTCTTTTATTCAAGAGCGAAAAAATTATAATAGACTCAGAGATACCTCTGTCGAAATTATCAATAAGCATAACTATTTGAAACTTTTTGTAAAAGGATTTTTACTCAATTTTATTAATATTGGAGTCCTTGGTTTTTGGTTGAGTATTATCATCGTTATAGGTCCACAATTGGATATGGATACGAACAGAATAGCATATTTTTTTGCTGTAGTCTTAGGCACGTATCTTTTTATAGATGTTTTCAAGATGCTGTTAGCTAAGCGACTAAAAAGAAAATTAACTCCAAAAAGAACATACATTATTAAAAGGATAATTAGTATTATGATGGTGGTATTTGGTGTGTTTTTGATATTAAAAGGTATAGTTCCTGATACCGTAGAACAAAAGATTCAAGATAGATTTGAAAAAATAAGACCAGAAAGAAATTTTAAATAAAAAAATCCTGTAAATAAGTTACAGGATTTTTTTGAGGTGTCGAGCGGATTCGAACCGCTGTAGATGGTGTTGCAGACCACTGCCTAGCCACTCGGCCACGACACCGATTTTTGGTTGGTTGGCAAATGTAAAAAAATTTATGAATACTTCTCAAATGATTTTACATTAAAACACAACTATCAGCAATTTAATAGTATAAAGTTAACGATTTTTACTTCTGGTAATCGTTACCATTTCAACATTCCCTCCTATTGGCGGGTTAATTTTAGAAACATCTATTGTTACTTTTTCCACCATAGGAATTTCGTTTAATATACGAACTAAAATACGTTCTGCAGCATGTTCTAACAATTTAGAACGAATTGCCATCTCTTCTTTTACAATGTGGTTAAGATGAACATAATCTACTGTGTCTCCCAAACGATCGGTAGCCGCAGAGGATGTTAGATCTGCCTTTACCTTTAAATCTACCCTATAATCAGAACCTATTTTTTTTTCTTCAACCAGGCACCCATGATAGGCATAAATCTTAATATTCCTTAATTTTATTAATCCCACCTAATTTTTTGACAAAGGTAAACAGTTTATTTTTATCTATGTACGGGAAAACAACCCTTTTTTTAATAGAAACAAAAAGAAGTTTATATTACTTAGCAAGATTAGATTTTTAGTAGTTTTGTATCAGATTTTATACAGAATGACAGAGGATAAAAAATCGCTCAATTTTATAGAGCACATTATAGAAGAAGACCTTAAAAATGGAATGAATCGAGATGATTTACGTTTTCGTTTTCCACCAGAACCTAATGGGTATTTACACATTGGCCATACCAAAGCTATTGGCATTAGTTTTGGTTTGGGTCTAAAGTATAATGCGCCGGTTAATTTACGCTTTGATGATACAAATCCAGCAAAAGAAGAACAAGAGTATGTAGATGCTATCAAAGAAGATATTGCCTGGTTAGGATATAAGTGGGATCAGGAGTGCTATTCTTCAGATTACTTTCAACAATTATATGATTGGACCGTTCAATTGATAAAAGAAGGGAAAGCTTATGTAGATTCTCAATCTGCAGAAGCCATTGCAGATCAAAAGGGAACGACTACAGAACCTGGTATTAATAGTCCTTACAGGGACCGCTCTGTTGACGAAAACCTGGATCTTTTCAGGAGAATGAAGCAGTGTGAGTTTGATGAAGGAGAACATGTAGTACGAGCGAAAATAGATATGGCAGATCCCAATATGTTAATGCGGGATCCTTTAATGTATAGAATCCTTAAAAAAACACATCATAGAACGGGGGATGAATGGTGTATTTATCCCATGTATGATTGGACTCATGGAGAGAGTGATTATATAGAAAATATCTCTCACTCATTATGTTCGCTTGAGTTTAAGCCACACAGAAAATTATATGATTGGTTTTTAGATCAGGTTTATAGCAATGATATTCGTCCGAAGCAACGAGAATTCGCACGTCTTAATTTAAGTTATACCATTATGAGTAAACGTAAATTACTCAGATTGGTCGAAGAAGGAATTGTATCAGGTTGGGATGATCCAAGAATGCCCACAATTTCGGCATTGAGAAGACGAGGATATACACCCGCATCTATAAGAAAGTTTGTAGAGACGGTAGGAGTTGCAAAACGAGAAAATGTGATTGATGTATCATTACTGGAGTTTTGTGTACGAGAAGATCTTAATAAAATAGCGCCAAGAGTGATGGCTGTTTTAGACCCTGTTAAACTTATAATCACGAATTATCCTGAGGGAAAAGAAGAGTGGCTAGAAGCAGAAAATAATCCAGAGGATGAAATTGCTGGTTCCAGAATGGTGCCTTTTTCAAGGGAATTGTATATCGAAAAAGAGGATTTTAAGGAAGAAGCCGGGCGAAAATTCTTTAGACTCACCTTAGGAAAGGAAGTGCGCCTAAAAAATGCATATATTATCAAAGGAGAGCGTGCTGTAAAAGATGCTGAAGGAAATATAACAGAGATTCATTGTACATATGACCCAAAGAGTAAGTCGGGTAGTGGTACTGATGAATCTAAGCGTAACGTAAAGGGTACGTTGCATTGGGTTTCAGTAGCCCATGCTATTCCTGCAGAAGTAAGAATATACGATCGATTATTTAGTGATGAAGCGCCGGATGGTCATAAGGACAAAGATTTTATGGAGTTTTTGAACCCTGATTCTTTAAAGGTAATTACAGGATATGTAGAGCCAAGCTTAAAAGAAGTGAAACCGTTAGATCAGTTTCAGTTTCAAAGACTGGGATATTTCAATGTGGATCCAGATAGTAAACCTGAGGCATTGGTATTTAATAAAACAGTGGGTTTACGTGATACCTGGGCCAAGGTTAAACCAATTTCGGAAAAACAAAACACTGTAAAAACACCACAAAATACTCAAAAAGAGATACCCGCAATAGAAGAAATTAAAAGGGCAGGGAAAAAGTATACTAATTTACCTGATGATAAAAGAGAAATACTTAAAAATAAGATAAAGGAAGCCGCAAAAAATATATCTATTGAGGAGCTAGAACCTCTATTTGAAACTGCTGTAAAGAAAGCCGGAACTCGTATTGCTACTATGATTTCTTTGGGTGTAATCCTTAATAATAAGGGAATTCAACCTAACGGGCTGGCTAAAGATTTTATCAATAAAGCACTAGAGGATAGGAATGAATTATTACAAAACGAAGCTAGGGAACTGGCTTCAAAATATTCATTATAAATAATAAATCCCGAAGAACATGAGTTGTTATTTCGGGATTTTTATTCTTTCTTTTCTAGTTATCCGCGATATGCTCGTCTAAAGGAATCTCTATATCTGTTCTAAACCGTGGAAATAATTTTTTTGTTTCCGGATCATCTAGTAATTTGTTTGATTCTACAAAGTACCATTGCTCTTTTTTATCGTTATAAAAACCAAATAATGAGCTTTTTAGAATTACCGATCGTCCACTAAAGTCCATCTCTGTTGTGGTTTTAACTAGACAACGATACTCCCTGTTTTCTTTTCTAACATCGGTTACTTCATCAATTTCAGAGCTAACGATCTTTATTTTTTGAGCATCCATGGTTCTAAAAATATCATTCATAGTAGCCATAAGTTGTTTTTCTCCGTATGCTTTGTAAACTTTAGGATGAGTATATTTTAAGATGGTGCTTAAATTTCTATCGATAGATGCTTGTGAAGTTGCTTTAGCATCCCTGGCCGCCTGTTTTTTTAATGTCTTGATATTTTGAGAAAAAATGCTTCCCGAAATAAATAGTAAGATAATTAAGTAATTTTTCATGGGGATAAATTTTTATAAAGATAAGGATTTTTTTACACCATAGTATATTTTGATGGTTTTATTGATATTTATTAGTTTTTCTTATTAAATATAGCTTTGTATAAAGCGATTTAATGCCTTTATAAACATTGAGCTTATAATTTTATTGTATCTAGGGATGCAAATTAATTAGAACGCTTTAAATAGATTTTAGTAAGAAAATAACCCGATCACAAAATGTAACCGGGTTAAAATTTCAAACTTGAATTATTTTATTGATCAGTACCTGGTTTTTTTCCACTGATACCTTTTTTGGTATTTTGTTTTTTCATTTCTTCACCAATTAGATTTGAAGCTGTGAATGAGGCAATCATATTATTTAACATATCGCTTCCTGCTTGTGGTGAATTGGGCAACAAAATTAAATTAGTATTTGTTTCTTCCCCTATAGATTGAAGTGTATCATAATGTTGAGTAACAACAATTAGAGCAGAAGCTTCCTGAGAATTGATGCCTACATTGTTTAGGACGTCTACGCTTTCTTCAAGGCCTCTAGCTATTTCTCTACGTTGATCAGCGATACCCTGACCTTGCAATCTTTTGCTTTCTGCTTCGGCTCGAGCTTTTGCAACAATTTTAATACGCTCTGCTTCTGCTTCGTATTCTGCAGCTACTTTTTCGCGTTCTGCTGCGTTAATACGGTTCATTGCTTCTTTTACCTGCATATCTGGATCTATATCGGTAACTAATGTTTTTATGATATCATATCCATAATTCACCATAGCTTCGTTAAGCTCTTGTTTTACTGCAATGGCAATATCGTCCTTGCGTTCAAAAACATCATCGAGTTTCATTTTAGGAACTTCTGCACGAACTACATCAAATACATAAGAGGTGATTTGATCATGTGGATTTTCTAATTTGTAGAAAGCATCATACACTTTCTCTTTGATAACCTGAAATTGAACAGATATTTTGAGACGCACAAATACATCATCTTTTGTTTTGGTTTCTACCAAAACATCTAGTTGTTGAATTTTTAAATTGATACGTCCCGCTATTCGATCAAATACAGGAATTTTAAAATGCAACCCAGAATTTCTAATGCTAAGAAACTTACCAAAGCGTTCTACAATCGCTGCGGTTTGTTGTTTAACAGTAAATATTCCTGATAGTAGAATAATAAAACCAAAAATGAATACTGGAATTAAATATAGAGCCATTGTTTTTTTGTTTAAAAGTTAGTGTTTAAATAAAATGAAATGTACTGAAAAAACCTGAAAAATAAAGCTTATTTACGAATTGTTATCATAGCTGTTGACATTTCTGAACTGCCTGATGTATCAAAGGGGATAGAAAGAACTTCCCGGCCATATTTTTGATATTGTACAGGATGTCTTTAACCTCTTTTCTTAGTTTTCCCATTACCCAAAAGTTTATAGCGTCGTATAGTATACGTATGTGGTATACTGAAAACGTTACACTTTTTTAAAATAGATAGTCACAACAGAATCAAAAAGACAGTTACTTTAAATTTTTTATTAAACTATAGCTTTTCTATAATGTTTTCTATTCTTTGTATGGTTTCCCTTTTTCCAATTACTGAGGCAATCAAAAATAAATCGGGTCCTTGTAGAGATCCCACTAGAGCTATACGCAAAGGCATCATTATTTTACCAAAACTAATTTCTTTACCAGTTATCCAGCCTTTGACAGAGTTAGAAACATTCTCTTTTGAAAAAATGGTAATATCGTTAAGTATTCTGATCAACTCATGCATGAGCGTTGGCGTATCTTCCTTCCAGGCTTTTTTAACAGCTTTTGGATCATATTCATTGGGAGCGATAAAGAAGAAATGACTAAGATCCCATAAATCTCCAATAAAAATAGCTCTTTCTTTTATAACATCTATTATAGTTTCAATATCAGCTTGAGTAGATATATTTTTTTCAGAAAGGATAGCCGTGAATTGTTTTGCTAAAAAGCTGGAATCTGTTCTTTGCAAATGTTGTTGCTGAAACCATTTTGTTTTTTCGGGATCAAATTTAGCACCGGCTTTGTTGACGCGCTTAAGATCGAATTCTTTGATAAGCTCTTCTAACAAAAACAATTCTTGTTTTGTACCTGGATTCCAACCTAGAAAAGCAAGCATATTGATAACTGCCTCTGGTAGATAACCATCTTCTCTATATCCCGATGAAATTTCATTGGTTTTAGGATCTTTCCATTGTAATGGAAATACTGGAAATCCCATTTTATCACCATCGCGTTTACTTAATTTTCCTTTTCCTACAGGTTTAAGAATAAGCGGCAAATGAGCAAATTTAGGAGAATCCCAACCTAAGCAACGATATAAAAGAATGTGTAGCGCTAGAGAAGGCAACCATTCTTCGCCCCGAATTACGTGAGTAATTTCCATTAAATGGTCATCTACAACATTGGCCAGATGATAGGTGGGCATACCATCACTTTTAAACAATATTTTATCATCAAGAGTATTGGTATCAATTTGTATATCACCCCGAATCTCATCAAAAAAATGTAAGGTCTCATCTTTAGGAGCTTTAAACCTAATTACATAGGGTTCTCCTGAGTTGATTTTAGAATTAACTTCTTTAGAAGACAATGACAAAGAGTTACTCAACTTTTCTCTATTGTGCCAATTATAAATAAATGTTTTTCCGCTGGCCTCATACTCTTTTCTGTGTTTTTCAAGATCCGTGGTCGTGTCAAAAGCATAGTATGCATGTCCGCTATGTATAAGTTGGTCTGCATATTGTTTATACAAATGTTTACGCTCACTTTGTCGATAAGGTCCAAAGCCTCCATCTTTGTCAGGTCCTTCATCAAAAGGAATAGTACACCAGTCAAGAGCATCTTTTATGTATTTTTCTGCTCCTTCAACATAACGATTTTGATCGGTATCTTCTATTCTAAGAACAAATACACCGTTGTGTTTTTTGGCAAAAAGATAATTAAATAGTGCTGTTCGTACACCTCCTATATGTAAGGGCCCAGTAGGACTGGGTGCAAATCGTACCCTAACGTTCTTTGTCATGATTGTGTTTTTATAAACCTAATACGTTTTCAAAAATAGAACGACAAAGATACAATCTTAGCGACGGTATGTAAACGTTTTTGTCTTTGAAATTTTAGGCTGGATTTTGTGCAATGTCTTTCATTTCACGTGGAACATGTTTGTTCATAATCAGAAACCACAAGGGTGGAATAAGTGCTAAGACCATCGAGGTAGGATAACCAAAAGGTAACTGCGGACTTTGATCATGGTGATCTAGTATTTGATATTTTTTTGATGCACGGTGATGATGGTCACTATGTCTTGTTAGTTCGTAAAGCAGAACTCTACCAAGAGTGTGATTAGAGTTCCAGGAGTGAATTTCTTTAACGCGTTCATATCGGCCAGATGAAGTTTTCTTTCTAACCAATCCATAATGTTCGATATAATTTATGGTTTCTAGTAACAAGAAGCCTACTATTCCACTGAATAAAGCAACCTGTAATCCAAAAAAACCAAAAGTAAAATAGACTATCGTTAAATATGAGATTGTGATTAAGAGGTACCATAGCATATCATTTTTAATAGAAAAAAACGATAATTTGTTTTTTTTAAGTAGCAACGTTTGAATTTTCCAGGCACTAAAATATTGTCCAATAGCCGAGGTTATCCAGAAAAAATAAACGAGTTGGTTGTATTTGGCGGTAGCAGGATCTTCTGTGGTTCCTACTTTTTGATGGTGTCCAAAATTATGTTCAACATAAAAATGCATATATAATGATGGAAGAAGCAGTGCTTTGCCAATGTATCGCTCTTTAGTAAAACGGTGACCCAATTCATGTCCAACGTTAATTCCATTTGTTCCAAATACAATTCCAGTTGAGATTACGATCCCAACAATTTCATAGGTTTCTAATTGGGTGGTTGTGCAGATGTGTAAAGTTAAAAATAAAAGACCATACACAATAGGAAGGTTGAGATACAGCAACCAGTCAAATAGTTTTTTTTTGTTTTTTGAAAGCCGTTCTTCTTCGTTTAAATTTTGTTTAGAAGAAGGAGTAAAAAGCTCAACTACAGGAATGAAACCAAAAGCATAGATAGGTGTTAGAAACGTGAAAATATCCTGTAACCACAAACCTATTAAAGCCATAACAGGAATGGTATATGCACAGATGTATTTTAAATCTTTCATAACAAGTTAATTGTTAACGGGTTGAATTATCATAAATATAACAATTCTATTGGAAATAAAATTGTAGTTTTAAAGGTTAATGAAAAAGTGATGGGTTGCTATGGATAATTTTGAGCATATAAAGAGAAAGCTAGAAAGGTTTATCAAAAAATATTATGCCAACGAATTAATAAAGGGTATTATTCTTTTTTTCGCGATAGGAGTTGTATATTTTTTGGCCACCTTGTTAATTGAGAATTTTTTGTGGTTAGGTAGGTTAGGAAGAACCATTTTGTTTTGGTTGTTTATCGCGGTTGAAATAAGCTTGTTTATAAAATTTATAATTTTACCGATTACCCAGCTTTTTAGATTAACAAGAGGAATTAGTTATCAAGACGCATCTGAAATTATAGGGGACCATTTTCCAGAGGTAAATGATAAGCTTTTGAATTTGTTGCAGCTAAGCGAGAACGATTCTTCTTCTTCCTTATTATTAGCGGGTATCGAACAAAAATCCAGTGAACTACGCCCCATTCCTTTTAAAGTAGCGATTAATTTCAAAAAAAATCTGAAATACCTAAAATATGCAGCAATCCCCGTAGTTTTGTTTTTAATATTAGTGATTTTTAATAAAACTAATTGGATTTCAGATAGTTATGATAGAGTAGTGAATTATCAGGTTGCCTATGAGCCGCCAGCACCTTTTCAGTTCTTTGTTGTGAATGACAAGCTCAATGCTTTTGAGAATAGGGATTATCTTCTTCAAGTCAGAGTGGCCGGTGAAATAATTCCAGAGAGTGTTACTATTTCATACAATGACGAAGTTTACTTTTTGAAAAATAGTAAACCTGGAGAGTTTGAATACACATTCATACAACCAAAAGAGTCTTTGGAATTTGTATTAGAGGCGAACGGGATTTCATCAATTCCATATAATCTATCGGTTGTGCCTGTGCCTTCTTTGTTAAATTTCGAAATGAAGTTGGACTACCCAAGATACACGAGAAAGAAGGACGAGGTGTTGAAGAGTACGGGTAATGCAACTATTCCCGAAGGAACAAAAGTTGGATGGACGGTATTTACCAAAAACACAAATAAAGTTGAGATAAAGACTAAGGATTCTATGTTGAATCTTATAAAAGAAAAGAATGTATTTATCAAGGAAATGCCTGTGTATTCGAGTATGGATTATGAGATTAGTACGTCAAACGATAATGTAAAGAATTATGAGAATCTTTCCTTTAATTTAAATGTAATAAAAGATCAATTTCCAGAATTGAACCTTAAGTCTGAAAAGGATACGGTTGATAATCAGACTATATATTTTTTTGGAAGGGTAAGTGATGATTACGGTCTTAGCAAATTAAGGTTAGTGTATTATAAGGCTACCGATGCTTCTAAGAAAGTATATGAAAATATACCCATAGAAAAAGCAAGTTTTGATGAATTTATATTCGCTTTTCCATCGAGCTTAGATGTAGTGTCCGGTGTTTCATACGAATTTTATTTTGAGGTTTTTGATAATGATGTTTTTCATAATTATAAAAGTACCAAAAGCCAGGTTTTTGATTTCAGAAAACTTACAGAAGATGAGTTAGAGAATAAATTACTACAAAAACAGAATGAGGCAATTTCTGGACTGAATAAATCACTAGATAAATTTAAAAAACAGGAAGAAGAACTTAAAAGCCTGAGTAAACTGCAAAAGGAAAAGAAGAGATTAGATTTTAATGATAAGAAAAAGTTAGAAGATTTTTTAAATCGTCAGAAGCAACAGGAAAAAATGATGCAGGATTTTTCGAAAAAGTTGAAGGACAATCTTGATCAGTTAGATAAGAAGAAGGAGGAAGAACCATTCAAAGATGCTTTGAAAGAGAAGCTAGAAAGAAACGAAGAACGTTTAAAAAGAAATGAGAAGCTCTTAGAAGAAATTGAACGTTTGGCAGATAAGATTCAGAAAGAAGAGTTAACAGAAAAACTGGAAGAGTTAGGAAAGGAAAACAAAAACATCAAGAAGAATTTAGAGCAACTATTAGAGTTGACAAAAAGGTATTATGTGATAGAAAAGCATGAGAAATTGGTTAAGGCACTAGAGGATTTAGCAGAAAAACAGGAACAACTTTCAGAAAAAAAAGAAGAGGAAAACACAAAAGAAAAACAGGATCAATTAAACAAAGAATTCGAGAATTTTCAAAAGGAGATGGAGGAGCTGAGAAAGGAAAATGAGAAACTCAAGAAGCCGATGGATTTGGATCAAGAGAAGAATGAAGAAAAAGAAATTAACGAGGAACAGCAAAAGGCAAGTGATAATCTAGAAAAAGAAAATAAATCTGAGGCGAAAAAGAACCAGAAAAGTGCTGCGCAAAAGATGAAGCAGATGAGCAACAGTATGCAAATGCAAATGCAAATGGCTGGCGGCGAACAGCAGCAAGAAGATATGGAAATGTTAAGACAGATCTTAGATAATTTAGTGGACTTTTCTTTTGAACAGGAGAATCTAATGACCGGGTTTAAAAAGATTAATAAAGATAATCCTTCATATTCAGGTAGGCTTAAAAGGCAAAGTGTTCTTAGAGAAAATTTCATTCATATTGATGATAGTTTATATGCTTTAGCTATGAGGACTCCGCAGATAACCGAGGAGGTTACAAAGAAGTTAACAGACATAGAGTTCAATATAGATAAATCTTTAGAAAAGTTGGCAGAGAATCAAATTGTACAGGGCACCGCCAATCAACAGTATACGGTTACGGGCGCTAATGACTTAGCTTATTTATTGAGTAGAACGTTAGAGCAAATGCAAAATAGCATGGCTGCTTCCGGCAAAGGTAAAAGTGGTTCAAGCCAAAACGAATTTCAGTTGCCTGATATAATCAAGAAACAAGAAGAGTTAAATGAAAAGATGAAAGAGGGAGCAGAGAAAGGAAAAAAACTAGGTAAAAAAAAGGGCGAAAAACAAGGTGAAGGTCAAGGACAAAAAGGAGAAAAAGGTGAGCAGAAAGATGGTGGAAAGGATGGAAAAGAAGGCGCAAAAAAGGACGGTGATAATGGTAAGAAAAATAGAAACGGCACAAAAGATGGAGGTGGTGAAGGAGAAAATCAAGAGGAGTTTAATGAAGACTTAAATGGAGAGCTTTATAATATTTACAAAGAACAACAACAGCTTCGAAATGCACTGGAGAATAAAATAAAGGAGGAAGGAATAAATAAAAAAATAGGCAGTGGTTTATTAAAAAAGATGAAACAGGTGGAGCAAGAGCTGTTAGAAAAGGGTTTCAATGAAAACACAATCTCAAAGATGGTTGATCTGAAACATGAATTATTAAAATTGGAAGAAGCTACATTTGAGCAAGGTGAGGAAGAAAAGAGAGAAAGTGTAACAAATCAAATGCAGTTCGAAAATCAAGTGAATCAACAATTGAATAAAGCCAAACAATATTTCAATACTACTGAGATATTAAACAGACAAGTATTACCTTTGCGACAAAATTATAAACAAAAAGTACAGGAATATTTCAGAAAAGGCAATGATTAGTTTTTTTTACGAAACAAAGGTTGAGCCCCTAGATGAGAAGAAGTTATCCTCTTGGATAAGTGATGTAATATTGTCGGAAGGAAAATCTGAAGGGGATATCAACTTTATACTTTGTGACGACAATTATCTTTTAAAAATAAATCAGGATTTTTTGGGTCACGATACGTTTACTGATATTATTAGTTTTGACAATACTTTAGGAAAGCAACTTCATGGGGATATATATATTTCTTACGAAAGGGTTGTCGACAATGCTATGACATATCAAGTTTCAACAGAGGAGGAATTAAGAAGAGTAATTATTCATGGGATATTACATTTCTGCGGTTATAAGGACAAAGAGGATGAGGAAAGAAGAGTCATGAGACAAAAGGAGAACGAAAAATTAGCAATGTTCCACGTGGAACATTAATAATCAGAATATATATTTTGTTCCACGTGGAACAAAAGTTTTTAGTACAGGTTTAACGTTCCACGTGGAACAATGCAGTAGAAATTATGTTTGATAAGGAGTATGATGTAATAGTTGTTGGTGCAGGGCATGCAGGAAGTGAAGCTGCGGCGTCAGCCGCTAATTTAGGATGCAGCACATTGTTGATAACAATGAATCTTCAAAACATTGCACAAATGAGTTGTAATCCTGCCATGGGAGGTATTGCAAAAGGACAAATTGTTCGAGAAATTGATGCCTTAGGCGGGTATAGTGGCATTGTAAGTGACCGTACCGCGATTCAATTTAAGATGCTGAATAAATCAAAAGGACCGGCGATGTGGAGTCCAAGGGTGCAAAGTGATAGAATGCGTTTTGCTGAAGAATGGAGATTGCTTTTGGAACAAACACCAAATCTGGATTTTTATCAGGAAATGGTGAGCGGACTTTTGGTTGAGAATGGACATATAAAAGGAGTAAAAACTTCGCTCGGAATCGAGGTAAGAGCAAAAACCGTAGTGTTAACCAACGGAACCTTTTTGAATGGATTGATTCATATTGGAGAGAAACAATTTGGTGGTGGAAGAGCAGGAGAAAAAGCAGCAACAGGTATTACTGAACAGCTGGTTGATTTAGGTTTTGATTCGGGAAGAATGAAAACAGGAACGCCTCCAAGAGTTGATGGCCGATCGTTAGATTACTCCAAAATGGTAGAACAACCAGGAGATGAAAACCCTGAAAAATTTAGTTATACAGATTTAACAAAACCACTTTCAGAACAAAGATCATGTTACATGACGTATACATCTAGTGAGGTCCATGATGTGCTTAGAGAAGGTTTTGACCGTTCGCCAATGTTTAATGGAAGAATAAAAAGTATAGGCCCGAGATATTGTCCTTCTATTGAAGATAAAATTAATCGATTCGCAGATAAGGATAGGCATCAGCTTTTCGTAGAACCTGAAGGATGGAATACGGTTGAAGTTTATGTAAATGGTTTTTCGACTTCATTGCCAGAGGATGTTCAATTCAAGGCACTGAAATCTGTTGCAGGTTTTGAAAAGGTAAAGTTTTTTAGGCCAGGTTATGCGATCGAATATGATTATTTTCCACCCACTCAATTAACACATACACTAGAGACAAAATTAGTTTCTGGATTGTTCTTTGCGGGACAAATTAATGGAACTACTGGATATGAGGAAGCGGCTTCTCAAGGATTAATAGCTGGTATCAATGCGGCATTAAAAGTTAAGGAAAAGGATGTGTTTATACTTAAAAGAAGTGAAGCATATATTGGTGTGCTGATCGATGATTTGATTACAAAAGGAACAGAAGAGCCTTATCGAATGTTTACATCTCGTGCAGAGTATAGAACATTACTGAGACAAGACAACGCAGATTTTAGATTAACACCAAAATCTTATGAAATAGGTTTAGCTTCAGAAGAAAGAATGAAGCGAATGGAAGAGAAGGAAAAGAAAGCTAGCGAGTTTGTTCAATTTTTTAAAGAAACCAGTGTCTCACCAGAAGAAGCGAATCCGGTCTTAGAAGCAAAGAATTCTTCACCGGTTAAACAAAGTGGAAAGATGTTTAAATTATTTGCTCGTCCGCAAATCACCCTGGAGGATATTAAACATTTTGAAAAAGTAAAAGCATATATAGAAGCAAAGGATCTCGATAAAGAGGTTTTAGAGCAAACAGAAATCCAAGTCAAATATTCGGGGTACATAGAGAAAGAAAAAAATAACGCCGACAAACTAAACCGATTAGAGGATATAAAAATCCCTAAGAATTTTGATTACACAAAGCTAAAATCATTGTCGTATGAGGCTTGTGAAAAGATGTCAAAAATTAAACCGGCGACCATTTCTCAAGCATCAAGAATTAGCGGAGTATCACCAAGTGATATTTCGGTACTTTTAGTATACATGGGTAGATAATGAAGACTGTAATTTGTAAACAAGAAAGAGCGCTTAAAGGAAGGATTCTCTCCTATATGGTATTGGTGTTTTCTGTTTTATATTTATTAGTTGTGTCAGAACCTTTTTTACCAAGAATAATACTTTTTTCAGTTTCTTTATTTGTCTTCGGTTTTTCGACATCTTTTAAAATTAGTTCTGCTTTTGATAATGAAAAGTTGTATTGTTTTTTTGGCATTACTTTGTTTACAACCAAACTGGATATAGAGTTTCCTGATTATATATCTGTTTTCTCTACTTCTCTTACCTCAGATAATGAGTGGGGCGCTATCGCGGCTATTGGAACCAAGGAACGGTTGGATAGGTTTGTTGTTCGTTTTTTTACAGCGAACAAGAATTTTACGCTATATAGAACGTCAAAACAGAAAATAGCACAACAAAAAGCAGAATCATTAAGTAAACTACTCAATGTTGAACTTTATGATACTACCAAAGAATAGTTCCACGTGGAACAAAACTGGAAATTTAATGAATCGTATTTAGTAGTTCACCCTTCGAGTACCTCAGGGTTCAAACGGTTTTCTAATTTTGGAATAAAAGTAATTAGTGAAAGGTGAGGTGCTTCAGCGTGCCATTTCTTTAGTTATTTAAAAAGTGTATTTTTTTGGTATTTCACCCTTCGAGTACCTCAGGGTTCAGAAATAAATTATTTGATTTTATAATAAAAGCGCTTAACTAAAGATGAGGCTCTTCAGCGTGTCATTTCGTTAGTTATTGGAAAAATATATTTTGGGTATTTCACCCTTCGAGTACCTCAGGGTTCAAACGGTTTTCTGATTTTGGAATAAAAGTAATTAATGAAAGGTGAGGTGCTTCAGCGTGCTATTTCTTTAGTTATTTAAAAAGTGTATTTTTTTGGTATTTCACCCTTCGAGTACCTCAGGGTTCAAATGGTTTTCTGATTTTGGAATAAAAGTAATTAATGAAAGGTGAGGCTCTCGAACCTTAAGCGAAGTCGAAATATAACTATAAGATTAATTCTAAATAGTTTTATAGAAAATATGTTTTGATAACGAAAGGATTAGAAATACTTTTGTTTTGGTTTTTTATCAGTAAACCCAAGAACATTACGAATTATTAGTTTCAAGAATAATTTTGTGTCATGCTGAAAAAAGTTGAGAATGATAACGGGGTTTCTAAAATTCAGAAGACATTCATAAAAGGTATTCAAAAAAAGAATGAACAAAAAACAAAATTTAGAAATTTATATGATCTGCAAAGATCATAGTGTGTCAGGGGAAGAATTTCAATTACTTTATAATGTCGACTATGATATGTTGATTACTTCTCCAAAACCAAATGATGATGTGTTAGGGAAATATTATGAAAGTAAAGATTACATATCTCATACCGATGCAAAACGTTCTCTTTTTGAAAAGTTATATCATGTGGTAAAGTCATACTCACTTAGAAAAAAAGTGAAGTTAATTTCAAGACTAAATAATGGTCCAGGAGAGCTTTTAGACATTGGAGCCGGGACTGGTGATTTTCTGGTTGAAGCAAAAAAATGGGGGTGGAATATATTTGGAACCGAACCCAATAGCCAGGCCAAAAAACTAGCAGAACAAAAAGAAATTGGGTTAGCTTCTGAAACTTCAAATTACCAAAACCAAAAATTTGATGTAATTACGATGTGGCACGTTCTAGAACATGTACCAAATCTACAAAACCAAATAATAGAATTAAGAAGACTTTTAAAACCAAATGGACATTTGATTATTGCTGTTCCAAACTTTAAGTCTTATGATGCAAAATATTACAATTCATTTTGGGCAGCCTATGATGTACCAAGACACCTTTGGCATTTTTCGAAAAAATCGATTCAAAAGCTTTTCAGTGAAAAAGATATTAAATTAGAGAAGACGTTACCCATGAAATTCGATTCATTTTATGTGTCATTATTGTCAGAGAAATATAAAAACGGTAAAATGAATTTTTTAAAGGCTTTTTGGGTGGGATTGAGATCAAATTTAAAAGCGAAACACTCTAAGGAATTTTCTTCGCATATCTATGTGCTTAAAAAACAATAATTCTTTTTTTACGAGCTTTTTAATAAGTTTTGGGAGTCTGCCACATAAACTGTATCACTTTTTTATAAAAAAGCTTTAAAACGCTTTATTTTGAATCTATTTTCATAGTTTTTTATTATCATTTTGTAGAAAACAATCGTTTTTTCTTATATTTAAATATTTTAGAGCCATATTATCAATAACATCACCCGAACTTTGATATTTTTGCGCAGAACTAAATTTTTGAAAGATGAAAAAATTTTTATGGATGGCAAGTGTGGTTTTGATTTTAGCCTCTTGCAATCAACAAACTGAAAAAACAGGTTTTGTAAATAATACCAAAGTTGTCTCCGATTATACAGAAATGAAAGAGGCTCAAGACAAATGGACGAAAAAGAATAATGAAGTACGAGCAGAACTAGAAGAAAAAGCAAAACAGTTTCAGATAGAGGTACAAGGATATCAGAATATCATGAAGTCTATGTCCAAGGCAAATAGAGAAAAGAAAGAACAAGAATTAATGGGCAAACAACAATTATTGCAAAGAGAACAACAGACTAGAATGCAGGAAATTCAGCAAGGTAGTCAAAAGGAAATCGACTCAATAATTGGAAAAGTAAAGGAATTTATTAAGGAGTATGGCAAGAAAAATGGGTATACCTATATCTATGGAGAGACTGAAGTAAGTAATATTCTATATGGTAAGGAAGAGCTGGATATTACAGAAGAAATAATTAAAGAACTGAACGGAGGAAAGGAAACTGTTTCTGATGAAAAGGAGTAGTGCTTTTGTTAATAAATTTTGAAGGCCCCATTGATTAGTCAATGGGGTTTTTCTTTGAAAAGTAGTAGCGATGAATTGAGCTATGATTTACGGTATTCCCACAAATATAGTCGATAAAAAACGTTTTTTATCGACTATATTATTTGTACCGGGTTCGAAATAAGAGTGTTAGAAAACTGTTTTATTTCTTAAATAATTGATTATCAAATTTTTGAAACCACGTTAAATAACAAAAAATTAACTGAGCCCAATCCTTTATGAAATTTTTATCAATTATTTTGTAGGAATAATCTTAAAACCTTTTAATCATGAAAAAATTCATTTTACTTTTTTCGATTTCAATTAGCTGTTTTGCCCAGCAATTGGTGGAACCGCCAACTATTATTCAAAATCCAATGAATTTAGAACAACAGTTTGGTTCTAGAATAGCAATAGAGGGTAATTACTCCGTCATTGGCTCGAACTATGAAACAATTGAGGTCTATGTATATGAGAAATCTAATACTAATACATGGTTTCAGAAGCAAATATTGACAATATCTGGTATAACAGTTGGTGACGGTTTTGGAAATTCTGTTGCCATATCTGGCAATACTATCATTATTGGAGCAGAAAATAAACCAAATTCTTCTAATGGTACTGGTGCAGTTTATATTTTTGAAAAAAATGTAAATAATATTTGGGAAGAGAAACAGGTGCTTTTTAGAAATAACCCCACTCCTTTTTCTAATACAAATTTCGGAAATCATGTGGCGATCAATGGCAACTTCATTATTGTAGGCGGATCGTATGGCATAGTAAGTATCTATACTAAAAACCCCACTGGATCTTGGGAATTTCTTCAGGATATAATACCATCTGACGGTATCATAGATACCGGTTTTGGCAAAGGTTCTAATCCCATTGCCATTAACAATAACTACATAGCTATAGGCAATTTTAAGAAAAACAATGAGGGTGTCGTATATACCTATAGTAAAAATGGAAACACATGGCAGTCAGACACAGTAATATCAATTCCTAATACATCATTTCGGGGATTTGGATATGCAGTAGCACTAAACGAAAGTGAACTTCTAATTAGCGCTCCTTTTGATGGCGGAAAAATAGCTTTCTTCGGTAGAAATAACACAAATACTAATTGGGAAGAAAAAGGAATATTTACTTCTAACACGCCCAGTGACACCTATTTTGGGGATAATGTTGCTCTAAGTGATTCATATGCGTTGGTTGGAGGCTTTGATAGCACAGGGGGCTTTTTTGTCGCTCATTTAATGGCTAAAAACGATCTTGGAAATTGGGAATATATCGAAAGAAAAAGTCCTTCAGACAACTTTGCGACTGTAGAGGCCGAATCTGGATTAGCAGTTAGTGAGAATAGTGCTTTTATTGGTGCAGGTACCTGGAATGAAGTATATATTTATGAAATCGACCCAGGAAGTCCTACTTGTACCGATATATCTATCCCTGACGCTGTTTTTGAACAATGGCTCGTAGATCAACAAATGGATAGTGATAATTTAGTAAACGGTATTATAAGCAGTTGCGATGCAGAAAAAGTAACTACGATAACGATTAATCCCTTGCAAGGCATAACTAACCTAACAGGAATTGAAGGTTTTATAAATCTTGAGACTTTATACATACCAGAAAATGATTTGGTTATCTTGGATCTATCACAAAACACAAAACTTATCTCAGTAAATGTGTTTTTTAATTTTTTAGAGCAAATTAGCGTTAATAATGCAAGGTTAGTTTCTTTAAATGTTTCGGATAATTTCTTTACAAGTTTGGACATATCTGGAATTAATAATTTGCAAAGTTTAGAAGCTAGATTTAATACCAATTTAACATGCATACAAGTTAGAGATTTGGCTGAAGCATCAGCGAAAAGCTCTGGTAGACGACCCGTCTGGAGAGTAGATGACACATCGATCTTTAGCCTTGCTTGCCCAAGCCCTGTACTAAGGTCACCACTAAGTAAAAGCGAAAAAACAGAGATTAGGAATATGAATGTAATCGAGAACAATATTCTTATATTTCCAACCCAAATAACCAATAATAAATTAACGATTTTGACTAATGGAGAGGCTAATTATAATGTCCAGATTTTTGATATTTATGGCAATGCCATCCAAGAGTATAAGCAAGTATTGTCTCAGAGAAAAGATTTAGATATTTCGAACTTGTCCTCAGGACTTTACATTGCGAAAGTGTCATATGGAAAAGATGAATATACTGCTAAATTTGTAAAACAATAATAAAAAAAAGTAAATTAGCCACTTGTTTTTATATAACAAGTGGTTTTTTATTCATTTAAAAAACATAAGAACAACCTCATTTTTTAAGAGAGTATTTCCAGTTTTTTAAAGGATATTTTGTGTATATTCTTACACTTTATCGAATAAATTTGCCATTTTTAGGTCTTTTGTTACCAGCTATTAATGCATAAATATCCATAATTTCGATAATTCTTATCGATTTGAATATCTTTTTTAGACAGAATCAAGGGGGAGATTTTAGTCTCTTAGGATAGGGGAATAAACTTTTTTACACCCTTACAAACCATTGATTAACAAAATTTTATGTATATTAAGATGCTTTTATGAACTAAAATTGAACCGGTGTAAAGACGTTAATAAACTAAAAGTCAGAAAATTATTACAAAAAAATAGTAAATTTTAGTTTGATATAAACATTTAATTTATAATTTTATGACTTGGTAAAAAATATATTAACAATATTATTAACAAGCGTCCCAAATCGCTGAGTTAGTATAAGCATATCCACCATTAATTTAAGTGTGATATCATGAGAAAAAAACTTAACCTAATATCGTCAATTGTCTGCTTGACCATTTTCCTCTTTTCTTCCATAAAGGCGAACGGTCAGTTTACTATACAAGGTCCAGAATTTTATCCATGTAATACACCCACTACTTGTAATAGTGATAATTCAAACAAGAACGCCTGTGTAAATCAAAATTCACCTAATCGAGCAGCGATCGTACGAGATATTACAAGGACTTTTCCGATTGACACAGAATTTATTTTAGAATTGTCTGATGCTGATGGTACTTTTTCGGATACTCCCTTAATACTTACGAGGTTTACGACACCTGTGGCGATTTCTCAAAATAGTGATATAGATTTTAATACTCCATTTCCAATTCCTACTAATCTTTCCAGTGATAATTATAGTATGCGTGTGCGTGCTATTATTCCGGGAGAAGACGATATTTTTAGTGGAGAAAGTACAGAAATGAGTATTGCTTATTTTGACTCTTCAAATCCCATAACGGTGAATGGAGTTAGTGCTATTGGATTGTGCTCAGGGGAAACAGTAACATTAACAGCCACCCCTTCAGACTTTCCTGAGTATCAATGGGCAATCGATACGGATTTAACCGATAATTTTGTTGTTATTCCAGGAGAAACAGGACCTACGTTATCAGATGTAAATCAAACAGGGAGATATCGGGTAAGAATTCCCTTACCAACACTCTGCGATGGTTTGGTAGATGGCAATGAAGGTTTTATAACGCTTTATGATTTTGATGAAACGACAGTGCAAATTAACGAGGGTCCAAGGGTAGAATATTGCCCTAACGACATTAAAATATTAACCGCAAGCATTATTGATAACGATTTTACATATGAGTGGTTCAAAGATGATGTATTACAACCCCAATACGCTGGAGGAGTTATCAACTTGCCTCAAAGTAATTTTGGTGGCACCTATACATTAACTATTACAGGTAGTGAAACGTGCTCTATTCCTACAGCTCCCGTAGAGGTCATTAACCTGGGATCTGATATTTTGACAAGACCCCCTCCAGAAATAATGTTATTACCTACAGAACCTACGCTCATTTTGGAGATTACGACCAACGCTCCACCAGGCAGTACCGTAGAGTGGTTTAGAAATGGCATAAGTTTTCAATCAGCGCTTCCGACAGACGTACCGGAAGCTTTGTCTATTGAAGTAACCGACACAGGGGTGTATACCGCCAGCGTTTTTGCAAATGATTCTTGCCCAGAGCCTCTTGAAGCCACTACAGAGGTTTTCGAACCTGTTCGTTTTAGAACAGAAATTGCAACCCTTTTAGATTGTGACCAAGATGCAGATACTGGTACCATTGGATTGGACAACCTTTTTGGTGTTACCAGTACAGGAAAGGAAGTTCCTATAACTGTCGATCAACTATCACTTTTTGATTTTGAATGGTTTAGGGCAGGTGTGTCTACAGGTGATACAGAAACGACAATTAGTATAACACAAGACGATGCAGGCCAAGTGTATGTGCTTGATGCCACATTACGGAATGCCACTTTTGAGACTGCAAGATCAAATGAACTTATCGCAGAAATTATTGCGCAGAACTTAGAGATTACAGCATCTTCAACCAGTATTCCACCAGGAGGTACTGTATTATTAACTGCGCCACAGAGTGGAAGTTATACTTATGAATGGTTCGTTATAGTAAATGGTGAAAATCAACTCTTGGTTGATGGTGATACCATAGTTAGAGGACAAGGTACCAGTGAAATCGAAGTAAGTATACCAGGGCAATATTTTGTAATAATTTCATTTGCCGATTGTAATATAGAGTCAAACATTCTAACGATAGGAGATATCGCAGGAGAAACAGAAATTATACCAAATATAGTTACCCCAAATAACGATGGCATTAATGATAATTGGTTGCTTCCAGAATCACTGTTTAACCAGCAGGATGTAGAGGTTACAATATTTGATGCCAGAGGCCAGGTGGATTTTATAGGAGCTAGTTATCAAAATAATTGGCCAATAGAGAATTCAAGATCATCGGGCCAAAATCCGATATATTATTATATAATCACAAGAAATAATTCCGTGATAAGAAAAGGCTCAATCACGGTAATGAGATAGTTTTATGGTCAGAAAATTACTTTTATTAACGCTGTTGTTGTCTCTTAGTCAAGTTAAGGGACAAGACGAAAACACCACAAATTTTGGTGTGCTTCCGACAGATATACCTACTCATAACCTTGTAAAATATAATCGCTTTTACTTTAATCCTACTTTTTCTCTGGTTCGCGAGAATAAAAGGTCAATTAACGTATACAACAAAACGCAATGGGCAGGATTTAACGACAATCCTCAGACATATCTAATAAACTATACTGCCAATTTTGATGAAAAAACAGGTGTTGGTATTGGTCTATACCAACAAAATGAAGGGATTTATAGGTATTTTGGGGGGGTAGCGAATTTTGCTTATAACCTAGAACTAGATGATGATATGAATTTTACCTTTGGGTTAAACCTAGGATTTTCTCAAAGTGGAATAAAATCTAATATAGATGCTGCAACCAGTACGATACTAAATAACGGAGTAGAAGTAAATGATCCTGTCATTCTTAATTTCGAAAACAGCTCTGTTTTTGTATTAACTCCTGGTGTTAATTTTAATTATGCCGAATTTGATGTTGGGGTGTCTGTGGTCAACCTGGCAGCCTATAACCTCAGTGCGAGCGAATTGCTTACTGATAATATGGCGTTTACAGGCCATCTTATGTATACTACGAGCCTAGAAAGACGATCAGACAAAACAATTAGAGGTATGGTTTATGCCAATATGCTTCCGGATTTAGGCCCGGAAGATGTTGATTCTGGCTCAAACTTAAGATATGGAGGTAACGTCATTGTTGAGTTACCGGCATTAGGTTGGGCCCAAGCAGGATATAATAGCTTCTATGGCGCATCTGTCGGAATTGGTGGTAATATAACCGAAAATGTTTCAGTAGGATACACTTATGAGATGGGAATGGGTGACACCAGCGAGTTTGGAGCTACACACGAGGTTGGATTAGCTTACAATTTTGCTACGGAAAAACCTAGAGGAAGAAGAAATACCACCAAATCAAGTACTCAAAAAGCATATGAAGAACGAGATTCTGAAATTAGAAGGCTGAAAAAAGAAATACTTGAACAAAACAAAATCATAAGAGATCTTCAAGATGAAAATGGAGAAGTTCAGAGCCAGGAACAAAGAGCAATGAGCGAATTGGAGAAATCTATTGCAGAAGCTAAAGCAAAAGAAGCCAGAGCAGCAAGCGAATTAGAGTTACAGCGAGAAGAAGAAGTAAAACTACTTAATAAAGAAGCAGAAGAGCTGGCAGCTCAGAAAGATCTTGAGCGTCAAGTCGCAGAACAAAAAGCCGAGGAAGAAAGATTAGCCGCCCAAAGAGAATTAGAACGTGAAGTAGTAGAGCAAAGAACTGAAGAAGAAAGACTTGCGGCTCAGAAACTACTAGAACGCGAAGTAACCGAGGAAGAATCTGAGGAATCTCAGATTGCTGCTGAAGAAGCTGCCAGAGAAGCCGAAGCAGCAAAACAACAGGAAGAGGAAGAAAGGTTAGCGGCTCAAAAAGAATTGGAGCGCCAGGTAGCAGAGCAAAAAGCTGAAGAAGAAAGATTGGCTGCTCAGAAGCAGTTAGAGCGCGAAGTAGCCCAGCAGAAAGCTGAAGAAGATAGAATTGCTACAGAAGCAGAAGCTGCACGTTTAGCGGAAGAACAACGCCAAATAGGAGAGCTGATTGCGGCCACCAAAGAGGTTGTCGCAAATGGAGATTTAGAAGCTCTTAGAAATCAGTCTGAAATAGTACGTGCAAGTACGATTCTTCCTGAAGCAGATACTCAAGGATTGTTAGCAGAGCTTACTACAGCGATTCAAGCCAAAGAGGCTGAGGCTGCACGCTTGGCCGAGGAGCAAAGATTAGCTGCTGAAGCAGAAGCTGCACGTCTGGCAGAGGAAGAAAGGTTGCGTCAGGAGGCAGAGGCCGCACGATTGGCCGAGGAGCAACGCCAGATACAAGAATTAATTACAACAACCAGACAAATAATAGCTACCGGAACGGTTAATGAGCTTAGAAGTCAGGCTGAAGTGGTAAGATCAAGTGAGATTCTTCCACAGGCAGATCAGCAAAGTTTATTATCAGAAATCGAGGTTGCCATAAGTGCTAAAGAAGCTGAAGCTGCCGAAGCTGCACGCTTGGCCGAGGAGCAACGCCAGATACAAGAATTAATTACAGCAACCAGACAAATAATAGCTACCGGAACGGTTAACGAGCTTAGAAGTCAGGCTGAAGTGGTAAGATCAAGTGAGATTCTTCCACAGGCAGATCAGCAAAGTTTGTTATCAGAAATCGAGGTTGCCATAAGTGCTAAAGAAGCTGAAGCTGCCGAAGCTGCACGCTTGGCCGAGGAGCAAAGATTAGCTGCCGAAGCAGAAGCTGCACGTCTGGCAGAAGAAGAAAGAAAACGTCAAGAAGCAGCCGCAGCAGTAGTGCCTGAACAAAATGAAGAAGGATTAGAAGAGATTAAGAAAGAACTGGATAATAATACCAGAGTATCAAGTAAAATATTTGCACGCAGGGATTCATTATTGACCACTACCCTTAATGTTGATAAGAGAGGGTTTAATCAGCTTTTAGAATCTCTTGTTAATATGGGTGATGATGCTAGTGAAGCGAAAAATTCTGATCCCACAAGTTCTAAACGACTTACAGCAAGCAATAGATTTGTAAAATTTGCCGATGCAACGAGGCCAGAAGCTCAATTCGCTACCAAATATATACCCGGTTATCCAGAGGGATATTATCTCATAGGTAATGTATTTAAAGGTGGTGAGTACGCTAATAAATTTACCAGTACCCTAAAAGATTTAGGATTTAATGACTCTCAAATCATAATAAATCCAGAGAATCAGTTTCAGTATGTAGCCATAGAGAGTTATACCGATAAGGATGAGGCTGCAAGAAAGTACTTAAGCAATATCGACAACCGATATTTTGGAGATATGTGGATACTTCATATTGCTAAGAGTAGAGTAGAATCATTTAAGAGATTACTACAAGAAACTAAATTAATTACGGATACTGTAAAAGACGACACAGTATTAACGGAAAGCTTATCGTATATCGGGGGTCACAATATTGAAAACGGATATTATTTGATTACTAATATTTTCAAGAGGGAGAACTATTTCGAAAGAGGGATGGAAAGACTTAAAGAACAAGGCTTACAGCCTCAATATTTTAGAAACCCTAAGGATAATTATATATATGTTTACTTAAAGAAATTTGATAGTTTGGATGAAGCAAAACAAAGTTTATTCTCTAATGTAAACAACTCATATAGCGGTGATTTATATATCTTAAAAATAGAGTAATATAATAGCCCCGAACGATGATTAGAACGACCCAAAATAAAACACTAAATACTCAGCTTATGAAACCAATGATATACCCCAGATGCATATTGGTATTATTTGCCATGCTACTACTTGGTTTTGGTGAAGTATATTCTCAGAATATAGCGACGCCAGACCCAATAGCTGTAGTTTTTGATACAGTGCCCGGTAGTGTTCAAAGAATACGTGGTGAACTTAAAATGATAGCTAACGCTATCGTCGGACCCAATGATAGGTTAGAAAATGAGTTCGGAAATGATCAAAATTACACTCCGAACGATGATTATAATGGCCCTGAAACCAACAACCGAAAGACGTTTGGGTATATCGATATTGATGGGGATCCGTCTACTTTTAGTTCGAGTAGTGCAGATTTAACCGTTAGTGACGCTAATTGTGCCGAAGTAGTATATGCGGGATTATACTGGGCGGCATCATATTATGTGGATAGAACAAACAGTACTGGCTCTCAAAGTACTGGAAGTTATCCTAGATATCGCAATCTTCCATTCCCTGACAACCGACCTGATTTCCGAACTTTAAAATTTAAACCGGCCTGGAGCGCTTCATATATAGATATCTTACCTTCCAGAACTGAAGTATTATACGATGGGTACCGTAATACTGCAACTAATCCTAGTGATATTGCTATTCGAGATATTCCTTATGCGTGTTATGCTGATGTGACCGATATATTCAATTCAAAACCTGCTGCTGCGAGTGTTGATGGCACCTATACTATCGCTGATATGAGGGCTTCAACCGGAACGGCAGGACGAAATTCTGCGGGTATCTCTGGAGGATGGGTGTTAGTGGTGATTTACGAAGACCCTGCGTTGTCGAGTAAGTTCATTAGTACAAATAAAGGATTTTTAGAAGTTTCAGCAGACAACAGTGCTCAAAGCAATAAAACATTTACATATACTGGGTTTCAAACACTACCTCCACCATTAGATGTACGTGCACGTTATGGATTAGCGACCTTAGAGGGTGACTTCGATCTTAGAGGAGATCAACTTCTTTTAAGAAGACCTAATAATGCTGAATATGCTTTACGTACTACACCGGCTAATCCATTTAATAACTTTTTCGATAGTTCGATATCGGTTGATGGAAATTATGTAGATCGCCCAGAAAGGATTCCTGCATCCAGGAACACTCTAGGTTTTGATTCAGACATATTTGATATTCCTAATCAGACTAATGGCCAAAACTGGTTGATAGGTAACGACCAAACAGAAGTTAACTTTAGAGTAACTACTAGTAGTGATAGATTTAGAATCTTTATGAATTCTTTCCAGGTAGAAATTATAGAACCTGAGCTGCGCGTCACTAAAAGAGTAATAGATCGAGCTACCGGAAACGATATTACAGAACCGCCAAATAACTCTGTTAATTTGGGGCAAGAGCTTTTTTACGAACTGACCATACAAAATATAGGAAATGAAGATATTATCAATGCCTCTATTCGTGATGTGCTTCCAGATAATATTAACTTTACAGATTTTGCTTTAATAACAGCTGATCCAGGTGTTACTTGGAATTACGATAGTACAGCTCGAGAATTCACTATTACTTTAGACGATAATGTAGTACAGCGCTTTGACGGGCCTGTTTCTATGCGTTTTGGGGTCGAAGTGGTTGCTAATTGTGCTGAATTAAGAGACGCTTGTTCTGATCAAATTTCTAATGTTGCTTTTGCCACATATACAGGTGATGAATCAGGCATAACACGTTCAGGAGAACCAAGTGGTTTGGGTCCTGATGCCTGTAATTTTGATATAGCAGAAGCTACTCTAGTACTTGCAGATTTAGGTTCTTGTACTGGAGATTTTGATCGATTTTTATGTACTGGAGATTTACCGCTTACTGCAGGTGGTGGATTTGATACATATGAGTGGAGAGATATTACATCAGGACTTCCGGGAACGGTAATCGGAACGACACAAACGATTAATGTCACCAGTGCAGGAAGATACCAGGTGACCAAGGTGTCTTCGATTTGCGCCGATGGCGTAGAAACTTATAACGTAAGTACTTTGGGTGAAATCAATCATCCGATTGTAACCGGAATCAATAATGGAAGCATACCTAACGGTCAGGTAGAGACTTGCTCTATTACAGGCGATGCTTTTCCAGAGATCTATTTATGTGGTGCATCAGCTTCAGTATTGTTAGATTCTAATTTTGGAGATAATGTCGTGTGGGAACGATTAGATCCCGCAGCTTGTCCATCGGTAACCAGAGTAGATAGTTGTCCTACTACAAACTCTGGTTGTGATTCTAGTTGGGTGCAAGTAGGAGCAGGACAAACGTTCACACTGGATCAAGCAGGTGAATATAGATTGACCGCCATTTTTGACAACAACTGTCCCAGAACGTTTTATTTTAATGCATTTCAAAATAATTTTGATCCGCAACTTCAGATTGTTCGAGAGATTATTTGTGGTACTCCAGGTACATTAACGGTGCAGAATTCATCTAGTCAATATGAATATCAATTAGTAGTTCCGGGTGGCACCATTTTACCATCAGCAGGTAACTATCAGGCCTCCCCAACATTTACTGGGCTTACAGTACAAGGAAATTATACGGTAAATGTACGTCAAAACAATGGAGAGCCTACAGCCTGTGTATTTCAGGCAAGTCAATTTATGGAAGATCAACAATCCGACATTAGAGTTGAGAAAACAGATCCGGTATGTGCTGATGACGAAGGCGAAATACGTATCACTATCATAGATGCTGAACCCACGTATATCTATAATATTTCAAGTGCTGATGCGGGAAATTCTTTTAGTGACTCATTTGGCCCCACTACTGATGTTAATCACGAATTTACGGGCTTAAATCCTGGATTATACGATATAGAAGTATTATCCTACGACGAAGATGGTGTAGGTGCAGCAGTAGGGTGTATCGATACCGATCAGATTCGAATCGAAGAGCCAGCTGATTTTGAGGCCGCAGCAGTATTGAATAGAGATTTAGCTTGTAACCCAAGGTACCAGCCAGATCCATCGTTACCATTCTTTGATGATAACGAATTCATTGCTCTTGTAGAGATCAATATCATTACAGGAGGTTCGGGTAGCTATGGCTATAGTGCTTCTTCTGATGGTGGTACTACATTTGTACCATTAGATCTTGATCCACAAACACCACCGGTAACAAATATATTTAGACTTTATGCTGCAGGAACCTATATTATACAGGTAACCGATACAAATACTGGATGTATTGTTGATGCAGGTACAGTTATTGTCACCCCTTTTGAACAATTAGACGGTAGTGCCACACCTTCAACACTCAATTGCCCCAATGATCCCGGATCTATTACAGTAAACCTTACTGCTGGTGAAGGTCCGTTTACTTATGTATTAAATGGTACTGATACCATAGGGCCAAGTAATAACACCACAGAAATATTTAATGGCGTAGATACTACCATAACCCATGAGGTAGTGGTAACCGATAACTTTGGTTGTGATATTACATTTAGCAACATACAATTCACAGCGCCTACCCCCATAACAGCTACAGCTACTCCTACTGAGGATCTTCGCTGTGATGCAGCAGGAACGGCGGTTATTTTGGGTCAAATTACAGTTACAGGTGCAGCCAATGGTAATGGTAGTTATGAATATAGTATCGATGGGTTTACCACCTTTAATACTACAGGAGTATTTAACAACCTTACTGCGGGCACATATACCGTAGAAATTCGAGATACGAATACTGCCGCATGTCCGGTTAATCTTGGTGATATTACCATTGATCCGCTACAAGAAGTAAACGGTTTAAGCTTTACAGAAGGGCCAATTACTTGTCCTTCATTAACTTCGGCCATCACCGTAGCTGCAACAGGAACTAATGGCGCTACAAGTTTTGAATATCGTGTAGCGACCCTACCACCAGCCCAACCGGGTTACGACGTGTTTAGTTCAAATGACACGTATACATTACCACAAGGGGGTACGTACACTTTTGAAGCAAGAACCACAGTTGATGGTTGTGTATATTCAGACACATACACTGTAAGTACGATTCAAAATATAGCAGTAACCGGTAATATGGTTTCACAACCTATTTGTAATGGTGACACCAACGGATCTTTACAATTTACAGTAAGTAATATCGATCTAGCCGGAGGCGATACCTATTCATACAATATTGATGGTGGAACAGAAATCACAGGTCAATCAGCCCCATCGATTACAGAAACAGGACTTGGAGCAGGAACATATCGCATTAATGTAACAGACGAGACGACCAATTGTACGAATTTTGTTGATATAGAGATTACACAACCAGACCCTCTTGGTTTTACGTTTGCAACAAGTATTGCAGACTGTAATGCAGCTAATGGTACCATTACAGTTAATGCTACTGGAGGTAGAGGTGGATATCAGTATCGATTATTAGATGATACTGGGGTAGAGTTAGTTGCTTTCCAAAATAACAATATATTTACAGGATTAGCAGGAGGAACACCGCCAACACCGATCACGTATCGCGTAGAGGTTAGAGACTCTAATGATCCTGCAACGGCTTGTGTAACTCCTTTTCAAAATGTTGATCTTTTCCAGGCACCCCCTATTGTAATTACGGCTGTGTCAGGCGGAGACCAATGTTACACCAGTGCAGATCCGGCAACGCAATGGATTGAAATTGCAGGAGGTGTAGGGCCATTCACCTATAGCCTTGATGGAGGAGCACCACAAGCAGTAACGTTATTAGGAGCGCCGCCTAATACATTCGAAATCCCTAATTTGACTCCAAGAAACGCAGGAACCGTACCACCTAATTATAGCGTAACGGTATCCGATACTAATGGTTGTAGTTCGAATACAGTTACTTTTGAGGTACAAGAAGAGTTAATTGTTACCGCCACTCGTTTAAAAAATCTTACTTGTGATGTTGGAAACGAAGCAGCAAGAATAGATTTGGCAGTTACAGGGGGTAACGGAGTTACATCGTTAGAGGTTAGTTTTAACGCTGGAATTTTTACTTCGTACACCGGACCAATTCCTTTTACTACCTTGAATCCGGGAACATATCAATTTAGAGTAACAGATTCTGCTTCACCAACAGCCTGTACAGATCTTTCAGAAATTATAACAATAGATCCAGCACCTGCACCAGCAGTATTGGCACCTACGGTTACGAATGTGTCGTGTCCAGGTCTTACTGATGGTTCTGTGACCGTAAACGTAGATACTTCTGTAGGAACGCCACCATTTCTAATATCTTTTAATGGTTCTGCCTTTACTTCTCAAACTACCTATGGTAATTTGGCAGGTTCTCCAGCGGGAACAACATATAATTATATCGTTAGAGATGATAAAAATTGTGAAGCTAACTTTAGTGCTACAGTTTTTGCTCCAGAACCCTTTAATTTCTCAAAACAAGAATTTGATATCAGTTGTAACTCTGGAGTAGGTAATATTCCAGGACGAGTTGAATATACTGCTATATCTGGTGGTACGCCTCCTTACACATATAGTTTAAGAAATTTAGATAACACATTAGCGACAACTACTTCTACCAACCCAGATGGTCCAACTGCATCAACTGCAGTTACCTTTGATGGTCTTGAATTTGGAGATTATATTTTTAGAATCGTAGATGCTAATGGATGTATTTTTGAGGATACTGTAGATATTGCCAATCCTGCAAGTTTTACAGTAACTCCTACTGCTTCACCTACTGATTGTGTGGGCGGAGTAACAATAAGCATTAATATTTCGGGAGGTACCGGGCCATTCTTTATCAGAGAAGTTACTCCAGGAGGAACCGAACCTTTTGTTGCCGTTAATACACCACCAAGAGATCATATTTTGCTTAATCAGCCATACGACACTCCGTTTACTTTTGAGATTTTGGATCAAACTACAAATTGTACAGAAATCGGGGTAATACCTATTGTTTCAAATCCATCTGGCTTGGCTATAACCGGAACCGAAACCGATGTACAATGTTTTGGTGCAAATGATGGTACTTTTCCTTATACAGTCACAGGATATTCCGGAAACGAGTTAACCTATGCTATATATAGGACTAATGACTTAACCACAGAGATTACAGGATCTTATACTTTCAATAATCCTCCTTTCAACTCTAATGTAGAGACTGGATTAACAGGAGCACCTTCAAATGGAATTGTAGAAGATTTTGGTCCAGGAGAATATTTACTACGAGTAACAGAAACAGATGGAGGTGTCGTAGGACCTTGTAATGCTGCGATTGTATTTACAATAGATGAACCTTCAGAGCTACAATTCAATGTGGGAACACCAACTATAGCTAATTGTAATGCACCTTCCCAAGTAACTGTAAGTGGAAGTGGAGGAACACCACCATATCGATATGCGGCAGTAGTCGATGGTACAGCCCCAGTCGCTGGGGACTATGGTACCAGTAATGTCCTTACATTAGATCCGGGAGCTGGCCCTGCATTCGATCTGGATTGGGATATTTATATTTTGGATGCTAATGATTGTACTGTACCTTTGATTGATGTTACTATTACTAGAACAGCAGATCCATTGTTCGAAGTACCTTTCCCAACACTGGTAGATAATTCGTGTACCACTAATAATTCACTTACCGTTCTAGCAACAGGTTCTAGCCAACTTACGTTCGGAAGAGATGACGGGGACACCAGTACTGCTGATAGTCCGGTAACAGGATTGGGTACGCCCACAGGAAATCCTAATGAATATACATTTACATATACCTTCCCTGGACCAAGTGTAGATCAATACACACTTACAGTAACTGATGTTAATGGGTGTGATGATACACAGACTATTATCGTTTATCCAGAACTAAGAATTGACGCAAACTTTATAGCACCAGATCCAACATGTCTTGACGCAGATGGTACAATTGAAGTTACCGTAACAGGAGGTTCCGATTTTAGCGCTAACCCAGGTAACTTTACATTTACCCTTACAGGTACTGATAGTAATGGAAACCCTGTAAATAGAACTCAAGGGGGTCTGGCAACTGACAATATTTTTACATTAGTGTCTGCCGGAAACTATACCGTAGAAGTACGTGATAGTGCTATTGGACCAGCGATACCTGCACCGGGAGGATGTGCTGTAACCGATGATGTGTCCAGACCAGTACCAATTGAACCAATATTAGATCCACCTATAATCTCTGGAGTACAGTGTGTAGGTGATAGTAATGGTTCTATTTTGGTGAATATACAACCAGGTACCGATACTGATGGACCATTTACATATGAATTGTGGCAAGGTCCAACGGGTACAGGTACATTGCTTTTCTCACAACCTGGTGATCCTTTGTTTGATAATCTTGCAGATATTTCTGCAGTAGCACCACCAAACAACGTGTATGGTATTAGAGTCGTATCAGATTCAGGTTGTGAAGATGCAATCGAAAACATTACTGTACCAAGTCCACCAGCTTTCACAGCATCACGAATACCGAGCAATTATAGTTGTGATCCTTCGAATAATGACGTATTTCCTGATATCACGGTAGATATCGTAGGAGGGACATCACCATATACGATTACATACACAGGTCCTGTGCCACTTGCCGGTACAAATTTACCGGTAGTAGATGCTTCAGGCACACCAACCAATCAGTTTATTATTGACGCTGATCAGCCGGGCACCTATGTAATAAGCGTGTTTGATAACAATGGTTGTAGGTTTGATTTACCCGATGTTATTATCGATCCTTTCCCGATCATGACGAATCCAACTATAGTAGAGGATACTGCGATCACATGTCCAACAGGTACAGAAATTATTACTGTATCGATTACAGGAGGTACAGACGGAGGTAGCTTCTTATTTGAAGAAGTAAACGGTGCCGTTGCTTCACAAATAGTGACTTACGAAAATGGAAATACGGCTGGCAGCACTATAACGAGTTTTGATTTTAATCTTCCTGGGGTAGGTAATTACACCTTTAGGATAACAGATCAAACCACTACGTGTTCAATAGCTACTCCTTCTTATAATGTGGCGCCATTCGATCTGATCGAGGCAGACGCCAGGGTAACTCAAAACGTTGCTTGTTTTGGTGATACCACAGGAGAGATTACCGTAGATATTACGAACTATACCTATACTGATGGTACTACGGGTATTGGTGGTTATGACTATACAGTTACTAACACCAGTACTTCTACGGTATTTACAACAGGATCAGACACAGGTTCACCATTAGTCATTCCTAATGTACCAGCGGGTACATACGTTATTAATATTGTTGAAACCGATATAAATTCTACGTTGTGTGATGATGATTCACAAGAGGTACGAATTCTTCAACCGGCTACACCAGTAACTATAGATAGCTTAACCGAAAGACGTAGTGAAACCTGTAATCCTGGTGATGATGCAGAGATTGAAGTGGTTGCTATCGGAGGAACACCACCATATCAATATCAGCTCGAAAGCGAAGATAGTGGAGGTATTATTACAGTATTAGTTCCATTCCAAACGACGACGACAGTTTTCAGCGGTTTGGATGCCAATAATGGTACTACAAGTGCACTTTACAGAGTACGTGTGTTAGATGCCAATAGCTGTCCTGTAGATCAAACGATTGTGATTAATCCACCTACACCGATAAGTGTTGCGGCACCTAGTCCGATATTATTACAGTGTGCAGATAGTAGAGATGGTAGTATCACAGCGACAGTGACAGGAGGACAAGGTCCTGGATTATATCAATTCAGAATTACATTACCAGACGGCACGCAATCAGGACCAGTAACAAGTGATCCTGCAACACCAACCGTGTATACATGGAATGATCTTGGACCTGGAAATTACATCATTACGGTTTCAGATAATCTAAATTGTGAAGACACTGCGAATGTAACTATCAACGCTCCAACACCAGTGCTGGTCAATGTTGATCCTTCGGGAGAAAGTTGCTTTACTGCAAATCCAAATCGAATTGAAGTTACAGGAAGTGGAGGAACACCAGGATATACATATTTCTATGTTAATACGAGTGGAGTAGAGATATTTGAACCTACAGGTATTTTTACAAATCTTCCACAAGGTGATTATCAGTTCTTTGCTAGGGATGCTAATGGTTGTGATTCACCAGCATCTAATAATATTCAAGTTCGAGATGTCATGCCATTAACTGTTGTGTTAGATGAAGGTAATTTTAACATAGTATGTTTTAGCGAGGCTACCGCATCTGTAGATGCTATAGTAACCGGAGGCTTAGGTGGCTATACCTATCGTGTAGAGGGAACAGATTATCTAGGAATCTTAGTAAATCTACCTGGGCCGTTAAATACAAATACACAAGACGTGAGTTTCTTTGATGGTCTTTCGGAGGGTAACTACGAATATATTGTTACTAGTGGAGATTGTAATGAAGTAAGAACACCATTTACTATTGTACAACCACCAGAGTTTTTGGCTGAAGCTTTTGAAGAGCCGATCTCTTGTAGTGGCGAAACAGATGGTAGAATTAGAGTGACGGCTACTGGTGGAACAGCACCATACTTCTATTCGCTGTATGACGGTAACGATGATCAGGTATTTTTATTTATTGAAGATGACGTAGATGGCACGCCAGGAGAGCATATTTTTGAGAATCTTGCTGCAGATAGCTATCGAGTTGAGGTTGAAGATTCATTTGGATGTCCTGTGACAATTCAACCTATAGAAATTTTAGAGCCTGATCCAATTGATGTTCTTGAGCCAATCAATACGACACCAGAAGAGTGTGCAGGAGATATGAACGGTACAGCAACTATTGCAATTATTGGAGGATTACCACCAGTTGATCCGGCAGATCCAGCATATTTCTGGAGTCGCGATGGTATATCGTATTTGCCAGTAACAAATCCTACGAATCTGTTTATAGATAACTTAGCAGGAGGAACTACTACAATCTTTATAAGAGATTCTCGTAACAATCCTGATTGTGAGTTACCTTATAATATAGAAATTGAACCAGGGCCTTTATTAGACGCTGAATTGGTAGCAAGTCTTGAGTGTCCGGTATACGATTATAGTGATCCGATGAACCCGGTGCTGACCCAGGATGAACGTTATTTTATAGATTTCAATATAGTTCCCGAATCAGAAACTCTGGATATCATTTATACATTAAATGGTATTAACGGAACACCAAATCCACCTAACAACTCAAATCTTACTGGACGCTTTGAAGTGTCACCAGGAGAATATGAAGGGGTGATGGAGTCTGCTTTATGTATTAGAACTGTAGATACCATTCAAGTAGAAGAGTATACACCATTAGATATACCTGTTTTACTGATGACCAATAATCCCCAGGATCCTAACGAATATGAGATTATAGTAACTGGTGGTACTAGATTAGATAGAGAGCCATTCTATATTTTTGAGGTCGGAAGATTAGAAGATGGACAAAGTATTACTGATGTTGTATACGATATTAATGTAGATGGCAACATATTTGTAATTCGTGAAACTGCAACCTATGTCGTTAGAGTAACAGATGCTAATGGATGTCAGGCAATAACTGTTCAGGAGCTAACCTATATTAATATTCGTATTCCGAATTACTTTACACCTAATGATCCTAATTCAACTCCAGAGGAAAGATTCTGGTATCCCAGACAGATCACACCCAATATTGATGATCCTTTCTTCTTTGAAGATATGGAAGTAAAGATATTCGACAGATACGGTAGAATGTTAGGAGAGTTTAGAGGAGATCAACAAGGATGGAGTGGTGTATATCAAGGAAAAGAGTTGCCATCTGGAGATTACTGGTTTACTATTATTCTAAATGATGTAGATAGTAGAGAGTTTACCGGCCACTTTACTTTATATAGATAATATATAAAGCATTAAAGAGTTATAAAACAATATGGATAAAGCCAAATGACAGAGAAAAAGAAAAAGGTCAATGGTCTGTAATTTTAAATGTTAGATGAAGAAATATATTGTAATATTCAGTCTATTTGCAAGTTATTGCACTTTTGCACAGGAGTTTTTCGCTCCTGTGCAAAACCAGTATATCGCAGATAACCCATATTTGATATCTTCTGCGTATGCAGGTATTGGAGATTGTTGGCAGATCAGGGCTTCAGGATTTGAACAATGGGTAAATATTGAGGATTCGCCCGGGACACAGTCGCTTTCTATCGATGGTAGGATCTCTGATCGATCAGGAGTAGGAGCAATTTTGTTTAATGATCAAAATGGTTTTACTACGCAAAAAGGGATTCAGTTATCATTTGCTCATCATTTAACGCTAAGCGAGTATAACAATCAATACTTGTCATTTGGAATAAGTTATAAGTTTACTCAATTTGGGATCGATACTTCAGAATTCAACAATGGAGATCCAAATGCCCCTGTTAATCCGGGACTGGCAGATATTACGGTTAATGATTCAAACTTTGATATAGCCATGTTATATCGTCTGGGAAGATTCTTTTTAAGTGCCAATGCGGTTAACTTATTACAAAAAGAAATCGATGATTTTAATCCAACAGAACCTTCTTCAATTCAAAATTACTACATCTACACTGGATATACGTTTTATCATAGGTTTAGTGATTTGGAAATAGAACCTTCAATTTTATATCAAAATTTTGCTGGTGACGGGCGTTCTACTACCGATATTAATATTAAGGTGCGCAAGATGTACCGTGAAGATTATCTTTGGGCAGGAATTAGTTTGAGATCCCTTGTCGATCAGGATTTTAAACCGCTATCTATATCCCCGATGGTCGGAATTAAAAAATCAAATTTTTACGTTGCTTATGGGTATCAGGTAAATGTAAATGAGGTGCTGCAACCCACCACATCTGCAGGATCTCATATGATTACATTGGGTCTTGATTTTGGATGTAGACAAAGTAAATGTGGATGTACATATTAGAGATTTAATAACGTAATAATAAGGACCCCGAGATAAAAAGGGGTTTTTTTATTTCAAATTAATAGTACTTTTACGAACTGAATAAAAAAAGCCGTCAAAACAAGGCTACGATAATACTTTTCAACAACCAGAATTTAAAACCTAAACCAATGAAAAAACAACCACGACTACAACTTTTGTTAGTATCGATACTGTTGGGTGGGATTTTTTATAGCAATGCTCAAAATATTACTACACCTGATCCAAATCCTATTCCATTTGATGTAGTCCCTAATAGCACATTTACAGTAAACGGTGAGTTAAAACTCATTGGAAACGCTATTGTTGGACCAAATCAGAGCCTAAGAGATGAAAATGGAGTAAATAGGATATATACACCAAATGATGACTATAACGGCCCAGAGAGCAATAGTAGAAAAGTATTTGGATACATAGATATTGATCAGGATCCGACAACATTCAGTTCGAGTAGTGCTGATTTTATTAGCGCAAATACCGGGTGTGCCAAAATTGCATATGCCGGATTGTATTGGTCAGCATCTTATTACACAGAAAGAACAAATAATGATGGTACAGCTGCAGATGGAGATTTTGCCAGATATCAAAATTTACAGCTTCTAGATAACAGACCAGATTTTAGAACGGTTAAATTTAAACCACCAGGGGTCTCAAATTATATAGATATCCTACCAGCTAATACGACTGTAATTTTTGATGGATATCGTAATACATCTACAAATCCAAATGATATAGCCGTACAGGATATACCATACGTATGCTACGCAGATGTTACCGATATCGTTAAAGGCTTATCTGATCCCGAGGGAACATATACGGTTGCTAACATGAGGGCGACGATCGGTCGATCAGCGAATAATTCGAGCGGGATATCGGGAGGATGGACATTGGTACTGGTTTATGAAGATTTGAATCTTCCCACCAGTTATATCAGTACAAATCAAGGATTTCTTGAAGTTTCTGCAGACAATAGTAATGAAAGCAATAAAACATTTACATATACTGGTTTTAGAACTGTTCCCGCACCATTACCGGTAAATGCCAGATATGGAGTTGCAGCCTTAGAAGGGGATTTTGATTTGAGAGGAGATCAATTACAAATTCTAAATACGAATGACATACACCAGAGCCTGAGCACTGTACCGGCTAACCCTGCTGATAATTTTTTTGATAGTTCAATCTCAGTAGATGGAAACTTTGTAACCAGCCGTGTACCAGCCTCAAGAAACACATTAGGCTTAGATATTGATATCTTCAATATAAACAACATAAATAACGAGGTTATTGGCAATGACCAGACATCTGTAGAATTTAGGATCACAACTAATCTTGATAGATATCGCTTGTTTCTGAATACTTTTCAGGTAGAAGTTATAGAGCCGAAGCTTGCAGTAGAAAAAAGAGTACTTGATACCAACGAAAATGATATTACGGGAGGTGATGTAACTCTTAATGACGTGGTAATATACGAACTAAAGGTAGAAAATATTGGAAACGAAGATCTAACAAACACTTCAATCAAAATTTCATTACCCCAGGAGGTGGATTTTACAGGCAATAATGTAACTGCTGATCCAGGTATCAACTATTTTTATGATTCCCTGGCGAGAGAATTTACGCTTACCTTAGATAATAATATTGTTGAACGTTTTGACGGACCATCATTTTTTCGCTACAGAGCTAACATTACTTCAGACTGCTTTTCTATTGTCGATTCTTGTCAAGGAGAAATAGAAAGTTTTGCGTTTAGTTCTTACACAGGCGAGGCTTCTTCCATAACAATTACAGGAGAACAAAACACTTTAGGTCGCGACAATTGTAATATTGCCATCGCGGGGTCGGTTAATGTGCTTGTTGATCTTACTTTGTGTAATGACGTAACTAGTGTATCACTTTGCAATGGATCAGTGAATCTTGTGGCACAAGATGGTTTTACGAGTTATGAATGGATAGATGTTAATAATCCTGATGTAATTCTAGGTGGTAATCAAATATTTACTACAACACAGCCTGGATTATATCAAGTAACAAAATCTGGTAATTCTGATTGCCAGAACACTACTGAAAGGTTTGAAGTGACTTCATTAGATGTAATTGATAACCCAATAATAACAATAGTAGAAAATTTGGAAAACAATCCTGTTGCCACAGGAAATATTAAAGTGTGTCCTACCACTGGAGGATCGTTACCAGAGATTTTTTTATGTGGAGCAGGAGCATCGATTGATTTAGATTCGGGATTCGTAAATGCGCTGGAGGTATCCTGGGAACGCTTAGATCCATTTGCTTGCCCATCAGTTAATCGAGACCCTAATTGTCCTACTACTGATCCAATTTGTGAAGGAGACTGGGTAACGGTAGGAAATGAAACTGTTTTTACTGCTTCTCAAGCAGGAGAATATAGAATTCAAGTCAATCTTGATGGCGGGTGTATAAGAACCTTTTATTTTGATGTATTTCAAAACAATTTTGATCCGCAATTGGTCGTGGTAGAACAAATAACCTGTGGAAACCCAGGTATATTGCAGGTCGCAAATGCCTCCAACCAATATGAATACCAATTAGAATCTCCAGATGGCTCGATTTCGCCTTATCAAACAGATAGCCTTTTTAATAATATAATCATACCAGGAACATATAATATTAATGCCAGATCAATTGGTGGTGCCGAAGATTCTTGCATTTTTTCTTCCAATACCGTGATAGTCGAAGAAATAGATATTCTTGTTGCTATTGAAAAAACTGATCCTATTTGTCTTGGTGATTTGGGAAATGTTCAAATTAATATTACAAATTCAGTACCGCCTTTTATTTATCATATTTCTAGCACAGATTCAGGAAATCCTTTTTCTGATAGTTTTGGGCCAACGACAGAGCCAAATCATGTTTTTTCTGGATTGTTTCCTGGTGTATACGATGTAGAAGTATCGTCTTTTGATGGAGATTGTTCGTATAGGCAAACCATAATCATAAATGAACCAAACTCAATTCAAAGCGACGCATATGTATTATCAGATGTTCGATGTAATGGTGAGGAGAGTGGAGAAGTTATGGTAAATGTAACAGGAGGCATACCTCCTTATGAGTACTCCTTTAAGCCAACAGGAGGAATTACGATTATTACTAATATAACAGATGAAACCCAATTTATTTTTCCAGGTTTACCGGCAGGAGCCTATCAAATAATAGTGAGAGATGGTAACTATTGTGAGAGCTTCTCAGATATTATTATTAGCGAACCTCAAGCATTAACTGCGAATACAACAGTTAATCAACAGGTAAACGGAGCCGACGGTGTCATAGAAATTACGACTACAGGTGGAACACCTCCTTATCAATATAGCTTAGACGGCAATGTTTTCAATACAACCAATACTTTTACAGGTCTTGTTGCTGGGGTGTACTCTGTAACGGTAAGAGATAGCAATGATTGTGAGATTGTAATACAAGAGACGATAGATCCTTTAATAGAACCAATTGCAGTTACACTTGACTTAGAAAACGCTAATGTTTTATGTTTTGGAGACAACTCGGCATCTGTAACTTCTACAGTAACCGGTGGAACTGGAGAATATACATATTCAATACAAGGAACAGATTATACAGGATTTTCAGTTGCATTAGGCCCTCAAAATGATGCATTATTTAGTGATTTAAGAGCAGGAACCTATGAGTATATTGTAAGTGATTCAGAATTTATTACGTTTACCGTTGCACAGGCCGAATTATTAGTGATCAATATCGAATCAACAGATAAGAGCTGTGGAGATGGTAATCCTGATGGATTAATAACGGTAACTGCTACTGGAGGCACACCTCCTTATGAGTATACGTTATCTAATTCTGGAAACATAATAGAAACTATCCTTACCAACGATCCTCAGGTTACTTTTTTGGCATTGGCATCAGGATCATATAACGTATCGACCCAAGACAGTAATGGGTGCGAACAAACAGTTAATGTCTCAATTAGTGAACCTACACCAATATCTTTGGATCTTGATGTAACACCAATCACTAATGATTCAGATGGAAAAATTGAAGTAACTGCCATGGGCGGCACACCACCATATACTTATGCGCTAAAAGACACACAGACCAATAGCGTAATAACGACGCAAACCTCAAATGTTTTCAATATAGGAACATCAGGAGATTATACTGTTACTGTAACTGATACGGGTAATTGTGTAATTGAACAATTTGTAAGGATTGAGTCTACAGCACAAAACCCAATTCTAGAATATGCTGATGAGATTTTCTTTTGTGCAATAACTGGGCAAGTATATCCTACCATTGCTATCGAAGATGTTAATGGAGAAGCCATTGACCTTGCGTTTACAGATGTAGTTTCAGTTGTTTGGCAAAAGCTTAATGATATTAATTGTGATATCGAGCTTGAGGATAATTGTCCCACTACAGATTCAAGCTGTACCTCAGATTGGTTTAATTTATGTACAACCCTCAATTGTGATATTACCGATCCTGGAGAATATAGGATAGTCATTGAATTTGCTGCAAAATCAGTAGACAGAATTCAAACATATTATTTTAAAACTGAAAAGAAGACTCCAGACGTTGCACAGTCATTTAAGATGTATCCTAATCCGACCAGAGGGATCGTAAAATTAAACAAAGAACCTAAAATCGTAAAGGTGTTTGATACCATGGGTAAAATGGTGTTACAAACCACAGAATCTTCTTATGATATAAGTTCGTTACGCAATGGAGTATACTTTGTGGAAGTAATCACTATAACCGATGAAAAAATCATTAGTAAGTTGATCAAGAAATAAGAGAATCAAGAAACAACAACAAAAAGAACACACCATTGTGCTTTTTTTAGTCTTTATACCAAATAAATCCCAAGCACATGATATTATTAGGCTTCGTTGTGGTAAAACATAGTTAGGCAATGTATGTTAAAGTGAAATATTGTCTTAGAATCTGGATTTGCTTTGGTTTTCGTTAGTGCTAATTAATATGTCCTCTAGGTTTAGCAAACTTTTCTTAAAATTATGAACGACTATAAATGAAAATTATCGGTTAATTTTATTAAAATATATAAAATCTTTAGAATTGTGGAGGCTACAAAACATTTTTTAATTGATGAAAAAGCAAAAAATGAGTTGATCCCTGATTATACATTAAAACTTCTTCGTAAATGTTTAAAATGCGATTGGATAGAAATATAAAAAAAATGATTTGTCCTTACGTCCAAAAACTGGCTAAATGTTTACTCTTAGCAGATGTTTTCTCTGAAAATAAATGCCTTTAACAATTCGAAGATATTTGTGAAGCTTAATTCTTTTAGGCCTGCGTTGAAATCAAAGAACCATGTTTCCGCTGGATGCCTCAAGGGTTCGCTTCAAGAGAGTTGACTTTTGCAAAGAGAATTAGATTTCATCTAAAAATTGAATAAGGCTAAACTTTTCGTTTCTTTTTGTGGCAATAAGAAAAGGAAAAAGTTTAAACCCCTTTTAGTTAAAAATAAATGGCCCAATATAAGTTAGGAGAAATTAAGCGGTAATCACATACAATCCAAATATGGCAACTATAAAGTAACAGGTGATGGTTAAAGCTCCCTGATAGTCTTTTGCTACTCTTTGCCCAAAAAGTAACATGAGAAGCGTTAAACAAGCTAAAAACATAGCCAATACCCCAAAATAGGTGTTATCATCCACAAACAAATGATAAATACCCGTGATACAACATATAGCCGTTATCATTTCAACAATCAAAATAGTGGCCAGAAGAAATGGAACCATTTTACCCATAAAGGTTTCGGCAAAATGTCCTTTTAACCAATCCAGATTCCCTTTCCAATCCACTAATTTATCGATACCCGATTGTAAAAATGTGATTAAAAGAAACAATAAGATGGTAATGGAGACAATGTGAGTCATAAAATTATCCATAGCATAATTAGTTTTACACCAAATATAGAATAATAATGGAGTACGCTAACTAATAGGAACTAACTACTATTGACTTTTTTTATGAAGCAATCGGGTAAGTTTTATAGAAAGATCGGTAAGAATAATTTTTGCATTCCCATTACGTTCGATATGGTAAGCCGCGTCTTGTAGCTCTGTACAAATATCTATAATGTTGGCTCCGTGTACGAAGGGAGCAAACTTCTCCAGCTTAAAACCATCGGTATTTGGTTCTAGAAACACCAATTCTTCAGCTCCATAATTTAACAACATGGCTTGTCTGAAAAAATCAAGACAATATTTCAAAAATCGTTTTTGTGTTTCTCTACCTGTTCCGGCAATAGATTCGCTCCAAGTGATCAGGTCATTTATGGCAGATTTATTTCCTTTGGCCCTAAAAGCTGTTCTTACCCATTGTACAAACCAATCTTCAAACTGGTCATCACCACCATCATGATGTAGTAGGTGTAACGCTTTGCTATAGTCACCATTGGCCTGGTGTGCTATTTTTAATGCATCATTATCTGGTACATTTTCATTTTTTTGCAAGGCTTCCTTGATCACTTGTTCTCCCAGAGGTGGAAAGTGCAATACCTGACACCTTGAACGTATGGTCTGTATAAGCTGTTCTTCATCTTCTGTGATGAGAATAAATATAGTTTTATCAGGAGGTTCTTCAATTAATTTAAGCAGTTTATTCGAGGCGGCGATATTCATTTTATCGGCCATCCAGATAAGCATTACTTTGTATCCTCCCTCATAACTTTTAAGTGAAAGTTTTTTTACAATTTGCAAGGCTTCGTCTACCCCTATTTGGCCTTGTTTTTTTTCGATACCCAAAGAGAGGTACCAATCAAAAATACTTCCGTAAGGATTTTCTTTTACAAAAGCTCTCCATTCTTCGGCAAATTGATCGGATGTTGGATGCTTTTTTACTTTATCATTGACCGCAACAGGATATACAAAGTGAAGGTCTGGATGGGCGAGATGATCAAATTTTAGGTTACAGGAGTGCATGCCTTCAATGTTTTCCCCATTTTGGTTCTGACATAGAATATACTGTGCATAAGCTATAGCCATGGGCAAGGTTCCACTTCCATTAGGACCTGCAAAAAGTTGTGCATGAGGGATTCTTTTGCGATCTGCACTAGTGGTTAAATAACTCTTAACATGTTTGAGCCCTAAAATTTCCGAAAAAAGCATAAGCAAATATAAAAAGAAGTGTGAGGTACGAGGTATGAATTGATTATAATTTCTTAATGGCCTTGGGTCTTACTTCTTAAATTTTAGGTTATTATTTTTTTATCAAAGAAGCGCTTTTCATAAAAAATTGATAAAAGTGAAAAATTACTATCGTTTTCGTAGATTTTTTTCATCAGAATTCGATGTTTCTAATGAAATAAAATTATTTTCGTTTGCTCAATAGTAATCCTGCAACATGAAGACGATCAACGATTTTAATTTTGAAGAAAAAAAGGCATTAATTCGAGTAGATTTTAATGTGCCACTTAATGAAAAATTTGAAGTAACAGATGATACCAGAATACAAGCAGCTAAATCAACAATAATTAAAGTATTAGAAGATGGAGGAAGCGCTATTTTGATGTCTCATTTAGGAAGGCCTAAGGGAGTACAAGACGAGTTTTCTTTACGTCATATCGTTGAAAAGGTGTCAGAAGTGCTTGGTGTTCAGGTAAAGTTTGTGGCTAATTGCGTAGGGCAAGAAGTCGAAGATGCTGCGGCAAACTTAGAACCGGGAGAAGTGTTGTTGCTAGAAAACTTGCGATTTCATCCACAAGAAACAGCAGGAGATTTTGGGTTTGCTCAACAATTGTCAAAACTGGGAGATATCTATGTAAATGATGCTTTTGGTACCGCACACAGAGCACATGCTTCTACCACTATTATAGCTCAGTTTTTTCCTGAAAAGAAATGCTTCGGAAGCTTATTGGCCAAAGAAATTGAAAGTATAGATAAGGTTTTGAGTAGCGGAGAAAAACCGATTACTGCAGTTTTGGGAGGATCAAAAGTATCTTCTAAGATCACTATTATTGAAAATATTTTAGATAAAGTGGATCACTTGATTATTGGAGGAGGCATGACCTATACCTTTATCAAAGCAAAGGGAGGTCAAATAGGAGATTCTATTTGTGAAGATGACAAGCAGGAATTAGCGTTGGAAATTCTTAAAAAAGCTAAAGAAAAAGGCGTAGAGATTCATTTGCCAGTCGATGTAATAGGAGCAGATGCCTTTGATAACGATGCAAATACCGATGTTATAGATGTAGATATGATTCCTAACGGATGGCAAGGATTAGATGCCGGACCAAAAACCCTTAAAAACTTTCATGATGTAATTTTAAAATCAAAAACAATCCTTTGGAACGGACCGTTGGGTGTTTTTGAAATGGAAAACTTTGCTAACGGAACCATAACACTAGGACATTCTATTGCCGAAGCAACAGAAAATGGAGCATTTTCTCTAGTGGGAGGCGGCGATTCTGTAGCGGCAGTAAAACAATTTGGTTTTGGTGATAAAGTGAGTTACGTATCTACAGGAGGAGGTGCTATGTTAGAAAGCCTTGAAGGAAAAACATTACCAGGGATTGCGGCCATTGAAAACTAAAAACGATAAGAATTTTGTAAGAAAATGAATATTTTTTGTAAGAATATAGAAAAATCAGTCTTTTTGACTGATTTTTTTGTGTTTTTAACCTCTTGATCTTTTGTGTTTTAGAAAAAAAATACGATTTTCGCTACTGTATTATAATAGTATTGTTTTTTACCCCCAAAATTCCCAAATATTAACAGTAAAGTAAACCACTCGTGAGATGAAAAACCGGTATTCATTCATTTTTTCTTTTTTCTTTTTTTCGGCTTCGATTATAGCCCAGGAAGTAACAATCCCAAAAACCTCAGAAGAGAATAGTTCTAAAGAAATTTTGTTAAAAGAAAATCTGGATCTCAAACAAGATACAGTCCAAGTAATCGACACTACAAAAGTAATCAGAACTACGGGTACAGAACTACAAATTGCAACTGTTACTTCTACAAGTGTAAAAGACAGCTTAGTTTACATTGCTCAGGATCACCCAAGGATGTCTACCTTAGATTCGATCTGGAAACAAGAACTGTATAATTCTAGTCTTTTCGATACAATTTATAAATCTGTTACCAATTTGGCTTATGAACCTGTAGAGTATATAGATCTTCCTACAGATACGCTCAAAGCAAGATTAGAAGAATTAAATGCTCGTACTCCGTTTAATGTAGAATATAACCCTTCACTGGAAAGTGTAATCAAAAACTATTTAAAAAACCGCCATGAACATCTCGAAAGATTAATGGCGTTAAGTGAGTTTTATTTTCCGATGTTCGAACAAGAATTAGATAATTACAACATCCCATTAGAAATAAAATATCTGGCGATTGTAGAATCTGCACTAAAACCCAGAGCAAAATCAAGAGTAGGTGCCACGGGATTATGGCAATTTATGTTTGGCACTGGTAAAATGTTTGGACTAGAAGTGAGCTCTTATGTAGACGAGCGTATGGACCCGATTATGGCCACAAAAGCGGCATGCGAATATCTCTCTAATTTGTATAAAGTATTTGGAGATTGGGATCTGGCCTTAGCCTCTTATAATTCTGGTCCCGGAAATGTTACTAAAGCCATAAGGCGTAGTGGTGGATATACTAATTATTGGAATATAAGACATAATCTTCCCAGAGAAACAGCAGGCTACTTACCGGCATTTTTAGCAACCATGTACATATTCGAATATGCAGATAAGCATAATCTTAAACCCAGAAAACCAGAGTTTGTATATTTTGAAACAGATACGATCAAGGTAAAGCAAATGATAACCTTAGATCAGGTTTCAGAATACATGAATATCGATATAGAGGAATTACAATTTTTAAATCCGTCTTATAAATTAGATATTATTCCGTACATCAAAGATGAAGATTATGTACTGCGATTACCTTTGGATAAGATAGGTCTGTTTGTGGCTAATGAAGATAAGATCTACGCGTTGGCACAAGCAGAGTTTGATAAACGGGAAAAGCCGTTACCAAAATACTTCGAAGCCAGTGATAGAATCAGATATCGAGTACGCAGTGGTGATTATTTAGGTAAAATCGCCAGAAGATATGGTGTAAGAGTAAGTAGCATTAAAAAATGGAATGGTTTACGAACTAATAATCTAAGAATTGGACAACGACTTACCATATATCCACGAAGGCCTGTGGCAGACCGTCCACAAAAGATTAGTACAGCATCAAAGCCCTCTAAACCTTTAGCTGTAACAAGCACTTCAGAAATGTATACCGTAAAACCTGGAGATACTCTATGGAGTATTTCACAAAAATTTAAAGGCATTTCTGTCGAAAATCTTAAAAATTGGAACGATATTAGCGGTAGTGGTATAAAACCAGGTATGAAACTGAAGCTTTCAAAATCATAACCGCAAATCATAATCTTATGAAAAAATTATCACTTGTCATCATTTGCGTGCTTTGCATTGTAAGTTGTACAGAGACAAAGAGGAATAAAAATAAAGCGCAAAAAGGTGCTATGGCACATTCTGTTGGCAAAATAAACGAACTTTCTGTGGTTATAGATAATGATCTTTGGAAAGGAAAAATTGGGGACACCATTCGTAAATACTTTGGCGCAGAAGTACCTGGATTACCGCAAGAGGAACCATTATTTTCTATGCGGCAAATGCCCGTAGAAGCCTTTTCTGGGTTAGCAAGAAAAAATCGAACTTTCCTTTGGATTAAAAACGGAGAAAAAAGCGGGTATACTGTATTAAATAATAAATATGCAACTCCTCAAGTGGGCGCAGTAATTTCTGGAACCGGAAATGAGATTATTGATTTGATTCGAAAGCATCATGAAACGATCATTTCAAAATATAAAGTAACTGAAACAAAAGAAAAGCAGAAACGAATCCGAAAATCACTTGAAAAGATACCACAACTGCCTGAAAAACTTGGTATTACTCTAAAAATCCCCACGGCGTATCGTGTTGCGATCGAAGAGGATTCGTTCTTTTGGATACGAAAAGATATTCCCCAAGGAAGTATGAATCTTATGATTTATGAGCTTCCTCTAGGAACGGTTACCAAAGATTCTAATACGGTTTCTAGTATTATAAAAATGAGAGATTCTATCGGTGCCAAAAAAATCCCCACAGAAGTTGGTAATTTTGTTACAGAAGAAGCATATGCACCTTATCTCTATGAAACTACCCTTGATGGTCGTTTTACTTTTGAAACTAAAGGCACATGGGAAATCAAAGATAGGTTTATGGCTGGTCCTTTTGTAAATTATGTAATCGAAGACACACCTAATAATCGACTAGTGGTATTAGAAGGCTTCGTATTTGCACCATCTGTAAATAAAAGAGACAATATGTTTGAGCTTGAAGCTATTATGAAGAGCATCAAGTTTGAGTAATGAGTAAAATTTTTAGTATGCAATAGGTATAAACCGGAATAATTCTCTTAAAATTTTAGTTAAAATGTTAACTAGAAATTACATTTAGAAGATAGGATTCTTATTTTTAGTACAAAAGTACAAGGGCCATGAAAAGTATTTTCTTATTTTCCTTATTCCTATTTATCGATACATTATTATATTCCCAAAGTTCTGTTATTCCTGCCAAAGCTAATGCAGATTATTTTGATATACCTAGAGAAAGTTTATTTCTACATTTAAATAAGAGTACCTACATAAATGGTGAAGAGATTTGGTTCAAGGGCTATTCATATGATCGTAAAGAATCTCTTCCATCTAATGGTTCTACCAATTTCAACATTCAACTTTTTAATGAAAAGGGCCAAGAGTTGTATAAGGGTTTATTTTTTGGTTCGAGAGGTAGTTTTAGAGGAAACATCAAGATAGATTCTAGTTGGAGCAGTGGTTCTTATTATTTAAAAGCTTCTACCAATTGGATGAACAATTTTATAGAGGATGAGTCGTATACCAAAAAAATCGAGTTGATCAAAGACCGTGTTATCGATGCTGTTGTAGTAGATCAGGCGTTAGACTATGATTTTCAGTTACTTCCCGAAGGGGGTCATTTAATAGCCGATACAGATAATAGCATTGGTTTTAAGTTGATCAATGACCGTGGTTATGGTGTTTCTTTTGAGGAGGGTTATGTAGAGGATGAAAAAGGCAAGAAAGTCATGTCTTTTGTGTCGAATCGTTTTGGTATGGGCAAGTTTGGTTTTCGTCCTGTTAAGGGTAAGCGGTTCACAGCTGTTGCAAGGTTCACTAATGGAGACGAGGTAAGAAAGGTATTTCCAAAAGTGGAGGCTACAGGTGTTGCTATTAGCATCAATAATATGATTGAGGACGAGGTGATGATCGAGTTAAACACGAATAAAAAAACGATAGGGCATCTGATGGGGAAAGATCATTATCTACTGATTCGGCAGAACCACTTATCAAAGAAGCTTCCAGTTACTTTTAGGGATAATGAGACCAAGAAGCTTATTTCTATAGAAAGAGATAATTTGTTTAAAGGGATCAACGTCCTTACTTTGTTTCAAGACGATATTCCTATTCTCGAACGCTTATTGATGAATCCATATGATAATATAATGAAGGATATAATGATATCTGAAGGCTTAACGGTTAAGGATTCAATATCTTTTGAGGTCAAAGTCCCACAAAAAGACGGGGTTCGTTATGATATTAGTATTTCGGTACTTCCTGAGGAGACCAAGTCTTATGTTCCCAATGATAATATCTATTCTGCGATGCTATTACGCCCTTATATCAGAGGTTTTATAGAGGATGAGAAGTATTATTTTACTGATATAGATAGAAAAAGAAAATATAACTTGGACATATTGTTAGTGACCCAAGGTTGGAGCAAGTATAGCTGGAATGATATTTTTACCACTCTCCCAAAATCTTTATATGGTATCAACAAAGGGTTTAGATTAAAAGGAAAGATACAGGGTAGAAGCAAAGAAAATGTAGCCAAAGTATATATGCACTCTACAACCTTCCAGGGAGGTCAATTAATGGATATTGACGAAACAGGAGCTTTTGAGCTTCCTAATTTTTTTCCGGAGAAAGGAGAAACGATAAGACTTTCTGGGGTAGCGCCTGATGATTCTTTTGTTAAGCCCACATTGTATGTTCAGACTCAATTGGATCAACGAACAACATTCTTAAGTAAGGAAGTAATAAGGAAAGAAAATATAATAGAGAACAAAGAAATACACAAAGATGTAGAAATTCCGGAGGGGTTTATTACAGATCAGACTCAAGTTTTAGATGAAGTTGATCTACAAACGAATATAAAAGACGAAAATACGAGTGCGATACGGATACTTCCACATTTCAAACTTAATTCACAAAAGATCACACAGCGTATGGCAGATGACTTTCCAACGATATTGGATTATATTAGATCCACAGGAAGATTTAGGATTAGGGATTTAGCTCCATTTTATTCGAATGTAACTATTATGGCTCCAGTTCCTAATGCTATTAATAACTTGGCTGATGTGCCTGTGTTTTTGAACGACCAAGAATTAAGGATTGATTTAAGTATTCTAAGTATTATGGCCACTGCAGAAGTTGATCGAGTGTATATCGATAGGATAGGTTTTGGCATAGGAGGCATAGGAGGCAGAGGAGGGGCAGGTGCATCGATAAGAATATATACCCGAAAAACTCCATTGTATCAAGAAAGACCGACTGCAAATAGTTTTATTGAATATGAGATGAAGAGAGGTTACGAACCAGTAAAAGAATTTTATAACCCGGGGTATACAAATTATTCAGATGCTATATTTATAGATTATGGCATAATTCACTGGCAACCTTGGATAAATTTTAGCAACAATGGTACAGGAAAATTTATGATTAAAAAGACAGGATTAGAAAACATTACTTTTTTTATTGAAGGCCTAGGTAGCGATGGAAGTCTTATTTCTAAGACCATCACAAAAAAGATAAGCCCCAATAATTAGGGTGAACTATAAATAGTATTTTTAAAATTGTAAAAAACTTTCTCGGGTTATAAAATAATCTTTCGTTTTTGACATTATATTTAGCGATTCTAAAAATAAGTTCATGAATTCCGTTTCTTATATCGCTAAGCACCTACCTGTTTCAGAAAAACAGATTATCAAAACCGTTGCTCTTCTAGATGAAGGAGCAACCATTCCTTTTATTTCTCGTTATCGTAAAGAAATGACAGGAGACCTTGATGAGGTAGCCATTGGAGAGATTGTAAAATATAAAACAGCTTTTGAAACACTTGAGAAAAGAAAAGAGAGTGTTCTTGCGTCTATCAAAGAGCAAGAAGCGCTTACACCAGAGCTCGAAAAGAAAATTCTTACCGCCGAAACACTTACACAAGTTGAAGACCTTTATCTCCCTTATAAAAAGAAAAGAAAAACCAAAGCTACTGTTGCCAAAGAGCAAGGGTTAGAGCCGCTGGCAAAAATTATCATGCAGCAAAAAGAAGAAGAAATTCTTTTTGTAGCTTCAAAATATCTTAATGCTAATGTGCTTAACGAAGAACAAGCTTTGCAAGGAGCTAGGGACATTATTGCCGAATGGATTAATGAAGATGAAAAAATAAGAACTCGCTTGCGACGATTATATCAAAGAAAAGCGAGCATAGCTTCAAAGGTCATTAAAACTAAAAAAGATAAAGAAGAAGCACAAAAATACCAGCAATATTTTGATTGGGAAGAACCACTTCATAAATGTCCTTCGCACCGATTACTGGCAATTCTAAGAGCAGAAAACGAAAAGATAGTTCGTGTAAAAATTACTGTACCAGAAGATAATGCATTAGATATTATCGATGAGATTATGATCAAAACCAACGTAGAAGCATGTACCGACCATATGTTTCTAGCAATTTCTGATGCATACAAACGATTATTAGCTCCTGCCATGGCTACCGAAGTTCTTAATCAAGCTAAGGAAAAAGCCGATGATAATGCGATTAAGGTCTTTGCACAAAATTTAAAACAGCTATTGTTGGCATCACCTCTTGGACAAAAGAGAATATTAGCATTGGATCCTGGTTTTAAATCGGGCTGCAAAGTGGTCTGCCTTGATGAACAAGGTGATTTATTGTATAATGAAAACATTTATCCTCATCCGCCACAACGAGAAACTTCCAATGCGATCAAAAAAATACGTTCTTTGGTAAATGCGTATAAGATTGAAGCCATAGCTATCGGTAATGGTACGGCAGCAAGAGAAACCGAAGCTTTTATTAAAAAAATTCCTTTTGAAAACCCTATTCAAGTATTTATGGTTAATGAAAGTGGGGCTTCGGTATATTCGGCATCCAAAATTGCAAGAGCAGAGTTCCCAAATTATGATGTTACTGTACGTGGTGCGGTATCTATAGGAAGACGATTGGCAGATCCACTGGCAGAACTGGTAAAAATAGACCCAAAAGCTATCGGCGTGGGACAATATCAGCATGATGTGGATCAAACCAAACTAAAAAACGAATTGGATACCGTGGTCATGAGCTGTGTAAATAGTGTTGGGATTAACGTAAATACCGCTAGCGTACCGCTACTAAGCTATGTATCAGGAATTGGTGAAAAATTGGCCGAGAACATTGTCGCCTACCGATCAGAGAATGGAGCACTACAATCAAGAGAAGAACTTAAAAAAGTACCACGGTTAGGAGGAAAGGCATTTGAGCAGGCTGCAGCGTTTTTGCGAATTACGAGTCCAAAAAATCCGCTGGATAATTCTGCGGTGCATCCAGAACGCTATCCATTAGTATCAAAAATGGCAAAAGAAGCCGGAGTGCCATTAACAGACCTTATTGGGAATGCATCAGCTATTAAAAAAATCAAACTTCAGAATTATGTAACAGACGATGTGGGATTACCTACGCTAACTGATATCGTTAAAGAACTAGAGAAACCCGGAGTAGACCCCAGAAAAAAGGTAACTATTTTCGAATTTGATCCTAATGTTAAAAAGATTGAGGATGTTAAAATAGGTATGAAATTACCAGGAATCGTAAACAATATCACCAATTTTGGTTGTTTTGTAGATATAGGCATCAAAGAAAGTGGATTGATCCATATTTCAAAACTGGCTAATGAATACGTTAGTGATGTGAATGCAGTGGTTCAATTACACCAGCATTTGATGGTTACGGTTATAGATGTTGATGTACCTAGAAAGAGAATTCAACTGTCACTTATTGATTAACCTGAGTTCGATCCAAGAAGGACTTAGGTATAAAACTAATACCATATTTATAAGCATTTTAAGTCTCCTCTCCCTCTGGGCTACCGTGTGTAAACATCCTTTATGAGTGTCATTTTATATGCTATCCTCCCTCAATCCCTCCTAAGGAGAGAAGCTTAAAGTCCTTTTCCCCTTTTGGGAGAGCCTGCCTTGCCGTCAGGCAGGGATTTAGGAGAGGGGAAATACTATGAAAAGCACTCATACTAGCCTTCTCCCAGAGGGAGAAGGAACCATAGATAACATAATTACATGAATATCAGTTAGTTTTATATCGAGTCAGGTTGATTAAATCCTTTTAGTATCCTTGGACCAGAGATTATTCTTTCTAAAGTGAACTGATTTTAGCCTGCGCCGAAATGATCATCAAACGATAGTAGCTATATCATAAAAAACCCCATCTACCTTTGGGCAGATGGGGTTGCATATACATTTGATTCTAAAAAATTACTTTTTCTCGTCAATTTTTGGATCTTCCTCTTCTTTAGAGGCATCCTTAAATTCTTTTATTCCACTACCAAGACCTCTCATAAGTTCAGGGATTTTCTTTCCTCCAAACAATAGTAATACGATGACTACAATTAAGGCAATTTGCCAAGGGCCTATCATTCCTAAAAATATACTTGATGATACCATGATCTAAATTATTAGAATACAAAGTTAGCAAGAAATGATGAAATATAAGTTTTATGCTGTTAAAAAACAGTTATAATACTATTTTTTGTAATATACCAGACGAATTATGTATAGAAAAACGTTGTATTTTAATATTGGTATATTACGTATATTTGTGTCTTAGATCTATGGCAAAAAAGAATAAAGAACCGAAGAAGATTACCAAGAAGCTATTGAATAAATATCGCTTGGTGATTCTTAACGAAGATACTTTTGAGGAACGTATATCGTTTAAACTCAATAGGCTCAATGTGTTTGTAATGGTCACTATTACCGGAATTGTCTTGGTAGCCGGAACCACTTTTTTAATTGCATTTACCCCTCTTAGAGAATATATACCCGGGTATTCTTCTACGTCACTCAATCTAAAAGCAACGCAACTAGCTACAACCACAGACTCACTAGAATCTGTAATTAATATAAATCAAGAATATTATAAGTCAATTAAAAAAGTACTAACCGGAGACGTAAAGACAGTAGAATTTGATATAGACTCTGCAATACAGTCTCAAAAATTGAACCCGGAAGAGGTTGATCTTGCACCTTCAGAGCAAGATATAAAACTTCGTGAAGAAGTATCAAAAGAGGATAAGTATAGTTTATTCGAAAGTGAAAAATCAAGTACCGACTTTTCATTGTTTCCTCCGGTAAAAGGCAATATTACGTCTGGGTATAATGTGAACGAAAAACATTACGGTGTAGATGTAGCAGTACCCAAAGATACTCCGGTAAAAGCAGCATCTTCTGGAACCGTAATTTTTGCAGAATGGACTGCAGAAACGGGGCATGTAATTATTTTAAAACATAACAACAACTTGCTAACGGTTTATAAACATAACGCCTCTCTTACAAAACAACAAGGAGAACAGGTAAAATCAGGCGAAGTAATTGCAACGGCAGGTTCAACAGGTGAACTGTCTACGGGACCTCACTTACATTTTGAATTATGGAGAGATGGATTTCCTACAGATCCATTGAACTTCATCGATTTTGAACAATAATAATCATTGTTAAAATAGTAAAGATGTCTTTAAAAGCACTAGGAGCTAAGATATTTGCCAAATACATTAGAAAAAAAATCAATAAATGGGCTTCAAATCCTCTAGAAACTCAGGAAAGGGTCTTTAAAAGTTTATTAGATCAGGCGAAGCATACACAATTTGGTAAAGATCACGGTTTTCAGAATATAGAAACATATTCAGATTTTGCTAAGTATGTTCCCATACGAGATTATGAGGAATTAAAATCTTATGTAAATCGCGTAGTAGATGGAGAGAAAGATATTCTTTGGCCGGGCAAACCACTCTACTTAGCAAAGACCTCAGGAACTACAAGTGGCGCAAAATACATTCCGCTTACCGCAGCGTCAATGCCTACACATATTAATGCAGCACGCAATGCAATTTTGTGCTATATTGAAGAAACAGGAAATACGGGTTTTGTTGATGGTAAAATGATTTTCCTGCAGGGAAGCCCGGAAATGGAAGAAAAGAATGGAATACTGCTAGGCAGACTATCGGGTATTGTAGCGCATTATGTTCCTAAATATCTTCAAAGAAATAGAATGCCGAGTTGGGAAACCAATTGTATTGAAGATTGGGAAGAAAAGGTAGATGCAATTGTCAAAGAGACTGTAGACCAGAATATGACCATAATTAGTGGTATTCCGCCTTGGGTACAGATGTACTTTGAAAGACTTCACAAAAAAACAAACAAGAAAATAGGAGAACTCTTCAAAAATTTTGAACTATTCATTTATGGGGGCGTAAACTTTGAACCCTATAAAAGTACTTTCGAAAAATTGATTGGCAGAAAAGTAGCAGGGATAGAACTGTATCCCGCTTCTGAAGGCTTTTTTGCTTTTCAGGATAGCCAGAAAGAAAAGGGGATGCTATTACAGCTAGACTCAGGAATGTTCTATGAATTCGTAAAAGCCGACGAATTTTTTGAAGAAAACCCAAAAAGATTAACCATAGGCGAAGTTGAGGTGGGAGTAAATTATGTAATGCTTGTTTCTACCAACGCAGGATTATGGGCATATAACATAGGAGATACAGTACAATTTACGAACACTTCACCATATAGAGTAGTGGTTTCAGGAAGAATCAAACATTTTATCTCGGCTTTTGGTGAACATGTAATTGGAAAAGAAGTAGACCAGGCACTTAAAGAAGGTGCAGATGCCATAGGAGTAATGATTAACGATTTTACAGTAGCTCCTCAAGTAAATCCAGAGGGCAATGAGCTGCCCTATCATGAATGGTTTATAGAATTTCAAGATTCACAAAATGATGTAGAACAATTGGCAGTAGAAATTGATAATGCATTAAGAAAACAAAATTCATACTATAATGATCTAATCGAAGGAAAGATTCTAAAAAGGCTACAAATAACGATCGTTCCAAAAGATGGATTTAAAAACTACATGAAATCTATCGGTAAATTAGGAGGTCAAAACAAACTACCAAGACTATCTAACGATAGAAAAATTGCAGATAGACTCACCACTATGATCAACAAATAGCTATATTTGCTACGAAAAATTTATGGCAAATCTTATATTACAAGGAAGAACACGGGCCCAAGAAAGCTCGAGCGCAATAGAACGCATGTATATTACCATGCGTCATCTTTTCAATAGAGGCTTTTATAAACCAATGGGAGTTTCGGGAGAAACACTTAGAGAGGCTCTGCTAACCTTACGTCCAGAAATTTACGGTTCGGTTGCAGAGGAAAAAGTTGAGCTAAACGGATTACTTTACGTAATAGATCGGTTACCGTTTGGTATTGAGGAGTGTCGTTATATTAATCTAACAAGTGAAGAAGGATATAAAAACTCTCATTTCACAGCTATAGTTCCTCCAAAACGGCGAAGAAATTGTTATCGTATCGATGAGGAGCAGATGAATATAGAAATCACTCGTGGGCGATCTGAGATTTATGACATACTTACCCATTTGACTTTTCTTTTTATCGAATCTCATAAAATCATGAATCGTGTCGTGATTAACGAAGAAGGGAACGTAATTCGGGATTGGGAAAAGTTAGAAAGAGCTGTTTTATCTAAGAAAGAATTAACTCAGGCCGAAAAAGAAGTCGCACTAACTCATACCGCAAATATTTTAGGAAGGACTTTTGAAGAAGTATCTACTATCTATAATGACTTTTCATGTCCAGAAAATAAGGAACGCTTTTTGCATATTATCTACTGGCTCGGTAAATTGGCGATAGAAGAATCGATAGAAGATAAAAAACGTATTGTCACCTTCAGTCCTGTTTTAAGAGAAAGACTAGGACATCACATACATGGCGAGAAATGGGCAAATAATATCAAGAAAAAATTAGAAGAGCTTCATTTACTGGATCGACCGATACATATTATTAGTGCAAACATGCATAGTGTAATGAATACCCTATATGCATCTTTAGCATTGAAAACAGAATTAAAAAATAAAACCATTTTTGATGTTTATGAAGCACTGAGTAACAATAAAAATGATAAACTAAGAGCACGAGTAGAAAAATTGGCTTTGCAAGAAGGAATGACGTATATCGAAGATCAAAGTGGGGCCAATATTAATGTACAGGTGTTTGATACAGCAAAATATACTAAAGGTGAATATCAAAGTTTAATTTCTGATGTTAACAATAGTGACAAACCAGTAATTATCGTTATGGACTATGCATTTGGTGAGCAGGCCTATGAGACCATGGACGAACTTTTAAAACCATATGTTACTATTACTGGAAGCAAAATCCATATCAACGTAAAGTCTATTTCTATAATGGGTAAAGCAGGCATTCTTGAAGGAGGGAAAGGAGATATTATGATTCCTACTGCTCATGTTTTTGAAGGCACGGCAGATAATTATCCTTTTGAAAATCAGTTGAAAAAGAAAGATTTAGCAGGTAATGGAATTGACATCTACGATGGTGCAATGATTACAGTATTAGGAACTTCATTACAGAACAGAGATATCTTGAAGTTTTTTCATGATTCTACCTGGAATGTAATAGGATTAGAAATGGAAGGAGCGCATTATCAAAAAGCGATACAATCGGCATCCAGACTTAGAGGGAGTATTAGTCCAGAAGTAAAAGTGAGATACGCGTATTATGCTTCAGATAACCCTTTAGAAACAGGAAGTACGTTGGCATCAGGCGGATTGGGAACTACTGGGGTAAAACCCACATATCTTATTACCGAAAAAATTATAGAGCAAATATTTAAAGAAAAATAAAGAATGAGTCACGAAAATCAGAACGAAGAAATTGATTTGATGCAACTTTTTGGGATGGTAAAGGAGTTTTTTAGGAAAATCTTGAGATTGATTATTTCGGTGATAGATTTTTATAAAAAAAAGTGGTTGCTATTTTTTGTGGTAGTTATTGTTGGGTTTGGAGTGGGATATTTTATGGATCAGTATCAAGATCTAAAAGATAGATATGTTCAAGAAATTATCATAGAACCAAAATATGATTCCACAGAATATATTTATGATTTTATTGAAGATTTAGACGATAATTTTGCCGACAGTCTTTATGTGAAAAAACTTGGTTTGGAAATAGAGCAGGCAAAAAATATAAAGAAAATTTCTTTAGAACCAATTATCAAGCCTGAGGATGTTTTAAATCAACTTCAAAATAAATATGGAGGCAAAGAGTCTTTTATTGAAGCCTATGATGAAAATACGCTAAAAGAGAAAAAATTCCGTAATTTTTACAAACAACATAAACTAACAATAATATTTAAAAACAAAGAAGACATCAACAGCGGTGTTTCCAAAAGCATTCTTAATTATATAAAGTCAAATGATTATTTCAATGAACTTTTAGAACTAGAGCTTAAACAAGTTAATGTTAGTATCACCCAAAATAAAAAATCATTAGAATTTATAAATGATTATTTAACTAATTTGAGTCAAAACCCTGCAAAAAACGATGAAAAATTTATTTATGCATCAGAATCCGAAACGCCTACAATTTCCTCTTTGCTAAAAAGAAAACAGGATCTAATTGAAAGAGTTAAAAACGATGAAAAATTAGTTACACTCGATAAAGAAGTTTTTACAGTCGTGCATTATGGTAATATTGTTTCTAAACGTAAGATTCTGGTAAACAGAAGATTTTTCTTGATGCCATTGATTCTGGTAGGTTTGGTATCGCTAATTTATCTGTTAAGATTTTTGAAGAAGGCTGCAAACAACTTTGTTAATAACGAGTAAATTAGTTAGGGCTACTTTTTCAAAAATTAATAAATAAAGAACTACTTTTTTATGTTGTATCCATTAAAATTTTACCCTATTTTAAAGGAAAAAATTTGGGGTGGGGATAAACTAAAAACAATTCTTAACAAACCTGCTTTCAGTACTAAAGTAGGCGAGAGTTGGGAAGTCTCTGCCATAGATAACGACGTCTCTATAGTTTCTAATGGAACTCTTGAGGGTAAAAGTTTGATTCAACTCATTAATGAGTTCAAAGATGAATTATTGGGTGAAAAAGTATATCAGAAGTTTGGCAATAAGTTTCCATTACTCATAAAATTTATTGATGCAAAAGAAGATTTGTCGGTACAACTTCATCCTGAAGATAAGCTAGCCAGAGAAAGACATGATTCTTTTGGAAAAACAGAGATGTGGTATGTAGTTCAGGCTGATCAAGAGGCCAAACTTATTATAGATTTCAATAAAAAGACAACAAAAGAAGAGTATCAATTGAATTTAAGTGAAGGTCGATTAATGGATTTACTCAATTTTGAAAATATATACAAGGGTGATAGTTTCATTATCAAGGCAGGTACAATTCATGCTATAGGCAAGGGCACACTAATTGCAGAAATCCAACAAACTTCAGATATTACATATAGAGTATATGATTGGGACCGTAAAGACAATAAAGGAAATAAGCGAGAATTGCATACAGACCTTGCACTAGAAGCACTAAATTTTGAGAATGATCATAAATTTAAACTATCATATTCAAAAAAACCAAATCACGTAAATGAAATAATTTCAGCACAATATTTTACGACAAACTTTATTTATATTAACAAGAATATTGAAAGAAACTACAAAAGTTTGGATACTTTTATTATTTTAATATGTGTTGAGGGTAAAGGTGAAATAATTGTGAATGATCAGGCCACGCCTATTTCGATTGGCGAAACAGTGTTAATACCTTCAGTAATTGATGAACTAACTTTGCAAATTAGTACCGAAATCATGAAAGTACTGGAAGTTTATATTAAATAAGCTATGATCAATATTTTAATAACAGGAGGAGCTGGATTTATTGGATCTAATTTTATACCGTATTTTCTTGAAAAAAATCCTGAAATTGCTGTTATAAATATAGATAAACTTACTTATGCAGGAGATCTTAAAAATCTAGCTGAAGTAGAAAACCATAATAACTATACCTTTATTAAAGGTGATATCTGTGATCGATCTTTGATAGAATCTCTTTTTAGGCAATATGATTTTAAAGGAGTAATTCATTTTGCTGCAGAATCACATGTAGATAATTCGATTACAAACCCCGATGAGTTTATTAAAACCAATGTTTTTGGGACGTTTACCTTAATCGATGTAGCAAAAAATTACTGGATGAATTCCCCTTATGTTTATAAAGAAGAATACAAAGGCTGTCGATTTCATCACATATCAACTGATGAGGTCTACGGTACATTAGGCGAAACGGGTTTGTTTTCTGAAACCACACCTTATGCTCCTAACAGCCCCTACAGTGCATCCAAGGCATCATCTGATTTTATAGTAAGAAGTTATTTTCATACTTATGGTATAAATGTAGTTACTACTAACTGTTCCAATAATTATGGACCCAAACAGCATGACGAAAAATTGATCCCTACTATTATCAGAAAAGCGTTGGCAGAAGAAAATATTCCTATTTATGGAGACGGCAAAAATATTAGAGATTGGCTATATGTTTTGGACCATTGCACAGGGATTGATTTGGCGTTTAAAAAGGGAAAACCGGGAGAAACTTATAATATTGGAGGAAGAAATGAAAGAGATAATAACTATGTAGCGACAAAGGTTTGTGAATTATTAGATGACATGGTGCCAAGAAAAAAGAATAAATCTTATAATGAATTAATTACTTATGTAAAAGATAGACCAGGCCATGACTTAAGATACGCCATTGACGCGACTAAAATTGAAAAAGAGTTGGGTTGGAAGGCAGATGAAAATTTTGAAACCGGAATAAAAAAGACACTTTCCTGGTATTTGAAAAAATACAGTAAGTTATGAAGGGAATTATATTAGCAGGAGGTTCGGGAAAAAGGCTATATCCCTTAACATTGGCGGTTAGTAAACAATTAATGCCAGTGTACGATAAACCAATGATTTATTACCCAATTTCTACATTGATGTCTGCAGGAATTCGTGAAATTCTGATCATCTCAACTCCTAGAGATTTACCACTCTTCAAGCAACTTCTTGGAGACGGAACAAAATATGGCTGTAGATTTGAGTATGCAGCACAAGATAAGCCTAATGGATTGGCGGAAGCTTTTATTATAGGAGAGCAATTTATAGGTAATGACAAAGTTGCTCTCATATTAGGCGACAATATATTTTATGGATCGGGTTTAGAAACACTATTAGAGAGTAATAATGACCCAGATGGAGGAATAATTTATGCATATCATGTTCAGGATCCAGAAAGGTACGGCGTTGTAGATTTTGATAAAACAGGAAAAGTATTATCTATCGAAGAAAAACCAAAAGAACCAAAATCTAATTATGCGGTTCCTGGAATTTATTTTTATGATAATGATGTCGTTAGAATTGCCAAATCAATACAACCGAGCACAAGAGGAGAATTGGAAATTACAGACGTCAATAATGTATATCTCAAAAAGGGAAAGTTAAAAGTAAGCATACTGGATAAAGGTACTGCATGGCTTGACACAGGTACGTTTAATTCACTTATGCAAGCATCTCAATTTGTGCAGGTCATTGAGGAGAGACAAGGGCTTAAGATAGGTGCTATAGAAGAGACAGCCTATAAAAAAGCCTTTATTAATAAAGAACAACTCAATACACTGGCCAAGCCTCTTTTAAAAAGTGGTTATGGCAAATACTTATTACAGTTAGACTAAAAATGGAAATTCAACCAACGTTTCTTGAAGGGTGTTTTGTCATTAAGCCCAAAATTTTTAACGATACTCGAGGATCTTTTGTTGAAACCTTTAGCCAACGAGTTTTTAAAAAAATCACAGGGCTAAATGTTAATTTTGTTCAGGATAATCAGTCCATTTCTAAAAAAGGAACGCTTAGAGGTTTACATTTTCAGACAGGAAAACATGCTCAAGCCAAATTAGTAAGAGTTATTCAAGGAGAGGTGCTGGATGTAGTGGTAGATTTGCGACCAGAATCCAAAACCTATAAAAAGCATTTTTCTATGGTGTTAAATGATCATAATAACTTCCAGTTATTTATCCCAAGAGGTTTTGCTCATGGTTTTTTGACTTTAAGTGATAAAGCTATTTTTGTATATAAATGCGATAACTATTATCACAAAACTTCAGAATCTGGAATTATATTTGACGATCCCGATCTGGCCATAGATTGGAAGTTAAATACTGCCGAGATCCTGTTATCTGAAAAAGATAAAAAGTTGCTACGTATAAAAGATATACAAGATGCAGGAAAAACCTAATAAAACAAAAGTTTTAATAACAGGATCAAGTGGTCAGCTAGGACAATGCCTGAAAAAGATTGAAAAAGACTATCCTGCTTTTGATATATACTTTACTGATTCTAAAACTTTGGATATCACCCAAAAAGACCAGCTAAATAATTTATTGTCTGAAATAAAATTCGATTATATAATCAATTGTGCGGCATATACCAATGTCGAACAAGCAGAAAAGGAACCTGAAAGAGCCTTTATGGTGAATGCTCAAGGGGTCAAAAATATAGCCGAAATATGTAAAGATCATCACGTAGTGCTTATTCACATCTCAACAGACTATGTGTTTGATGGTAAAAAGAAAACACCATATACAGAAGAAGATATTCCTAATCCTATAAACGTATATGGAAAATCTAAATTGGAAGGAGAAAAATATATTCAGGAGATTCTCGAGAATTACTTTATTATAAGAACATCATGGTTATATTCAGAATTTGGGCATAATTTTTTTAAAACCATTCAAAAAAAATCAAAAACCGAAAAAGAACTTACTATTACAACTTCTGAAACGGGCACCCCTACAAATGCTAATAATTTGGCTCGATTTATTTTTGATTTGGTTGGATTAAGAACTTCAAAATATGGTATTTATCATTATGGTAATCAAGGCGAAGCCACCTGGTATGATTTTGCAAGAGAGATTTTGAGCGTATTAGGTAAACTTGATACCATAAAACTTAAAAAAACAGATAATTATCCTACTTTTGCACAAAGACCAAAATTCAGTATTTTGAATAATACTAAAATAAAAAAGACGTTCTTAATTCACCCAATAGAATGGAGAAATAGTTTAAAAAAACTGATTGATGATCTCTAGTAATATAAAAGAAAATAAAATCGCCATAATAGGACTGGGTTATGTAGGATTGCCTCTGGCTGTTGAATTTGGTAAACACAAGTTCAATGTTATTGGTTACGATATTAATTCTTCAAGAATAGAAGAGTTACAAAAGGGAATCGACATTACTAATGAAGTAACTGAAAAAGAACTTAAAAGTGTTGATTCGGTTTATTATACTTCGAATGAAAAAGAATTATCTACAGTAAACATTTATATTGTTACCGTTCCTACACCAATAGATGCCTTTAAACAACCAGATTTAAGGCCTCTTGAGTCCGCTAGTGAGCTTGTGGGCAGGTACTTGACTAAAGGAAATATAGTGATATATGAATCCACTGTTTTTCCCGGATGTACTGAAGAAATCTGCGTTCCATTATTAGAGCAATTCAGTGGGCTGAAATTTAATACAGATTTTTTCTGTGGGTATTCTCCTGAAAGAATAAATCCAGGTGATAAAGTTAGAAGAGTTCACAATATTGTGAAAGTGACTTCAGGAAGTAATGAGAAAATTGCAGAACTGGTTGATGAATTATATGGAACCATTGTTACTGTGGGGACTCATAAAGCATCTTCTATCAAAGTGGCCGAAGCTGCCAAAATCATAGAAAACACCCAAAGGGATTTAAACATTTCATTTGTCAATGAATTGGCTCTAATTTTTGACAAAATGAATATTGACACACTCGAAGTATTGGAGGCGGCCGGAACTAAATGGAATTTTCTGCCATTTAGACCAGGTCTCGTTGGAGGTCATTGTATAGGTGTAGATCCATTCTATTTGACTCATAAAGCAGAGAGTTTGGGATATCATCCTCAGGTAATTTTATCTGGAAGAAAGATCAATGATGAAATGGGAGTACATATTGCCAATAAGATTGTGAAGCTAATGGTACGGGAAGGGCATCGCGTAAAAAATGCTAAAGCTTTGATGTTAGGCATCACGTTTAAAGAGAATTGCCCCGATATTAGGAATTCAAAAGTGATAGATGTGATAGATGAACTCAAGGAATTTGGAATTTCTGTCGATGTGTACGATCCTCATGCTGATTCAAAAGAGGTGAAACATGAGTATGATATTGATTTGATTGAAACACCCAACCGCAAGTATAATGTCATTGTTTTAACTGTTGGACATGATGAATTCAAAAGCCTAAATATTTCTGAATTGGGAAACTCTGACTCTGTAATCTATGACGTAAAAAGTTTTTTGCCCAAAGAGCTTACTACTGATAGGTTATAATGAAAAGCCAAAGAAATAATATTAAATGTCAATGGACAATCAATCAAATCAATTAAGAAAACACTTAAAATTTACGCTGAAAAATCATTTACGAGCTGTTTATCAACGTTTTCGTGGTGGTAATTTTGGAAATAAAGTATTTATAGACAAGAATGTCTCTATTTTACGATTTCCAAAAAACATTTATTTCGGGGATTATTCAGTGATTAAAGAAGGAGCAAATATTTGTGCCTGTAATAAGAACTCAACAATTAGTATTGGAAATAGAACCACTGTGGGTTTTTATACCTTTATATATGCTTCAGAACAAATAGAGATAGGAAATGATTGTCTTATAGCTCCTTTTGTTTATATTGTCGATAGTGATCATTCTATAGCAAAGGACAAATTGATTAACATGCAACCTAATACGACTTCAAAAATTACTATTGAGGACGATGTTTGGATTGCAACAGGAGCAAAGATATTAAAAGGTGTTACTGTTGGAAAAGGAGCTGTGATAGCAGCTGGTTCAGTAGTAAAAGATGATGTGCCTCCATATACTATTGTAGGAGGAATTCCAGCAAAAACAATAAGTAAAAGAGAATGACAGGTATAATAATCTTATGTAGATATAATTCTTCAAGACTTCCAGGCAAAATCTTAAAAACGATCAACGAAAAACCGATATTAGATTATATTCTTGAAAGACTCGAAAGGTTAAAAAATGATTTTCCAATTATTGTTTGTACGTCTATTGAAAAAACAGACGATCCAATTGTTGAGTTTTGCCAAAAAAACAATATAAAACATTATAGAGGAAGTCTTGATAATGTTGCTGCTCGTTTCTTAAAATGCGCCAGAACATTTGGCTTAAGTCATGCAGTTAGAATTAATGGAGATAATTTATTTTTGGATGTAGATCTAATACAATCTATGATTTCTATGTTGGAAGAAAAAGAGCTCCACTTTATTTCGAATGTCGAAAAAAGGACTTTTCCCAGAGGGATGAGTGTAGAAATTGTTAATGTAGATTACTACGAAAATTCTTTTTCAGATTTCGATGATAGTGATCTTGAACATGTAATGACATATTTTTATAGAAATAAGTCTGAAAGAATGAAGTTTGTGTATAATGAGAGCAAGAATAATCTTGCAAAACTAAATTTGGCAATCGATACACAAGAAGACTTTGAGAATGCCAAACAAATTATAGCACATATGGATAAAGACCATAGGCTCTATAATTATAATGAAGTTATCAATTTACATAGAAAAATAAGAAATGAATAATACTTGGCAAGGAAAACATGGACCCTTATTAATTGCTGAAATTGGAGGAAATCATGAAGGTAATTTTGAATATGCTTTGAAGTTAACACAGCTTGCTATTGAAGCAAAGGTGGATTTCATCAAGTTTCAACTATATAGTGGTGATACCCTGGTAAGTAAGATGGAATCTCCGACAAGAAATAAACATTTCAAAAAATTCGAACTAAGCAAAGAGCAGTATATTCAACTTGCCGAATTGTGTGAGTCCAACGGAGTTGGTTTTATGGCTTCTGTTTGGGATGAGAGTTATTTGGAATGGATCGATCAGTATATTCCTGTTTATAAAATTGGATCTGGAGACTTAACTGCATATCCTTTACTTAAAGCGATTGCCAATATCGGCAAACCCATCATTTTATCAACAGGGCTTTCCACTATTGAGGATGTAGCAGGAGCAGTGGATTTTGTGCAAAAACAAAATCCACTATATAAGGACCCTAATTTTCTTTCTATACTCCAGTGTACATCTATGTATCCTATTCCTTTTAATGATGCACATCTCTCAACAATGGACACTTTTAAAAACTTGTTTAATTTACCGGTTGGATATTCGGATCATACCGAAGGTAAAAAAGCATTAGAAATAGCTGTAGCCAAGGGCGCACAGATATTAGAGTTTCATTTTACAGACGACAGAAAGAACAAAGAATTTAGAGACCATAAAGTATCTTTAATAAAATCCGAAGTTTTAGAATTAATTGAAGATATCCGAAAAATTTATGATCTAGAAGGCAATAAAGTGAAAAGACCATTGCCCGTAGAAGGGGATCATGTGGTGACTTTCAGAAGGGCCGTTTATCCTTTAAAAGATCTTAAAGCCGGAACTTTATTAACTGAAGAAAACCTTACTATACTTAGACCAAATCATGGTATCGACGCCAGAGAGTTTTATGACGTAATAGGAAAAAGACTTAAAGAGGATGTTGTAATGCATCAAAAATTAAGCTGGAAAATATTAGAATAGTAGATGTTATTTTTTTTATTGAGATATTATTATCGTATTAAGCCCCAAATATCAGGCTTCATTTTTAAATTACTTTTTAGCCATAAAAAGCTAAAAATTGGTAAGAATTTTCAATGTGATACTTTTCCCAAAGTTTTACTCGATAAAACAGCTTCTATAGAAATAGGTAACAATGTAATTTTCAGAAGAAATGTTGAATTAAGGGCACATGGCACTTCAAAAGTTAATATCGGTGATAATTGTAGAATTGATCGGGGAGTTAGAATACTTGGCGCGAATAAAGCTCAAATAGTCTTCGAAGAAGGTGTTAGAATGGGATTGTATACCGTATTAAATGGAGGAGACTCTATAAGAATTGGAAAAAAATCATTAGTTTCAGGATATGTTTATTTGCAAACAAGTATGCATAATTATGAAGGAAATAGTAGTATCCAAAAACAAGGATATACTCATGCTCCAATTGATCTAGGAAATGATATTTGGTTAGGAACTCATGTTGTTATATTTCCAGGAACCACCCTAGGAGATAAAAGTATAGTAGGTAGTAGCTCGGTAGTAAATCAGTCTTTTGACCAAAACTCTATCGTAGCGGGAATTCCTGCAAAATTAATAAAGAAAAGAAGCTAAGTTATGGTAAGTACACCTTTAATTACGGTATATATTACAAATTATAATTATGGTAAATTTATAAAAAAGGCCATAGACAGTGTTTTAGAACAAACACTACAAGATTTCGAATTGATAATAATAGACGACGGCTCTGTAGATAACTCCAAGGAGATAATAGAAGACTATACTAATAAACAGGATATAAAGGTCGTTTATCAACAGAATAAAGGGCTTAATATTAGTAATAATATTGCCCTAAAAGTTGCCAGAGGTAAGTATATAATGCGATTGGATGCAGATGATTATCTGGCGCCTACAGCATTGGAAGAAATGTCTGGTGCTCTTGAAAATAATCCCGATCTTGGACTGGTATTTCCTAACTATTATAATGTGGATAGTAAGGCAAATATCATGAACGAAATTCAGAGGCATGATTTCAACTCAGAGGTAAATCTATACGATCAACCTGCGCATGGTGCCTGTACAATGATAAGAGTTAAAAATCTAATAGAAGTTGGAGGATACGACGAAAGTTATACATGTCAAGATGGATACGATTTATGGGTGAAGTTCGTAAACAGGTTTCAGGTTACCAATGTCAACAAACCACTGTTTTATTATCGACAGCATGGTAGTAATTTGACAAAAAATGAGGACCGTTTACTCAAAACAAGACTATTGATTAAACAGGCACATATTGAAAAAAACAACTATAAACTTCCTGTAACAGTTGGGGTCATACCCATAAGAGCCGATTATGATCCGACTTACGAAGTCATTAACAACCAAACATTGCTTGAAATAAAGATTGAGGCGCTTCAGAAATCTAAAAACGTAAAAAAAGTTATAGTAACAAGCTCCGATGAAGAAATAGCTTCGTTTATTCAGGAAAAACAGATTCCTGATGTAACCTTTATTAGGAGGCCCAAGGAAATAGAACGATTTAACATATCTTTGATTGAAACCTTAAAATTCTTTCGAGATAATACGGATGATATAAAAGAGTATGACTCTGTACTTTTTTCTTCTATATCCTATCCTTTTATAGATGAAAACGTAATCGATGATGCAATAAACACACTTTCAATTTTTAAGGCAGACTCTTTAATAAGTGTAAGGCCAGAGGATCATAAGTTTTACCACCATACAGGAGAAGGTATGGTACCTGTTTTTAATCAAAGTTTTACCAGATTAGAACGTGAATCTATTTATAAGTTTTCTGGAGGATTATTGGTTGCAAATATTGAATCTGCTCTATCTGAGAATAAGATTATTCATAAAAAGGTTGGTCATGTTGTAATTAGTAAGCAGGCCAGTTTGGATATTAAATCTGATTTTGAACTAAAGCTTTCCGAATTAATTTTAAAAGATAAGGAAACAAAATCTCATGTTTAAATTCCTTTCTGCGGCTTCTTTTTTTAATCTCTTATTAAGAGGACTTTCCATGGGGGCAAAGTTTTTGCTTTCAATTTATATCATTAAATTTCTGGGAATAAAAGAATTAGGGGTTTTTGGAGTTTTTCAATCAACGGTTACTATTCTCTTAATAATAGTGGGATTAGATTTTTATTCCTTTAATACTAGAAAAATAATAGAACATCCTTCTCTTCTAAGTGATTATATAAGAAATCAAGCGGTTTTGCATTTGGTTACTTATTGTATAATATTACCCTTCACGGTTATCATTTTTTATCAAGATATAATAGCTTTTAAGTATCTCCGGTATTTCTTTTTTATTCTGGTTTTTGAACACTTATCCCAAGAAATGTTTCGACTATTGGTCGCTTTGAGAAGATCGATTATAGCAAATATTGTTTTTTTTATAAGAACAGGTATATGGGTTTTTATATTGGTTTGCTTGGGTTATCTATCACCCTCTTACAATACATTAGAATTAGTTTTTAAATTTTGGCTATCTGGTTCAATACTATCATTATTAATAGGAGTTATTTATTTGCAGAAAGAATATGCTTTAAAATGGTTTGGCAAAATTGATTTAGAGTTAATTAAAAATGGGGTGACAATAGCTTTTCCTTTTTTTTTGGGAAGTATTTGCTATAAAATAATAGAGTTTTCGGGCAGATATTTCATAGACTTTTGGTTTTCAAAAGAAGAAGTAGGGGTATATACGTTTTTTAGCGGTATAGCGAATACACTTTTTGTTGCACTTTATTCTTCGTTTATAATCATAGAAGCACCAAAGCTCATTAAAAGTAAAACAGAAGGTTATGAGGCCTTTCAGACGAAGCTTAAATTTTTTAAGAAAGGAGTTATCAGGATTGCCCTATTGCTTTTGGTGTTGGCAAACATAGCTATATATCCGTTACTTATTTTCTTGGATAAACAGAAGTTATTTGACTCAATAGAGGTTTTCTGGATTATGTCTGTATCTATTACTATGTGGAGTTTTTCATACGTTTATCATTATGCTTTGTATACCTATCATTTCGATAAAAGAATATTAATTGCTACGTTAGTAGCTTGTATAGCTAATATTGGGTTAAGTTTTATTTTGATTCCAAGATTTTTGCTTGTTGGTGCCGCTTTAGCACATTTGCTTAGCTTTTTATTAGTTTATGCTGTTAAGTATTTTTTATGGAACAAAACACAGAAAGAAATATAAAATGAGATTATTTTAAAATGGTTTAATCAACCAGAAACCATAATTTTTAATAAACAGACACTGTTTATAATTGTAAAGGATAACTTTGTAAATATTCTTTTTTGAAATGAAAAAATTATTATTTGCTGCATATAATCGAGAGCATCTAGAAAATTTTGTGGAACTTGAAAAGTTTCTTCAGGATAAATTCGAAATATATTATCTGGATGTTAATGACATTGTAAAACAAAGAATTGATTTTACAGGAAAAAAAACTGTAAAATTCGATGTTGATTATCCTTTTCCCGAATCCTTTTTTTTACTCTCATCGCTTCAAAAATTAAAGTTTGCTTTTAAAAACCGAAAAAGAATGGCTAATCTTGCCAAAGGATATGATGCCTTTGTAATTGGAAGTGATTCTTTGTTTAATCGAATACTTTTGAATAGTGCAAGAAGAAAGAATAAAAAGACATTTTTATTATTGGATTCTATAGTTTATGATGCATACAAGTATAGGTATAGTAAGGATGCCAATAACAAAGTATTAAGACATAAGTTTTTTAAACAATTGCTTAATGTTGGCCCATTAAACGAGATATTTCCTGTCCTAATAGGCTCAACAAAAGTTAATGCGATATTTGTTTCGGGTAATTATTCTAAGGAAAGTGTAGAAAAGTACAATAAAAATTCGCTAGTCTATGCTACAGGAATTCCCAGATTCTCAAAGTTTCAGATTTTAAAAAGTGATGAGGCACTAAAGCCTAGTGATGTAATAAATATCGCTTATTTTACGGGAGCATATCAATGGCATAAAAATTATAAATCTATTGATGCCCAAGAAAAAAATATTGCTGCGTTAGTGAAACTTATAGAGGATCTACGAAAGGAAACGGGCAAAGATGTTCGATTTATAATTAAGATTCATCCAAGAGATGATGCAAAGTATTATGAACAATATAAGGATCGCAACTTTATTGATATTATTGAAGGTGGAAATAATCTTGAATTATATAAAAGATTAGATTGCTTATTGGCTATTTCTTGCACAACTATGATCGAAAGCTTAAGAATTGTCAATAAAGTAGGAGCCATGGTGCTGTATACCGATCAAGATGACATAAAACAAAATGAATATTTAAATTCGGGAATGTTTTTGCTTATAAAATCTGAAGAAGAATTAAGAGCAGAAATATTAGATTTACTGTCTTCAAATGATCAGTTTGATGAAAATCGATTACAAACAGTAAATCGTTTTGTTTCAGAATCTACAATAGATTCTGCAAAAATAATATCTGAAATTATAGAAACCATTGTGTTTAATAAAACCTAATGTCTTTAAAACAAACAAACAATTTAGCAATAACATTATACTTTATACTTTTAATAATCGGGAGTATAAACTATTTCTTTTGGCACCTGATTTTAGAGGTACATGACGATTTTTTCCCAAAAGTTTTGAATAATGTTATTGTGCTTAGTCTTCTTGTAGTATCACTGGTTCCAAATCTTTTATCCAGAAAGATTAGTAAAGAAGGTTATTTTTTTGCATTCCTTTTTTTAATTATATACTGCTTCATAATCTCTTTTCTTTCAACTAGTCCGAAAAATTATATTCCTTCTTTACTTAGATATTTAAATTATATCTCTGTAGGATTTTTTACATACAATTACATAAAAATAAATGGGCTTGATAACTTTAAAAGGAAATTGAATCAGTTTATTTCATGGTCGGGTTACTTGATTATTGTAACATCGGCATACGAGATTATTAATGGAAAAGTCTTGTTCATGAATGGAGCCTATAGGTTATCAGGAGGATTTTACAAGCATCCGCTTGCATATGGTTTGTATACTCTTGCGATTTTTATTTTATGGACTGAACTTAAAACCGTAAAGGCAAAAGGAATAAAAAAATATTATAATGCAGTTATTTCGATTCTTTTGTTCGCGATTTTTATGAATACACATTCGAGGATGTTGCAAGTAGCATTGATATTATCATATAGTACATATTTCTTATTAAAACAGAGGCATGTTTTAAAAATTATGTATACTATTTTGGGTGTTATTGCTTTAGGAGTGATAAGTTATAATGTGGTCATGCATACCAATATTTCTCCTAGATTGAGATACGCATTTAAATCTATAGACGATCCATCCTCTAATGAGAGGGTAAGGATTATTAATAATTCGATAAAAAATTTGGACACATTTGATTTAACCTTTGGTATTGGTTTAGGAAAGTTTAGCTCATTTTATATGGAGGCAACAAATGAAACCAAGAAAAAAGGTGTTGCTGCCCATAATAACTATCTATTGTTTCTTGTAGAAAGCGGTATACTGGGACTTTTACTATTTCTTTTTTATCAATTTCTTCTAATGCTAAAATCCATTATTAAAATAAGAGCATATCCCAAAGATAGTTTAATACGCTTAAGTTTTATTTTTATCTTCATTTATGAGATCCTTTCATTCCTGTTAAATAATTATTATTTCTATCAAATAGAGTCTTTGGTTTGGATTTTTATGGCCGTTATTTTATACAAAAACGAAAAAGGGGATCTGATAAAAAGCGGAGCCTAAAGTCTTTTTATAGGCTAATTAAGATGTATAAAAGTATAGCCTAGATCAATTCGTTAAAATCCCCTAGATTTGTATATGAATATAAAAGATACCTTTTTCTAAATTGTAATAGGACCAGAATACCAAAAACAAAATCATGAAACTATCCATTGTAAGCCCTGTATATAAAGCAGAGAATGTAGTTCAGTTATTAGTTGGAAGGATTGAAAAAAGCATACAAAAAATTACAGAAGATTATGAAATTATTCTAGTTGACGATGGAAGCCCGGATAACTCTTGGGGGGTTGTTCGAGAAATAGCTAAGATAAATCCAAAAGTTATTGGAATAAAGCTTAGCAGAAATTTTGGACAACATTATGCCATAACTGCAGGATTAGAAAAGACTCAAGGCGAGTGGGTGGTCGTAATGGATTGCGATTTGCAAGATCAACCCGAAGAGATAGAGAAACTTTATGCCAAGACCAAAGAAGGGTATGATGTAGTTTTGGCAAGAAGAAAAGAACGGAAAGATAATTTTCTAAAAAAATTATCTTCTATCATCTTTTATAAACTGTTGTCATTTTTCACTGACACAAGGCAAGATAGATTGGTTGCGAATTTTGGGATATACCACAATAAAGTTATCGAATCAATCTTAAACATGGGTGATATTATAAGGGTATTTCCAATAATGGTTCAATGGGTCGGCTTTTGCCAAACTTCGATAGATGTAGCCCACTCCAAAAGAACTATAGGCAAATCAACATATAACTTTTCTAAGTTGTTCAAACTTGCAATAAATATCTTTTTAACATTTTCTAATAAACCATTGATACTTACTGTACGTTTTGGATTATTAATTTCTTTTTTTTCTGTTATAGTTGGCTTTGTATACTTATATCGTTATTTTACCTATGGAGTTTCTGTTCCAGGTTATACCAGTCTTATATTATCAATTTGGTTTTTGGCTGGAATAATTATTTTCTCGATTGGAATTCTTGGACTATACGTAGGTAAAGTGTTCGATACGAGCAAAAAAAGACCTACTTTCATAATTGACGAAATAATAAAATGAAAAATTACAAAAATATTGATGCCGAATATATAGAAATCGGTAAAAATACTGTTATAGAGCCAACAGCGATTATTAGAGGACTTAATGGTAAGGCAAACAAAATAATCATAGGTGATAATTGTTATATAGGAGAACATGTTCAAATTATTATCGACGAGTTCAACTTAGGTGATTACTCGAAAATCCATCATCATACAAACATACACGGTTCTCAACCTTGCAATATAGGCCATAATGCTTGGATAGGACAATACACAATAATTGATTCAATTGGAGGAGTATTGATAGGAAACAATTGTGGAATAGGAGCTCATTCTCAGTTATGGAGTCATATAAAATATGGAGACACCTTAGAAGGATGTCGTTTTAAATCAGAACAAAAACTTGAAATAGGAAATGATGTATGGTTAGTAGGGCATTGTATTGTTTCCCCAGTAAAAGTAGAAGATAAATCTCTAGCCCTTGTGGGATCAGTTATTACTTCAGACATGAAATTTAATCGAATTTATGGAGGATCTCCTGCAAAAGATCTTACCAATAAAATTGGACATCAGTTTGAAGAAGTTTCTTTATCCCAAAAGATGAAAAAGATGGAAGAGTATCTGGATACTGTAGGAATAAAAAAGGATAGTATTAAAATTATAGAATTCGAGAATGAAATAGAAAGTGATGAGATTACATATTTTATCGTTTCTTCAAGAAAGTATACAAAAAGAAGAACACGTGAAGAAATCGAGTTTATGAAATTTTTGCTCCCTGAAAAAGCTAAATTTGTTCCTCTTTAAAATCGATTATGATTCCCTTCAATAAACCTCACCTTACAGGTAAAGAAACACATTATATTTATGATGCCGTTAATAGTGGTAAGATTTCGGGGAATGGAAAGTACACAAAATTATGCCAGAGGCTACTGAAAGAGAAATATGATTTTGGAAAATGCCTTTTGACAACCTCATGTACTGATGCTTTGGAGATGGCAGCAATTCTTATTGACATTAAAGAAGGAGATGAGGTAATAGTGCCTTCATATACTTTTGTTAGTACCGCAAATGCATTTGTTTTAAGAGGTGCAAAAATTGTTTTTGCAGATAGTAGAAATGATCACCCTGGTATAGATGAGCATAGCATTGAGAGTTTAATTACATCAAAAACCAAGGCTATTGTTCCTGTACACTACGCCGGAGTAGCATGCAATATGGATAAGATCATGCAGATTGCTCAAAAACATGATCTTTTCGTTGTTGAAGATGCCGCTCAGGGGATAGATAGCTACTATATTAATAACCATGGCAAAAAGCAAGCACTAGGATCTATTGGTCACTTAGCAACATTTTCTTTTCATGAAACTAAAAATGTTATTTCGGGAGAAGGTGGAATGTTGGTAATAAATGATTCCCAATTTGAAAAAAGAGCAGAAATTATTTGGGAAAAAGGCACAAATCGATCTGCATTTTTTCGCAATGAAGTGGATAAGTATCAGTGGGTAGATATCGGCTCTTCTTTCTTACCTTCCGAAATTATTGCTGCATTTCTATACGCCCAAGTCGAAAATATTACCAATATTCAACAAAAACGAAAATCAATTTGGGAAAGATATTACAATCAGCTTATAGATTGGGCGGCCCAAAATAATGTAGGCTTACCTCATGTGCCTTCATATGCTACCAATAATGCACATATGTTTTACATGGTTTGTAAGGACTCTTCTCAAAGAGATAAGATTATTAATCATCTGAGTAAGAATAACATACTTGCTGTATTTCATTATCTAAGTCTTTATAAAAGTCCATTCTATGAATTAGACTATAGTGGTGGTCGTTTAAAAGAGAGTGATCGATTTACTGAAACATTAGTAAGATTACCATTGTATTATGATTTGACAGATGATGAGTTGACCAAAATTATATACACCATAATTTCTACACCATTTTAATCTTAAAACCTTACAACATGACCACGAAACTCAAATCTATATTTGGTAAACCGAAATGGATTACAGGACTGTCATTGGTGATTATACTTTTATATTTTTTACCATTTTTATATCAAGGTAAAGATTCACATATTTTGGTTCACGATAACCTCGACTCCAATGTAACCTGGGTTAAGACCTTATTAAACAGTGGCGAGTTTTTTTCTTCACCAGATACCAAAATACAAAATGTTTTTAATGGTATTCCTCGATCATCCCTTTATGGAACCTATGATATTAGCCTGATTTGGTTCAAACTTTTTGGGATGTATTATGGCTACATTTTTAATAAATTATTGATGAGTGTTATTGCTTTTTTTGGGATGTGTTTTTTATTAAGAAAAATTATTGAACCAGAGAAGGACATAGAGTTTATTAGCATTAGTGTAGCACTACTATTTGCACTTTTACCTTTTTGGTCTTTCACTATGAGTGTTTGTGGGTTACCCATAGTTTTGTATGCTTTTCTCAATATAAGAGATGGAGAAAAACACTACAAGAATTGGCTCATCATAGGTATATTTGCTTTTTACTCTTCATTGTTTTTATCGGGTGTATTCTTTATTCTTATTTTACTATGCCTTTTAGTATACGATATATATCGCAACAAAAAAATTAATAAACCATTTGTTTTGGCAATAGGAACTCTTGGAATTTTGTACTTGATAAGTCATTTTCAAATATTTTATTCCTTTTTATTTAATTCAGATTACACGTCTCATAGGGTCGAAATGGTGGTCAGAGAACTAACCTTTGACGAAAGTTATAAAAGAGCCTTCTCTATGTTTACAAAAGGTCAATACCACGCACATAGTTTACATAACTATATTTTGTATCCGGTTATATTGGTAGGTATTCTTCAATTTTTCTTCAAAAAAAGGAGTATGAAATATCTTTTAATATTAATTTTTATTCTATTGACCTCTCTTTTGTACGGTTTTCTCAATTGGAAAAGTATGGCATCTTTTTTCACTAAACTTATGTCGATAATACCAATACAGTTAAATAGGTTTCATTTTCTGCATCCATTATTTTGGTATTTACTTTTAGGATTGGCATTAACTTTTGTAGCCAGACAATTCAAGTTTGGAAAGTTAATTGTTGTTCCCATACTCATATTTCAGTTATATTTTGTACTAAAGCATCATGAGTTTATTACTCAAAAAAATGGACCAGCATACAACAAGTTTTATTCAGAAGAACTTTTTGAAGAAGCAAAAAAATTTATCGGTAAGCCACAAAAATCTTATAGGGTAATAAGTTTAGGCCTTCACCCCTCTATAGCATTATACAATGGATTTTATACTTTGGATGGATATTTTCCCGATTATCCTTTAGAACATAAACATAATTTTAGAAAAGTAATAGCAAAAGAACTGGATAAAAATAAAAAATTACAAAAATACTATGACAATTGGGGATCTAGATGCTACGCATTTTCCTCTCAACTTGCAAGAAAATATTGGGACACGAAACCTAGAAAAGTTAAAAAACTAGAGTTTGATTTTAAGGCGTTAAAAGCCCTTGGGGGAGAGTATATTTTTTCTAGCGCAGAAATTGATACAAAGAATACAAAGGGAATCAAATTATTAAAGGTTTTTGAGCATCCAAATTCACAGTGGAAAATCCATTTGTATCAAATAGTTATTAATTAGAGATTCTTCTTCTCTATATAGCTTTTATTTGCTAATTTTACACTCTTACTTTTAAGCATAAGAATACCTACCCCGACTATTTAAAATTATAACTTATTTATTATAAAAAAATGAAATATTTTAAAGGCTATTTGTATAGAGATGTGCTATTAATTATGGGTGCATTATTCATTGTATCATGCAGTAGTGATGATTCAGATTCTTTACTTTTTGAGGTGGATTCTAAGGTTACAGATATTACATGTAGCAACAGTGGTAGTATTGATTTAATTGTTAGTGGTGGGACGCCTCCTTATAGTTTTTTATGGAGCACTAACCAAACTACAGAGGATATAACAAACATTACTTCAGAAGGAACATTTAATGTGACTATTGCTGATAGTAATGGGTTAACTAAGATTTTGAGCATAGATGTTAAAAGGGTAGATTCTCGAATACGAATTGAAGCAGAAATCAATAATTCGGATCTTTTTACAAATAATGGCTCAATAAGTTTAACAGTTACCGGCGGGGTTCCTCCATATGAATATGTTTGGTCTAATTCTGAGACTGTGAATAGTATTTCCAACCTAGAACCAGGCCGATATGAAGTTGAAGTTAGTGACGCAAATAAGTGCTTATCAAAAGAAGCATTCACAATCCAAGCTCTTGAAGTATTTACAGATGGTCGGGATGGTAAAAATTATACAATGATCAGAAACGGTGACCAAGTATGGATGTATGAACCTTTAAATTTTGAAACCGCCAGTGGCTCTAGCTTCATCTTTGATGATCCTGATAATGCAGATAAAGGAAGATTATATACTTGGGAGACAATCATGAATGGTGAGCGTTTCGATCCTGCCAATCCAAGTGATATACAAGGACTATGTCCAGAGGGATGGCATATCCCTAGTGTTGCAGAATGGAAAGTGTTTGAAGAGTTTCTTAAAACTCAAAAAGATCAATTTGGGAATGTAGAGTGGTCAAGAGTTTTAGTACCGAATCCAAGAGTAACATTTTATTTGGTTGATTTTAGATCTGGTGTTCAATGGCGAGATGAAGGTTTTACAACTTTCATTACGAATACAAGTGATACTTTTGTATGGTTAGAATTTTTTGGTAGCCTCGAATATAAATCAACTACCATAGAACCAGATATCAGATATTGGACAGAATACAAACATTTTTGTCACTGTATAAAAAACAAAGATTAGCCAAAGTAATATTTATGAATATTTGGAAATCAATAACTCAGAAAAACAGTCTTGAAACTATTTATGATAAGAGTGTTTTCGTAGCCTTGTTATTGGTAATTGTGACCTACCCTTTTTCCATGAGTATTAATAGCCTGACGATTATACTATTAGCTGGGGCATCTATTATAAAACTTATTGTAGAAAGAAAAATCTATCTTCATAAAGTATATATTTTATTTTTTCTAATTTTTTTAATACGACTTTTGTCCTTGTTTTATACGACAAATATGCATAGTGGAGGTAGAGCAATAGAAAGATCTTTATCATTACTTATATTTCCGTTGGTCTTTATGGTTAATAAACCTATTTTATTAAATAGAACTTTTTTATTTAAGACATTAAACATTGCAACACTTGTGGCATGCCTTTTCTGTTTACTAAACAACTATTATTACTTTGTAACCAATAATATTTCTGTCAAATGGTGGTTGGATTGGAAATATAATAACCATCACCTAAGCTCATATTTGGATTTCGGGCCTAATTATTTTTCATTAGTAATTGTTATTAATTTGGCAGGTATGTACTTCTATAAGTATAATTCGTTTCGCTCTAAAATACTATGGAGCATTAGTTATTGCATACAATTTATCTTTTTGTTACTTCTTTCCTCGCGCTCCTTGATTCTTTTTTTTGTACTGAGTACAACAATCATTTTTTTATACAAAATGTATAACAAATACAAGATAAAAGGGATAATAATGACCACAGTATTTTTGGTTTTTGGCACACTAGTAGCACTATCAATTCCTGTTGTAAAACAACGCTTTAATAAAACATATTTAGAGCTTGTTTCAGACAATAAAGCCGAAACAAAGGTTGGAGGGTTTGTCAATAGGATTCAAAAAGTAAAAAGTGCGATACATATCCTGAAAGAGAATTATTTATTGGGAGTTGGTATTGGAGATGTGAAAGATGAACTTAAAAAAGAATATATCAAGATTGATTTTCAAGAAGGAATTAACCTTTCGTTTGATGCTCATAATCAATACTTACAAAGTTATTTAGCATCAGGTATACTTGGTTTTATCTCTTATCTATTAATCCTATTGGCTATTGGCTATAATTTTATATTAGATAAAAAGTATTTCTTCTTATTTATAGTGTGTATATATGCTTATTTTTCGTTATTTGAGTCTTTAATAGAAACCCATAAAGGAATAGTACTTTTCTCAATTCTACTTCTATTGGTTTTACCCTTTGATAACCAAAAGGTGTTGCAAATCGATTGGAATAAAAGAAAATAAAGGCCCCTGTACCATTTATCATATTAAGGTACACTAATTATTTATAAAAACTTGGCACAAAAACAATACATTTGCTGAAATTTTAAGGAAGCTTACTAAGAATAGTTTAAAAAGAATGTCCAGACTTTATGCGTTTGATTAAAAATAAGTTTATCTCAAAGGTTGATTTCGCTGAAAAAGGCAAATTGATCTCGTATTTGAATGTTTATAATTATATGTTATTAAGAAAGGCTGAACATACTCTCAAAGCTATCGACTATTTTACTTTTGATGGGTTTTTGTTTCAATACTTATTCTTTTTTCTAACAGGTAAATCACATAAGAGATTAGCTCCAGATTTTGGCTCATATTTTTCTGAAATGTTTGATTATATGGATAGGAAAAAAGAATCTGTTTATTTTGTTGGAGCAAAAAAAGAAGAATTACAAACTTTTGTGGGTTTGATTAGAAGTAAATATCCTAATATCAAAATAACCGGTATGCATGACGGGTACTTTGGCAGCGATGATGAACCAAATCTATTAAGCGATATTAAAAAAAATTCACCTGATAAAATAATAGTAGGATTAGGAACACCGAAACAAGAAAAGTTCTCGGTAAAAGTTAAAAAAACAAGCCCAGACACCCTAATTTTTAATTGTGGAGCTTTTATTTCTCAAACGGCAAACCATGGAGAAGAATATTATCCTAAATGGATTAACCAATTAAATCTAAGATGGATTTATAGAATTAGAAAAGAGAAAGGATTGTTTAAAAGATATTTTAGAGAATATCCAAAAGGTATTATTTATATAATTAAAGATCGATTTATATTATAAAATACTAATTTTATAAATAGATTGATTTTGTGATTAGTAAAACAAAAATTGAAATATGAAAATAACTGTTGTAGGCACTGGATATGTAGGCTTGGTTACTGGAACATGTTTGTCAGAAACAGGTAATGAAGTTCTATGCGTGGATATAGATATGGATAAAGTAAAAAAAATGCAACAAGGAGAGGTTCCTATCTATGAACCGCACCTTGATGTGTTATTTGAAAGAAATATCAATGCCGGTAGACTTACTTTTACAACATCATTACAAGAAGGGTTGGACCATGGAGAAATTATTTTTTTGGCATTACCAACTCCCGAAGATGAAGACGGCTCTGCAGATTTATCATACGTGCTTGGTGTTGCAAATCAAATAGGCAAATTAATAAAAGATTATAAAGTCGTAGTTGATAAGAGTACTGTGCCAGTTGGTACAGCAGAAAAAGTACAAGCAGCAATTAGTAAAAATGCAACATGTGATTTTGACGTAGTATCTAATCCAGAATTTTTAAGAGAAGGATTCGCGGTTGATGATTTTCTGAAGCCAGAACGAATAGTTATTGGGTCTAGTTCAGAAAGAGCAACAGAGCTAATGAAAAAATTGTATAAACCATTTGTTAGATCTGGTAATCCTATTATTATAATGGACGAAAAATCTGCAGAATTGACGAAATATGCAGCTAATTCCTTTTTAGCAGCAAAGATTACCTTTATGAATGAAATTGCAAACTATTGCGAAAAAGTTGGAGCCGACGTAGATAAAGTACGAATAGGTATGGGAACAGATTCAAGAATTGGTAAAAGATTTTTATTTCCAGGAATAGGTTACGGAGGCTCTTGCTTTCCGAAGGACGTAAAGGCATTATATAATTCTGGAAAAGAAGTATCTTATAATTTTCAAATTTTGGATTCTGTAATAAAGGTAAATCAAAATCAAAAAATTGCATTACTGCCTAAAATCAAAGAGTATTTTAACAACAATTTAAATGACAAATCTTTTGCAATATGGGGACTGGCCTTTAAGCCAGAAACAGATGATATTCGCGAAGCCCCATCACTATATATAATAAATGAGTTATTAAAAGAAGGTGTAAACATCAAGGCTTTTGATCCTGAAGCAATGAACAATGTAAAAAAGAAGTATGATGGTCAAATTGATTTTGCCAACTCGATGTATGAAACATTAAAAGAAGTTGACGCTCTGATTATTTGTACGGAGTGGAGTATTTTTAGGACACCTAATTTTTCCAAAATCAAAGATTTAATGAAAGGGGATGTGATCTTTGATGGTAGAAATCTTTATGATTTGGAAGATCTCAAAAAAGAGAACTTATCCTATTTTTCGATAGGTAGAGAAGCTATAACCTCAGAAAGACAATTATGAAGCGTATTTTAATAACAGGAGCGGCTGGTTTTCTTGGATCACATCTTTGCGATAGATTTATAAATGAAGGATATCACGTAATAGGTATGGACAACCTAATCACAGGTGATTTAAAGAATGTTGAACATCTATTCAAGCTAGAACACTTCGAATTCTATCATCACGATGTCACAAAATTTGTTTATGTTCCAGGTAAATTAGACTATATTCTTCATTTTGCTTCTCCAGCAAGCCCGATAGATTATCTTAAAATCCCTATTCAAACACTGAAGGTTGGATCCTTAGGTACCCATAATCTTTTAGGTTTAGCAAAAGAAAAAAACGCTAGAATACTTATTGCGTCTACTAGTGAGGTTTATGGTGACCCATTGGTACATCCTCAAAATGAAGATTACTATGGAAACGTAAATACCATTGGCCCTAGAGGAGTTTATGATGAGGCCAAACGTTTTCAAGAGTCGATAACTATGGCCTATCATACCTATCATGGAGTTGAAACAAGAATAGTGCGTATTTTTAACACCTATGGACCAAGAATGCGATTAAATGATGGTCGAGTGGTTCCTGCCTTTATTGGTCAAGCTTTAAGAGGAGAGGACCTAACAATTTTTGGTGACGGATCGCAAACACGTTCCTTTTGTTATGTTGATGATTTAATAGAAGGAATTTACAGATTGCTCTTTAGTGATTATGTCTATCCGGTAAATATTGGTAACCCCAATGAAATCACCATTGCAGATTTTGCAGAAGAAATTATTAAACTTACAGGAACGGATCAAAAGGTTATTTATAAGCCTTTACCGGTTAACGATCCTCTTCAAAGACAACCCGATATAACTAGGGCAAAAGAAGTTTTGAGTTGGGAGCCAAAAATTGGCAGAGCAGAGGGCATGAAAAAGACATTAGAATATTTTAAGGAACTTTCACAAGAAGAGCTACACAAAAGCGAACATAGAGACTTCGAAAAAAGTAAAGACTAAATGAGTGCTAGGATAGGAAGGTATTCGGTATATATTAAACCTCTTTTCTGTTTGGTTGACTTAGTGATATTAAACGTTACAATATCCTTTTTTGAGACTAACATTAGTCTTACGCTTTTATTTTCTTTTTATATATCTGTTCTATGGATTATTCTATCTATTAAAAATAAGTTTTATGATGTAAAGCGTTTTTCGAGAGTTGTTCAGGTTCTTGCTGCGATAATTCGTCAATTCTTGATTTTTGGGCTCATTTTGTATGCTTTTATTGGGTTTTTTAAGCAACCTGGAATAAGCCGATTAGAAATGGCAAAGTATTTTACCTCCTTAATTGGATTAGTGACTCTAGTAAAATTTGCACTACTTTATTTATTGTCTAAATATAGAAAGGTTTTTGGAGGTAATATTAGGAAAGTAGTGGTGATAGGAGACAACAAAAAAACCAATCAGCTTATTAAGATTTTTAAAGATAAACCAGAATTTGGGTATCGTTACCAAAAGAAGTTTGCAGTTAAGGATCAGGGTTTTAACTTAGAATCTTGTTTTTATTACATAGTAGAAAATGAAATTGATGAGGTATATTGTTCAATAGCAGATTTGTCAAACGATCAGTTACGAGAAGTAGTTAATTTTACAGAAAATAATCTAAAGATTTTAAAATTTATTCCTGATAATAAAGATATTTTCACCAAAAAACTAATCTTTAATTATTATGAGTATATACCAGTATTATCGTTTCGGGAGATTCCGTTAGATGACCCAATAAATAAATTTGCAAAAAGGACTTTTGATATTCTTTTATCATTAATTGTTTTAATTGGCATACTTTCATGGTTGACTCCATTAATAGCATTACTTATTCAACTTGAATCAAGAGGGCCGGTATTTTTTAAACAACTTCGTAATGGTATAGATTATAGAGAATTTTATTGCTATAAGTATAGATCAATGAAGCCTAGTACTAGTGTTAATCAAGCAACAAAAGGAGATTCCAGAGTAACCAAAGTTGGAAAATTTATGAGAAGAACCAGCATAGACGAATTACCACAGTTTATTAATGTGCTTAAAGGGGACATGTCGGTTGTAGGGCCAAGGCCACATATGGTAAAACATAATGAAGAATTTGCCCAGAAAGTAGATAAATTTATGGTACGTCATTTTGTAAAACCTGGAATTACAGGTTTAGCCCAAGTTAGTGGTTTTAGAGGTGAAATAGAGACTAAAAAGGATATCATAAATCGGGTTAAATATGATATTTTTTACGTAGAAAACTGGTCATTACTACTTGATATTAAACTTGTTATTCTTACAATACTAAATGCTATTAAAGGAGAAGAAAAGGCATATTAATCATTTCAAACAGAGCGTTTTTAGGTCAAATATGCATAATTAATAAGAAAATTGTTCGTTTATATTATTTGCTTCTCGCTTAACTATAAGATTGTTAATATAAAACCATGGAAATCGTATCTAAATTCGGAGAGATGTTTTACAAATACGAGGACGATCTTATATTAACAATCTTCTGGAATAGTCTATATACTGCCTTTTTTTTATTACCGCTAGGAATCAATCTTCCCACACCTTTTTTTTTGGTTTCAATTATTCTGGGACTGGTAAATGTTTTTAGATCCAAAAAAAGATTGATATCTAAGGATAAAGCTTTATTATTGTTCCCTTTGTATTTTATTATCATGGTAGGTAGCATGATATATACAGAAAATATTTCTGCGGGGGTAGCGTTATTACAACGGTCCTTATCCTTATTATTTTTCCCAATAATTTTCCTTTTTGTTAAAGAAGACAGCTCTACGGTTAAAAAACTATTTGAGTTTTTACTTTTAGGACTGATAATTTCCTTTTTTATAAATCTATTAATTGCATGTTATCATGTTTTTTTGATCTTAAAGGAAGACATATCGACTCTTGAGATTTCACTAGAAGGAACTTCTGCACTTTTCAATTCTTTAAATCAGGGCTGGAACCATTTTTTAGGGGCAGAGTTTTCTGGTTTGGTGAACCCTAGTTATGTTTCCTTGTATATTTTACTAGTGCTATGTTATTACCTTAAAAATAAACTTCAATCGAAGACACAGGTTTTTATTATAATCCTGTTATTTCTATATCTTTTTCTGCTCGCGTCTATCGCCGCATACCTTATTTTATTAATTATCAGCATATTGTTGATTTCTAATATTTCAAACAAGAGTCATAAATACACGATGACAATAATATTTCTTCTAGGATTTATTGTTTTTTTTAAAAATCCCAGAGTTTTTGATTTTTATACAAATGTAACAGATACTAATAATACTTTGGAAATTGATAATACTAGCATAGAAAGATCTAGACTACTAACTTGGAATGCCAGTATCAAGTTGATAAAAGATGCTCCGATTTTTGGATATGGTATAGGGGACACCAACGAAGTGCTAGTCGAAAAATATAAAGAATTAAATTATATCTCAAATTATCAGAATCAATACAATGCACATAATCAATTTCTCCAGACATTTCTCCAAACAGGAATTATAGGATTTACAGTATTAGTTAACATTTTCATACTACTAGCATTACGAATGAACAGAAGTAGAAACGAAATTTCTGTTTTCGTAATCCTTTTTATCTCACTGTTTTTTGAATCTATGCTGGTGAGATTTAACGGGATCGTATTTTTTTCAATTATCATTCCTTTATTACTTAAGAAGCGAAGTATTTTAAGCAGTACAATTATTCGTAATGAACCTCCTGTAAAAGAAAATTTTTAAAAAGTACTTTTTTACGTACTTACTTCCTATATTTGTTATATGGAAACAGTAAATTACACAGATTTTCGTTCAAACTTAAAACATTGGTTCGACAAAGTGATTAATGATGTAAGCGACATTATTATCAAGCGTAAAAATGGTAAAGACCTTGTATTGATATCATTAGACGAATACAACTCATTAAAAGAAACCACCTATCTGTTAACAGGTAAAAACAGAGACATTTTATTAAACTCTATCAAGGAGTTAGAAGCAGGTAAAGGTATTGATAAAGAGGTAATCGAATAGATGAAATTAACTTGGTCTACCGCCTCTTGGGAAGATTATTTGTATTGGCAAAAAGTCGATAAAAAAATAGTAAAACGAATTAATGAACTTATTAAAAGTTCCATGCGAACACCTTTTGAAGACATCGGTAAGCCTGAAGCCTTAAAAGGAGATTTACGAGGGTATTGGTCAAGACGGATTACATCAGAACATCGATTAGTCTACAAATATGAAAATGAAGGGCTTTGGATAGCAGCTTGCCGTTATCATTACGGTAAATAATCCGATTCCCTGCTCCACAAAGTAAACGCTCTGCGAATGTCTGTGACTTCGCAGCGCCAATACAATAAAAAATAATGCGAAGTTTCAAACTTCGCATAGCACAGTGTTTTTTATATAAATGCCACAAGAAACCACAGGATAATGTCTACGACAAAGTAACATAAATACATATTATAATATCACTTCCAAAAATCTTTCATTAGAACTCAAGTTTTTACACAAAACTAGTAGCAATACAAAAACGAATCCACTATTTTTGATGCCGTAAAATTAAAAGCCGTTGTGAGCTACGACAATACCTTTGAAAAAGTTTCTTTTCCTTTGGTTTGTCACCCTGAGCGAAGTCGAAGGGTCAATTAGTACAGTTAATCGCTTTTTATGTTGGATTTAAAAATTAATTACACATGCATTTAATCATTTCTCCCTTGGGGAGAAACAGGAATTAGGGATAACAGAAAGAAATGTGTAATTAATTTTTTAAACTTTATAATATAAGTTAAAACATTTAACAGTAGAGCTTTTAAAATCTATTAAAATTAAATCAACACACATGAACATTCTAATACTAGGATCCGGTGGGAGAGAACATACATTTGCCTATAAAATCGCACAAAGTGACCTGTGTGATCAATTATTTGTAGCACCAGGTAATGCAGGAACAGCAGCTATTGCAAACAACGTAGCTATTTCAGTTAATGATTTTAAGGGAATCAAAGCGTTAGTGATCAAAGAGAATATCGAGATGGTCGTAGTGGGACCAGAAGATCCCTTGGTGAATGGTATTTCTAATTTCTTTTCTGATGATCCTCAGCTAAGTAACGTAATTGTTATTGGACCTTCAAAAAGAGGTGCTTTACTAGAAGGAAGTAAGGAGCGTGCCAAAGAGTTTATGGCTATGCATAATATTCCTACAGCTGCATATCAAAGTTTTACCGTAGAAAGTCTGGAAGCTGGAAAAATGTTTCTGGAAACATTACACGCTCCCTATGTTCTCAAAGCGGATGGCCTAGCTGCCGGAAAAGGAGTGTTGATTCTTCAGGATCTTGAAGAAGCCAAAACCGAACTCGAAAACATGCTCACCAATAAAAAATTTGGTAGCGCCAGCGAAAAAGTAGTGATCGAAGAGTTTCTAGATGGGATCGAACTAAGTGTATTTGTATTGACCGATGGTAAAAATTATGTAATCTTACCAACCGCAAAAGATTATAAACGTATTGGTGAAGGGGATACGGGACTCAATACCGGGGGCATGGGCGCTATCTCACCAGTACCATTTGCCGATGAGGCGTTGATGACCAAAATTGAAGAGCGAATCATTAAACCTACAGTAGCCGGATTGGCAAAAGAAAATATCGATTATAAAGGCTTCATTTTTATAGGATTGATCAAAGTAGGCGACGATCCAAAAGTAATCGAATATAATGTGCGTATGGGAGATCCCGAGACCGAAGCAGTACTGCCCAGAGTTAAAACTGATTTGGTCACCCTTTTTAAGCATGTTGGGAATCAATCCTTAGACAAAGTCGATTTAGACATTGATCCTAGAAGTGCTACTACAGTAATGACTGTTTCTGGTGGCTATCCTGAAGCTTATGAAAAAGGAAAAGAAATCACCGGGATCGATTCGATCTCAGATTCAATCGTCTTTCATGCCGGTACAAAACTTGAAGGCGACAAAGTTGTAACTAACGGCGGTCGAGTGATAGCAATTACATCTTTTGATAATGATTTCAGAAAAGCATTACAAAAATCGTATCAAAATATAGAAAAGCTACATTTCGATAAAATGTACTATAGAAAAGATCTTGGATTTGATTTATAAACCTTCTGTGATCTCTAAAAAGGATTAGATTATCCATTCGTTGTGTAATATATAGATTTCCTGTCATCCTGAACTTGATTCAGGATCTCACACGCAACATTGATTTTTAATTGGGATGCTGAAATAAATTTCTTTAGACTTGCATTAGTAAATAAGTATTAAATTTAAGAAGGAGAAAAGAAGTAAGATGCACCTTTTTAACTATAGGCATTAATTGAAAATAAAAGAACATAAAAAAACCCGAGTTGTCTTACAACTCGGGTTTTTTATGATTTTATAATATGAGAATTTAAATTCTCTCCCTTTGGAAGAGATATCCATAGGGCAGAGAGAGCCTAATTCAAAAACGAATGCGCTGTAGGGTCTCTGTCTTCTTCATTGTTATCGTTAAACTTCTTTAATTCTTTCATCCAATAGAAAAAAGCAACAAAACCTATAATCATAAATAACCAGTTAACTACGTTGGCAGCAGTCCAGTTATCTAATTCTAATACTCTTAATGCATCAAAAGGTGCAAATAATACGTCTACAAAAAGAGATTCAATAGCTTCAAAAAATTCTTTCATAATTCAAGATATGATTGAGGTTAAAGATCAAATAAATAAGATCCTTAAACTTTTTATACATTAGTTCTTTAGTAAATCAAAACAATATTATAATATTGTTCGATGCAAAAATATAAAAAATAGTAGTGTTATCAAGCTTTTTTAGTAAATCAAAACCCATTAATTATATAGTTGTTGCACTATATATGATTATTCTTTATAGTCTGGCATACTTTAGACAAGGATTTGCAGTGCAAACCGCGCACATTTTATTTTTTGCTTTAGGTGCTCTCTTGTTTATAGGACCCATGTTATTGCTTCATTTTATCGTGCAAAGAAATGACCTTACTTATAAGGGCACATATACGATACTTTTATATGCTTTTCTTACTTGTACTCTACCAAATGCCTTAACTCAGGTTACTATTTTATTATCAAGTTTGTTTGTGATGCTGGGGTTACAAAGCTTGTTGCACTTAAGAAATGGTAAACAAATAAAAGCCAAAATTTTTAATGCTTCTATTTACATCGGTTTGGCTTCTTTGGCATTTTTCTGGAGTATTGGATTTATAGTTTTAATTTTTCTGGCAGTAGCGTATTTTGCTCCTCAAAATTATAGAAATTGGATCATACCATGTATTGGAATACTCATGGTTTATATATTTGCGAATTGTTTTACCTTGTTATTTTATGATTCCTTTTTTTTGATAACGAATTATGTGGATCCTGTATCCTTTTCTTTTCAATCGTATTTAATAAAAGATCACTTATTTTCTGTGGGAATATTATCGATTTGCATGCTGTTTTTTGGATCAATATACCTATTTAAATTCAGTCGTAAACCTGCAATCTCAAAACCCATATTACGATTGATTGTTGTATACCTAATCATCGCAATTGGTATTGCAGCAATTGCCCCACAAAAGAATACATCAGAATTATTTTTTGTGGCAACACCATTGGCAATCATAGGCTCTACATATCTAGAGATGCAGTATCATCAATTTGCCAAAGAGATCAATATTTGGGTCTTCCTCTTAATTCCGTTTACGGTCTTATTGTTTTAGGATCAAAATATGATACCTTTGTATCTCTCAAAACGATAATATACATGTTTACAGATACGGCAAATTCAATTTTCAAGGAGGTTATAGATAATTATCATGTTATTGATAGTGTAGATCAGGAATTTTCTAATCCTTATGATAGTAAATCACAAGCCATCGAACACCTCTTATATCGTAAGTGTTGGATTGATACTGTGCAATGGCACTATGAAGATATTATTCGTGATCCCCAAATTGATCCTGTTGCTGCACTAAAGCTGAAGAGAAAAATTGATGCTTCTAACCAGGATAGAACCGATATGGTTGAGTATATCGATAGTTATTTTTTGGAAAAATATAAGGAGATAACTCCAAAACCAGATGCTACCATTAATACAGAAAGTCCTGCCTGGGGGGTAGATCGACTATCAATTCTGGCACTTAAGGTATATCACATGCACGAAGAAACGATTCGAGAAGGTGCTAGTGATGCCCATAAAGCAGCGTGCCAAACCAAATTGAATGTATTATTAGAACAACAAGTAGATCTTTCGACTGCGATCGATACCTTATTAAAAGATATCGAAAACGGGGATAAATACATGAAAGTGTATAAACAGATGAAGATGTATAATGATGATGAATTAAATCCTGTTCTTAGAGGAGAAAAATAGCTGGGGCGTTCGAGCGGGCTATCCACTCTATCTTTTTTATCACGTACCCTGAGGCTCTCGAAGGGTACGTGATAAAAAAGAGGTTAGGCGATAAAAAGAGGGTACGTGATAAAAAAGGATGCCGCTGCTATCCCTAACGCAAATTACAAATTCATAAGAGAAATTCTGAACGTTGACTACAGAAGAAACTATAGAAAAATATACTAGCACCAATACCGATCATGCAGAAACTCATATCTTGGTCATCCGTCTTTCTGCCATGGGGGACGTCGCAATAACGGTTCCTGTATTGAGAACCTTTAGGACCACCTATCCCAGTGTAAAACTTACTGTACTTACCAGAAAGTTCTTTGGGCCTATGTTTTCTGATATAGCGAATCTCGAAGTATATCATGCTGATGTAACTGGGAGACATAAAGGTATAATAGGACTGACACGTTTATTTAATGAACTTCGGAAATTGAATATTGATGCTGTCGCAGATTTACATAATGTATTGCGCTCTAATGTATTAAAAACAATGTTTTCTTTAAAAGGAACCAAGGTGGTGCAGATTGATAAAGGAAGAGAAGAAAAAAAAGCGTTAACAAGGGCAAATAATAAAGTTTTTGAACCCTTAAAAACTACACATCAACGCTATGCAGATGTTTTTGAAGCTTTAGGATACCCAATTGATCTTACTCATCATAAATTTCCTCAGAAACAGCGATTAACTCCAAATATTGTTTCGTTAACACAAAATTCTACTAAAAAATGGCTTGGGATTGCTCCTTTTGCACAATATGAAAGCAAGACATATCCTCTTGAGCTAATGGTTAAGGTGATCGAAGAGTTAGATAAACAAGATCAGTTTGAAATTTTTCTGTTTGGAGGAGGAAAGCGAGAGACAGATATTCTTAATAATATCGGAAGTAAATACAATAATGTAGTGAATGTAGCAGGCAAATTACCCTTTGAAGATGAGCTTAAACTTATTGGGAATTTAGACGCTATGTTATCAATGGATAGTGGTAATGCCCACCTGGCAGCCATGTATGGCGTACCAACAATCACTTTATGGGGTGTGACTCATCCATACACCGGTTTTATGCCTTTCGGACAACCTTCAGCGTACGCGATTTTACCAAATCTGGCAAAATATGACCAAATTCCAACATCTGTATACGGCAATAAAGTCCCATCAGGATATGAAAGAGTGATGTACAGTATCACACCAGAAGTAGTATTAGAAGTATTGAGTACACTATAATGTTTAACTCTTACCCTGGAGCGGAGTCGCTAAAGGGGAGCATCGAACCATGAACTATATCAAACATCATCAAAATCAATAGTAAGTGTCGCACTGGTAGGGTGTGCCTGGCAAGCCAGGATGAGTCCTTCGGCAATTTCACCATCAGTAAGAATACTATTTTTTTCCATAACAGCGGTACCTTCAGTAATTCTGCAAATACAAGAACTACAAACACCTCCCTGGCAAGAATAAGGTGCGTCAATATCTTCTTCTAGAGCAGCATCTAGAATAGTCTTTTTTTGATCCATGGCGAAGGTAAACTCTTCATCATCCACAAGAACAGTAATTTGAGTTTTCCCCTCCAGATCAGCATCGATTTCAACGTCTTCAGTACTGCTAGTGAACAATTCAAAATGAATTTTATCCTTTTGAACACCATGTTCAATCAAAATATCGGTTACCGTATTAATCATATCTTCTGGACCACAGAGATAAAACGCCTCAAAAGAAACATCTTTAAATTTATTCTTTACAATGTAGTTCACCGTTGGTTTTTCAATTCTGCCAAAATGGGCATTGTCCTCCTGGCTTTGGCTATATACAAATTCTATAAATAAACGATCAGAATACGTAGTTTGAAGTTCTAAAAGCTCCTTGCGAAATATAGTTTCTTCGGGAGTTTTATTTCCGAAAACCAATACAAAACGACTATTAAGTTCTTCTTCTAGTACTGCCTTAACCATACTCATTACCGGAGTAATACCGCTACCTGCAGCAAATGCAGCATAGGTATTACTTGCGTTTGGATTCGTTTTAAGAAGAAAGTGTCCCTCTGGGGGGTGTACTTCAAGCACATCACCTTCTTTAAGCTGATTGTTGGCAATAGCAGAGAAAGTACCACCTTCTATTTCTTTAACTGCAACTTTAAGCTCCCCACTTTTTGGTGAACTACAGATAGAATATGCCCTTCTGATTTCTTTTCCTTCAACTTCTGTTCTAAGAGTAAGATATTGTCCCGGAATAAATTCATAATCCTTCTTAAGGCCTGAGGGTATATCAAAAGTTATAGAAACGGCTTGGGGAGTCTCTCGGGTTATTTGTTGTATATGTAGCTTATGAAAATCTGGCATTGCAATAATTTTTCCGCAAAAATAATAAATGCAGAAAGAGCAAACAGAGTTTAAGAAAAAATTATTTGAATGCCCGCAATTTGTTATTGAACTTGTTCAGACTTTTTGGATGTAAGCGAAAATTAGAAGTTTTTGATTCTATTGAAGTTTTTTTGAGTGGCATAGCAGAGGCAAGGAAGGAAAAAAAGACAAAAATAGAGTTAAAAACAGCAATTTTTTAGCAAATTGAAAAAGTCTAAATGAGTTCATTATGTAAATGATTATCGATTATGGACCACAATCTATTGGTCATCCTGAACTTGATTCAGGATCTCGCCAGTAAGCGATCGGTAATTAACGAGATGAAATACTTAATAAACCTGTCTGTTCTTTACATACATGTAGCTCCATCATGCGGTATAAAAGTCTTAGCAGATTCAAAACCGATGATCAAAAAATACCAGCAAAGCGAAGTTTTGAAGATAGTTTTGTAACAAAACCTCTTTTTTGATTACTAAATAGTTAAATACTATCCAAACTATGTTTAGACACTTTTTTGTACTACAATGGAAATCCTTTTGGAGATCTGCCTCTTTAACTTCAGGGCTTTTTATGAAATTGTTTATGGGTTTTTGGGCACTTTGGTTTGCATTTATGTTTGCTTTAGGGGGAGTAGCTGTTTTCGAGCTCATTAAAGAACAGTTTAATCTGGATCCTTTAGAAACCGTAAATAGATTTTTGATCTACTGGTGGGTTTTTGATCTAATATTTAGGTATGCTTTACAAAAAATGCCTGTCATTAATATTAAACCGTTACTCATTTTACCTTTTCCCAAGAACAGGATTGTGTCTTTTGCTTTTGGAAAAACAATATTTTCATTCTTCAACATCATCCATGCGTTCTTTTTTATTCCATTTTCAATTATTTTGATAGTAAATGGATATTCCGTAATGAATGTTTTGCTATGGAATTTTGGATTGATCGCCTTAATTTACAGTAATAATTTTTTAAATATTATCCTGAATAAAAAAGATAATCTAATTTTCTTTACAGGAAGTATATTCGCAATACTTGGTGGGTTACATTATTTGGGATATTTTGATATAACGCTATATACTGGACCATTTTTCCAAGGGTTGTATGACCTTCCTATTCTGATCTTTATTCCAATAATAACATGGGTGTTGCTAGTGTCGGTATCCTTTAAATCATTTGTAAAAGACCTATACCTAGATGCTGGTCTGGCAGCAAAATCTAAAGATGTAAAAACCGAAAATCTGGATTGGCTTGATCGTTTCGGAAAAACAGCAACATTTCTTAAAAACGATATAAAACTCATCAAAAGGAATAAAAGAGCCCGATCAACGGTTCTGGTAAGTATTTTATTTCTTTTTTATGGATTATTATTTTTTACAGGAGCAATTGATGCTTACCAAGGACCGGTTTGGACAATTTTTGCTGCAATTTTTGTCACCGGTGGATTTCTATTAAGCTTCGGGCAATTTGTGCCTAGTTGGGATAGTGCCTATTATCCACTCATGATGAGTCAAAACATAAAATATAAAGAGTATTTATCTTCCAAGTGGTGGCTAATGGTAATTGCAACATTGATATCTACCATACTTGCATCAGGATATTTATATTTTGGTTGGGAGGTATATTCAGCTATACTGGTGGCCTCAATTTATAATATTGGAGTAAATTCTCATGTAGTTCTTTGGGCAGGTGCATACGTTAAAACCCCTATAGATCTCACCAGCAATAAAAAGGCTTTTGGCGACAAACAAGCGTTTAATACAAAAACACTTTTGTTATCACTACCCAAAATGGTGTTACCTATGCTGTTATATGCTATCGGCTATTATGCACATAGTCCTTATGCCGGTTATGCTTTGGTTGCGGTAGCCGGAGTAGCAGGTTTTGCTTTTAAAGATAAAGTATTCGATAAAATTGAGAACATTTATAAATCAGAGAAATACAAGACTATTTCGGCCTATAAACAAGAAAATTAAAAAGAATGATAGCAATACATAATCTTATTAAAACCTATTCAGGAAAAACAGTGTTGAATATAGGGCATCTCGAAATTCAAAAAGGGAATAGTTTTGGCTTGGTTGGTAATAACGGTGCAGGAAAAACCACCTTGTTTAGTGCTTTATTAGACTTGATACAGCCCACTTCTGGTTATATAGAAAATAATAGTGTTAAGGTTCACGAAAGTGAAGCATGGAAAGCAACTACGGCCGCTTTTATAGACGAAACCTTTTTGATAGGATATTTGACTGCCGAAGAATATTTTTATTTTATCGGCGAACTGCGTGGTCAAAACAAAGCGGATGTGGATGCATTACTTTTTGGATTTGAAGATTTTTTTCATGGCGAAATCTTAGGACAGAAGAAATACTTAAGAGACCTTTCTAAAGGAAATCAAAAAAAAGTAGGAATTATTGCGGCACTTATCGGCAATCCCGAAGTCATTGTGCTTGATGAACCTTTTGCCAATTTAGATCCTACCACTCAGATACGATTAAAAAAGATAATCAAAGAACTTTCTGCAGATCCAGAGGTTACAGTGTTAGTTTCTAGTCATGATTTAATGCATGTTACAGAAGTATGTGAGCGAATTGTGGTACTGGATAAGGGTGAGGTGGTAAAAGATCTGGCTACATCGCAAGAAACACTTAAAGAACTTGAAGCTCACTTTAATAAATAACTGAAAAATATATCTACATTGCGATAGATAAAAACACCGATTTTTTATTTTACCGCTATGTTCTAGTAATTATGCTTTTGCATAAAGTAATTTTTTATCGTTAATAACTCAACCGGTATCTAATAAAAATGATATTTGACAGAGAAAAAGGTGTTAACAACCTGTTTTTTAATCAAAGAAATGTATTTTTACCATCCACTTGTTATTTTTGTGAAGGTAGAATACACTAAAAAACAAGTTTTTTAGTTATCACACGTATAAATTATCTGGTTTGGGGAAAAAAGTATCACAAATCATACTGGTATTGCTTTTAGCATTGTTAGGATTTGCTTGTTCACGAAAGAAAGACAAATTCGTGAATCGCGCATGGCATGATGTGACTACCAAAAACAATACCTTATACAATGGCCGCGTAGCTTTTGATACGGGCGGTGAAGAACTAATCCAATCCTATAAAGATAACTTCTGGGAACTACTTCCGATAGAAAGAATGATAGTTAGCGAAGATGTAAGACTTCCTAACGAGGTATTAAATCAAAATTTTGATAAAGCCGAAGAGAAAGCTGTAAAAGCAATTCAAAAACATAGCATGTTGATCGATGGCAGGGAACGTAACCCAAAAATTGACGAAGCATTTTTGTTATTGGGTAAATCAAGATATTTTGAACAACGATTCATTCCGGCACTAGAAGCGTTTAACTACATACTATACAAATACCCTACAAGTAACACGATCAATCATGCCAAGGTCTGGAGGGCTAAGACTAATCTGCGCCTTGATAATAATGAAAAGGCCATCGAGGATTTAACAAGAATGATCGAGCAGGAGTATATGAAGCCTCAGGATTATGCCGATGCTGTATCAATGATGGCACAAGCCTATATTAACTTGAAACAAACAGATTCTGCCGTTACTTATATCAATAAAGCAGCAATTCACACCAAAAACTTTGAGCAAAAGGGTCGTTATCTTTATATAAAAGGACAATTGTTGAACCAATTGGGTTATAAGGATAGTGCCAATTATGCTTTTGATCAGGTAATAGCGCTTAACAGAAGAACACCTCGCATGTATATGATCAATGCAGAGATGGCTAAAGCGCGAAACTTCGATTATGAGAAAGGTAATAAAGAAGAATTTCTCGAATTACTTACCGATCTTGAAGAAAATCGGGAAAACAGGCCTTTTCTAGATAAAATTTATAACCAAAAGGCGGTATATTTTAAAACCTTAGATTCTATCGATATGGCGGTAGCATATTATAATAAATCGTTACGTACCAATTCTGATGATAAGTATCTAGAATCATTAAATTATTATACGCTTGGCGATATTAATTTTGATAGAAAGGAGTATGCTACTGCTGGCGCATATTATGATAGTACTTTACAGAGAATGATTGTTGATTCAAAGAGATATCGAGTACTTAAGAAAAAACGCGTTAATCTTGATGATGTAATCCTATATGAGGGTATTGCCCAAACAAATGATAGTATTTTAAAAGTCGCTGCTATGTCACCGGCAGAACAATTAGCATATTACTCAGAATACACAGAGAAAATAAAGGCGAAAGCAATAGCCGCTCAGGAAGCAGAAGAAATAGCTAAATTAAAAAGTCAATTACCAGCAGAACAACGTTTTGGGCAACCCGGCACATCAAGAGGAATAACACCGGCACAGGGTCAAGGTCGAGAAGGGAAATTTTATTTCTATAACCAGACTACTGTGGCTTATGGTAAAACAGCTTTCAAAAGAACCTACGGCAATAGGGAATTGCAAGATAATTGGAGAGTGTCCAGTATTTCAAATCCCGGTGTATTTTCTGCCGAGGTTGAAGAAAAAGAAGAGGAATATGCTATCGAAAATGACCCAACTTTTGACCCACAAACTTATATTGCTCTACTCCCTACAGAGCAAAGTATACTTGATAGTTTGCATACCGACAGGAACTTTGCGTATTACCAGTTAGGCGTTATTTACAAAGAAAAGTTCCAGGAATATGATCTGGCCATAGATAAGTTTGAGAATTTGCTTCAAAACAATCCCGAAGAGCGATTAATTGTTCCTTCAAAATATAACTTGTATAAAATTTATACTGCTCGAGGCGATTCAACGAAGGCCAATGCTTTTAAACAAGATATAATCAATAATCATGGAGAATCCAGGTATGCTAAGATCCTTCAGAACCCAAATCAGGAACTAGAAGATAAAGATAGTCCAGAATCAATGTACAACAGGCTGTACAAGGATTTTCAGAATCAAAAATATGCCGAGGTTATTCAAAAAAGTGATGAACTCATTACTAAATTTGGCGGAGACGATGAATTTTTACCGAAATTTGAGCTGCTAAAAGCACAAGCGATAGGCCGTTATAGGGGTTTTGAAGCATATAAAAAAGCACTAAATTATGTAGCCTTAAACTATCCGCAAAGCCCAGAGGGAAAAAAAGCACAAATCATTTATCAGGTCACTGTTCCACAGATAGAAAATAACGTATTTTTAACTGATGTTAATGAAGACGAAAATCATAAACTGGTATATGTATTTTCAACATTTGGGGATAATCAGGCCGCTGGTTTAAAAGAACTCATAGAAGAGATTCTTAAAGAACTAAGATATGAGAAAATGAAAGTTTCTTTAGATATATATACTAAAGACCAGCAATTTGTAGTTGTACATACTAAAAGAAATAAATTAGAAGCCGAGGGCTTAGGCGAATTACTGTCGTTAGGTAAAACAGAGGATACCAGAGGTGTAGATCTAACACGATGGAATAGAAAAAAGAAATATTACAAAAAAGTAGATGTTCCATATTTTACCATAGCATCTCCAAATTATAGAATACTTCAGATTCATAAGAATCTTGAAGAGTATGATAAAGAATCAGAAACAGAAACAGAAGAAACAAAATAAAATTATTAATTAATCCCCCTATATATTATGTTTTCAGATAATAAAAAAGGAAGAGACCAAGGACCGATGACAGATTTTTCACGCAATCAGAACAAAATTTCTGAAGGAACAAAAATGGTCGGTGACATTGTTGCTGAAGGAGGTTTTAGAATTGAAGGAACGATCGAAGGAACATTTAAGACTACAGGTAAAGTAGTAGTAGGAAAATCTGGTTTTATACAAGGAACTCTAGAATGTTCTGACGCAGATTTTGAAGGTAAGTTTTCAGGAAACCTAGTTGTTTCAAACACCTTATCCTTAAAACCAACAGCACATATCGAAGGTGAAGTTACCGTGGGTAAATTGGCCGTTGAACCTGGAGCAAACTTTAATGCATCTTGTTCTATGAAAGGCGGTGTAAAATCACTAAGCAAACCAACAACCAGTAGTGAGTCAAAACAACCAGAACCAGCGCAACCACAAGGACAAGGGAAGTCAGCTTAGAAGATTTGCGGTACTTACAGGTATTGCTTTCGAAATGGGGGCAATCATTTTTTTGTTTGCATACGTAGGGGAGAAACTAGACACCTATTATGAACTAACAGAGAAATGGTTTACGATCCTCTTTGTCCTTTTGGGAGTTGCAATTTCTTTATATATTGTAATCAAGCAACTTAACAAAATCAATAAGTCCAATTGATTTTGAAGCATAATTTATTTCCTTTGCAAAATATTTAAAATAGGTATGCTTCAGAAAATCATTAGGTTTGTTGCGCTATTTGTTATTGTTGTCGGGGGAAGTTATTTTGTACATCATACAATTGCATATCGCGTATTTTCAAGTAAAAATATAAACATTATTAATTTGTCGTATTTGTTTAATGCGTCATTTACTTTTCTCTTTACTACAACCATAATTTTACTTAGTAATAAATACAAAGATCAGATTGGATTTATCTTTTTGGTGGGTAGTTTTGTAAAAACAGGAATTTTTTTAGCGCTAATTAAAGTTAACAATATAGAAATCGATAAAAATGTCTTTCTGGATTTCTTTATTCCTTATGGTATCTGTTTGATTCTAGAAGTTTATTATGTTTCTAAAATGCTTAAATCTATTAAATAATTGATTTACAGTATTTTAATATATTTTAAACTACACATAACTTATTTGGCTAAAATAGTTTAAGAATCTAACATAATTATGTACATTTGCACCGAAATTTAGGAACCGAATTTATACACGTAATGCAAAAACGTACTGTTGTTAAGATTTTATTGATTTTTACCCTGGTTTTTAACGTTGCAAATCTGTTTGCTAAAGAACCTCAAAAAGGAGATGATGGTGGAAAAGTAAATACAAAATCTGAAATCGATGCATACATAGAGCATCACCTTCAGGATTCTCATGATTTTACACTTTGGTCTGATGGAGAAACTGGTTCTCATGTTGGTTTTCCACTTCCCGTGATTCTATGGGATAACGGTCTTAAGGTTTTTTCTTCTTCTAGATTTCATCATGGTGAAACTGTTGCTGAGGTTAATGGTAATTATTATAAGCTGTATCATGGTAAAATTTATAAGACAGATGCAGAAGGCACTATCAATTACGACGAAGATCATCATCCTACAAATGCAAAACCATTAGACTTTTCGATTACCAAAAATGTCGTTACGATGATATTTGTAGGAGTACTTATGTTATTGCTATTTGGTGGTTTAGCTAGGTCTTATAAAAAAGGAGCATTGCCAACAGGTTTTGGTAGAGTTTTAGAGCCGCTCGTAATTTATGTGCGTGATGAAATAGCAATTCCAAATATTGGCTACGAAAAGCACAGAAAGTTTATGGGCTTCTTGCTTACAGTTTTTTTCTTTATCTGGATATTAAATTTATTGGGGATGACTCCTCTAGGAGTTAACGTGACTGGTAATATTGCAATAACAGTTTGTTTGGCCTTGTTTACTTATTTCATTACACAGTTTAGTGCGAATAAGGAGTACTGGAAACATATCTTCTGGATGCCTGGAGTACCGGTAATTATGAAGATTGTTTTAATGCCAATCGAGATCTTAGGAACATTGACTAAGCCTTTTGCACTTTTAATACGTCTTTTTGCAAACATAACTGCGGGTCACGTAGTGATTATGAGTTTGATTGCATTAATTTTTATGGCAGACAATTTATATGTAATGACACCGATTTCATTACTATTAACAATATTTATATCAGTGATCGAACTTCTGGTAGCTTTTCTACAAGCATTCATCTTTACGATGTTATCGGCTTTGTTTATAGGGCTCGCAGTTCAGGATCACGAGCATCATTAATAACAATTGTTTAATTATTTAATATTTATTTTATGGAAATTCCAGCTTTAGTAGGTGCAGGTTTGATCGTAATCGGAGCAGGTATCGGTTTAGGAAAAATTGGTGGCTCTGCAATGGAAGCAATCGCTCGTCAACCAGAAGCTACTGGTAAAATTCAAACTGCGATGATTATTATTGCGGCGCTTTTAGAAGGGTTAGCATTCGCTGCTTTAATCCTTGGAAAATAAGCAAAATTTTAAAGTGTTATCTGCAACGGTTGGTTGCAGATAATGCTTATTTTAAAAAATAAATAGTTAGACAAAGAAAATTTAAGTACATAAGAAATGGATAAATTAATTAATGATTTTTCATTCGGATTATTTTTCTGGCAGGCAATAATACTTTTGGTGTTATTATTCTTATTAAGAAAATATGCTTGGAAGCCAATTCTGGATTCTTTAAACAATAGAGAAGAGGGAATTAAAAATGCATTAGAATCTGCAGAAGAAGCTAAGAAAGAAATGCAAAATCTGCAGGCAGATAATGAGCGAATCTTAAATGAAGCAAGAGCAGAGCGTGATGGAATGTTGAAAGAAGCTAGACAGCTTAAAGAAACAATTATTACAGATGCAAAGGCAGAAGCTCAGGCAGAGGCAGATAAGATCGTTGCACAGGCACAAGCTACAATCGCTAGCGAAAAGAAAGCTGCAATTGCAGAATTGAAAAGTCAAGTAGCTGAGCTTTCTGTAGAGATTGCAGAAAAAGTAGTTAGAAAAGAATTAGCCAACAAAAAGGACCAATTAGAATTGGTTGACTCTATGTTGGGAGATGTTACTTTAAACTAATCACAGAATGAGTAGAGCAGCAATACGTTATGCAAAGGCTGTTTTGAGTTTGGCTCAAGACAAAAAAGCCACTGAAGATGTTCAGAAGGATATGCAAAGTATTATTATTACTGTACAGGATAGTGCAGAGCTCAAAATGGTATTAAATAGCCCGTTGATCAAAAGTGAAGTAAAGCTTGCTTCTTTGCGTGAGATCTTTAAGAATACGGGTAGCATTACCCAACAGCTATTTGATACATTGATTCAAAATAAAAGAGTTGATCTATTAGCTGAAGTTGCTAAGCAATACATTGTTTTGTTTGATCGATTAAATAACACTCAAGTTGCAAAAGTGACTACTGCAGTGCCTTTGGATAAAGCATTGAGTAAAAAAGTTTCAGACAAGGTTAAACAGCTAACCGGTAACGAAGCTATTTTAGAAAATATCGTTGATGAAAGTATCATTGGCGGATTTATCTTAAGAGTGGGTGATTTGCAATACAATGCGAGTATTGCCAATAAGCTTATCAATTTAAAAAGAGAATTAAGTAATTAAATATAAATTAATAATAAGGGAATAAGTATTTTATCTTGTTCTCCTAAATTACTATAAAATGGCAGAAGTAAATCCTGCTGAGGTATCAGCAATTTTAAAACGACAAATATCTGGATTCGAAGCATCAGCTTCATTAGAAGAGGTAGGAACTGTATTACAGATAGGTGATGGTATCGCACGTGTATATGGGTTATCTAATGCTCAATACGGAGAATTAGTACAGTTCGATTCTGGACTAGAAGGTATCGTCCTTAACCTTGAAGAAGATAATGTTGGGGTAGTACTTTTAGGTCCTTCTACAGAAGTAAAAGAAGGAGCGACGGTAAAACGTACACAACGTATTGCGTCGATCAATGTTGGAGAAGGAATTGTAGGACGTGTGGTAGGAACGCTTGGAAATCCTATAGATGGAAAAGGTGCGATCGAAGGTGAAACTTTCGAAATGCCATTAGAGCGTAAAGCTCCGGGGGTAGTTTTCCGTCAGCCGGTAAATGAACCACTTCAAACAGGAATTAAGTCAATCGATGCCATGGTGCCGATTGGTCGAGGACAACGTGAGTTGGTCATTGGTGACCGTCAGACTGGTAAAACGACAGTTTGTATAGATACCATCCTTAATCAGAAAGAATTTTATGATGCCGGTGAGCCGGTATATTGTATCTATGTGGCAATTGGACAAAAAGCTTCTACGGTAGCGGGTATTGCCAAAGTGTTAGAAGATAAAGGCGCAATGGCCTATACGACCATCGTAGCGGCTAATGCTTCTGATCCTGCTCCAATGCAGGTATATGCTCCATTTGCAGGTGCTGCAATTGGCGAGTACTTTAGAGATACTGGTCGTCCTGCTTTAATCATTTATGATGATTTATCTAAGCAGGCAGTAGCATATCGTGAGGTTTCGTTATTATTACGTCGTCCACCAGGTCGTGAGGCGTATCCTGGAGACGTTTTCTATCTTCACTCAAGACTATTAGAGCGTTCTGCAAAGGTAATTGCTGATGATACTCTTGCTAAAGATATGAACGACCTTCCTGATTCCTTAAAAAATAAAGTAAAAGGAGGCGGATCATTAACCGCACTTCCTATAATTGAAACACAAGCAGGTGACGTTTCTGCTTATATTCCAACCAACGTAATTTCGATTACCGATGGTCAGATATTCTTAACTTCGGACTTATTTAACTCTGGTGTACGTCCAGCGATTAACGTAGGTATTTCTGTATCTCGTGTAGGTGGATCTGCACAGATTAAATCGATGAAGAAAGTTGCAGGTACGTTAAAACTTGATCAGGCTCAGTTTCGTGAATTAGAAGCGTTTGCCAAGTTTGGTTCTGATCTTGATGCTGCTACCCTTAATGTAATTGAAAAAGGAAAGCGTAACGTTGAAATCCTTAAACAAGCACAAAATGACCCTTATACTGTAGAAGATCAGATTGCGATCATTTATGCGGGTTCTAAAAACTTGTTAAGAGACGTTCCTGTAAATAAAGTAAAAGAATTTGAAAGAGATTATCTTGAATATCTTAATGCAAAACATAGAGATACTTTAGACACTCTTAAAGCTGGAAAACTTACAGATGAAGTAACCGATGTATTAATGGCTGCTTGTAAAGAAATTTCAGCGAAGTATAAGAATTAGTATTGAGTACAGCGTATAAAGCCGTAGAATCTTATTACTCTGTATTTCATAAAGTTTAATGTTGAAAAAGTATTGATTTAGGGAAGTACTAACTACTAACTACTCAATACTCAATACTAAAAAAAATGGCGAATCTAAAAGAATTACGTAGTAGAATTACATCAGTGTCGTCAACGATGCAAATTACCAGTGCCATGAAAATGGTATCTGCTGCAAAGTTGAATAAGGCACAGATGGCTATTACGGCTATGCGACCATATGCAGATAAACTTACCGAACTTTTGCAAAGCCTAAGTGCTTCTTTAGAAGGAGACAGCGCAAGTGCCTACGCAGAGCAACGTGAAGTCAATAAGGTGTTGGTCGTAGCGATTGCTTCAAATCGTGGTTTGGCGGGTGCTTTTAACACAAATATTGTTAAGGCAGTAAGAGACCTTTACCAAAATCAGTATCAAGGAAAACAAGTTGATTTTGTTAGCATTGGTAAGAAAGTAAATGATGTAGTTTCCAAAACACATACTGTGGTTGCTAACAAAAGTGAAGTGTTTGATGATCTTACTTTTGCAAACGTTGCTGCCATTGCTGAAGAATTAATGCAGTTGTTTACAGAAGGTGCTTATGATAAGATCGTTATAGTTTATAATAAGTTTAGAAATGCAGCTACACAAGATGTAACTACAGAGCAGTTTTTACCTATCGTTCCGATCGAAGGAGGTACAGCTACTAATGTAGACTATCTTTTTGAGCCTTCTAAAGAAGAAATTGTAGAACAATTAATTCCTAAATCTCTCAAAACTCAGTTGTATAAGGCAATTCGTGATTCGTTTGCCTCAGAACATGGTGCTCGTATGACAGCCATGCATAAAGCAACCGATAATGCTACAGAGTTGAGAGACGCGCTTAAACTATCATATAACAAAGCAAGGCAAGCTGCTATTACCAATGAGATTCTTGAGATCGTAGGTGGTGCAGAAGCATTGAATAGCTAAAAAGATTATTTTTTAAACTACGAACCTCGCAATTTTTCTTGCGAGGTTTTTATTTTGGTAAAATCATGTTTTTCTATCTTTATAATTGATTAAAACAGTTTGGCATTGGTTTTGCCTTCTATGAGAATATAAGTAATTAGTATGAAGAATTTTAAAACAATAAGTATTAGAATATGTATATTATTGATTGGTAGTACCTTTATGCAATGTGCAAGTAGTCAAAACATGAAAAACACATCTTCAATACAAATTAAAGAGCCATATTTTCAAAAATGGACTTCCCAAGATAATAATGGTTTTACAATATACATCCCAACAGAAGATACTTCTAGGGTTTCATTCAAATATGCATACTTCAAACAAAAAAGAATAACGCTTACCAAAGAAGAAGGTAAATCATTGTATACTGGAAGTTATGTTTACCCCAAAAAAGCAACAGATTTGATAATGAGCAGTGATCCTAAAGAAGAGTTTCAAAATACAGTTCCCGTTGGGATTGAACGAATACCTTTTAGGCTTAAAGACAATGAGTGTGTTATTGTTTACACAAAAGATGGTAAAGAAGGGCATTTCAAAATAGAAAATGTGCCTGAAAAAAAAGAGTTATAGGGGTTGATTAGTCTGGGTGATAAAAATTGTACTTTCAATTGCACCTAAAGTGTTATTTTTTCGAATCTTTCAATACTTTGGGACTACCTGCGAATACTGAAGTATTAAGAAATTATAATGGGTGTCACATCAATATTTCTTGCACATAATACAGATTGTTACCAAGGTACGTTTTACTTAAAACTTGTTATGGGTTTTTTTAATTGTGAATACGATAAAATTGGCACTTGCCACTAAAGGAAGTGGGTTTTCTTGGTTTTATCTTTATATATTCTAAAACTTTCTTTTTTCGCGCAACCTTCAGGCATAATGCAGTCTAAATGAGTAAAAAATGTATAAATACTTGAAAAATGAAAAAATTAGGTTTTTTAATGAAAATTAAGGGGATGTTGCTTTTTATTACTCTTATTTACGTTACAATTTCTTGTTCTGATGATGACCGCACTTTTAGAGATTTTCCGCGTAACATTACAAATTCTGGCAATAACTTTAAATGCGGTATCAATATGAATGATAGTGTATTACCCAAGATAGGAGACACAAGAACGTATTATGTTATCACTGATTTGACAGAAAAACGAGTGATTTGGGGAGCTGGAGACTCTATTTGTAGTGTATTACCTTTCATAAAAGAAGAAAATTTATTAGAACATGGAATTCAAATTCTTAGTGATTCAAACACAGGAGACTCTTTAAAAGTTAATTTTATAGAAGGATATAAAGGATTGTTTATTGGGTATAAACTTTTTGTAGAAAAAGACACACTTTGTTGTGCGGCAATGGGAGAACCTAGAAGGAATTAGTCGTTGCAAAAATGGAGGGAGTAGATAGTATTATTTCATCTTGTTTTTGGTTTTATTCCAAGTTACAAAAGGTATGTTTTTGTCAAGGTTTCAGTCCACCAATATTGATTATTGCTGATTTCGATCTGACCACTAAAAAACAATAAAATAAATAGATCAAAAAAGAGTAATAGTAATCGATTAGCCCGGGTGATAAAAAATTGTATTTTTACAATGACAAGGACACTAGCAATTGAGCACTTTTCAAAAACTATTTAAACAGACTTTTATTTACGGACTGGCAACGGTGTTGCCACGTATGTTGTCTTTTCTGTTGGTTATTGTTCACACCAAGTACCTCGAGGGGCCAGTATCTTATGGTCGGGTAACTATACTGTTTTCGTGGATAATTGTTTTTAATGTTATCCTCGCCTACGGAATGGAAACTTCCTTTTTTAGGTTTTTAAATCAAAATAAGTACAAGGATAAGGTTACAAGCACATCCGCGATATCTATAGTTATCACCACATTTATTTTTGGAGTTTTAGCCTTTTTATGTCAGGATATAATATCATCTCTTATTGGTATAGAAAAGGAATTCTTAACATATGTTATTCTAATTTTGGTACTTGATGCGTTGGTTATTATTCCTTTTGCCGATTTGAGAGCCAATGAGAAACCGGTCAAATATTCGGTTATTAAGATTGCCAATGTTATAATTTATGCCGGTCTCAATGTGTTTTTTTTGATTTTTTTACCAGAGCTTTCGCAAAAAGTAACGTGGTTACAATCAATATACTTCGAAAACTTTGAGATCCAATATGTATTTTTGTCGTTAGTAGCAGCCAGCGGGATAACCTTGTTATTAATGCTGCCCTTCTATTTCAGGGTTTCACATCGTTTTGATAAAGAACTATGGAAAAAAATGATGATCTACGGGTCTCCCATTTTGATTTCGGGATTAGCGTTTGCGATCAATGAGCATTTTGATAAAATATTATTAGAATGGATGTTAGAGGGTGAGCAAGGCTTATTTGATTCGGGGGCGTATGCCGCGTGTTATAAACTTGCGTTGTTTATGACTTTGTTTGCTACTGCTTTTAGATTGGGTATAGAACCTTTCTTTTTTAGTCATGCCACAGATAAAAATGCGCCTAAAACGTATGCAATTATTACTAAATATTTTGTGATTTTTGGATCTTTAATTTTGTTGAGTGTCATTATTTTTTCAGACTTACTTAAAGAATTTATGATCAAAAGTCCAGAGTATTGGGAGGCCATGGTGGTAGTTCCAATCATACTACTTGCCAACCTATGCCTTGGGATTTATCATAACCTTTCGGTTTGGTACAAGATTACTGATAAAACTAAATTCGGCGCCTATATTTCGATAGTAGGAGCTATAATAACCCTTGCACTTAATTTCTTGTTAATTCCAAAATACAGCTATCTAGGTTCTGCCATTGCCACATTGGCGGCATATGGCACGATGATGCTGTTGTCTTGGTATTTTGGAAAAAAATATTACCCGATACCTTATAATCTCAAAAAGATAGGAATGTATCTTACGATATCTATTGTATTTTCAATACTGTCTTTTTATGTCTTCGAGAGTAATTATATGATTTCTATTCCGTTGTTACTCCTGTTTTTAGTAATTTTGTACGCCTTTGAGAAAAAGGAATTAAAACAGATTTTAAAAATATAGATACATTTTACTGTCATCTTAAGTGAAGTCAAGAGATCATAATTTTGAATAGGATATTTCGATTGAACTTATCCAAGGCTCGATCAATGGGCTCAATGTGACAGACCTTTTATAAATAAAAACATGAAAATAAAAATCATCAATAGATCATCTCATGAGATGCCTCATTATGAAACCATTGCCTCGGCAGGGATGGATCTAAGAGCAAACGTTACCGAATCTGTTACCTTAAAACCTCTTGAGAGGGCTGTTATAAAAACAGGTCTTTTTATAGAACTCCCTGTAGGCTATGAAGCACAAGTGAGACCAAGAAGTGGCCTAGCGGCGAAAAAAGGAATTACCGTATTGAATGCCCCGGGAACTATTGATGCAGATTATCGCGGAGAAATAGGTGTAATTTTGGTAAACCTGTCTAATGATAGTTTTACTATTGAAAACGGAGAACGAGTGGCACAGATGGTAATTGCAAAACATGAGCGTGCAGAGTGGGTAGAAGTAACCGAACTATCTGAAACGTCGAGAGGCGAAGGAGGATTTGGAAGCACAGGAGTAAAATAGGTATGAGGTTTTAGGTAGTAAGCTTGAGGACTGAGGTGTTATACTGAGCTTGTCGAAGTACTATCGAAGTCCTGTAGCCGAAGTGTGAAATTATAAACTAAAGACTAAAAATTGAACTCTTTGAGGGTTGCTGCTTTCTAGGAGATATATTTTGGAAAATAAAATAAAATAGAAATACCCTAATTTCTTTGAAATGGGGTTAGGGAGGTGTAAATAAACAAAAAACAAAAAAGAGAATGAAAATCATCGTACCCATGGCAGGGAGAGGTTCTAGACTCAGACCTCATACACTTACTGTTCCAAAACCTTTAATTCCGGTTGCAGGAAAACCAATCGTGCATCGATTGGTGTCTGATATCGCAAAGGTTTTGGGAGAACCTATCGACGAAATTGCTTTCGTACTTGGTGATCCTGCATATTTTGGGGATGATGTGGTAACAAGCTTGACCAAATTGGCAGAGAGTTTGGGTGCAAAAGCATCAATTTATAGACAGGACCAACCGCTAGGTACTGGTCATGCCATTATGTGTGCTGCAGCATCACTTTCGGGTCCTGCAGTGATTGCCTACGCAGATACGCTCATTCGAGCAGATTTCAACCTTGATAAAGAAGCAGATGCTGTGATCTGGGTAAAGCAGGTTGATCAACCAGAAGCCTACGGAGTGGTAAAACTCAATGATAAAAAACAAATTGTAGAATTGGTAGAAAAACCTCAGGAATTTGTGTCTGATCTTGCCGTAATTGGTATTTATTATTTTAAAGATGTCGCTATTTTGAAGAACGAATTGCAATATGTTTTGGATAATAACATTATTCATGGTGGTGAATACCAAATCAACGATGGTATCAAAAGAATGATGGCCAATGGTAAAACTTTTGTTACTGGCCGGGTAGATGAATGGATGGATTGTGGAAACAAAAATGTTACCGTAGAAACTAATTCAAGAATGCTTGGTTTTTTGCAGGATGATGGAGAGGAACTGGTAAGTAAGACAGTTACTTTAGAGAACTCAACAATAACACCACCTTGTTATATAGGAGAAAATGTAGTTCTAAGGAACACGGCTGTTGGTCCCAATGTTTCTATCGGTGATGGATGTTTATTAGACAATACCACCATTAAAAATAGTCTTGTTCAGACCAAAACTGTCATAAAAAATGCTAACTTAGACAATGCAATGATCGGAAATAATGCAGTTTATGACGGAAACTTCAAAACAGTGAGTATAGGAGACTATTCTATTTTAGAATAATTTATGAGGAATAAAAGAGAGTTTCAGTAGTTTTATGAGTAAAATTTGGACATATATATATATTTTGATAGTATTCTTTGGAACGGGGAATACAATTGTCTTTTCCCAGGATATAGAACCTAAACAAGAAATCAATATTGACGATTTAGGAGATGTTTCAGACGAATTTCAGGAAAACTTTTTTGAAGCGTTAAAGCAAAAAGCTATTACCAACTACGATAAAGCAATTGAAGCTTTAGAAAAATGTATTGAAATCGATCCAAAACCTGTTTTTCTATATTCAGAATTAGGTAAAAATTATCTCGAGCTCAAAGTATATGAAAAAGCAGAAGAGAATTTCAATAAAGTTCTTAAAGCTAAGCCTAACGACAGATATGTTTTAGAGCTTTTATATGAGGTTTATTTTCAGCAACGCAAATACAAAGAATCTGTCGGGGTAGTTGAAAGATTGGTTCCTTTTAACACCATGTTTAAAGAACAATTAGCCAATCTGTATTTTCTCGAAAAACGTTATGACGATGCATTAGAAATGCTGGACCAACTTAATGAAGAATATGGGACTGATGCTTATCGAAATCAATTACGAAAGAGAATTACTTCAAAAATTACAAATCCCAATAGCAGAATTGCCATTCTTGAAAAAAAGATAAAAGAGAATCCAAAAGTAGAGCAAAACTATCTTAACTTAATCTATATCTATAGCCAGAACAATCAGAGTGAAAAAGCCTTCGAGACGGCTCAACAATTGCTTAAGAAAAAACCAAAATCAGCATTGGTTCATTTGGCGTTGTATAAGTTTTATCTACAAAACAATAAGAATGATGATGCGATTAATTCTATGAAGATCGCTTTACAAAGCTCTAAAGTAGATACAGCATCCAAATATAAAATAGTTAATGACTTTTTGCCCTTTCTGGATAAAAATCCTCAATACGAATCACAATTAGCAGAAATCATGGCTTTGGTTTCGGGCGGTCAAAATAATTCGAAGGTTTTTACAGAACTGGGACATTTTTACTATAAAAAAGATCGAAAGGAGCAGGCTCTCAATTTTTATGAAAGAGGCATAAAAAGCAATGCTAATGATTTTGCACTCTTAAAAAGAATTTTATTATTACAATTGGATCTGAAACGATATGAAAAAGCAGAAATAGGAAGTCAATTGGCTTTAGAGATGTATCCTGCACAACCGATTTTCTATTTAGTAAATGGTGTTTCGTTAATTAATCTTGAAAAGGCAGAAGAGGCCATCGAAATCCTTTCACTCGGTATAGACTATATCATAGAAAATCAAAAAATGGAATCTGATTTTTATACTCAAATGAGTGTAGCTTATCAAAAACTAGGCAATACAGCAAAAGCTTCAGAATATCAACAAAAGGCAAATCAACTCCAGAAAAATCATAACGGTTAATGTACAGAATATTTTATCTATTGTGTTTTTCTTTAATTGTACTAAGTTCTTGTAAGGGATCCAAAGCAACGACAGGGGCGAAAATAAAAAAACTTAGTGCCGAAAAGATTATTGCTAACCACTACAATAAATCCTTTAATTTTGAAACGCTTAATGCCAAGGTTAAAGTGCGATATGACGATGGAAAAAATTCATACAGTCCTTCGGCTACTTTGCGAATAGAAAAAGACAAAGCTATTTGGATTAGTGTAAAAATGTTAGGAATTACATTGGCAAAGGCATTGATCACTCCAGAAAAAGTGAGTTACTACGAGAAAATCGAAAACACATATTTTGAAGGAGATTTTAAGGTGTTGAGCGAGTGGTTAGGTACAGATGATCTTGATTATGATAAAGTGCAACAAATGCTTTTAGGGCAGGCATTGTTTAACCTTCGAAATGATAAATACAAATCTTCAATTGCAGAGCAAGGGTACTTACTACAACCTAAAACAGAATTAGCATTGTTTGAACGTTTATTTTTAGTACGCTCCAATAGTTTTAAAATGGCTTCTCAACAACTAATTCAGCCTATAGCGAATAGAAATCTAACCATCAGTTATCGCAGTTATCAAAAAGTCGGAAATCAGGATTTCCCAAAAGAAATAAATATTGAAGCGTTGCAAGAAGATCAAAAAACTAGTATAGGGATAGAATATAGAATGGTAGATTACAATGCACGGGTGAGTTTTCCGTTTAAAATACCATCAGGTTATAAGGAAGTTACTATTCAATGAGGTTTTTAAGAGTAATATATGTTATTGGATTGTTATTGGTTTGTGGTCCATCTTATTCGCAAAGTACAAAACAACAACAACTCGAAGAAGAACGGCAACGCCTTAGAGAGGAAATTGCGCAAATGAAAAAATTGCGCGAAGATAATAAGCAAAAAGAGCTTTCGGTACTTGATCAGGTTGAAGCAATTAATTCTCAAATTAGTACTCGGGAAAATCTTATAAAAATTACGAATCAGCAAGCAAATTTATTAACAAGAGAGATCAACACGAATCTCAAGAAGATAGATGTATATCGCACTGAGCTTAAAGTGCTCAAGGAAGATTATGCCAAAATGATTAAGAAATCATATAAAAGTAAATCTCACCAGAGCAGGATAATGTTTTTATTGTCTTCATCAGATTTTGCACAGGCTTATAAGCGATTGCAGTATATGAAGCAATATAACGAGCATCGTAAAGAGCAAGCAGAGCGAATAGAAGGTAATACGCTCGAGCTTCAGAAACTTAACCGAGACTTGTCAAAGCAAAAAGAAAACAAACAAGATCTTATTGTAGAAAATCGAGAAGCGCAAGAGAAACTTAAAGAAGAAAAAAAGGAGCAACAGGTTTTGATGGCCTCTATACGCAAGAAACAAGGAGTGTATACGAAGCAAATCAAGAAAAAGCAAGAACAGGCTAGTGCTATTGATAAAGCTATCGAGAAGTTGATTCGCGAAGCTATTGCCAAAGCCAATAAAAAAGCTGGTAAAAAAGTTGCGAATAAAGGATCTGCTACTACATTTGCATTAACCGCTGAAGCTAAAATACTAGCCGATAATTTTACATCTAATAAAGGAAAATTACCTTGGCCGGTAGGAACGGGCAGAGTCACCAAAAAATTTGGTCGTCAGCCGCATCCTACGCTTCCAAATATACAAATCAATAGCAGCGGTGTAGAAATTGAAACCAGAAAAGGAGAGAAGGCTAGAGCCATTTTTGAAGGCGAAGTGATTGCTATTCAAAAATTAAAAGGTGCTAGTCGTCTTGTACAGATAAGACACGGTAATTACATCACTACATATTATAACATAGAGAATATTACGGTTAAAGAAGGCCAAAAAGTGAACACAAAACAATCTATTGGCGAAGTACGTGTGAATCCTACTACAGGGAGAGCAATTATGAAATTTTTGATTTATCAAAATGCAAAAAGATTAAACCCGCAAAGTTGGATTTATAGGATGTAATGTATAGTAGGATGAAATTCAAAAAATATAGTATAGGGATTGTAGTATTGCTCTTAATACCAGGCATCACGTTTTTGTTTTTTGCAACTCCTTCTCAAATCACTGAAGTTCAACCAAAATATCCTGATTATGTTGGTAAAATAGATTTAAATAAGGCTACACGAACTACTGAATTCTCTCTTTGCAAAGATGAGAATAAACCTCATGGATTTTATAGTAGTTCAGCCCCACATATATACAAAAAGAATAAATTAGAATTTAGGGAGTTTATTGTACAGCATTATCAAAATAGAAACAGGAATGATAATGGTTACCTAAACCTAAGATTTCATATCAATTGTCGGGGTGAAACAGGTAATCTCATAATTAATGAATTGAATGCAGACCTTGAACCATCAAATTTGAGTGCTACTTTGGTAGAACAACTTGTAGATTTGTCGATGAGAAACGAAAATTGGCGTACCGCAGATCACCCTACGATTAATTACTACATGTATTTAATCTTTAAAATCGAAAATGGAAATGTTACAGAGATACTTCCTTAGTATTTTTATAAGTTTATTCTTTTGTTCTTGTTATAACAAGAATCTGAAGGAGGCGTCAGAAGAAGACAAAATACTTTCTAAGAAAATATTCGATGAGGAGCAAGCAAAACATGACTTTGATGGTCCTTACCAGGGAACGCCATTGTCGATGAAATTATTGGATAGTATTCTTACCCTGGATCCTAATAATTGTGAAGCCTTAAGATCATATTCTGTACCCTATCTTAAAAGAGGAATGCCCCATAAATGGAAACCCTTGTTTGATAAAGCGGTGGCATGTGATCCAAAAACATGGCAACCATGGCGAGGTTACTTGTATTTATGGTTTTATAGAGATTATAAGAAAGCAATTGAGGACTTCGATGCCAGTGATATCCTTACTCCAAATTTTGTAGATTCTCCTCAAGGCCATAGCGTTGATTACTGGAGAGGTATTGCATACTTAGGCCTAAAAGATTATAAGAATGCAGCACATTATTTTAATACTCATATTGCCAGAGTGCGCGAGGATTCTGGTGAGGACTGGGTAGAGCCCAGTGCATTTTTATATTTGGGTATCACGTACTTTGAAGATTCTAAATTCAAAAAGGCCAGAATTAATATAGAAAAAGCATTACGGTATTTCCAAAATGTATCTGCTGATAGCCATTATTACAGGGCTTTGTTATATCTGGAAGAAGGGGAGTATCATGAAGCTATCGCTGCGACTAATAAAGCAATCGATGATTATAAGAATGGATATTATAGTAAACGGGCGTATGTTGAAGAAATCAGGCAGATATATCCTCAACAGTTATTAAGGCTTAAAAAATTAATCGCAGCTCGTATGGTTAAAAATAAGTAGTGAGAAATTTTAAATGAGCCCAATTAGACTTTTAATTCATATTGTGGTACACTAGTAACATCTGGATATTCTTGATCATCACAATATCGAATTCTTATAAAAATTGCGATAGCCAGAATTAACCCGACTAACGTAATGATAAGCGAGAAGATAAGATTTTTACCTCTTTTCATTTCAACGAATTTCCATTCATTTGAAGATATAAAAAAGCAACGAAAATTTTTTCTTTTCTTCAGATTTTAAGATAGTTTTAGGTAAAATCAAGTTAGATGAATAACGCCTTCAACTCTGTAGCATCATTTGGTTTCATTTTACCTGCAAGTACCAGGCTAAGTTGCTTGCGACGCAAGGCTGCATCATATCGTTCTTTTTCGAGATCGGTCTGAGGTTCTATTGGAGGCACCTCGACTGGATTCCCAGATTCATTTACGGCAACAAAGGTATAAATAGCCTCATTGGCTTTTGTCTTATCTCCACTTTGACGATCTTCTACCCAAACATCAATATATACTTCCATAGACGAGGTAAAAGCTCTTGAAACTTTTGCCTCTACCGTTACAACGCTACCTAACGGAATTGCTTTATTGAAAGCCACATGGTTCACAGATGCAGTAACTACAACTCTTCTTGAATGCCTGCCAGCAGCAATACCAGCCGCACGGTCCATGCGAGCCAATAGCTCTCCGCCAAATAGGTTGTTTAGAGAATTAGTTTCTCCGGTTAGTACAAAATCGGTAAGTATAGCAAGAGATTCCGATGGGTGCCTGGCTTTCATATACAGTATATTTTTTGGCAAAGATAATCACGCAGAAATAACTATTACTATACAGTAGAATAAAAGTGTATTACTTGAAAAATTGCTTGAATGCGAATTTGGTGTAGATTTTATTCAAAAAGTATGAATATCAATCGAAAACGAAAAAAATCTTAAAAATAATGAAATGTTGTCTACATTTCTTTGAAAGAAAAAATATAAGAAATTAGAGTTCCTGAACCAATAACCAGGCTCTTGGACTTTCCTCTCTTTTAATTTTTCGAAGTGCTTGTAATGCTTCTATTCGATCTGAGTAACTTTGATAAACCACTTGATGAAGACCATATTTGTTTACCTCGATAAGACGTGCATCAAAACCTTTAGCTTTAAGTTTTCTCACTTTTTTATCGGCATTTGATGCAATTCTAAAAGCACCAGCAACAACATGATATTTTCCTGTTACAACCACAGATTCATTTTTCGATTCAACAGTCTTAGTCGATTCTTCTTTGGTAAGATTTAAGGTAATCGCTGGTAGTGGATTTGAAATCTCAAATGTTGCCTCTTGAATTCTGTTTTCAATTTCGGCATTAGCTTTTTTCCACTCCTGATTATTGTAGCTTATGGTACTATCACTAATTTGCTTCAAACCAAAGAACCCACCAATTCCTAAGATGATAGCAGCGGTTGCCGCGTATTGTAAATAAGGACGCTCACGACGTTTTTCTGGCGTAAAAGCTAGAGGAGCAACCTCTTCAAGAGCTTCAACCTCTTCTTTATATGCTTCACGCTTTACCTCAATCTCACGTTTGATGGTCGGGGACACAAAAGTATGTAATCCAAAAGCTTCAGTAAGATAATTTACTTCTTGCAAGGGTTCAAACTGTAAGGTATCTTCTACAGAGGTAAAAAACGCTCCTATATTCTCTAATTCTAAACGCTTCCCTTGTGCCATCTTTTCATTTAGGGACAAGACATAACGCTGAATTTTAGCTACAGCATCGGTATAGGAGATATTTTCTGCAGAAGCGATATAATTTGCCAATAAACCATCATTATTTTTCAACTGACTGTTAAACGAAATGAGTTTTTGAGGAGGAAAAAACGAATGAGTAGATTCTTGAATCTCAGCAGGCTGACGTCTTGTTAAAAATGCTCCAAAACCTGGTAAAATTACACATTCATATCTATATAATAATTCGCTTATGTACTTGGCTGTATTGTTCATTATCCCCTTATAAAATATGCTATTCTAACAATGTGTGGTTAAAACCCAAAGGTAAAAAAAAATGAAAGTCATTAGAATAATGGCTTACAAATTTATTAACAGTTTTGTTTTTTTTTGTTTCTTGCGTTGACATATAAAATATTACATGACCGTCGAAAAACTAATTGCACTACTTAGACTCAAAAAAGTAGCAAATCTAGGGGATAATTCTATCAAAAAACTGATACGTGAAGTAGGTTCGGCAGAAGAAGTTCTTGCTGAAAAACCAAGTAATTTGTTAAAAATTGATGGTATTGGTGCTATAAAAATAAAGGATCTTCATAATCCAGGTCATTGTAAGGCCGCAGAAAATGAATTAGAATTTATTACAGAAAACAAGATTAATTATTGGGTATATGACCAGCCTGATTATCCCGAAAAATTAAAGCATTGTATTGATGGCCCTGTAGTACTTTTTGGCCGTGGAAATATCAATCTACTAAACAAAAAAATAGTAAGTATTGTTGGTACTCGAAAAGTCACTAGCTATGGGGTTCGGTTTTGTGAAGAATTGATCGAGGCTATTGCCCCTATCGACCCGGTTATTGTATCCGGTTTTGCATACGGAGTTGATATTACGGCACAGAGAGCGGCAGTACAACACAATTTGCAAACCATAGGTTGTTTGGCTCATGGACTGAATCAAATCTATCCAAAAGCTCATCAAAAATACGTATCTCAGATTGAAGAAAACGGTGGGTTTTTTACAGATTTTTGGAGTACCGATACCTTCGATCGAAAAAACTTTTTGGGGCGCAATCGTATTATTGCTGGACTTAGTGAAGCTACTGTAGTAATCGAGAGTGCCGATAAAGGAGGTTCGCTTGTTACGGCCGATATTGCCAATTCATATAATCGTGAAGTATTTGCAGTTCCTGGTAGAGCAAATGATGTTCTAAGCAAGGGATGTAATATGCTCATAAAAACGCAAAGAGCCCATATGCTCACTAATGCAGTAGATTTAATCTATATGCTCAACTGGGAGTTAGAAGAAAAAGAGAAACCCACAGTGCAGAAAAAGCTGTTTGTAGAACTAGAGGGTGACGAAAAGAAAATCTATACCTTTTTAAATAATAACGGAAAAGAATTGTTAGATGTCATTGCATTACAGTGCCAAATCCCAACATTCAAAGCTGCCTCTATTTTATTAAATATGGAGCTTAAAGGAGTGATTAAACCTTTACCGGGAAAATTGTTTGAAGCAATTTAGACTAAACTAGACAGAAACAAGGACCATACGATTTGTTACTTCTAAGGTTCATTTTAAAATTTCTTCTATAATCGGAATCATTTTTTCTACCCACAAGTTATACTGATAGCCGCTGGGATGTAAGCGGTCATCTGCTAGAGCATTCTCTGAAGCTCCTAGATTTCGGGAAATAGTAGTTACATCTACGAACGCTATTTTGTTCGCTGTACATTGCTGTTTGATGTATTCATTGTAATTATCAAGCTCTTTTGCTATAATTTCACTATTATTTATGCCAAAAGGAGTAACACCGTAATCTGGAATAGAAACCACCATTACCTTCGTATTAGAATTAGCCAAATTAATTGCAATATCAAGTAATGTATCAAACTCTTCTTGAAATGTTGAGAAACTACCTCCTTGAAATTGATTATTCACTCCTATCAACAATGATACTAAATCATGATTTGATGGTGATTGTTCTTGTATCGCGTCCAGGAGATCAGTTGTGGTCCATCCTGTCCTTGCTATAACGGTAAGGTTTTCAATTTTATTTTTTGAAGTTCTCGTAGCAGTTTTTAATTGATACGGCCAGCTTTCTTCCTGTTTCACTCCTTGACCAATGGTATATGAATCTCCCAATGCAAGAAAAGAAAATGTCTGAGTTTGATCATTTTCTGATTCGATTTCAGGTTCGATTGCCTGGGATTCAGAATTTGACGAACAACAACAAAAAAGTAATGTTATTCCCCATAAACAAATCAAGACTTTTTTGGTCATATCGAGTAGTTTAATATCAATACTATGGTAAGCGATCTTTATCTAGATTAAAATTCCATGTATTTCAATATAAAAATACTTCTTTTAATTATTAAGCTGCTTCTTTATTTCTGATAATGCTCTGTCTAATTGAGGTTGGTTTTTTTCTAAACGATGCTTGAAGTTTTCTTTTACATAAATATCTGGCTGTACACCGGTTTTTTCTAAATTCTTACCATCAAGTGTATAGCATCCCCAAGAAGGTAAGCGATAAAATGACCCATCGACCAAACCTTTTCCAGAAGTAAAAATAATCCAACGATATGTTTCTGTACCAATAATTTTTCCTAGTCCTAATTGCTTAAAGCCCGCAGAGGTCATTTCGGCATCACTTAAGGACTGCTCATTGATCAAAAGAACAATTGGTTTGGCTGCAGGGCCAAAATTAGGTTGCGGTGTGAGCTCTCCATCTCTATATTTCCATTTAAGATATGGTTTCTGTGATAAGAACTTTAATACTTCATCATGTACATTACCACCCGTATTATTCCTTAAATCTAGAATTAGGGCATCTCTTTTGTATGCTTCAGACACCATTTCTTTCTTAAAATTGTTTAATTCGCTGCGTCCCATATTTTTCATATGAACATAGGCAATTTTTTTATTGCTTTTACGATCTATATATTTCTGGTTATTATCTACCCACTCATCATATAACAGGCTTCTTAATTTGTTAGATGCGATTGGATGTAATTCTACAGTAACCTGTTGTCTTTTGCGTTCGAGAGTTAACTGCATCTCTTTATCTAAAGAAGGTTGTGTAAAGTATGATTCTCGATTATTATTTGGATTGATTTTTTTTCCATTTACGGCTACTAGTCGATCTCCGGGTTTTATATTTTTATTAGTAATATCTGAAGGGCTGTCTGTAACAATTCTTTCTACGATATACGGGTCGTTTTTTGAGAATACGATTCCGGTTGATAACGTGTGGGTTTTATAGAATTCTTTCTCTTCTTTACCGGTAGAGCGAAATCCAAAATGAGAGGTGTTTAATTCACCAAGCATATCATTAAAAAGTAATCTTAAGTGAGAGCGATTGGTTATATAGGGCAAGTATGCAGCATATCTTTTTTTAAGTTTTTTCCAATCTTCACCATGAAAATCACCATCATAAAAATTCTCTTCGAAACCGGCCCAGGCCTCTTCAAACATTTGTTTAAATTCTTCTAATAATGCCTTTCTAAATTTAAAATCAATTTCAATTTTATCAATTTTGTTACTTTCAATATCCAATGTATAAAGATGACCATCTAGTAATACATAATGACTATCATTTCCTGAAGCTATTTGATAGCTTGAGATTTTATCGTCTCCAACTTTTTCGGTTTTGTTTTTTTCAAAAGGTGTTATCGTTGTTTTCCATAATTTTGAATCGCCTTGATCATGATTAGAAATATAAAACACGTAGGATGCATCTTCTTTTGAAATAACTACCGGACCACCTCCTTGAAACCCAAATTCTGGACCCACACGCTCTAGACGATCCATCAATCCCCTTTCATTAATAGTAATTTTAACTTCTTCTGTTTTGTCTTCTTTCTTCTTCTCCTCGTTTTTTTTATCCTTGTCTTTATCCTTCTTTTCAAGAAATAGCTCGTCAAACTTTGCAGAAGTATAGGGGACTTCATATTTATCAAGAGCCATACGGTAGATGTTAGCTTCTCTTAACCCGTAAGGATAACTGGGCTGGGTTAAATTAGAGGTAAAGTATATATATTTTCCATCGGGAGACCAATAGGGGCTATTTTCGGTCACTCCGGTTTGACTTGCGTTTAATACTTTTTTTGAAGAGATATGATAGATAAAAATGTCATTTTCAAAATTACGAATGGCATTATAAACCAAATATTGTCCGTTGGGAGAAAATTTGGGTTGTGGAGCATAAAGTGCCCAAAATTCATCTTTCACCACCATTGTGCTTTTAAGACTTTTTAAATCGAGAAGTCGTAATTCGTCCCTTCCACTAATATAGGCCGCAAGCGAAGACTCTGGATTTAGCTCTATATTTACATTATTTCTTGTCTCATTGGTGATTTGTTTTTCCTTTCCTTTTCCGTCAGCCGAAATCGTAAATAAATTTAAATACCCATTATAGGTTTGATTATACAGTAAAGTTCTATCGTCGTCAAGCCATTTTACTTCTACCACACGCTCATTAGGATTGACAGGAATTTGTTTTATAAATTTTCCTTTATGATCAGAAACGAACAATCTTCCTCTGGAAACAAAGGCTATTTTTTTTCCATCTGAAGAGACGTCAAAATAAGAAATTTTTCCTTTCACCTGAAAGTCCTGAGTTTTGTTTAAGGTATTATTGCGATAGATTTTGATAGGTACTTTTTTTGAAGTACCAGAAGTCTTATCGTAGCTGTAGATTTGGTAATCCTTACCAAATATTATTTTATTTCCATTTGCACTTACTTGTGGTCGTTTGACAGAGGTACTAAATGTGGTTAATGCTGTTTTTTTATTGTCTTTGAAGGTATAAAGATTGTATTCTCCGTTGGCTTCGTCTGAAACAAAATAAAGAATCCCGTTTTTATCGAGAGTTGGCCAAAAATCTTTTCCTCTGTAGGTTGTATATTCTCTATACTCTTTGGTTTTCGGGTTATAAGATTTTATATCTGGATTGTAATCTCCTTTATATCTCTTTCTATGAGTAAAACTTTTGCTTTCCCAGCTTTCATTAAAGAAAATTTCACTAGTAATTGGATGTACGGCAATATTATGGGTAGTATTAAAATAATTAGGGAAGAGGCGAGTAGGTGTGCCGCCAGAAGCAGGTATTTCGTATCCACTAAAACGATTTTCTCTAGATGATGTAAAGTATATTTTTTCTGAATCCCACGACCAACTATCTACATCATCGTTTGTATCATGAAAGGTAAGTTGTCGAATTTCTCCTCCTTCAATAGGCATGACGTAAGCATCTCTATTACCATATTGTGTTGCACTAAAAGCAATCCATTGTCCATCAGGTGAAACTCTTGGCAATGTTTCGTCGCCTCTCATACCTGTTAATCTAGCTGCCTCTCCACCGTCAATGGGTACTTTCCATAAATCTCCGTCATAGCTAAAAATGATAGTTTTTCCATCTGGAGTAAGTGTTGGGTCTAGCATAAAAAATGCTTCTTGAGCGAGTATCGATGAAGGTATAAAAATCAATAAAAAACAGGAGAGTGAAGATAAGAATGATTTGAACATATGTATTTTTTTTGATTGATGCGAGAAAGATACTAAACTTGAGCAATACCACTTTTAGAATAAAAAGTTAAAATCACATAAGAGTAGCTTGTTTTTGATGGGTTTACAGACTAAACTTCTCGTTTGGAAGATAAATTGATGCTACAAAGTACCTAACTGTTTTTTCATACGTTCCAGAAATTCACCCATCTTTTGATGTACTATCTGTATTCCTTTTAGGGGGCGAAGCATTACTTTGATATCTTGTAATTTCCCCTCTTCATCAAAAGTAAGCATATCAACGCCCTCTACAGTAACGCCCTCGATTACAGTGCTAAACTCTAATATACTATGCTCTTTATTAGTCACTTCTCTCACATATTTAAAATGCTTATTGGCAATGATACTGGCTGCAGCAGTAAGATAAATATTTACAATCTTCTTTCCCTTCTGCGGAGTCCATACTACCGGGGAATGCAATATCGCATCGTCTGCTATAAGATCATCTAGTCTTGATGTATCTCTATTATTTACAAATTGATGCCATAGGGCTAGTCCTTTTTGATTATTCATGGTATGATCATTTATCGTTTTTAATCAGTCAACTTTCTCATTATCGATTCTAAAGGACCAATATTTTTAAATTTTGTCCATATTGCAGCAAACACCATACAGAATACGCTAAAAATCAAGGCATAAATGAACGAAAATTCAATGGAATACTGTCCCATTTTTGTTGGATTTACTGCTTCTACTATACCCATCCCAATAATAACATGTGCTACATAAAAAGTCAAGGCAAGCTGTCCGGTTTTTTTTAAAACATTAATTAAATAATTAGTTTCAAATGTATTAGAAATTATAATACAAATAGAAATTATAAATATAGCAAAACTACTTCCCGATATCATATAAATGGGTAATGGAGGCATGGGACTAGTTCCTAAAATCTGTTTTAATTCATCTTCAAAAGTTTGATTTCCTTCAGCCAAAATTGAAATTAAGCTTTGAGATAGTAACGTAATGGTTAGAAAAATTGCTACACTAACCCAAGTAGCTCTTTTTATAAACTTAGGATTTGATAAGTCCTGTTTTCCGAACCATAGACCAATAAGCATAAATGCCGACCATGGAATAACAGGATGAAACCCATTAAAAAATAAGTTTCTAGCAAATCCTTCTGGAGACCAAAAATCGACATACTCGAAGGTATCAAAATTCCATCCCGTATCATAGTTCCAGATAGATAACAATAAAGGATATATAAATACTAACACCAACGAACTGGTTACTATAATTTTGTTACTCCCCGTTAAAAGTAGTAAGGTTATTAACATGTATATGCCGTAGAAATGTAATATGTCTGCTGGCCAAATAGGAATGTATAGTAAACCGATAATGAATAGAAAAATGGCTCTTTTGAGTATTCGTTTTCTAGTTTTTTTAATTTTTTGCAGGTCATGATTTTTTATAGCAGAATTTGACATAAAAGCAATTCCAACTCCTGCCAATACGACAAAAGTAGCGGCTGCTTTTCCTTCTAGAAGCCCTAAAAGAAACTTAATCGTTTCATTGCCGTTACCTCCAAAAACAATTTTGAAATTTACTAAGATCATTCCGATGACAGCCAATGCCCGGGCAACATCGATGCCAATAATTCGCTTTTTCATTTTCAATTGAATGGATATTGAATTTGTTTATGTAATAGGTTGCTCTGAAAACAAATAGTTTACCAGTATTCGATGAGTCTGCGATATAATAATATTGTTACCAAAAAAAAGGGTGAGTTATAAATTAAATGACTCCTGCACAGATTTTCAGCCTTAAAATCTTCTTCACAGATTTGATCACTTGTTTATGATAGTCTGGATCGGTTTTTATTTCGGCAAGAATAGAATTCATGGTTTTTTCTTCATCTTGAGGCATCAGAATCATATCACATCCTGCTTTTGAGGCAAGAAGCGGAGCATTGTCGAGAATGGTAACGGCTTTCATAATATTAAGAGCGTCAGAAACCACAATACCTTCAAAGCACATTCCGTCTTTTAATAGATCAGTAATGATTCTTCTTGAACAACTAGAAGGTAAACCGTCAGTTCCAAACGTATCATTATTCACCACAGTAATATGGGCAATCATAATTGATAGCACACCAGCATCAATAATGGGTTTGTAGTTATCGATTTCTTGTAGCGGGCCATCAATATATACACTTTGTTTATGGGTGTCGCCTTTTACGAGTCCGTGACCGGGAAAATGTTTTGCAGTAGCAATAATACCCCCTTCTTGTGTGCATTTTATAAACCGATTGGCTAATTCAATCACCGAATCTTTATTATTTCCATAACTACGTGATTTTATGGCTTCGTTACCAGGACTTATATCCAAAACGGGTGCAAAATTATGGTGTACTCCAATTTCTTTGAGTTCTCTATTAATAATATTTACAACAGCATCAGATTGAGCATGGGTTTTGATATCGATTGTTTTACCAACATTTTGTGCTCCCTTTATTCTACTGGCAAACAAACTTGGCTCTGCATCCATACTAAAGATAAGAGGTAACGTTTTATTCTTTTCTGAAATTGAATTAAGCTCTTCTATGGTTTCGGCATGTGTTTTTTTACTTCCTTTTAAAAAAACCACCCCACCAATAATTTGATCTGTTACCAGCTTTTTTACCACCGCTTCGGGTTTCCCCAATTCCCCGGTGCAGCTAATGATCATTTGTGCTACTTTTTGTTGGTCTGATAGTGTATTAAAAATAGAATCTACAGTTCTATTTAGTGCCGCATTATCAGAATAAAAGTCATCTAAAGTAAATTTTGAATGCTGAGAGAAAGTAGGAATCGACAGGAATAAAAAAGTCAATAGTAAAAGGGAAAAGTACTTCATGCTTTGGGTAAAAGTAATATTTGTATGTAATTAACAAGTAATAGGAACACCGTTTAGTTGTCCCCATTCGCTCCATGAACCATCATAAACTGACACATTTTGATATCCTGCGAGCTCTGCAGCTAACATAATAATGCATGCAGTGATTCCTGATCCGCAAGTAAAGATCAGTTTTTTATTTTCAAGATTAAAATCATTAAAAATTTCTTTTAGCTCTTCGACCGGAAGCATTTTACCATCAAGTTGAACCCTGGTATACGGTAAATTTAAAGAATTCGGGATGTGTCCACCCTTTAAGTTTTTCCTTGGCTCTGCCTCTTTCGCCAAAAACCTACCTTGTGATCGGGCATCTAGAATCAAGGTATTCTTATTATCCATTTCATCGAGTATATTTTTTGAGTTCGCAACGAGCTTGGGATTGAACATAGCTCTAAAATTACCTAGTTTTCGACTGGCAGGTTTAGTTTCTATAATACAAGGTAGATTAGCACGTCTCCATGCCGGCAACCCCCCGTCGAGAACAGCAATATCCCGATGCCCCATAGCTTTAAACATCCACCACACTCTTGGGCTAGAGTAAACTCCTAATTTGTCATACACCACAATCTTGTGATGGGAACTAATACCAAGGGTACGACATGCCTTTTCAAAATACTCGGGAGAAGGTAACATATTCGGGAGATCACTATTTTTTTCTGAAAATGTATTCTTGATGTCAAAAAAAAGTGCATCTTTTATTTTGAATTTTGAGATATCGTCTTTATATCTTGAAGTCTCCTTTTTAATTGTGGCATCCAAGATGACTAAATCCGGGTCATCTAGGTGATCTGATAGCCATTGCACATCAACCAAAGGACTGCCGAAAGTTGATTTTCTATTGGCGTTAGGTTTAGATCTTACTTGAAATTTGTCTAATAGTCGACCGGATCTATGTTGTAATTTTTTCTTGAAATAAGAAGTGCCGCCCAGAGCTTTACCTTTCCAACCCATAGCTTGTGAAGCCCATCGTTTTAGACTGAAATGATCAGTATGTTTTACAATCTTTCCGTCTTTAAACTCAAAAGTGGTGTGAACTTTGTTAAGAACAGGCCTTTTCCTGTTACCAAAGGTATATCGTGCCTCCCAGTAAACAGATCCTTTATTTCCATCTACAGTTATATCTGAAAATTTTGCGGTGAGATCCTTTCCGTTCTCACAAAGCCAGTACCATACTTTTTTAGCCTTTTCCGCTTCTAGTTTTCCGAAGATTGGATCTTCAAAAACAATATCGTCATGATAACAGGTCATCATAGTATCGACATCGTGATCATCCAGTGCAGTATAAAAAGTTTTGATGAGCTCCTTCATGGGTTATATATTAAAGATCAATTAGCTATAAATTTATCAAGCATTTGATTGGTTTGTTGCATCATTTTTTTCTGAAAGAATCCTGTGCCTCCCAGCAATTGACCCTTCCAACCCATAGCTTGTGATGCCCATCGATGAAGGTTAAAATGATCTGTGTGTTTTATAATTTGCCCATTTTTGAACTCAAATTGAGCATCAATTCTATTATGTACCGGTCTACCTGTTTTGCTAAAAGTATACCACGCTTCCCAATGTGCAGAGCCACTTTGATCATTGGCTTCAACCTCTGAAAATTCAACTTTAAAATTTTTTGCATTTTGGCAAAGCATACGCCACATGTTTTTGGCTCTATCTCCTTCTAGTTTTCCAAAGGCAGGATCTTCAAAAACAACATCTTTATGATAACATGATACCATTTTATCAGCATCAAGATCACGTAAACCGGTATAAAATGTTTCGATGAGTTTCTTCATTATGTTGCGATCATAAAAGGAATACTGAAAAATAAGAATAATCTTCTTTGAAGCATACCTTATTTAGTTAAAATACACTTAAGTAAAATAGATAAAAGATTTCTTGGTTCTATGCTCTCAAGATAGCAGTAATATTTAAATGCTGTTGTACGTTGTAATTTGATCGACACAGATTTTAAAGATGCTTTAGAATCACCTCTTAAAGCGCAGCGCATTAATCTCTAATTTAGTCTAGTTTTTCTGCTAATTTCTTGAAAATCTTTTTGGGATTTTTGTTTTCATAAAGAATATCATGAACAGCATCTATAATAGGTGTTCTTACACCTTTGGTAGCTTTCATTTCGTAAGCTGTTTTGGCAGCATAATATCCTTCGGCCACCATGTTCATTTCCATTTGCGCACTTTTTACGGTGTATCCTTTACCAATCATATTACCAAACATACGATTACGTGAAAAAACAGAATAACCTGTCACTAACAGATCTCCCAGGTATGCAGAGTTGTTAATGTTGCGTTTCATTTTATGTACTTTTTTAATGAAACGCTTCATCTCACGAATGGCATTACTCATCAAAACACTTTGGAAATTATCCCCGTATCCTAAGCCATGTGCAATTCCTGCCGCTACAGCATAAATATTTTTGAGCACCGCTGCATACTCTGTACCAATAATATCATCACTGGTTTTACATTTGATATAGTCGCTACTTAAGTTTTTAGCAATTACCTTCGCTTTTTCTTCATCGTTAGAAGCAATGGTAAGATAAGAAAGTCGTTCAAGTGCCACTTCTTCAGCATGACAGGGTCCTGTTATTACACCAATATTATTAAAGGGAATATTATATTCGTCATGAAAATGTTCTCCAACGATCAATCCAGTTTCTGGTACGATCCCTTTAATAGCAGAAAAAATTACTTTGTCCTTTAAAGACTCGGTAAGTTTTTCTAATTCACTATGCAAAAATGCCGATGGAATAGCAAAAATTAAATAATCTGCATACGCCACAGCTTCATTGATATCATTAGTAAGTTTTAGCTGTTCTAATTTAAATTCTACCGAACTAAGGTAATTAGGGTTGTGCTGTTGTCTTTTTAGATGTTCAAGGGCATATACACTTCGCATGTACCAACCAACTTCATCAAGGTTTTCAGTTAGCATTTTTACAATAGCGGTAGCCCAACTACCACCACCAAGGACCGCAAATTTTAGTTTTTTTTCCATTCAAAAAATTGTGAGTTCAAAAATAAGTAAAATACCCTTTAAAGTAAAAATCTGATAATCAGTTTGTTGTAAGTTTGGCATGTGTTTTGGTTCTAATTTAGGGAAATAGAAAATACATAGCTTATGAAAACGCTAAAATTACTTTCGGTTATTTTATTTGGATCAATATTATTGACTTCTTGTGTAGCAGAGGTTATTGTCGAAGAGGACGTTTTTATCGAAGAACCAGCAGGCATTAACTTAAATGCTCTATTAAGTACTTATGAGATTTGGTACGTTGATATTGAACGTACGAGCGGCAATGGCGAGATTCCGTTTTTACAAAAAGCGTTTACAGTTTCTTTTAGGAATGGAACATTCTTTGCGAACAACAATCTGGTAGGGATGGGTAGTAATGGAAATGGTTTTGGATTAGATGTAGGCTTTTATGATACCTTTAGAACGACAGTAGATATTGATCATGATATCGATGGAGTTTATGAACTAGTAGTATCGCAATTATCGCGTAATGAAATCGAATTATATGACGGCGTAACCAATACCAGCTATTATCTAGTGGGATACCAAAGAAGTACGTTTGATTATGACCGCGTATTTTATGACAACATCCATTATTTTCTCCAGGAGTATAGAGTATGGGAAAAAGTATATACTAGCGAATTTGGAGTGCTAAATGAATTTGATAATGAAAACTATTTAAAATTTGAATATTTTGGAGCTGGAGAAAACTTCAAAAGTTCACAGGATCAAAACGGACTTCCGATTAATGATATTTTTTACGATTATACAGGGTTTTATGAGGTTAACGATATCATTAACACTTTTGATAGGAAAACTTTAACACTTAGTTACGATTACCTGGGCAATGAATTCTTCGAATTATCCGTTATAAATGACAGTACAATAGAATTGTTTCATCCTGCTTCTGAAACTGTATATGAATTTGTAGGAAGAGGACGTATACAATTTAAGAGTTCAGAGAATGGAAAACCTTCTCAGAACGAAACTAAACGATATAAAAAAGCCGATTTCCTGAAGCTTGAAAATAAAAAGTGAGGATCGCGCTAAACAATACTTAACTTTTTGGTTGGTTATTTAGTTGGGAATCGCTCTACAAGAGAAATCTTGTTGGGGCGATTTCTTTTTAAAAAGACTCTTGGCTTGCAACTAAAAAGAGGCAAATAAATCTAGTCGAATTAATCCAGATGATTGTCGGGATCTTTTCAATTTAGCATTGAATGATTAATTAAAGCTAAATGTGTAATCCAACTAATCTCACTAAAAAAGTATATCCCATATGCTATGTTTCTACAATCTAGAGAGCAATCTTAACGAAACATTTGGCGAAAGAAATTTAATTTTCTAAAAATTAGACATTTAGGCATAATATTTTTTAACTTTATTACTATAACAAATCCAATTTAATATTATGCTGAAAAAAGTTTTAAACATCGAAAACACCAAAAAATTAAGTAAGAATGAGCAAAAGTCTGTAAGAGGTGGGCTAGTTCCTATTTTAGATGATTGTTGTAGTTGCATTTTTAGACCGGGAAACAGTATGTTTCCTATTTTCATTACACAACCTTGCTCTATCCCATGTCCAATCGATGGAAGTTTGGAATATGAAGACACAGGATGTTAATTTTACAATTAAGCGAACCTAGGTTCGCTTTTTTTTATATTAGTACTAAGAATTCATCTACACTTTTTAAATTCTTCCTAATTAATGAGATGTAAATTTTGTGTTTCATTATTTTATTATCTATAATTTAAAACAAATTTGTAATTAAGATTACTTCAATTTATAATAAATTTCCTTCCCAAAACCGTAATTTTATATTCTAAAAAATAAAGCGCATGGCTATTCAAAAACCTTTCAATCTTATAAAATGGATTGAAGAAAATCGTGATACTTTAAAGCCTCCTGTTGGGAATAAAAACTTATATAAAGATGCAGGAGATTACATTGTAATGATTGTTGCAGGTCCCAATGCAAGAAAAGATTACCATTATAACGAAACCGAAGAACTTTTTTATCAGCTAGAAGGCAATATCGAAGTGCATATTCAGGAAGATGGACAAAAGAAAACGATGAAATTAGGTCCGGGGGATATGTATTTACATCCCGCAAAGGTGCCACATTCACCTGTTCGACAAGAAGGATCTATTGGTTTGGTAATCGAAAGAAAACGGGTAGCCCTTGATGCAAAAGATGGATTATTATGGTTTTGCGATCATTGCAATAACAAATTGCATGAGGTATATTTTATGCTTAATGATATTGAAAAAGATTTCCTGAAACATTTCAAGCATTTTTATGAAAGCGAAGTTTTACGAACTTGCAATAATTGTGGTACTGTAATGCCCACAGATCCCCGATTTGTTTCTGAAAAAGTGTAGAACCAAATTAATTCGTAATCGACCAAGTTTTTGAAAAATTGATTTTTTTTACATGGTTTTCAAAGAGATTCACTAAAAATTGACATAAGAACAGATCAAAATTTAATTTATCTGCAAAACACAGTATCTTTACCTTTTTAAAAAGTAACAAACAACATGGCAACAGCAATAGCAGATTTCGGAATCGAAGAAGCGCTAAAACAATTAGGTGTTTCAGATCATAATAAAGGAACTTCAACAGGAGCAAACTGGTTTTCTTCTCAAGAAACAATTTCATCGTATTCACCTGTAGATGGTGAGCTAATCGGGAAAGTTGAAACTACGACAAAGGAAGATTATGAAAAAGTAATTCAGACTGCTTCCGAAGCATTTAAATCCTGGAGGGTAATGCCAGCTCCACAACGAGGAGAGATTGTTCGACAGTTTGGAGAAGAACTTCGTAGACTCAAAGAACCGCTTGGTAAATTAGTCTCTTATGAAATGGGAAAATCCTATCAAGAGGGATTGGGTGAGGTGCAAGAGATGATCGATATATGTGATTTTGCGGTCGGCCTGTCACGACAATTGCATGGATTTACAATGCACTCAGAACGTCCTGGACATAGAATGTATGAGCAGTATCATCCACTAGGGATCGTTGGTATTATTTCTGCATTTAACTTTCCTGTTGCCGTATGGGCTTGGAACACTGCTTTGGCATGGATTTGTGGAGATGTTTGTGTATGGAAACCCAGCGAAAAAACACCTTTATGTGGTATTGCCTGCCAAAATATTATTGCAAAAGTATTAAAAGAAAATAAGCTGCCCGAAGGAATTTCTTGCCTGATCAATGGTGACTATAAGGTGGGAGAAATGATGACTAGCGATAAAAGAGTTCCACTAATTTCTGCAACGGGTTCTACTCGTATGGGTAAGATCGTAGCAGCTACGGTTGGAGAGCGCCTTGGTAAATCACTGCTCGAGTTAGGTGGAAACAACGCTATTATTGTAACGCCAGATGCCGATATGAAAATGACAGTGATTGGGGCCGTTTTTGGAGCTGTAGGAACCGCTGGACAACGCTGTACCTCAACTCGAAGATTGATAATTCACGAATCCATTTATGACAAGGTTAAAAAAGCAGTTGTCGATGCGTATGGGCAATTAAGAATTGGTAATCCTTTGGATGAAAATAATCATGTAGGCCCATTAATCGATAAAGATGCCGTAAAAGGATATCAAAATGCACTTGAAAAAGTAGTACAAGAAGGAGGTAATATTGTGGTAGAAGGAGGAGTACTTTCTGGTGAAGGATATGAGAGTGGTTGTTACGTAAAACCTGCGATAGCTGAAGCCAAAAATTCTTTTGAGATTGTTCAGCATGAAACTTTTGCTCCTGTGCTATATCTTTTGAAATATAGTGGTGATATAGAAAGTGCTATCGAAATTCAAAATGGGGTAGCTCAAGGATTGTCATCAGCAATTATGACCAATAACCTGCGCGAAGCAGAACGTTTTCTGTCTCATGCAGGGTCAGATTGTGGGATTGCCAATGTCAATATCGGGACCTCTGGCGCAGAGATTGGTGGTGCATTTGGCGGAGAAAAAGATACAGGGGGTGGTCGTGAATCAGGTTCTGATGCCTGGAAAGTTTATATGCGTAGACAAACCAACACTATAAACTACACCACAGAATTACCCTTGGCGCAAGGGATCAAGTTCGATTTGGAATAATTTATTGGCTGTAGTTTAACATGGCATTGATAATTGTAAGATATTTATTTGCTTGATAAATAGGAATGTCTCCTATCCTAAATCCTTTCCGGAGGAAAGGACTTTTTGACCACCTTCCCTTTGGTAAGGGTTGGGGATGGGATAAAAGATGTATTGATTAAAAATACCAACGTTATATTAAACTAGAATCTAATTTATTGTTTATAAAATAGTTTTGAAGCATTTACGTTTTGTAAATGCTTCATTTTTTTGAACTATACTTGAAAAGAAGTAAAACGCAACCATCACATTTTAAAAGCATCTAGTATATAGTTAAAGGGAAGTGGATCAAAACATATAAAAAAATGAAGAAGTTTTTTTTAATAGGTACTGTACTACTATGTTATGCATGTAACAACGATGATGATCAAACGCAAGATCCTGTTTTTTGCACAGAAGAATTACGAGCAGGTCTAGAAGTAACCGTAAAAGATGGTATAGCAGGAGAATTTTTAACAGAGGGAGTAACCGTGGTTGCCATCGATAATGAATATAAAGAAACACTTGAAAACTTTACAGGTGCTAATAATTTTATTGGAGCGTTCGAAAGAGCAGGAACCTACATCATTACGGTTAGCAAAAATGGATACACCAATAAAACCAGCGAACCGATTGTTGTTGGTGAGGATATTTGCCATGTGATCACAGAAAGTTTGGAGGTGATTTTGGAGAAGCAGTAGCCAGCTTATGATTTTTTATGACACTGTCCAAGATTTTGTGTAAATGAATACAGACGGGTTTGACTTTTATTAAAGTTGAACCCTTTTTTCAAATATAGTTAAGAACTGATTAAGGATCAACCCCCAATTATGTATTGGTTGTGTCCACTTTTTAGTAATCTGCATCAGCGATAAATACACTGATTTTTTAAGCGCATCATCTGTTGGGAAAGCCATTTTATTTTTGGTGTATTTTCTAATTTTTCCATTGAGATTTTCTATTAGGTTGGTAGTATAGATAATCTTTCTGATTTCCAAGGGGAAGTCAAAAAACACCGTAAGTTCTTCCCAGTTATTCTTCCAGGACTGTACTGCATAGGGATACTTTGTATTCCATGTATCAGCAAAACGTTCTAGTTCTTGTGCTGCCATTTCTTTGTTAGGAGCATTGTAGATATGCTTCATATCAGCGGTAAAAGCTTTTTTGTCTTTCCATACTACGTATCGAGCGCTGTTACGGATCTGGTGGACTACACAGATTTGGGTATCTGCTTGTGGGAACACATTTTTGATCGATTGTGTAAATCCATTAAGATTATCCGTAACAGTTACCAAAATGTCATTTACACCCCGGGCTTTTAAATCAGTAAGCACCCCTTACCAAAAAGCGGCTGATTCATTCTCTCCAAGCCACATCCCTAATAACTCCTTATAACCTTCTTTGTTAAGGCCTACAGCCAAATAAATGGTCTTATTGATCACCTTTCCTGCCTGTCGAACCTTAAAAACGATACCATCCATCCAAACCACACAATAGACCGCTTCCAAAGGCCTGTTTTGCCAATCAACAACTTCTTGATGAACCCGGTTAGTGATAATCGATATAGCAGAGGTAGAGAGCTTATATCCATAAATCTCAAAGAGTTCTTCTTCTATGTCAGAAACACTCATCCCTTTGGCATAGAGCGATATGACTATTTTTTCAATAGGAGAGGCAGTACTTTGACCCTTTGGAACTACGATAGGATCAAAACTGCCCTGTCGATCACGAGGTACTTTTACTTGAGTCTTTCCATATTGGCTCTTCAAAGTTTTTGAACTACTCCCATTACGGGCATTGGTAGAATCGTTCTTGGCATTCTTGGGATACCCTAAATGTGCGTCCATCTCTCCGTGGAGCATCGCTTCTAAAGCCGCTGTATGAAGTTCATTAAGTAATGCTGATAATTCTTCTTGTGTTTTGATACCATCTAAAGCACCACTTTCTAAAAACTGTTTCTTAAAATCTTCCATAGTAAACTGTGTTATTAAAATTAAACAAAAAATTTAGGCGGGTTTTAAAACCCGCCTAAATTCTGTTTACACAGTATATTGGATACTACCTTTTTTATGCTCTGTAAATTGTCCTGACTTCGCGGAATTATTATCAAGCTATACTTATATCATTTCATAAAAAACTGCAATACAAGTTTTACATTGTATTGCAGTTTTATCAATTTACTTATTTGCTCCCTGCTATCGCTGCGAAATTAAAGGCATTCAGAGAGCATGCTTTCTTATTCTTGCCAGCGACTAGTCTAGGACATAGTGGGTAAAGCTTGAATCCATCGTATAAAAAACGGCCACATTGCTGTAACCGTTTCTTACCTTTTATTTCTTACTCTTACCGCCACAAGTTGCAAACTTGCAGTAGCAACATACTATACCTGAGCAGGGGATCAATCGCATCAAAATTATCAGGCTCATTTGGACGTTGTTCCTCTTCTGCATAGATCATCTCTACATAACGCCAAAGCTCCTTCAGTTGTTTTTTTATGTGATCTCTTGAGGTCTTGATACTCTTACCCCAAACAAAGGTGTAGCGATTAGCATTGGCCTCGATCTTGGTGCCATCTACATAAATATCCTTAAGGTTCAAATATCCCTGGTCTGCTAAAAGAAGTACCACTTGATTGAAGATCTTTTTGAACTTGCCTTTCAATTTACCCGAACGAAAGTTGCTGATCGTATCATGATCCGGTGTAAGACCTCCGGATAACCACATAAAATGAATGTTCTCTGATAAAGATTGTTCTATCTTACGGGAAGAATACAAATTACGTAAGTAAGCATAGACTAAGATCTTCAATAAAACCTTGGGATGATAACTCGAAGTGCCACCTCCTTTATAACTAGCCTCCAAACTACTTAAATCTATGCGATCCAAAATCGTATTGACAATTCGAACCGGATGGTTGACAGGAACTAGATCATCATAATTAGGAGGAAGTAAACTTAATTGACCCTGATGGTTGATCTTCCAGACTTGTGTGCGTTTCATACCTAAAAATACAAACATCACAAATCTTATCAAAAAAAAAGAAGCTGCCTTTTTAGACAGCCTCATTTATACACTCTTTTTTTCTATTCAAATCTCGGCGACAGATAAAAAGTATCTTTTAAAAACCCTTGCTCTGTAAATTCTATTAGTTGCCAGTTGTATAATCCTATAAAAATTATATCTGTTTCATAATCAACTGATGAGTTAACACCTTCTAATCTTAGTTTATTTCTGCCAAAAGAGAGAGTGTATTCTCCGATATGTGCAAAATGGTCATTTAAGTTAACAGTGTCTTTCTTAACATCATTAATATACAATACAGCTTTTCCATAATTACTTCTATTTTGACCACTAACCACCAAATATGTATTGCCTTCTGATGTTATAAAGAGATATGCTTCATAAACTATCAATGCTAAAATTAAAAGTAGCGCTATATATAAAATCTTCTTTCTCATAAGCCTGTTAATTTTGTAACATCTTCTTGAAGAAGTCTGCTTTATTCAGTTTTTTATTTCGCCCTTGAGTATTCGTCGTATTAAATATTCCTTTTCCAAATAAAACACCTTGATTTGGAAGTCCATTTGCATCATAGTTTGAACCTTGATTTAAATTACCTTTCACATAATCTCTTATTATTGACCCAAACTGAGAACTACTTACGGAAGTACCACTACCACCTGAGCGCATTAAACCTGTCTCCGTATGTCTTAAATTAAAGAGATGTCCAAATTCGTGGGCAGCTGTTCTTTCTCCTGTATTCCCAAAATTAGTGTCATACCACCCTGTAAAATAGTCTGCATCCAGAAAAGCTACTTTACCTCCGAAGTTGTTAGCTGCGCCTGAGATATTACCTTTATTTTTACTGCCTGGTTCTGCTAAAACAAAAAGGTGGTCGTCTTCAGCAACATCTTCCATAGAATCAGCTACACTAATATTAGCTGTTGTACTTACCTCTAAACCTGCATACTCGCCGCTAAAAGATTCTTCGATTTCACTAACAATATCGGTTAACGCTCCAACTAAGTCTACATCATTATCAGAAAAATTAATCAACTTACCTGTAATGTTAATATTTACACCTGTTTTTATTCTATTGCCATCGTCATCTAATACATCATTCCCATCATCATCTTTTTGATACGTATAACTTATATCAATTCTCTTACCATCAGGGTCAATAAAATATATAGGATTATTAGCCGTGTATGTATATGGGCTTATATTATAGTAATCATCTGCCAATGGGTCAATATTCATCCAACGTCCTAATGAAGCATCATAATTTCTAAACCCGAAGTCGTGCCAGTCTAAACCAAGCTCTTCATTTTCTTCTTTACCATTATATCCATATGGATGTTCGCGTCCAGTTATCGAATTATTATACCCCTGGTGCGTTAATCCAAATGGATAATAATTATTTTCCTGTACAATCTCATTTTGACTTATAGTACCATCACTATTAATGTCTTTGTAGGATAGTCTAATATTTCCTAAATGATCTTTGTATTGGTAGATATAGTCAAATGATGAGATTACCGCGCTACCGCTCGCAATGACAGGTTCTACATACCCTTCGGCATGATTAAAGAACTCTAATTGTCCATTTTTGTACACATAATTTCCAGTGTATTCAGTTACGCAAAAAAATAAATTCTGTACCCTTTTTTTTAGCGGCCTGCTGCTACGAAGCAAAAATTAAGAACGTTCTTCTCTGTCATCATCTCTCAACTGAAGCAAAAGTACTAAATACTTCTATTGCCACCGCTACCACCAAAGCTATGTTTACATAATTGGTAGTTATAGCCGCTCTTCCTCTCGTCAGGGTCTATAACGCAACTATGTAAAATAGCCGCACACCGACTGCTATACTTGAAGATTTGGGCTTTAAGACACGTTTTTTGGAAACAATATTATAATATTATAGAGGTATAATTGTGTCGTAGAACGCTTCCCTAGCGTTGTGGGGTCATTCAATCGCCATTAAGGCTAGTATTTTAATAAAAATCGGAAGTCCAGCCACTTAAAGCCAAGGCATTCCGCTTTTTACTAAAATATCTATAACACTACTTGGTTTCGTAATTGCTAAAATTATCATCACTATGATTAAGCCATATTGCCACCATTTCCATTTAGGGAACTTTACTTTTATTTCTTTTATAAAAATCATATTTAATTGGTTAAAAGTTATAATAAAAAAGCCCCAACCCTCTAAGGCTGAAGCTTTCAGTAAAAATAAAAGTTTAATTTTAAACATGCAAAAAGCTTAATTCTACTTTAAGCTTTTTGCTTTTTACAATAAATTTATTAAACAAACATTTAGATTAAAGTTGAAGTGCGCAACGGCAGTTGCTGCTGACCTTCCGCTTTAATCTAAATGCTAGCCATACGGCGATTGAGTTGCCTGCGTGGCGAACGCTAAACAAGCGTAGCCTAGCGGAGTGGAGCGAGTGACGCACAGAGGAAGTCCCGACAGGGCGACTGTGCGCCAGATGATTTTTTGTGACCTTAATTCAACAATATAAACTTTCACAAAAAATCATATAACGAGCGACTTAGCGGCGTAGCCCATGAAGTGGCGGTGGATTGTGACGTAGGAACAAGACAGAGTAGCCACGGGTGAACGTAGCAGAAGCGTTGGCAGCGCAGCATCCCGGTGACGTCCGGGGGCTGTGCCTAGTGTAGGGCGGAGTGAACACCTTTGATCAGCCCGTAATTTTCGATTTATAACTGACGTTTAATTAAAAAATCCCAGACCTTCCGATCTAGGATTTATATTTCTAGCGAGCTGCGACTGTAAGGAGCAGCGAAGCTTTATCCTCTTGGTTTTCTACTCGTATGTAACACTGCGTGTACATACACTGTTTTATCTTCTACCGTATAATGAACTCCATAACGGAAGCGATCTGTAAATACAATTCTGATGTCTTTGTATCGTTTCTGGAAGTTGTCGGGATCTGTTTCTATTCTGCTTAGAACTTCATCTATTTCAGTAAGTAAATCTAGTGATAGCTCTGTGTTTTCTGCATACCAATCAAGGGCATCTGCTATATCCAGTTCTGCTCCTGGTTTAATAATCAGTTTATAGCCCATGTTTTGCCTGTAGATCAGATTTCACTTCTTTCCAACTTCTACCACTTTTAGGATTTGCTTTGTGATCTGCTAAACGTTGATCTAAGATTTTTTTATGATCATCTGATATGTGATACGCTGATTTTATAGCTTCTCTTCTATATTGTAGCATATTTTTAAAGGCTTCAATAAGTGTGGGATCTTTTACATCTTTCAACTCCTCCAATATCCATTTAAGATCTGCCTGTAAGTCCATAATTCTCATTTTTACATTCATAACAAAGATAGTTTAATATAGTAATATTTTTACATTTTGATTTTTAGAGGTACATATTTTCACCCTAATGGATGGAACTGATTAATAGCTTCATGCAGACTTTCTAAGTTATCCTGTTTGTAGGATTCTGTAGAGCTAATATATCTGTGACCTGCCATTTGTTGTACTTTTCTGATGTTGTATTGGCTTAACCAGTTTACAATAACACTTGTTCTGATATGGGTATTATTAGTAACCTTCTGATTATAGGTTTTTAGCTTTTTTAAGATCGGGTGTAAGATCATACTGAACTGTGATGTATTTATTGGGAACAGCTTTTCATCATACGTATGTATATGATCCTGTATGATGGGACGTACATCTTCGATGTATTCTTTGAGTTCTATGATTTGCCAAGGTTTTAATTCTAGTGTTCTGTATGCATTTCTTCTTGTACTAGGTATGTAAACCGTTCCTTTTCGTAAGTCTATATGTTCTAATGCTAAGGATTTGAAGTTGTTACTTAGTAAGCCCTGATAAACCAATAATCCTACTATAACTTTGTTACGTTTTGCAGTAGCTCGATAATAAAAATTATCCTTCCATATCTTATCAGTTTCATAGCTATAAAACAAATCTTCCAACTCATCGCTAATAAGTAGGTTATGGAAGACTTTTTTACGTTCTCCTCGTACCTTTAGATCATCTGCAATATTCTCTGTTCGATAGCCTTGTTCGATTAAATAGTTGCAATAATGTTTGATTGCCCAGATATGCCTGTTAATGGTTTCAGGTTTGTTGGTGGTTTTTAAATGAGTGATGTAGTTGAGTAATTGCCTGTACGTTAGTTCTTCAGGGTTCGTACGTTTGGATTTACACCATTGTTTGAGTTTATCTACATTGTAAACATTGGTTTTAATGGTTCTTTCGCTATGTTGTAATTCTTCAAGGTAGGTGTAATAATCTTTCATAATAATTCAAGTAAGTGGGTATAGATTTGTGTTGATTTTAAGGAGCCATGTCCTAAAAATTGTTGTATGTCTTCGATCTTCATTCCTTGTTGTAGTAAGTGAGTAGCTATGCTATGTCTAAGGCAATGCGGTGTAATATGTTTTTCTCTTAAGGTTTCATCGTCGACAAGGGTTAGTAAACGTTGTAATCGTCTTTCTAGGTCTTGGCCATGCATACGGTTTCCGTATCTGTTGATCAGCAACGCTTCTTCTCTGTATGTATCATTGTACATCGGTCGTGCCTCAAAAATGTAATCCTCTAAGATTCGTAAGCTGTATTTATTGATCGGTACATATCGTTCTTTGTAATTCTTGCCTTGCTGTACAAACACACGCCCTGCATCAAAAAGGATATCGCCAACATTTAAACTAACCGCTTCTGATCTTCGTAAGCCACAACTGTACAGTATGACAAGGATAACTTTATCTCGTAATCGAGTATGACTTTGCTTGCTACTGTAACTAGTCACTTCAAAAAGCTGTTTAACCTCTGATTGAGTAAGGATATCTTTGATGGTACTTTCTCTCTTTTCTAACCGAAGATGTACTTTAAAGGTTCTGGCTCCTTGTTTTTGTAAATACTCCCTGAACTTTCTTAACGCATTTTGATGTTTATTTAGATAAGCTTTGCTTAAAGCCCCGCTTGTTCGTTGGTTACTGCGTTCCCCTAAGTATTTGTAATAGGCTTTGACTGTATCAAGGGTAATCTTTTCTAATCGTTGGATATCATAACTTTCTAACCAATGGAAGAACTCTCTGATAAAGATCGGTGTATAGTATACCGTCTTTTGGTTATACCCTAAAATATCTAACCATTCTTCAAAATCAGATAATAACATCTTATAGCTATCATTTTGTAGCTTTAATTTTTTCATCGGTATGTGTTTTTTGTGATTTTATGGAACAGCTATGTAACTAACTGTCATCTATATAGTTGTTTGTTCCATTTTACTAGTGGAACATGTCGGAACGCCGGAACGATCGGAGTCCGATAGACTATTTATTTTTATAATACATTCTTGTAATGCTTTAGTAATTGCTTCCTCTAACTCTTTGTATTCATTAGGGTTAGTAATTTCGTATCGTACTATCGTTTCCCCTTTTTTCTTACGTATTTTCTTTATGTAATAGCTTTCTATAAGTTGTTTGTGATACCGCCACTGGGTAGTTTTCTTAACTTTTAGCCTCCTTCGGATTTCTAAGGCAGTAAAAGTAGTTTGGTTATTGACTTGTAAATACTTTTTTAGTTCTTCTAAATAATTACGGCAAGCTCCTGTGATTTCATCGCTTTTACGTAGTAAAACCTCGATGATTAATTGGTTAGCCGCTTTAATATCTTCAATCGTGGTTTCGATATATTCCTCTCCTGTCTGCTTATCATACTTCTTCTGTCTCTGCCACTGGCAGTAAAAGGTAATCGCTTCTATAAATTGTAAATAATGTGAGTTTGTCCTTCTTGGTTTAAATACACTTTGTGGGAGGCTAAGCCTCATTGCGTAAGGGTTACGAACTGCAATAGGATGTAAAGTTCTCTGTACATCTCGTAAAAATCTAGCGGCTATACATTCTTCATGCTTGCTTACCTGTCCCGCCGACTCGGCGCGCTGGTAGTGCATAATCTTTTTGTCTTGTTCCTCTGATTCATCGATATATAATAAAAAGCTTCTATTGCTATTATCTTCGTATACTGACTCTTGGGTAGTGCAACCTGCAACACTTACCGGACCTTCTACGGTTAGGTGTATGGTTTTGGTTGTTCCTTTTCGATCTTTATGAACCACCGTTTTGGTAATTCGTTTTTTGCTTTGTAATTCACGTAATGGGTAGAGTACAGATTCTGCTCCGTCTAGATCTTCTATGAGTATGAGTTTATTTCGTAATTCTGTACGGTTGAAGTAGTAAAAAGCATTGGCAGACAGTACCGTAATTTCTACTTTATCTTCATCAGGGATTAACTCTGCTACTTTGGATTGCAGGTGTGTTTTACCAACGCCACTACTACCCAAGCTGATACAATGTAATGGATTGTTGGTCTTTCTAGAGGTAAAGATCAGGTACATTAATAATCGGTTGGTTTCTTCGCCTATGACTCCCGATTTACCAATGAGTTCATTGGTCTTTTTTAATAAGTCTTTTGATTTTAAAAAGGTAATCGCTGCTTGTTTTTCCTTCGTAGATAATTCTTCGATTGGGATTTGGTTAGCCTCCTTCTCTCGTTCTAGTTCTTCTATACGGTATTGTTCTAACTCACTAGTGAGGTTTTGTAAGGTCTCACGTACTATACTCGTCCCGATCTCGATACGCTCTGCGATTTTTCTTACGAACTTCTCGACCATATTATCATTATACAGATCGATACTATGGCGCAACACATTGTGTTGTTTTATTTTTTTAATGCTCATCGTTACTCGCATACGCTCTAGATTATTGAACTTGATACCACCCAAAATGTGGATTTCTAAATCGTTGGTGATGTAACTATAGTTGTGCGGGTTGGTGGTATCTAACATCATTAAAAAATATTTTTTCTGATATATATATCACAAAACTAAACTATTTATCAGATTTAAACAAGACTTATACACCTTTGTTATGATATTTATATCACCTATATTTGCTAAAACCTTATTATATATAGCATTTTAACGACTTTTAAGTATGACTTTAGGTGAACAAATAACGAAGCTACGTAAGCAAAAAAAGCTTTCGCAAAATGATTTGGGTAAAAAAGTAGGTACCTCAGGAGACATTATTGGTCGTTATGAACGCGATGAAGTAAAACCATCTATTGAGGTTGCTTCTAAAATTGCAGATGTGCTAGAGGTAAGTTTGGATTTCTTAATAGGTAAAGTAGCTGTAGAAGTAGACCACCAACTCCTTAAAAGAGTCATCGAAGTACAGCAAATGGATGATAACGATAAAGAGCATATCCTATATACTCTTGATGCTCTTATCAAAAATGTAAAACTTAAATCTATCGCATAAATGATTTTAAGAGTTTACTGTAGATCCTGTTCAAAACCTAACAAGATTAGTAGTTATGCCTCTGATAGAGTAGAATTATCTAAAGAAAAAGGGGAGGTAATTAATGTTAAATGTAAATACTGTTCAAAAACTTATGGGTATGGTGTAAATGATGTAAATGCAGAAAACGGTATTTTAAATTTAATCTTGCTAATTGGTATGGTTGTTGGCACAGTTGTAATAGCAAAATTTTTATTACAGTATATTGATAAAGGCGGAGTTTATTCTATGTTTTTATTGCCAGTAGGAGTATCAATTCCAGGAATTATTTATTTCGGTTGGTTATTAGAAGAAAAAAAGAGGATTAGGATGTTTAATAAATTTAGAAAATAATTTGTTCTATGCAAAAGATAAGTCTTTTGATTGTGATGTGTATAATGTTCTACTTTGTGGGTAATTCTCAGGTTCAACAAGAGCAAGAGATCTTTTTAAAAAAATCTACCTCTAAAGACAAAACATACAATAATAATAAGGTAGATCAAAAAGCAACATTTATAGGTGGAGATTCTGAACTATTCAAATTCTATAAAAATAACTCTACGTTTAAAGTCAATCATTTTCAAGTTCCAGACAAGTCGACTTACTTTAATTTATATATTGATGAGAAAGGCAATGTTTATGATTTCAAAATTATTAAATCAGTTGATGATGATCACAACAAAGAGATAGAAAGATTAGTGAATATTATGCCTAAATGGAATCCTGCTAAAAACAACAATAAAACAGTAAAGGTTATTCTACTTGACTATATAACCTTTCAATAAAAAAAGGATGCTTATTTCTAAACATCCTTCTATCCTAAATATAAAATATTGTTACTGTTGGGTACTACTCTTTAACGCCCTGTAATCTTGCGAAGCTTTTTTAACCCAATTTTGACCGGAGTATTTGCCCTTATTAGCACTTAAAAATGCATTCCAAGAATTCTTTACTCTACTTGCTGATGTTTGACTACTACCTCCAGAAGCAGACTTACTTATCGAACCTGAGTTAGATGTAGTTTTACCAGAAATAGATCTATATGCTGTTTTACTGGAATTTCTTAGAGCATTTCTTGTAGAAGATTTAGATGCTGCTAGGGTATTATCTAAAGAACGCCCTTGTTTTCTTAATGCATTATAACCTCTTTGCGCTACTCCTCTAGCTCCTCCTTCAGGCATAAAATAATGCTCAGCACCAAACCAAAATGCAGAGTTGGTACCCCATTTATTAACATATGCATCATAAGCAGTTTTACTATGAACAGGAATAGCATCTCCATTAGTTTCAGCTTCTCTGACTTGACCCCACAAAACACCGCCTAATTCTTTCAGTTGATGCCTCTTTTTTAAGTCTAATCCTGTATAACTATATCCAGAGTTAGAATTATACCCATCAGGAATATCTGATGTTGCATCATAACTCGATATAAAGACACTATTTTCTAATTGAGCAACATGAACTTCACTACCAGCTACTGCACCACTTCCTAAATCATCGCCTTCATTATTAGTCACTTGAACAATCTGAACATCAGCTCCTCCAGTATCATCAACCCATTCCAATTGGTTTGTATCTGTATTAAAAGACCATAAATCATTAACAGCATTCCCGTCAGGATCTATAAAGTAGATTGGATTATTAAGAGTATAATTATACGGACTCCACTCGGCATAATCTTCACTCATATTATCAACATTAAACCACCGACCTACAGCAGGGTTATAATTACGTGCTCCAAAGTCTAACCATTCTAAACCAAGCTCATTTTGTTCTTCTTTTCCTCCAAACTTTAATAATTGCGCAGTAGAGTTTCCTAAAGAAGATACAGCGCTATTATAGCCTTTATGTTGTAATCCAAAAGGATAGTAATTACTTTCCTCTATAATCTCAAGAGTACCTGCGTCATTTTTGGTATAACTTAAACGCGTATTGCCAAGGTGGTCTTTATACTGGTACACATATCGATATAAACCACCTTCTGGTGTTGCATATCCTTCGGGCGTAGCCATATACTGTAATTGGTTATTCTTATAAACGTACTTACCTGCATACTCTGTTGTTAAAGAACTCCCCTCTGTTACGATCTTTTTAAGCTTTGTACCAGTGGCATCATAAATATAGTTAATATTTCCGGTTCCCTCACTGTTACTTATAGAAACTGTTTCCGGCAAATTTAGATAGTTATAAGTAATATTAGTGATGCCTTTATTTTGATCTAAGATCATATTTCCGTTTTCGTCATAAGAAAAATCATCATTGGTATTAGTGCCATCTTTAAAACCGTATGCATTGTTTCCGGTATCTGATACTTCCAACAATTTGTTTCCTGCATTGTAATTGTACGCCAAATTATCCATATCGGTATATACTGTTGTGTTCTGGAAACCGTTTCTAGAAAGGGACAAGATGTTTCCAACTTTGTCGTAAGTAATACCAGATACTTGATAATTGGTGGTATTATCTATAGCATCAGTAATTCTGTTCAAAGCATCATAGGTATAGGAATAATGTTTTAATGAATTATCTGTATTGGCTGTTCGCCAGTAGGTTTGGCTAATGTTTCCGTTAAATAGCTTCTTAGACGTGTCAACAATATCATTATAGGTCATCTTAAAGCCAAAAAGGTCATCTCCCAAAGCAACAGGATTATTGATCTGTTTTAACCAACCACGAACGTTATAGGTGTAATCAACGTTTTGTAAGCCAACGTTACCACTGGGTAGCGTTGTTCCATGACCCACTTTCTTAATAATGAGTTGTCCCAAAGGATCATACGTATTCGATATAAGAATTTCGGGAGTTTGATTATTAATGGTTTGGGTTTGCTTTTTGAGCCTATTCACATGATCATATTCAAAAGTATCAACAGTCACGATAGCAGGATTGTTGTCCTTGGTATGGGTGGTCTTAATCTCTAACACTTTTCCTGCAAAATCGAACTTGGTTTCTACAATATCTATAGTATTGAGGTACTCGTTGGTGGTGTGGATATAAATAGGCCTACTTTTTTGATCATAATACGTTACCGTTGTAATCCAGTCATTGGTACCTAATACTCTTACTTTGTTTCCCGTTGCCAGTCCTTTAGCATTGATATCAATTGTTTGCCCTAATGAGGTTATGGGATTAGGAACATTATGATCAAAGGTGTAGTTATCATAATAGTTAATAGTGTACACTTTATCAAAGCTATTGGGAAATGCGTCATTGGTATAATAGACTGGAGTGCCAGCATAAGTGTTCCAGGTTTCGGTTTTGGTAACGTATTGATTAATTGCTGCATTGGCCTGAGTTTGTAGTGTTGCCCTGTTACTTGTGTTTCCACTATCAAGTCCGGTATAGGCAACTCTTCCAAAGGGATCATATACTGTAAATAACCATTCATTATCTGCCTTTTGTTTTGGATCTTGGGTTAATATTGGTTGATCAAGTACATTATAGACTATAGACTCAAAAGCAGTGGCATCACCTTTTCCTGCTATTTTTTTCTCAATCAAGCGATTTCTATAATCATAGCGGTATTGATAACATAGTTCATCTAGCTCAGTTTGGCTTACTCCATCCGTAGCATCTATTTTTGGAGATAGAACGAAAGTAAGATTACCAAAATCATCATAAACATAATAGGTGTCATGCTCAATAGGGCCTGCTGAGCTTGTCGAAGCATAGGTTCGTTTTAAAACTACTTGATTTAATTTATTTTTATATTCTTTGGTGGTATGATTATTACCATCTCCTTCTACCCAGTTTTCATCTTTGGTAATGGTTACATGCAATTTATTGGGACTGAAATAACCAACTTTGACTAGAGTCGGGGATTCTGTATTTCCATTGACAAAATCCACTTTAAAATAAAACACATCATTATCATTATTTACATCCCAAGCGAATTTAATAGTGTGACCTGCGTTGCTTGATGGCTTTGCCTTCCAATCTTTACCAGGAGCTCCTAACTCTGTTATCCGGCTTAGAGGAGAACTTTCATATATACTTTCTGAATATGCGTTAACATCGGCTGTAAGCACACTGGCAAAATCATCAGGGTATCTATTTTTATAATAACTATTAATATCATTAGTAACATTAATAGTTTTATAACTCCCTACCGATACTTGGGATTCAAAAGGAAGATACTCTAATTCTTTCCTGTTATAATTGTCATATTTGATATAAGCTACAATATCCTTTTTATCAGGAGAAGCTTTTATACCTATTTGCTGGTTAGGCCTCCCTAATCCATCAAAATAGGTGATTTGCTCAATAACATCACTCTCTTGGTCTATCTGGTTATCATTTAAAACTTCTGTTTGATATACTTTGGTCAACACATAATTTTCGTTGCTTAAGGTCAAAGGGGTATACGTATCAGGGCAGGCGTTGTTCACATTTGAGAAATCAGGACATTCGTCTAAGGCATTGTCTACATATCCAGAGAGCTGTAAGCATAATGTTCTATGATCATTTGGGTCTCCCAGACCATCTCCATCTGTATCAGCATACCATATAGCCGGAGTGATCGAAGGATTGTTATCATCACAATCTATTCCTAATAGTCTTGGATCATTCGCATTAATATAATTAGCTCCGGGAGAGTTAGTGCCACAAGTAATAACTATTACTGGAGGAAAACTTGGAGCACTAAATAAATCACCACTATTAGAAATAGGTGCTTTATAGAAATCACCATCAGCATCTAGATACCACGTGTCATTAGTAATATTGGCATTAGTATCATCGCAATCCACATTATTGGTTACCAGGGGTAAATTGGGATCAGACATAGCCAAACACAGAAAGTTATTGGGGTCTCCAAAGCTATCCCCATCGTTATCATAATAATACCTTCTAACACCAATATTTATAGTTGGATCAGAATCATCACAATCAGAGTTATTCGAAACATAGCCAGGAGTTGGAATAGGAAGTTGTATACATTGTGAATCAATATCACCGTAACCATCCCCGTCTGAGTCTGTATAAAAGCAAGGAGGTGGAGGTGGAGGTGGAGGTAAAATTTGTGAAAATAAGGGCGAAAAGGTTCCTAAAAGCAGGATATATATAAGTATATTTTTCATCGGATTTATTTTTTAGTGATTTCCTAAAAATGATTCTACAGGTTGAATAGAACCGGTTTAAAAAATTAATTAATTGAGAAAGAATCTCCTACGCTTGAGGGGGATCCTATTTGTCCAATTGTAGTGCTAACTAAAGTTAGATTTGTACCTCCTTGGGATGTGCCGTCAGAGGATATATGCTGTACAGTACAATCCAAATATCCGCCAGAAGGTATTTCTGCAGTTCGTGTAAGGATTTGATTTAAAGAAACTGAAGTTCCTACATCTCCAACATATACCAATCCAGATTGTGCGCTATTAGCACCGCCTGTTCTTACAGTATAAGTAACTACAGCTCCTGGATCACCATTGAGTCTGGCAGTGGTTGCTCCGGGACCCGAAGGCACAATGTTGCTAAAGTAAACATCACCCCCTGGAAGAGGAACTGGTTCTGATTTCTCTTGGACCAATATATTGGTGTTTGAAGTTGTAAAGTTATTCTCATCGGTATAGACAAATAATTTAGCCACTTTCAATCCTAGTTCTGTATATGTATGGGAATAACTCGATGAAGGAGACCCTGTTCCTTTTAAAATAGTACCATCTCCATAATCTAACTCCCATTTTAATACATTAGAAAATCCTGCAAGAGTTATATTTAATGTAACAACGCTTTCAAGCTCAACACTGTATTTATTGGTTGATAATGAAATAGTTGAGCCGCAGTCTAGGCAAAAATCAGTTTGATCCTTGTATCGATAATCATTCTGTGCAATAAGAAAATCTTGATCATCCGATATGGCTAATAATCGCTCATTATCATCAAATATGTAGTTAGTAGAATATCCTTTAGGATTGGTAATAGTTGTGACGCCAACAAGTGGATCATAAGTGTAGGTGCTAACCATGGCATTTGGTAGACTTTGACGTATTTTATCCAACTCTGTACTCATAGTAATGTCAGAAGTATTAGAATCATTGATAATATCCATAGCGGTAATGGAATCAATGTCAATTTCGTTGCGACTAGCATTTTCTATTTTAGCTACTAAGTATTGTTTGTCATAACCCCACACATAAGAAATTGGTGCTGATTTTGGTCTTGACATCTCTAAGAGGTTGGCATAATCATCATAATTAACAAATGAGACTCGAGTGTCCATTTGATCAAAAGGTAATTCTTCTTTGTTTTCCTGAATTGATGATGGCATTAAGATTCCTTCATAATCTCCGTATCTAATAAGTGTATGTTTTACAAGGTTATTATTTCTATAATGTCGGGTGTAAACCGGTTCGGTAATTCTATTTTGAAAGGCGACACCTCCCATAAAGGGTACTAAAGAAACTCCATACTCTTGATCGAATGGATAATAATTTTCTGTTTTAAGACTCACCTCAGATTCTGAGGAGTTACTAGTAACAGAAGCTACCAGGTTTTTTTCATTATAAGTATACCTTGAGTTTTGTGAGATAAGCATACCGTTCTCGTACCTATTCTCTCTCTTTTCTGTTTGTAGATGAATAGTCTTATAAACATTATAAGGGTAGTAGTTAATTACTTGGTTATAAAACCCTTGCTGACCTCCAATTATGGTAGTAAGATTAATATAAAATATTTTGAAGGCATTTGCAATAGGTATTCGATCATAGCTATATTGATAAGATACTTCGTTGACAATATCACCATTTTTGTTGTAAATTTTTTCATCAAGGACTTTTCCATTTTTTGCTTCAAAATGATAAGGAGGAGAATTTGCAATTATAAAACCTGAGCTATTTGCTGTTTCATTTGGTTGATTTTCAAAGGTTGTAACAATTCTACCAATGTCATCAGTATCATCTTTATTAATTATAATTTCTTCAACTTTAGAATATCCTATATGATTTCCTTGGGCTGCATTTTCTGTTCCCAACATATTTCTTGAAGTAATTATAGCATTTGTATATAGTGCACCTGTAATACCACTAACACCATCACCGATAACATAGTAGATCATCCTATTCATTAATTTTCCGTAGGATTTGGGGTAGGAAGTACTAGCAAGATCATCATATTTATAGCGTTTGGCTTTTATAGTAGTGCCATTATTATCCTTTTCAATTGTTTTAGCAATTCTGGCACCTCCTATTTTATAATTTTTAAGAGTACCCGATGCATTTGCATCTTGTGGATACCCTGGCTCTAGGTTATTTTGCAGAAGTAAAGAATGCGTATAAGGCATTTGCGAAGGTTCAACGATAGCCGTATGGCTTTCATAATAAAACTCTGTAGACCCTTTGGTGGGGTATTCTATTTTGTTTAATAGACCAACTTGACCATATGTGAAGTTACTTCCTCTTTTCGCATCATTCTTTACATAAGTAAAAGGTGTTCCGTTAAAGCATGAATCGTTAACGGTTATAGAAGGCTAAATAAACTGATTATTTGCACCATTATAAAACCCAAAGAAGTCTACATCTTTTGACGTCTTTTTTGGTAAAGAATTCGGTTGATTATAAACGAATTTATATTCTTGATCATCAACATTGATACCATCTAGTTTTAACCTTAAATAACTTTGTTTTCGGACGTCGTTGATTTTGTCACTATTAAAGTAGTTATAATTGAAGTTTACTCTTTTTTTAATTTTTCCTCTTGAATTGATAATTTGTATTTCACTTAGTTTTTTAGGGGATTTTGTTCCAGTACTAATACAAGAATAAACGGATCCAGGTAATTTGCAAGTAGCGCCAGGGCCTCCGTTCCATGTTTCAGAATCAATTAGATCTTCTCGATCTGAAAGTTTAAAAACAATTCTATTACCGTTGCTTAGATCAGTAATGTCTTTCAAATAAACAATCTCTTGTACTGTTTGTATAGGGCTATTCAAAGATTCGAATTTTGCACTACCATCGTTCTGCCCTACAAAGCACTGAGTATCAGTTCTTGTTTGATTGTGTGTGGGTTGGCTAATGGAAATAAAATAACTATTCTCTTCACCATCTAGATAATAATTAAAATCTAATGTTTTTCCGTGTGGGGATATAATTTTTGTAACATACCATGCAGTAATAATATGTACATCGCGTTCAAAAGAAAATTGGAGACACCCATCACAGTATTCATCGTAGAATAATTCATCAGGTTTTTCTCTAAACACATTAGTACTATATTCTTTTTTGTCAAAATAGTAAGTGAAACCTCTATCATCTGTTAAGGTGAAATTTTTTGAATAGTCATTATACCATATCTTTTCATTTCCTTCATCTAATAGTTGTACTTTGATTCTTCTTTCAGAAGGTATGGGAGAGGGGTCTGAATCTTTTTGAGTCAGTATAAATTTTACAGTCCTTCCAAAAAGGTTTGCTACAAAAATATCTGGTTGTGTGTCAATATTTAAAACACCAAAATGGGATTCTAAATATTCTTCGTAAGCACTATTATACGTATCTGGAATTTCTTGTTCAAAAGCGTAACCATAATCACCAATACGGTTTGCTGACACACGTTTGCGGGAACCAATATCGCTTACTTGATTAATGGACCTGGTTATAATTGCATTAGAAGTTAGAGACCATCCTAATCCTACCCAAGATGATTCTTGGGAAACCTTGATTCCACTAGCGTGATAAGAAAGACTTAAAGGGATTTTTAAACCATCAAAATCCATTTCGTAAATAGGAATCGAAATACTTGGGATTCCCGTATACTTGTTTACTGGTATAAAACCATACTTTCCTAGTTCAGCAGTATTCGGTGAAGGAATGGTAAGTTCATGATGTTTAAAATACCCTTGTGAGAAGAATGAAACAGAGTATAAAAAAAAGCAATGATGATTAATTTTTTCATAGTATAATGTTTAAGAGTGATTGATAGTAACGCGATAAAAATAAGTTGTGCCAGTTTCATTTTTTGAAACTCCAAAAACCAGCTTGGTTAAAATTTTAATCTTATGTTAAAAAATTAAGAAAATCTAAAGGAATAATGATATTAAAAGGAGTATTGTAAATGATGCTTATAGTTAAGTACAATATTTACAGTAGTGTACGGAGAAATACGATTTGTTTTTAACATAATTTTAGGCTTTAAGTTAAGGCTTCTGTAAAATTATTTAAAAAAGCATCATCTTGTAATACGGTTAAACCACAGCTTAACAGTTTGATAACAAATTAGTTGTGAATTGTTTACGCTACAAACAAATTGATTAAACGATTTTAAAATGTGTAGATTATCTATTTTTGTAATTCGATCGCCGATTCTATTAGAGGATCTCGTTTTTTAGAGGAACAAAAATGAGTGCCTTTCAAAAATTTCAATAAATAAAAAATAACAAATTTTTAACGTTGAATTCCTAATTTTAGAGGTCTCTTAATAAAATTATAAACATAGGTGTATTTTTTAATACGGCCCTTGTGTATATTGTATTGATTTGGATTATTAAAAGTTATAGCGAATATTAGATCCTATCTCCATCATTAACTGATGGATGACATTACTACCTGGACTTGTACACTCCAATAATTAATATTCTGACTACGGCATCATAGATAAACTCTTAAATTTCCTTAAATTTTAAGAAAAAAATTCGAAAATTTAAGTTAGATTTGCGAATTACTCACAAATCAGCTTAAAAAATGAAAACATTTTTATTTTATCTCAAACATTTGGTTTGGGCGTTTTCCCTAATGGGAATCATTACTTCTGTGAACGCTCAATCTACACAACTTAAAACAGAAGCAGATTCAAAAGGAGCCAAAGCTCATAATCAAGGTCATAAGGCTTATAAAATGTCCAAGCTTCATGATAATACAGCAGATATTCAAGCTGTAGGTGATAACGCAATTGATAGATATGATTGGGAGTTTGGTCGATTCGAAGATCCAAAAACCGGTAAAATTCTTAAAAGAGAGGCAGAGCTTAAATTTTCTAGTAAGATTGCTATCGGAAATGATTCAAAACAAGCTATTGCGTCTGCCGCAAAATCATCAAAGGCTGCTCGTTTTTCATATTGGAAGAATAGAGGTCCTTTTAATGTAGGTGGTCGAACTAGAGCATTAGCTATTGATCGCACTAACGAGAATATCATTCTTGCCGGTGGAGTGTCTGGTGGATTATGGCGCTCTACAGATGGAGGACAAACCTGGAGGAAGGTGACTAACAGTAGACAGTCTCCTAGCATTACGTGTATTGTGCAGGATCCAAGACCAGGAAAAGAAAGAATCTGGTATTATGGTTCTGGTGAACGTCTTGGTAATTCTGCAGGAGCAGGTGGAGCATTCTATCAAGGTAAGGGTATTTACAAATCAGTAAATGGCGGAAGAACATTTAGACTTCTCGAAGCCACCAATGATAACGATGTAAGAGGTTTTGGTGCTTTGGATCTTATAAATTCTATTGCTATAAACCCCACTAACGGAGACATCTATGCGGGTACTATTCTTGGAATACAAAGATCTCAGGATGATGGAAGAACCTTTACAGAGGTTTTAAGTGGAGGATTTGATAGTAAGGGTGAAGTAATGATTACTCCATCTGGTAAAATTTATGCAGCTTTAGATTCTGAGGGTGATCCAAATAATGGTTATTTCACTTCTACAGATGGGGATACATGGACAGAAATTTCACCTAATATTTTATCTGAATTATCAGGGCAGTATGGAAGAACAGTAATGGAAGCAGATCCTTCTAATGAAGATACAGTATATTTCTTCACCGAGGCAATCGGTGTTCCGGGCCTTACTGCTTTATTATTAAAATATGACTCAACTGCTACTACTCCCGAAGAAACTTGGACAGACCTAAGTGCAAATCTTCCAACAACAATAGGAGGGTCAGTAGGAAACTTAAACCTTCAAGGAGGTTACAATATGGTGATTGAGGTTAGTCCTGCAGATCCAAATTTGATGTTCGTTGGAGGAACAAATATTTATAGATCTACTACTGGTTTTACTACACCTACGGGTCAAGAAAGCTGGATAGGTGGATATTCACCTATCAATAATGTAAGTACTTATCCTGGTCAGCATCCCGATCAACATGCGTTACTTTTCTATCCATCGAATCCCAACAAAGTATTGTCTGGTAGTGATGGTGGAGTAGCGGTTACCGAAGATATAACTACTTCTCTTTCTGCAGAAGAGCCTGTAGATTGGACATCGTTAAATAATGGCTACTTAACCACTCAGCCTTATCATGTTTCTTTCGATCCAGAAGCTAATTCTGATGATTTGGTAGCAGGTTTTCAAGATAATGGAACCTGGTTTACTGATTCTACAGATCCTACTGCACCCTGGATAGAAGATTTTGGAGGGGATGGTTCTTATAACGCAATTGCCGATGGAGGCAGAACTAGATACGTTTCTTCTCAAAGAGGAAATGTATACAGATTTAATTTTAATGAGACAGGAGAATTTGAATCATTTACAAGAGTTAGACCTGCAGGGGCTAATAATCTGGCATTTGTTGCTCCATTCGTTTTAGATCCAAATAATGACAATATTATGTACTTACCGGCGGGTAATAGAATTTGGAGAAACAACAATTTAGATGAGATTCCATTATTCTCAAATGCATTCGCGACAGTCAATTGGGTTGATCTTCCTAATTCTGATACACCTTCCGGAACTTCTATTACTTCTTTAGATGTTTCTGATTATCCTGTGGCAAACAGATTGTACTATGGTACCAATGGAGGTCAGGTGTATAGAATGGATAATGCAAATCTTGATGGACAGGAAGCGATTGATATTACTACAGGAAAAGGGTTGCCGGTTGGATTTGTAAACGATATTAACGTTGATCCTTCAGATGCAGACAGAGTAATAGTAACTTTTTCAAACTATGGCGTTATTAGTTTATTCCTTACCGAAAATGGAGGAGATACTTGGACTAATATTAGTGGTAATTTAGAGGAAAATGCAGATGGAACCGGAAACGGACCTTCTGTAAGAAGTACTGCGTTTTTAGGAGGTAGTCAAGGTTTTTTTGGATCAAGATTACAAAAAGTATACGCAGCTACAAGTACTGGTCTGTATTATACAAATCGATTAAATGGTGAGGGAACTCGTTGGATAAAAGAACCTTTTGCAATTGGTAATGCTGTTACAGATGAAGTAAAGACTCGTAAGGATGGATTTATTGCACTTTCTGCTCATGGTAATGGTTTATATAGTGCGAGGTTTCCTATTTTCAATCAATTACCAGAAAACACTTTAAGTGTTGCTTATCTATTACCGGATCTTTTAGTGGCTGAGAATAGCGAAGATATCGAAATAGATGTTACCGATTTATTTGTACAGTCCAATGGAAATCCTATAGATATAGAGTTTACGAATTCAAACCCAGAGTTGGTGACCGCATCATTAAACGGTAATACCATCACACTCTCTTTTGCTCCTGATAGTCTTGGTGATGCTACTATTGGTTTAATTGCTACTTCTGGAAATGAGCAGGTTGCTGAAGGATTTACTGTTTCAATTTCTGAGTTTGCGATATACCAGCAAAATGCAGCAGCAGTTTCTTCATTACCATCACAAAATTTCCTTGATTTTGGTGCTTTAGTACAATCAGCAGACGATTTTACAATTCCTGAAGGAAATAGCTGGACTATTGAAAGGATTTTGGCGTTTGGAGGCGCAAATAACTCACCTGAATTAACTAGCGCAACAGTGATAATTTATGCTGATAACGGTGGCGTTCCTGGTGATGAAGTATATAATAGTGGCGAAATTGTACCGATTTCTGAGCTAAATGATACTAATATGAACTTGTTACTTCCTTCAGCGGTTACCATAGAAAGTGGAACTTATTGGATAACGGTTTATGCTAATTTGGCCTTTGGTGCGGCACAGCAACAATGGTTCTGGTCTGCTCAAAATGCAGGAATTGGCCAGGAGTCTCATCTGAAGGATCCAGGTAATTTATTTGGTGCAGGAGCACTAGATTGGACCCCTGTAACGTCTGCTTTTGGTAGAGGCCCCTACGATCAGGTGTTTCAGATTTATGGAGAAATTGATGATGCTGGTGCAGGTATTGGCACAGAACTTAATAAAGAGCCTTTAGCTACATTAGAAGGAAAAACGAGTGCTTTAGTGTTCCCTAATCCTTCTTCTGATGTGTTTAGATTTAATTTAAAAGATCTAAAAATACAAGAGCGAGTAGATATCAGTATTTTTAATATTACCGGTAATCTAGTCTATCAAAAATCTGGTTTAGATACAGACTCAACTGTATTTGACTGGAATGCATCCGGAATGACACCAGGATTCTATTTTGCAAAGATTACTAGTGATACATTTTCTGCAAATGTGAAACTTGTGAGAAGATAAATCATCTTTAAAAGATTCTAAATATTATTCAAAAGGAGTTGATTATATCAGCTCCTTTTTTTATTTTAAGATCATGAATAAAATAGTATACATTATATTAATATCTGTATTGTTTTCTTGTAAATCAAATAGTGCTGCACAGGAAAAAGAAAAGACAAATACTGATAAACCAAAAGTGGAAAAACCAAAATTTGGTGACGTGGACACTAATAATCAGATTGAACCGGGCACAGTGTATCTTACCGGCTCTGTTGTAGGGGTTTTTAAAGATAAAGAAATTTGCGGCAAATCATATAAAGCTACTACAGTCATAAAAGTTAATGAAGTGACTGGTTCTGGCTCTGGTATTGTAAATTTAATTTCTTCGGGACAAGAGATTACTTTTGGTTTTTTGAGAGGTAATGTAGAGGATTTTAAAACTTTACAGCAAAAATTCACAAAAGATCAACAAGTCTTTTTTATAGTGAGAGAAAGTCTATGTCCCGATATGAATGGAACAGTTTATGAAATTATTCGTTTCAATAGTCAATAATCAGCTAAGGTTTTTATGATGATATAAAAATTAATATTGTAACAAGAACAATAATAAACACTACAAAAAAGAATATCTTCCAAAAAGAATATGGCCTGCTGCCAGAAATGGTTCCTGTTTGACCATTCACAAAGAAATTATATTTTTTCCCACTGTATCGGTAAGCACTTATGTAAACTGGTAATAGAATATGTTTAAAAGTTTGCTCGCTTAAACTCATATCTACATCATGTACACGCTGTGTGTCTCCACCAATATCTCGTCTGGCCCAGGAAATTGCAATTTTCTCTGCTTCTTTGGTAGATGACAGGTGACCATCTTTTAAAGGAATAGTATATTTTTCGGTGACAAAGCCAGATAGAAAACTGGTATTAAACGGTTGGAGCGAATCCAAATTCCAATTTGAGATTTTTGACGGAATAGCATTCTTTTTTTGATGAGAAGCCTTAATCAAAGTATCGTCTATAAAACCATTGATGTTTCCGCTCGCAGGAGTCCATCGGGTTCTTCTTTCTTGTCGCGTTCTTCGAACGGTTTTTCCATTAACCGTAGTAGTATAAGGCACACTAACATAGTAATAATCACCACGTTCGCCAGTATATGTAGCATGTAATTGCGCATCAAAAGTCCAGTAGGGTAAGTATAAGCCTTTGGTGTTCTGAGGGTCTAATGCTGCTTTTTTAAGGTTGTTTGGAGCAAACCATAATCCTTTCACCCATTTAGAAAATATCTGATGTGATTTTTTTTGATCAAACTGAAAAGGCAGAACAGCACCTGGCAAAATCCAGTCTTCTTTGTAGGCATCTTCAACAATCAATGGCATTGTACAGTAAACACAATGTAGGGATTTATAGTTTTCTTCGATATGTTGATTGGCCCCACAATTTTTGCAATGCAACATCATGATTTCCTGAGAATGTGATTGCGAGCCCATTTCATCAAGATAAGGTTTAAGTTCAAGCTCTTTAAATCCGTCTTGATCCTGAACTATGATTTCCTCATGTCCGCAATACTCACAAGTGATATTGGTAGTACCAGGTTTGTATTTTAATTCTGCCCCACAGTTTATACAGGCTTTTTTTAGTTCTGAAACTACTTTCTTTTTTTCTTCTTCCATAAACGCTAGCCGGGATCTTTTACTATTTTCAGAAGTTGTATTAATTTCCAGGTAGTGGAGGAGGAGTGCTACCACCAAGGAATGATTTTAGTTCTTCAATATCTTTAAGAGCTGTCCAATCAGCCATTCCTTGTTTCCATATTAAAGAGTCTCTATTAATTGTTCTGTTGGCAAACAAAGCCTTTAATCGATCAAAAGATACAGGGCCAGCTTGTTGACCATTGCTGGCATAAAAATATTGCACTTGTACAGGCATTGGTGGTGGAGCCACAGGAGTATTTTGTTGAGGTAAAGTAGCTTTTGGTTGACTACTCATAGGATTCATCATACCTCCCATTTGTTGCGCCAGTACAAACCCCATTCCCATACCCATTCCTGCTCCTGCAGTACCACCCTCATTAGCCGCTGCGGCTTCAATAGCTTTGGCAGTTTTAAATTTGGTGAGTTTATCCAGGTCAAGTTTGTCGATTCTACTGTATTCAAAAATCTCCTTTTTAAGTTCTTCTGGCATGGAGACATTTTCGATAAAGAATTTTTCCAGTGAGATGCCTACAGAATTGAATTCAGGTTGCATGACTTCAAGACAAGTTTCAGATAATTCTGAAGTATTGGCCGCATACAACTCTATAGGCAAGTTTGCTTCGCCAATAGTATCTGTAAAACGGGTTGATATCAGGCTCTTAAGGTGTTCATTGATTTCAAAATTGGTAAAATTAGCATCTGTACCTACGATATCAATTATAAACTTACCTGCGTCATTAATTTTAAATGCATAGGTGCCAAAAGCTCTTATCTCAACCAGACCAAAACGCTCATCATTAAGCGTAATTGGATTTTTGGTTCCCCACTTTTCATCGGTAAATAAGTGGGTATTCACAAAATATACTTCTGCTTTGAACGGACTATCGAAACCGTATTTCCAACCTTTAAGCGTAGTCAAAATCGGAAGGTTCTTTGTGTTTAATGTATAGGTTCCTGGTGTGAACACATCGGCAAGTTGCCCTTCATTAATAAAAACTGCAGTTTGTCCTTCCCTTACTATAAGCTTGGCATTATTCTTTATTTCGTTTTGATAGCGTTCGAACCTGTGAACAATGGTATCATCGGTATAGTCTAACCATTCTACAATATCTATAAACTCGTGGCTTAGTTTCTTCTTTATTTCGTCAAAAATCCCCATAGTTAAATTGATTTTAAATTTGTGTCCTAAAGCTACGAAATAGAATGATTGATGGAAAATTAATTAATTAATTCCTTCCATTTTCTTCAGGATAAAGTGTATGCACAGGATCGCTTTGCCAGAATTCTTTGGTATCAATATCGATGGCGGTTAAAGGACCTTTAAAGGCTGCACCGGTATCAATATTCCAAACGCAGGTAGCTTGAGCTGGCGTAGTTTTGCCTATTCTGGTTACAGGTGTATGACCGATATAGATTTCATCAAAAAGTAGTAATCTTTTTGGGTACCTGGGGTCTGTTTTTTTGAGATCTGTATCTATAGAAAGTGCCATCTCCCATAATGTTCTGTCCCAATAGAACAACTTACTAAAATACTCTCTATCGGGACCGTGAAGATTTGTGAATCCCGCATGTAGAAAAAGTCGATTACGATCGTCTATATGAAAGTTGGTAAGATTTTCATAAAACTGAAGATGTGCATTAATTTCTTCTTGAGATAGTTTCGAATAAGAATCCATAGTTGTTTGCCCACCATGCTTAATCCACTCTGGATTATACGTTTTTTTTGTGAGCCAGTGATAACAAAGCTCGTCATGATTACCTCTTATAAATAAACAATTCTGTTTTTCTTTGAGTTCAATCAAAAAAGAAACCAACTGTGCGCTTTGACTCCAACCATCTACGTAGTCTCCCAAAAAAATTAGTCTGTCATCTGTGGTTATTTTTACTTTTTCAAGTACTTGTTGTAATGCTTTTAGGGCACCATGCATGTCTCCAATAACTAGGGTTCTGCTCATTTATTTGTATTTTTTATAAAAACATAGTTTTCTAAGTGCTCTATTTTAACTAACTGAAGGAGTAAAAACTCTAACTATATCTTACTTTTCTGAGAATTCTTATACTTTCCTTATACGAAGAATAAATCTCATTATCATAGGATTTCAAATATGCTTTGGCCTCCTCTAATCTTTCTATGGCTTCACTAAAATTATTAAAATAGCATAGGAGATACGTAGCAGGAAGGTTACGTATATCTTTTTCTTCGTTTTTTGTTAGTGGTATTTTGTTCTTTAATTTTTCAATTAACGTGTTATTACTGTTATATAAATGAAATAATGTTTTGCGATCAAATTGAGGAGGTTCAAAAAGAAGTTTACTTTCTATGTCATAACTGGCATTATCTTTAAATGTAATTACAACCTCCTCTAAAGGATAGTATCTGTAGGTATCTTGAAGGCCCAACTGTACATATTCGATAATTTTAAATTGATCATCTGACAAAGCAATACTTACTTCATCCAATTCTGAATAAAAAAGCTTTACATGTTCATTAATCAATTCGATATCAACTCTAGAATAATATATTTCACCATTTTGTCTTTTTTCTTTTGCCGCCCAACACACCACAAAATACTCTTTGAATACTTTGTAATTGGGATTGTAATCTTTTCTTGAATTCATAAAATCAAAAACTCCATCGAGTGTAAGCTCTATGTTGTTCTGCGCATGACTTTCTATAGCACTAACGATTTCTGAATTAACATCTTTAATTTCGATATCAAATACTTTGGGCATACTTATGCTGCCATCTCTAAGAAAAACTGTGCCGCCATAATATTTCCAAATGTTTTTACGAAGTGCGCACAGTTTACCCTCAAGAGGTCGAATTGAAACAAGACCTACTACCTTATCACTAGGCAAATGAGGAAAAGGAATATTCTCGTATGCAACCAATGGAGGATTGTCTAAATAAGCATTGACCAGGTTTTGTATTTTACTGTCGTCAAAAAAATCGACGCCAACAATTTGATTGTCCTCATCTTCAACTCCAATTACGATATATGAGTTGTTTTTAGGATTAGAATTCGCTAAGGCACAGATATGTTTCAGGAATTTCGCTTTGCCTTCCTTTTCGCCAATATTGAGCTTACGCTTCTTATCATAAAAACTGTTTTCGTCATTATGGGCCAGTAGGTTTTTAATAAGAAGGCGCTTATTGATCACTACAAGATTCTTTATTCTTTAATTTTTATTGTGATTATCCGTAATATGTAATAATGTAATTCTTTAGCGTCATTCCGAACCTGCCTGCATTACCGCAGGTAGGCAGGTTTATTTCGGAATCTCATTTCGTTCATAAACAATCAGTTGTAATGAGAACCTGAAACGAGTTCAGGTTGACGATTATGGTATATGATATATTACGGATATTCAATATTTTTATTATTTATTAATCAAATTTCGCACCCTTTCTTTCAGATTTTTTAAGATAGTTGATAAATCTTGAAATCTGATCTATTAATTCTTGTGATTTATTGGATAACCGCGAGTAATCTTCAATAGTAATATGGTTTCTATCCAATGACCGTTGCAATTGAGCTTTGGTTTCTGAACAAGATCCTCTGGCATAGCTCAAAAAATTAATAAATTCTTTATTTCCGCCCCTACCAAATCCTTGGGCTATATTATCCATTACTGAACCCGAAGAACCATTAATTTGTTCTCGCAATTTGTAATCTTTACCAAGAGCGGTTGAAATAATTAATCCCCAAATTTCATCACATTGAACTCTTGCTAATTTATAAATTTCTAATTCTTCAAACGATTTATAATGAGCCATATTCAATAAATAATAAAAATAGAAAATTAAAAATTAGTCAAAGCTTTTCTTAACTATTGTACTACTCGCTTGCGCAGTTGGGAATACAATCAAATCGGCAATATTAACATGATAAGGTCTCGTTACGACAAATGCAATAATATCGGCAATATCATTTGGAGTTAGTGGATCAAAACCGTCGTATACGCTGTCAGCCTTTTTATCATCACCTTTAAAACGTACATTACTAAATTCAGTTTCCACTAATCCGGGATGAATAGCTCCTACTTTAATTCCGTAGGGGTTAAGATCCATTTGCATACCTTTATTAATAGCATCTACCGCATGTTTGCTGGCACAATACACGTTTCCATTTGGATACACTTCTTTTCCTGCAATAGAACCAATATTGATAATATGCCCAGATTTTTGGTTAATCATTTTAGAAATTACCGCTTTAGAAACGTATAATAACCCTTTTACATTAATATCAATCATAGCATCCCAGTCGTCAATACTTCCGGTTTGGATAGGGTCCAACCCATGCGCGTTTCCAGCATTATTGACTAGGATATCTATGGTGTTAAATTCTGTAGGTAGGTTTTCTATACTTTCAAACACCTTTTCTTTATCTCTAACATCAAAACAAAGTGTATGAACTTTTACAATTTTGCTCAATTCTTGTTGTAAATTGTCTAATCGATCTTGTCTTCTTCCACAAATAATGAGGTTAATATTATGCTTTGCGAGGGTTATAGCGGTAGATTTTCCGATTCCGCTGGTAGCTCCTGTAATTAATGCTGTTTTCATAGATGATATAATTTCTTAAAAAAAGTGCAACACTAGCATTTGGTTATAGTCTTTTCTAGGCGCATTATTGAAAAATGATGTGTATTGTTGTGTCTTGGATTTTTTTCAAAACAGAGTTTAAATATACTGTAAATTTAAGGTACACATGGTCTATATTTAACCAAGAATTAACAAGAAGTCGAAAAATATTTTAACAATTTGCATTGCTGAATAAGTAGTATTAAATTCACGCTTTAAAAATACAAAATAGATGGAAGAAAACAGTTCTATTGATATTGCTTCAATCAACCAGAAAATAGAGAAAGAATCTGCGTTTGTAGATTTACTTACTTTAGAAATGAATAAGGTAATTGTGGGTCAGAAACATATGGTAGAGCGTCTACTTATTGGACTACTAGGTCAGGGTCACATTTTATTAGAAGGAGTTCCTGGATTAGCAAAAACGTTAGCTATTAATACTTTGGCCAGAGCAGTACATGGTAGCTTTAGTCGGATACAGTTTACACCGGATCTGTTACCTGCAGATGTAGTGGGTACATTGATTTTCAATATGAAGGAGAATGATTTCTCTATTAAGAAAGGACCCATTTTTGCTAATTTCGTTTTGGCAGATGAAATTAACCGTGCTCCTGCCAAAGTACAAAGTGCTTTGCTAGAAGCGATGCAAGAGAAACAAGTAACTATTGGTGATGAAACCTTCATATTGGACAAACCATTTTTGGTGATGGCAACTCAAAATCCGGTAGAACAGGAAGGAACTTACCCTTTACCAGAAGCCCAGGTGGATCGTTTTATGCTAAAAACAGTAATCGATTATCCAAAATTAGATGAAGAACAACTTATTGTTCGCGCGAACCTTAAAGGATCATTCGAGCAGGTAAATCCCGTAATATCTTTAGAGCAAATTTTAAATGCACAAAAGGCAGTTAGAGAGGTATATATGGATGAGAAGATCGAAAAATACATTCTTGATATCATTTTTGCTACACGTTATCCAGAAAAATATGGGTTAGAAGAGCTTAAACCTTTAATAAGTTTTGGGGCGTCACCTCGTGGTAGTATTAATTTGGCCACTGCAGCAAAATGCTACGCATTTATTCGAAGAAGAGGATACGTAATCCCAGAAGATGTTCGCGCTATTGTTCATGATGTATTACGTCATCGTATTGGTATTACTTATGAAGCCGAAGCCGAAAATGTAACCTCTGTAGACATTATTAATAAGATCGTAAATGAGATTGAAGTACCATAGTGTTGTCATTCCTGCGAAGGCAGGAATCTTCATTATAATTTGATAAAAAGTATGATTCGATAGATTCCGCATCAAGTGCGGAATGACAAAAAGAAACATGGATACTAAAGAGTTACTAAAAAAAGTTCGAAAAATTGAAATTAAAACGCGTCGCTTAAGTGACCATATTTTTGGAGGAGAATATCATTCAACCTTCAAAGGGCGTGGTATGACCTTTAGTGAAGTGCGACAGTATCAATTTGGAGATGATGTGCGCAATATCGATTGGAATGTAACGGCTCGCTATAACGAACCCTACATTAAGGTATTTGAAGAAGAGAGAGAGCTCACTATGATGCTCATGGTCGATGTTTCTGGCTCCCAGTTTTTTGGAACACAGCAGCAGTTCAAGAAAGAGGTTATTACTGAAATTGCTGCTACATTGGCTTTTTCGGCTACCCAGAATAATGATAAAATAGGCCTGATCCTGTTTACAGATCAGATAGAATTATTCATTCCACCCAAAAAAGGAAGATCGCACGTCCTTCGAATTATCAGAGAGTTACTAGAATACGAACCTAAGAGCAAAAAGACCGATATCACAGAAGCGCTGAAGTTTTTGTCTAATGTGATGAAAAAGAAAGCAATTGTTTTCATACTTTCAGATTTTATCACTGATGATTATCAACAAACACTCAAGATCGTTGGGGGGAAACATGATGTGACCGGCATCAGGGTATATGATAGAAGAGAAGAAGAGATTCCAAATTTAGGAATGGTGCAAATGGAGGACGAAGAGACTGGCGAACTAATGCTTGTAAACACAGGATCAAAAAAAACACGTATAAATTATAGTAAATATTATCAGGAACGGGTAGCTTATTTCAGAGATAGTTTTACCAGAAGTGGAGCAGGGTCATTGAGTAGTAGAGTGGATGAAAGTTACGTTAAAAAATTATTAGGCTATTTTAAAAGAAGAGGATAAACCATTTTTTGTCATTCCAGCGTAGGCTGGAAACTGTTAACATGAAAGAAAATTTCAAAAATACACAATTGTCATTTCCCCCTTTGAAATGGGCTAGGGGGATGTTGCTGATGTCCTTCTTATTACTTTTTGCCAAAACGAGCTTTGCCCAGGTTTCTGCCACAATCGATTCGACATCAATCAAAATTGGTGAAGAAATTCGTTATAAAATGCAAGTTGAGGCAGATTCTACTCAAATCGTTGTTTTTCCCGAAGGACAAACATTTACCCCGTTAGAAGTAATCGAATCCTATAAAATTGACACCGCGAAAAGAGCAGGCCAACTGGGATTAACCAAAGAGTATGCATTAACGCAGTTTGACTCTGGCAAGTATACAATTCCGCGGCAAAAAGTGATGATAGGTGATCAGATTTTTTACACAGATTCGATTAAAGTTGAGGTAAGAGAAGTGCTCGTAGATACTACCAAACAGAAAATGTTTGAAATTAAACCTTTGGTAACTGTCGATACATCTTTCTTGAATTGGAAAAAATATATCTGGTGGGTACTTGTTCCTCTACTACTACTAGGCTTTATTGCCTTTTTTGTTTTCAGAAGAAAGAAACGAAAAGAAGCCAAAGAAGAAGAATTGCCTCCCTATGAAAGAGCAATGATGGCGTTAAGGCGTATCGACGAATCTCATTTATTAGAGAAAGACTCTCATAAAGAGTACTATTCACGATTAAGTGAAACTGCGCGTAGGTATATTGACGAAGAGGTATACGACCACGCGTTAGAAAGTACTACAGATGAATTAATTATTCGTCTTGATGAAGAAATAAAATCAGGATCTCTAAATCTGGATAAACACACAATCGAGGAACTTAAAAGCGTTCTTAAGACAGCTGATATGGCAAAGTTTGCAAGATCAAAACCCGATATAGGAACTGCAAAGGCTGATCGAAATGTAATTGAACGCGTGATCACCGAAACAAAAGAAGCCATTCCTGAACCAACAGAGGAAGAATTACTTGCCGATGAAGAGTATAGAAGAACGGTTGCAGAAAAAAAACGGAGAAAAAAAATAATATTTGGAAGCCTGGCTGGATTGGGGGTGGTGGCGACCACTCTAATTATTTTTATTGCGATAAAAGGATACGATATTGTTAAAGATACCTTGCTGGGGCATCCCACAAAAGAACTGGCAGAAACACAATGGATAACCAGTGCATACGGTTCTCCGCCGGTTACTATAGCTACTCCCAAGGTTTTACTCCGAAATAATTTCAAACTAACAGAAGAGCAGAAACAGATCCTTAAAGGAAATGAAACATTTACTTATGGTAGTATTCTCGGGAATTTTTATATTGTGGTAACTACCATGTCTTATCAACAGCAAACTCAAGTAGATCTCAATAAAGCGGTTGAAGGAGTAGTTGGATATCTGGAAGGGCAAGGAGCGAAGAATATCACGGTAAAAAATGAAGAGTATCAAACATTGGGAGGAGCAAAAGGAATTAAGGTTTTCGGAAACTTTGATGTAAAAAATGTTGTCCAGAATGAGACCAAAAAAAATGAATACGTGATGTTGAATTTTGCAGAAAAAGGAGGGTTTCAGCAAATAACAGTAATTTATGATATTAACGATCGTTATGCAAAAGATGTTGCGCAACGTATTATTAATTCTGTTGAACTAAGAAATGCCAAATAACCATGTTTGAAAATTTTACATTTGAGAACCCACAGTTTTTCTGGTTATTTTTAATACTACCACTGGCAATTGCATGGTTTATCTGGAAACGTAATAAGCAGCAAGCTGAATTAAAAATATCTAGTATCAAAGGGTTTAAAGCTTCAGGAAGCCTACTTGCCAAGCTAAAGCCTATTTTGTTTGTTCTCAGGCTTGCAGCTATGTCATTAATCATTACTGCCTTGGCCAGACCAAGAACAGTAGACGTTTCTACCAAAACTAAGACTACCAGAGGTATAGATATTGTAATGGCAATCGATGTTTCGGCAAGTATGCTGGCAAAAGACCTTAGACCTAATCGATTGGAAGCACTAAAGGATGTTGCAGCAGAGTTTGTAAAAGGCAGACCAAATGACCGTATTGGTTTGGTTATTTATGCCGGAGAGAGTTTTACCAAAACACCTATAACCAGTGATAAGTCTATCGTCCTTAGCAGTATGAAGGATGTGAAATATGATAATGTTCTGGAAAACGGTACCGCTATCGGAATGGGATTGGCTACTTCGGTTAATAGACTTAAAGACAGTAAAGCTAAAAGCAAGGTCATCATTTTACTTACCGATGGTTCTAATAATGCAGGATTCATCGATCCAAAAATTGCTTCAGAATTAGCAGTTGAATATGGCATCAAGACCTACACGATTGGTTTAGGAACTAATGGAATGGCATTGGCCCCCGTGGCATTGCTTCCTAATGGATCTTTTCAATATGGCAGAGTTCAGGTAGAAATCGACGAAGATTTACTTAAAGAAATAGCAAAAGCTACCGGAGGCAAGTATTTTAGAGCAACAAATAACAAAAAATTAGAACAGATATATCAAGAAATTGATAAATTGGAAAAGACAGATATCGAAGAGTTTAAATTCTATAATTACGAAGAGAAATTCAGATCCTTGGTATTGTTGGCCGGATTGTTAATTTTTATGGAGTTTTTATTACGGTATACTGTGTTTAGAAGTTTTATTTAAAAATTTGAAAAAAGGAATCATCATACTAGGGAGTTCAAGAAGTAACTGGGACAATTTCATTGAAAAACTATGTACTGACTACTAAAAACTATGGACTAATACATGTACTTATTAGAAGAAAAAATATATTTTTGGTTGCTATTGGGTATCCCAATACTTATACTACTCTTTTTGGGAGTTTTGATATGGAAAAAAACCACACAAAAGAAATTTGCAGATGCTTCGTTGCTTAAAAAATTAAGTCCAAATCAGTCTGTTTTTAAATCGATCTTAAAGATTATTGTGATTAGTCTTGCTTTGGCATGTTTTGTTTTGGCCCTGGTTAATCCCAAGGTAGGCACCAAACTAGAAACGGTAAAACGCGAAGGAGTCGATGTGGTTTTTGCGATAGATGTCTCCAAAAGTATGTTGGCAGAAGATATAGCACCTAATAGATTAGAAAAATCTAAGCAGCTTATTACACAGATTATTAATAATCTGGCGAGTGACAGAATAGGTATTATTGCCTATGCTGGTAGTGCATTCCCACAATTACCTATTACTACCGATTACGCTTCTGGAAAAATGTTCTTACAGGCGATGAATACCGATATGCTTTCTTCGCAAGGTACGGCAATTTATGAGGCGATAGAGTTGGCAAAAACCTATTATAACGACGAGGAGCAAACCAATAGAGTATTATTTTTGGTAAGTGATGGCGAAGATCATGAAGGAAATGTAAAAACCATAGCCGAAGAAGCTTCAAAAGAAGGAATCAAGATATTTACCATCGGGGTAGGATCTGAAAAAGGAGCACCAATTCCCATTAAAAGGAATGGAATTGTTCAGAGTTACAAAAAAGATAATCAAGGCAATACAGTAATTACCAAGTTAAATATGACAACTTTACAGGAAATTGCCAAAGAAGCAAATGGCACGTACATTGATGGTAAAAATACAGCCAATGTAGTGGAAGAAGTCACAACGATTCTTCAGAACATGGATAAGAAGGAATTTGAAGCTAAGCAATTTGCAGATTTTAAAGACCAATTTCAGTGGTTTCTTGGAGCAGGATTGTTGTTACTATTTTTGGATATTTTCTTGTTAGAGAGAAAAACATCCTGGGTCAAAAAACTAAATCTGTTTAATGAACAGTAAAATGAAAAAATACGTAGTTATCATAATTTGTTTTCAATTTGGGATGATCTTTTCACAGGAAAAGCAACTTGAAGAAGCCGCCAAAGAAGCAAAACAATATATAGCTCAAGGAAACGAATTGTTGACCGATCATGGAAATTTTCCTAAAGCGGAAGGCGAGTACAGAAAAGCTATTGCTACAAATCCTGTGAGTCCGATAGCTAAATATAATTTAGCAAATGCTTATTATGGTTCTGAAAAATATGATGAAGCGACTTTACGTTATACAGAAGCTACAAAGGCAACAAATGCAACTAAGTCAGAAAAACATAAGGCGTTTCATAATCAAGGGAACACCTATATGGAACAAAAAAAATATAAAGAAGCAGTTGAAGCTTATAAAAATGCGTTAAGAAACAATCCAAAAGACGACGAAACCAGATATAATCTGGCGTTGGCAAAAAAGATGTTAGAACAGCAACAGCAACAGAACGATCAGGACCAGGATCAAAAAGATCAAAACCAGGATCAGCAGGATCAGGATCAAAAAGAAGATGACAAGGATCAAAAGGACGGTGATGATAAAGAAGAGAAGAAAGGTGACGATGGAGATAATAAAGATGATCAAAAGGATCAAGGAGATCAGGGAGAAGATGAAAAAGATGAACCTAAGGATGATCAAAAAAATAAAGGAGATCAGGGAGAAGATGAAAAAGATGAGCAAGGAGAGCCTAAAGAGCAGCAACCTCAAAGGCCTCAAGGTCAATTATCTCCTCAACAAGTAAAAAGCCTACTTGAGGCAATGAATAACGAAGAAAAAAAGGTGCAGGATAAGATTAATGCAAAAAAAGCGCAGGGGTCCAAAGTGAAAACTGAAAAAGATTGGTAACACTTTTGCAACCTTACTTTCAATGCTATTGAAGGTTTAAATGAAAGAGAATAAGATGAAACTAAAACTAATTTTTCTAACAGTAGTTCTGGCGATAAGTCAGCTTACCTTAGCACAAGTTAAATTTGAGGCCAAAGTAAGTAAGAATAAGCTAGGAATTAACGAAAGGTTACGCATAGATTTTGAAATGAACAAGGATGGCGACAACTTTACCCCTCCTTCGTTCTCGGGATTTACAGTAGTTGGTGGGCCAAACCAATCTATTAGTAACTCCTGGATTAATGGGAAAAGATCCTATGCTAAAACATTTAGTTATTTCTTAGAACCCACAAAAAGAGGAAAATTTACGATAAAACAAGCTACGATAGAGATAGATGGTCAGACCTACAAAACACTACCTGTCACTGTAGAGGTAACAGGGGCGGTTGATAAACCAAAAGATGGCAACGATACTGATTTTCTGGCCAGTGAGAATTTACATTTGGTTGCTGAAGTTTCTAAAGCTGATCCTTACCTCAATGAGGCAATCACAGTAGTTTATAAACTCTATGTCAGTCCACGGATTAGTGTAAGTAATTGGAGAGAATTGGATAGCCCAAAATATAGTGATTTCTGGAGCCAGGCTATTGATATGAAACAGCTCAAGATCGAAAATGGCCAATATAACGGAGAACCTTATCGCTTTGTAGTGCTTCGTAAAACCGTATTGTATCCTCAAAAAACAGGAAAATTGAATATAGAACCACTTACATTGACTGTTTCTGTAGATGTTCCAACCAAAAGAAGGGATATTTTTGGTGGTAGACTGTATTCAACTGTTAATAAAACGGTGGCCGCGGGTAACAGAACCATAAATGTAAAGCCTTTACCTGAGAAAGGTAAGCCCGATGACTTTTCTGGTGCTGTAGGGTCATTCGATTTTGAAGTTACTGTTAATAAAACCACCTTGGATGCTACTGAGTCTCTTGACGCAAAAGTGTTAGTTTCTGGTAACGGTAATTTAAAATTGTTTGATCTGCCCAAATTAACTGTTCCAAATGGTTTAGAACAATACGAACCTGAGCATAATGAAAGAGTAAGAACAAATTTAACAGGGATGGGTGGAAATATATCCGACACCTACACCTTAGTACCGCAATATAAAGGTAAATATCCAATACCTTCGATTTCATTTACGTATTTTGATCTAAAGACCGAAACCTATAAGCGAATTACTTCTGACGAGATTATTATCAATGTTAAAACGGGTCCTGATGGAGGAGATGTTGTTACTACGAATGAGTCTGTAGTAAGAGGTAAAAAACCAGTGACACAAACCGGCAATCAATTTAGGTTTTTGAAGTTGAATGCAAATTTACAACCCATTCAAAAAGATCATTTTTTTAAATCTACAACGTTCTGGGTGTCTCTAACAGCTCCTTTGCTGGCGATACCCTTGTTTTTATTCTTCGGAAAAAGGAGAGAACAACGATTGAGTGATGTGAGCGGGAACAGAGTGCGTAAAGCAGATAAACTGGCTCGAAAATATTTGTCTGAAGCCAAGAAAAATTTAGGCAATCAGAAAGAATTTTATATAGCAATGGAAAGAGCTCTGCATAATTATCTAAAGGCAAAGTTACACATTCAAACAAGTGAAATGAGTAAAGATCGTATACAACGATTACTAAAAGAGCGCGAGGTAGATGATACTGTAGCTATAGAGTTTATTGCTTTATTAGAAAGCTGTGAGTTTGCCAGGTATACCCCATCTTCTAGCTCTGCAATGCAACAGGACTATGATAAAGCGTCTAGAGTTATTGCGACTATGGATAAACAATTATAAAATTGCGAAAAAAGTGAAAAGAGCATTTGAAATATTTATTTTTTTGATAGTGGCTATGGCTTTTTCACAGGATGAAGAAGCATTTCAGAGGGGAAATTCGCTGTATAATCAAGAAAAATATCAGGAAGCTATAGATGCTTACAAATCTGTTTTGGATGCTGGCAAAGAATCAGCATCATTGTATTACAATTTAGGGAATGCCCACTATAAACTTACCAATATTGGTCCAAGTATTTACTACTATGAAAAGGCATTAAAGTTGGCACCCAACGATAATGATATCAAAAATAACCTAATCTTTGCCCAAAACGCTACAATCGATGCGATCGATGTAATTCCAGAAGGTATTGTCTCCAGAATATTTAATAGACTTACTAATGCAATCACCTATGATAACTGGGCTTGGTTTTCAGTGATATGCGTGATATTGTTTGTTGTACTTTTTATATTGTATTATACCGCGCATGTTTCCTCAAGAAAAAGATTGTTTTTTGTTGGATCCTGGTTGGTTCTGTTTTTTGGTTTGTTTGGGTTATTTTTTGCATTTAGACAATACGATACCATTAAAAAGAATCAGTTTGCTATCATTTTTGCACAAGAAACCACAATAAAGAGCGAACCAAATTTGCGTAGTGAAGAAGTATTTCAACTTCATGAAGGAACTAAGGTACAAGTAACAGAAACCATAAATAATTGGAAAAAGATTAAACTTGCCGATGGCAAAATTGGTTGGATTCCTGCAACAGATCTAAGAGAGCTGTAATTGTCATTTTTTAAATGATTGTAGTTTGCCCAGAGTAGCGCTTCTCCATAACCATTCTAACGGGCCATATCTAAAATGGATGAGCCAAATTTTGCTAAATATGGTTTGAAAAGCGATTAAAATTATAGCGATAACAAAAAGAAAAGAAGTTTGGATTTTTCCTAGAAAACCAAGACCCCATCCAAACAGTATTGAGGTACCAATAATTGATTGAAAGATGTAATTTGTAAGCGCCATTCTTCCGTATGGAGCAAAAAAGGATAAATATTTTCCTCCCCGATTTTTCATGTAAATCAAGATAAAACCACATAGAATAATGGCAGTAAGCGCCATGTTAGACCAGTCGTAGGCATTAATACCCAGTACATGTATCCAGCTTTTAAAATCAACAGGTTGAGGTGCCAAAGCAAATAAACCTCCGGTGATTAATAAAGCAATGATAAAAAACACTAATGCTCTAATTAGCCATCTTTTTATCATAGGGATATTGTTTTCAACATTTTGAAACAACCCTATTTTACCAAGCCATAAACCAATTAGAAAGTATCCATAAGTTAAATAGAATCTTCCAAAAAAGCTAATTTGAAAATCCATTTTTTGTAGCATTCCCTGGCCGGCATTCGCGATAAATACATCCGTTATGTTTCCTTCTTTAAGTGTATTAATGTACGAAGTGTTCAATTCACTATTAAAATCCATAAAAGATGAAAAACCAAAAGCGCTTTCTGTACCTAATATCATGTAAGAAATAAATCTTGGAATACTAAGTAAAAAACATCCCGATATGAGTATCACCCATTTGTTATTTATCTTGTAAAAAGGAATAAGAAAAGGTGCCAAGAGGGCATAGATCGTTAAAATATCTCCTTTATAGAAAATTTGATGTATGTATCCGATGATAAAAAGCAAAAATACCCTCCAGAGAAAACGACCTGCAAAATTTTGTCCTCGATTTGCTGCAGATTCCATTTGAATAAAGAAGCTCAAACCAAATAAAATGGAGAATAAAGCAAAAAACTTACCCATGATAAAAAATCCAATAATACCACTTAAAATATTATCAAAAGTGCCATTCGTAACTTCCATTAAGTTGTCTGTAGGAGCTGAAGCTATATATTGTTCGGTCATATGCACTAGTGCTACACCTGCAAGTGCAAAACCTCTTAGGGCATCTATAATTACTATTCTATTTGGTATACTAGTTTTCAATACGATTAAAATACCGCTTTAATTAATTATTAAACAAAGAACAGATTATTTTAGTATATTTTTGATATATAAGAAAAGTTCTGAAAATAATCTAAAAGCCTAACAAATTATTAAATAGATTTACAATTCGTTTAACAAATTATGAAAGTAATACTGTTATTTTAGCTACCTTAGCCTTTCTAAATGATGATAAAGTTATACATAGCAAAGTACTTGATTGTTTTGGGATTTCTTCTAAATATCTCAAATTACGGTCTTGTTTTGATTAATTTTTACAATGATGACAATCAGACCTCTATTGCTATTGAAGAATCTGAAAGTTCTGAACAAAAAGAAAAAGAAAGCTCAGAAAAGGAAGACCTCAAAGAAAAAGATAAGATTTCTCAGAATAACGATGATAGAGTTTCTTCATTAATAGATTCAGTGGATAGCTTTTATCCTGATCTATTTAACCCCAATTCTTCGGTATATCTTGAAAAGAATACACCTCCACCAGAATTTTCATAGTACATCTTTAGTCATTTGATTCGAAAAGTGGTCCTTATTTTGCAAAAGAAGATATTCCTTTTTTCTAATCTTTTTCAAATCTATTTTATCAAATTGTTCTTAATCCTAAGTATAGGGAAGAACGACAAATTTTTATAACTATGAACATTTTTAAGAATTTAAAAAATGATTTACCAGCAAGTATTGTAGTGTTTTTTGTAGCATTACCTCTATGTTTGGGGATTGCTTTGGCAAGTGGAGCACCTCTTTTTTCAGGATTAATTGCTGGGATCGTAGGAGGAATTATTGTGGGGGCCTTAAGTGGTTCTCAAATTGGTGTAAGTGGACCTGCGGCAGGTTTGGCAGCTATAGTATTAAGTTCTATTGCTGCACTGGGAGGTTACGAAAATTTCTTGGTTGCTGTAGTACTCGGCGGTATTATCCAGTTGATTTTTGGAGTATTAAAAGCCGGTATTATCGGATATTATTTCCCATCCTCAGTAATTAAAGGAATGCTTACAGGTATCGGAATTATAATCATTCTAAAACAAATTCCGCATTTTTTTGGATATGATGTCGATCCAGAAGGGGATTTTGCTTTCATTCAGGTAGATGGAGAAAACACCTTTTCAGAAATCATCAATTCGATTAACTTTATAAGCCCTGGTGCTACTATCATTGCAATTATAGGTCTCGGCATATTAATCTTATGGGATAAAGTATTGACAAAAAAAGCTAGAATTTTTCAATTAATACAAGGGCCATTAGTTGCAGTTGTAGTAGGAATTCTTTTTTATGTTTTTACCAAAGATCATGAGAACCTGGCAATCTCGCAAGATCACTTGGTTAGTGTGCCCATACCAGGAGATTTGTCTTCGTTCTTAGGACAGTTTAGTTTTCCTAATTTTGCTGTTATAGGTCGAACAGATGTCTGGGTAACGGCCTTCACTATTGCCCTAGTAGCAAGTTTGGAAACACTCTTATGTGTTGAAGCGACAGATAAATTAGATCCCGAAAAACATGTGACACCTACGAACAGAGAGTTGTTGGCACAGGGAACGGGAAATATCATTTCTGGAATGATTGGAGGGTTACCAATTACACAAGTAATAGTAAGAAGCTCTGCAAATATTCAGTCTGGCGGGAAAAGCAAAATGTCTGCAATCATCCATGGTTTCTTTCTTTTAATTTCGGTGATTTTAATACCTAGATTATTAAATATGATACCGCTATCGGTTTTAGCGTCAGTTTTGCTTATTGTAGGATATAAATTAGCGAAACCAGCATTATTCAAACAAATGTATACACTTGGATGGAAACAGTTTCTACCCTTTACGGTAACTGTTGTTGGGATTGTTTTTACAGATCTTTTAGTAGGAATTGGTCTGGGTCTTTTGGTAGGAATTGCTGTTATTCTTTTAAAAAGCTACCAAAATTCTCACTTCCTTCATATAGAAGATGTTAGTAATGGCAAACATAGAGTAAAGATGACTTTAGCAGAAGAAGTTACCTTTTTTAACAAAGGGGCTATCCTTAAGGAGCTTGATCAATTACCAGAAGATACTTATCTTACATTAGACGTTAGAAAAACAAGATATCTGGATAATGATATTATCGAAATTCTGGAGGATTTTTCAGAAAAAGCAAAAAACAAGCATATAGATATTAAATTGATCTCAGAAAGAGGGGAGATTGAAAATCCCAGCAGTTTTATACAATTTTTTAAACTAAGGCCAAAGACGACATAAAATTTTAAGAAATAAAACGAGAAGGTCTAAATAATGTTTTTCGTATCAATCGCTTATTTAGGAATTCTTTTTACAATATAAATAACAACACATAAAAACAGATGAAAGCGCATACCAAAGAAACACAAGCGGCAATAACCCCACAAATGGCAGTTCAACTTCTAAAAGAGGGGAATGAAAGATTTCTGAAGAATAAAAAAGCCGGTAGAGATCTTCTAGAGCAAGTAAGTGAAACAAAAAGTGGACAATTTCCCTTTGCTACGATTTTAAGTTGTATTGATTCGAGAGTGTCGTCAGAATTGATTTTTGATCAGGGAATAGGAGATGTTTTTAGTGCAAGAGTTGCGGGAAATTTTGTAAACGAAGATATTTTAGGGAGTATGGAGTTCGCTTGTAAATTAGCAGGGACCAAATTAGTGCTGGTTTTGGGTCATACTAGCTGCGGTGCGATCAAAGGAGCTTGTGATGATGCGCAATTGGGGAATCTTACTGCCCTTATTAGTAAAATTAAACCCGCTGTTGCGGCCGTTAAAGAACCTACTGATACAACATTACGAAATTCAAAAAATATAGATTTTGTGAATGAGGTTGCCATAAAGAACGTACACATGACGATTGATAATATTAGAAAAGAAAGCGAAGTACTTCGAGAAATGGAAGATCGTGGTGATATATTGATTCTTGGAGGCATGTATGATATAAACGATGGAAAAGTCACCATTTTCGAATAAAAGTTAATCATAAACTTTTCCCAAAAAAGCACCATCACGATTATAGTGATGGTGCTTTTTTGTGTTATTTCTCAATAGTTTTACTATTATTGTTATTCAAGAAAATTAGGGTATCGTATGAAAGGTTTTTTTAGCAATCTTAGAGGAGATACTTTTGGTGGCTTAACTGCAGGAATTGTTGCATTACCATTGGCATTAGCTTTTGGGGTTTCTTCTGGGCTAGGACCAAGTGCTGGATTATATGGTGCAATTTTTATTAGTTTTTTTGCTGCTCTTTTTGGAGGAACCAATACTCAGATTTCCGGACCCACAGCACCAATGACAGCGGTAAGCATGCTAGTGATTGCTGGTTTAATAGGTGCGAATAATGGAGACGTAAATAAAGCATTACCCGCAATTTTAACAGTGTTCCTTCTGGCAGGTTTGATGCAAATCGGTTTAGGGGCAGTTGGTATTGGAAAATACATTAGATATATTCCTTATCCGGTAGTGTCTGGTTTTATGACCGCTATCGGGGTGATGATTTTAGTCACTCAATTTTTGCCGGCATTGGGATATTATCCTAAAGAGGACGATGAATACGTAGAAAGATTTAAACCAGAAGCCGAGGAGGTAATTCTCGATAAAATCCTTAAAGAGGAAGCAGGAGAGGGGATTCTTGTCTTAGAAGATTTCAAAGAAACTATCAAAAGAGCAGAAAATATTTCGGAAGAAGAAATTAGACTAGAGGCCGTAACACTCGCCCAAAGTAATGCATCTGGGGTTGTAGGAGCAATAAAAAGTCTTCCCAGAGCGATAAAGAATATAAATTATTTAGAACTTATTCTTTGTGTCTTTACTATAGTGATAATTTACGGATTTAAAAGAATAACTACTGCTGTTCCGAGCACATTGGTGGCATTGCTGGTTGTATCTGGAGCAGCGTATGGTTTTGGATTACAATACAGGCCTATCGAAGAAATTCCGAGTGGATTTCCCATACCTAATTTGACGATAATTACTGATTTCAGTTTAGTGGCCATTACACCTTACATTTTCACAGCATTATCACTTGCTTTTTTGGGTGCCATAGACTCTTTATTGACTTCAGTAGTTGCAGATAATATGACCAAGACTAGACACAACCCAAACAAAGAGTTGGTGGGGCAGGGAATTGGAAATAGTATTGCCGCGTTTTTTGGTGGAATCCCCGGGGCAGGAGCAACTATTAGAACAGTGGTGAATATTAATGCTGGAGGTAAAACAAGATTGTCGGGTATGATAGCAGGGATTCTATTACTTGTCGTTTTATTAGCCTTGGGACCCATCGCGTCTCAAATTCCTGCCGCTGTGCTTGCGGGTATTTTAATTACTGTTGGGATTGGAGTAATGGACTATAGAGGGTTGAAAGCTATCCCGAGTATGCCTAAAATAGAGGTTCTTATTATGTTTCTCGTTCTAGTACTTTCTGTGGTATGGGATTTGGTATATGCGGTTGGTATAGGTTTGGTTTTAGCATCTTTAACGTTCATGAAAAAAATGGGAGATGTTACCGCTAGTGAGTCTCGGATAGAATCTTATCAGGGTCTTGAGAATAATATTTCAAATCAATTATGGAAAGATGAGCGTAGTTTTCCAAAAGAACTTAAAGAAGAAATTTTTATAAAACACCTTAACGGGCCGGTATTTTTTGGATCGACTAGCGAATTACAACAACTAGCAAAGCAAATACCCGACTCAGCCACGCATGTTATTCTAAGAATGGATCGAGTACCTTATATGGATCAATCTGGAGTGTATACGCTCGAAGAAATCATTCTGGGACTAGAACAAAAAGGAATTAAAACTCATATTGTTGGCATTCAAAAACAACCCTTATACCTTGCAAAGAGTATCGATATCATCCCCGATCTTGTGCCTGAAGATTGCGTGTTTGATGATTTTGAATCTAGTATTGAATATTTAAAAAGCGTAGTAGAAGATGTACCTGATGCAGATCAAGTTTAATTCTTTTTAGAGCATCTACAGATTATTTTTTTGATGAGTTTTCTTTTAATACAGGGAGTACAGCTGGAGCAATTCTACTTACTGGATGATATAGCAGGGAAGAATCTAGTGTTTCCTGTTTGATGATGGTGATATTACTATTTACAGCATTGATAAATATAATAATTACGCTGGCAATAAATCCCATTTTTAGAATTCCGAAAGCACCACCAAGAATTTTATTTAGGATTCCTAAAGCTGCGTAATCTGCAATTTTCGTTAACAACTTGCCGGCCAAAGAGACTAATATAACCACGACAATAAAGGTCAAAGCAAAAGCTGTTAATTTCATAGCTCCTTCAGACCAATCTACATATTGCCTTACAAAACTTGCTGCAAAATGAGAAAAGTGGACAGCGATATAAATTCCTACAATAAGTGCAACTAAAGAAGCTAAGGAAGCAAATAATCCTTTGCTAAGGCCTTTTATCATTCCCCATAATAAAAGTATCCCTAGAATAACATCAATGTAATTCATTAATCCAATGGTAATTGTTTTCAAATATAATTCATCAAAAAATCATTTTACAAAAATTCGTAGACTATTATTCATTATGGCTCAAAATTAACCAATCAAGAAAGTTTAATTTTACAGGCTTTGTTGCACTTCAATGTTTTTTATCAAATTAATTGACTTCATCATCTTGTAGTCGTTCTTTTCAAATTAATTATATATATTTAACATACAATATATATAAAACATATGATGAGAAAAATTATAGATATAGACGATCAAATAATACCTAAATTAAAACTGATTGCTGCAATAGAGAACTCTAGCGTAAAAAAGGTAATGGAAAATGCAATTATCTGGTATATTGAGCATAAGAAACAAGAACAGATAAATAGTATGTCTTTGGTGCAGAAAGAAGACTTGGGCTTATTGCTTTTGATGCAACAAGCAAATCCATCCTTGTTAGTGGATGAGGAAGAATTATTTGAATCCTAATCGCGATGGAAGTAAAAATTTCCAGTCAATTTGCTTCAGATTTCAAAATGGTGAATGATGTTTCATTGCACGAAAAGGTAAAAAATGTTTTAAGAACTATAAAAAGGGCTCAGGGTGTAGATCAAGTTCCTCATTTAAGAAATATAAAAGGAAATAATTCTGCTTATAAAATAGGAGTTGGGTTTTATTATCTGGTCGGAGTCTTAACTTCTGAAAAAGAAATGATATTTCTAAGGTTTTTGCACAGAGATCAGGTGCTGGATACGATAAATAAAAGTAACTCCCAACGCCACTAGTAAATCCTATTTTTTGAACAGCTTATAAAGTGTAAGTGTATTGTTTTTAACGTGTTAAACGTTAATTTTTTTTTAAAATACAGATTGCGTTCCTTTTTAAAGCTATCGAGCAAAAATCATTCTCGCATCAGTTTTAATTTAGTTATCTAACTTTAAAATTAATACTATGAAAACTAAACATTTTGGTATAGTACCGCTTTTTATAGCTTTACTATTCATCAATTTTAGTGTGAAAGCACAATCAGACCTAGAAATTCTTGGCAAAGTAGAAAACACAAAGCTTTTTACTACAGCAGAATTGGTTCAAATGGATAGGAACTTATCAAATTTTGCGGTTTTACTTAGATTGTCTGGATTAGAAAAATCTTTAAACTATGCTAATGGGCATACATTATTAGTGCCAACCAACGAGGCACTTAACAAGATGTCTATTGATAAATTTGCAGAATTAACCAACCCAAAGAATAAAACAAAGTTGATGCAATTCATTAAATATCATTTTATTGCCAAGAAAGTTACCAAATGGGAGATGAAGGATAATGACATTATTGACGAAGCCGGGACACAAAAAGAAATCAGATTGTCTAATAATGGGGATATTGTTTATGTAGGGGGTGCCCAAATTATTACTCCAGCTATAGAAGCATCAAATGGACTAATGTACGTAGTAAATAATACGGTTACACCAAGTAGTGATATTGTGTTAGATTAAGCAATATTTTAATTAGTTAAATTGAGACAAAAGGGATATCTAAGCATCGTTAGATATCCCTTTTTTGATTTAAAAATCTACAAGTTTCCTTTGTACGTAGCATTATTTTAAATGAAATTTAGATTCGGGATCTCTGGTTTTTAGTATTTTTGTTGATTCAAAAGAGTATCAATATAAATAATCACAAACAACTTAGAATCCGTTCGAAATTTTTTAAAAACGGATTCAAAAACTTATATGGCCAGAGACGAAAAATTAAAAGAACGCTGGGGAAACCTGGTTCAAAAATTATCAGATCAATTTGCTGAGGATGATGATTTGGACCTTGACGGAATCATTTACCTTATCGGAGTTCAAGAATTAGGACAGATACACCGCCGATTCAAAAAAGATGAAAAATTAGATCTGATGCATATCGCAATTTGTAGATTGCTTGAGCCTTATGGATATTATGAGTTTGATTATTTTGATGATGATGGTTGGCCACATTATAAAGTAAAAGAACAATTACCCAACCTTAAGTCTGGTGAGCAAACGATCTTGATGAAAGAAGCCATCGTCAATTATTTTCTGATAAGCCAGTATATAGAATAACCTAAAGTTATGATTATTGAAATTTGTAGCTGTGAATGCAGAGATTTTGGGATTTCTTCCAGCCTCTAATTTCTTAACATTAAGAACTTCAAACTTGTCTAAATCTGGTTTTTTTCTATTTAGAATCACTTCTTTAAAAAGCATGTTTAAATCAATAATATCTGTTAATAACTCATCATCGTAGCTGTTTTGAGTTTTCTTTGGCAGTTGGTTTTAAAAGCCTTGATAAAAATTTGGAAACTGATCTTTTGTTGATGGGAACATATTGGTTATGGCATCTTTTTGGAAGATTCTTTGCCTTCTTTTTGATGCAGTATTTATATCAAGATAATATTCAATTTGAAAAGACTTCGATTTACTGAAATTGCGTAAATTTGCCATTCTATTAAGAAAATAGTGATGATTGATAAGATTAAAGAGTACATAGCCGAGGTTGATGCTTTCAAGGCCAAAACAAAAGAAGAAGTTGAAACATTCAGGATCAAATTTTCTGGTAAAAAAGGGTTAATCAATGAGTTCTTTGCAGAATTTAAAAACATTGCAAATGATCAGAAAAAAGAATTTGGTCAGGCTATCAATGCACTCAAAATAGCTGCAGACGAAAAAGTAAAGTCTCTTAAAGATGAATTAGAATCCAAAGAAGAAGAAAATGGAATTTACGGCGATCTTACACGTCCTGCAGAACCTATAGCATTAGGATCTCGTCATCCAATCTCTTTGGTAAAAAATCAAATTATCGATATTTTCTCTCGCATAGGATTTAACGTAAGTGAAGGACCCGAGATTGAAGATGATTGGCATAACTTTACGGCACTTAATCTACCAGAATATCACCCTGCACGAGATATGCAGGATACCTTTTTCATACAAACCGATCCAGATATTTTATTACGCACCCATACTTCATCAGTACAGGTTCGATATATGGAAAATAATCAACCGCCTATTAGAACCATTTCTCCAGGCAGGGTATATCGTAATGAAGCCATTTCGGCAAGATCACATTGCTTTTTTCACCAGGTTGAAGGACTATATATCGATAAGGATGTTTCGTTTGCAGATCTTAAGCAAACTTTGCAATACTTTACTACAGAGATGTTTGGTAAATCAAAGATCAGGTTACGACCCTCTTATTTTCCGTTTACAGAGCCAAGTGCAGAGGTAGATGTATATTGGGGATTAGAAACCGAAACAGACTACAAAATGACCAAAGGAACTGGGTGGCTAGAGATTATGGGATGCGGTATGGTAGATCCAAATGTACTTAAGAATTGTAATATCGATCCAGATGAATATAGCGGTTTTGCCTTTGGGATGGGAATTGATCGTATTGCATTATTGTTATATGGTATTTCAGACATTCGCATGTTAAGTGAAAATGATGTGCGTTTCTTAGAACAGTTTAAGTCTGCTTTGTAAATTTTTCAAAAAGAAATTTTTTTATTTACATTTCATTCCAGATAGCGATGGGGATGTGCAAGGAAATAGTAAATAAATACTTTCCAAGGAATAAAATATGAAAAAAGATATAGAAATACCTATTGTCGAAGATGTATACGTAGCTGTTGTTAAAGAATGGAATAAAGAATTTTTGGCTCAAGACTGGAATTCATATATCATCAATGATCGTGACACATCTATAGAAATGGTTTTGGTAGTTACAAAAGGGTATGATGGTGAGCGCAAAACATCGTTGTTGCGACATGGTATTGGTACAATAGATGCCAAATCGTCTGCAAAAATCGAAATGCTTCAGGAAGAACTGTTGCAAATGAATAATGAATTTGCTGTTACCTTTTTTGCTGGTAATAAATTGTACGAAAAAAAATATATTTTCAGAAAAAATACAATTAACGAAAATGCTTTTCAGGATTTACCTGTAATGGATCAACGAGGGATTTTAGTTAAATAAATCGGTATTTGATCTTCAGATTTTTGATTCTACAAAATGATCAATAGAGTCAAATACATGATCTGGGTCTATAGTATCTAGTATAGAAACGATCAATTTTCCAAATCCCGAAAGTGTGTTTTCTTCTTGGTTTTTGCCTAGTACACTCGATATGGTTTCGTCTCTATGGCCAAATTTGTAGCCTTTTCTTTTAATCCATAAAAGGTTTAATATATGCTGCATAACCACATTACCCAGCTGATCTATAGAAACCGCTATTTCCAGAAAATAACCTCCTAATCCTTTTAAAAAACCCGTAAATAATCTATAAAAGAAACCGTAGAGAAAACCGATAGGGGTTGTTGTAATAAATAATACAATTGAAACAAGAAAAAGCAAAATTCCTATAAAAATATTAGTTTTTCTTTGTGTTTGTTGGTCTTTACTTGCTGTATTCATGATGTCTGAATTTAATGAAGTGGCTAAAAAACGGTAGATAAAGGTTAAGGGCAAGGCACTATATCTATGAAGATAAGAATTCTTTATCAAAGAAGCTGAAGCAACAATTGTTGCTTCGGCTTTTTTTTACATCGTTAATAAGGTTTATATTATTTTATTGCGAAAGCAATAGGTAGTGAATACATTACATTTACAGGTTCGCCGTCTTTAGTTCCTGGTTTCATAAGAGGTAAGGATTCAATTACCCTTATGGCTTCATCCTCCAACTCTTTTTGAGGTCCACGAGCTTCAATATCTGTAACTTTTCCTAATTTATTAATTTTAAATCTTGCAGCGGTATTTGTTTTGGGCAACAAAATGATGGTGAAATTATCTATTATGATGATTAACTGTTAAAACCACAAGAATTCTTAATGGTATTCTGTAAAAATTATTACGATCTATTCCATAGAAGTTAAGTTCATGAACAATCGATAAAATGCTTTTTTTTACGATGAAATACCTTTTTTATCGTTAAATATTTGTTAAAGGTAAGTTTTTCACGTACTTTTGATGCGGTTATTGCAAATATGATTTATGATGAAACTTTTACTCGTATATATTGTTCGATTTATAATGCTTAGTTTGATATTTTGTTCCTGCGGGAGTAGTGGCTCCAATACTCAGGATATCTCAATTACCGGGAAATGGAAATTGCAACAAGAATATACTAATGCAGGACAGGATACACCGCTCAAAGAATTTCCACTATCTTCTTGTGATATGCAAACAACCTTGGAGGTTTTAAATACTGGTAAATTTATCGAAAAAAATTATTATGAAGATTCCAGTATTGGTGGTGAATGTGGTAAAGATAGTCAAGATACCAAAGGTGATTGGAAAAAAAGTAATGATGGCAAGTATCTATTTTTGTATGACAAAAATAATCCCCTTAAGCTTAGAGGTTCTCTGGTTTCAATCGAAAATGGAAATCTCGTCGTTAACTGTGTCTATAACGACAGAGATTTTGGGCCTAACACAAAACTGAAGTTTATTTATGCTAGGGTACAGTAAGTGTTAATTACCCTTGTTATTATAAAAGCCTGTGCATAGCACAGGCTTTTATGTCTATTACCGGCTGTTACCTAAACAATGTGGAAATGAGGGGGGCTCACTACAACAGGCCGGCAAAAGACAATCTTACTATCAAATTAGGGATAATGATTTTTCACAAATCAAATCTCTTTAGAAAGTGACCATGTTAACTTTTTACAATTTGTTTTATTTGGTTGTTTATATTTCCTCTTTGCTCTGCTTTTATGTTATATTCTTCGGTTAATCGATTGATTTCTTTTATTACAATTTCATATTTTTTTGCTACCGTTAATACAGCATGTTTAGTAATATGACTGATTAAGATATCATAACTTTCTTTCGCCTTGTCTCTAAGATTAGTGAAGTTCATTTTGTTATCCAAAACGTCATTCTCAGGACTACGCTCTAAGTATTTTGAGTTAAAAGATTCGTTACTTTCCTTAAGTTCTTGTGCCCAGTCAATAATATCTAATGTTACAAGGGCCGCTTTTAGCATTAACGTTTTATCCCAATCTTCAGTAAGATTATGAATAGTAGTGGTTTGCGTTTGATAATCAAATTCTTTTAAGCCATATCGATCCATACTTTTAATAAGCTCTTCGCCTGCAGTACACTTTGCTATATCAAAGTGATAGGTAAATGCCTCTGCAACTGATCGTATTCCCATTATGGCAAGTTCCCTGCGCTTTTCTAATGCTTCAAGCTCTCTGGCAATGGTGTTATCCAGCTCTCTTTTATATACAGCACTTAAATGGGTGAGCTGTTTATTCAATAAAACTGCTTGAGGCAGTACCTTTAAAATTTTTGGATTGCGTTTCTGTACTATATTCTTGATATCGGTTAAGTATTGGATAAACTCGCTATTGTAGTACTTGTAGAAAGTGGGCGGTGTAAACATTCGGTTTTATACAGATTTATAGTTGTTGGCCATAGTTTTAATTTTCTAAGTAACACTCGGATAAACCTAAAAAAAAGGTTTATCCTCATGATACTCTTAGTGTCGCTAAAGAGATTTTTTATATCTCTGTTGCAACTTTTGTTTTCCCGATGCCAAACTAAAAATAAAATCGTAACGAAATTTACGGAAACCCACAGGGCATACCGGGTTTTTTTCCCCTGTTGATGGTTGGGAAGCACTACTATTGTTGAGTTTACTGCTCGATAAAAATTAATAATTTTTTTTTGTACTTTTTTAAAGAAAAAAGTCAAAAATATCGATAGGTCAATATTTATAGTAGGTCAGACAGATTTAAAAGTTGTGAAAATAGAATAGATTTGATACAAAAAAGAACGTTTTCGAGAATTTTAAGGTAAATTTTTTTAGAAAACGTCATATCAAAAGGTAGATAGGAGCATAAAGTTGTGAATTTTTGACATAGGAGACTCTTAAAGTTAACCCCTATATCAAACAAACTAGAATCAATTCTAAGATAAGAAGTGCATATTGCGATATTATATGGTGTGTTTGAAGAATAGTTAATAGCGGTGAGATTTCACCACTACGCTAGCTTTGAAACTTTAAATTTGATACTTAGGTAGTATCAATAAAATTAGTATCAACTAATTAATAACCGATTTTCTCTCGAACTCTTTTTAAAACTTCGGTAGCCACGTCAGTAGCTTTATTGGCTCCAATTGCTAAAGCTTTATCTACTTCGTTCAAATTTTCCATATAGTAATTGTAGCGTTCGCGCTCTTGTGAGAACTTTGAGATAAGCAATTCATACAATGCTTGTTTGGCATGACCGTAGCCATAGTTACCACCCAGATAATTTTTACGCATTTCAGCTTCTTGGTCTACAGTTGCAACGAGTTTGTATAAAGCAAATACGTTACAAGTGTTTGGATCTTTTGGGTCTTCCAGTGGAGTACTATCTGTTTCGATCGACATAATTTGCTTACGCAATTTCTTATCTGGCAAAAATAAATTGATAATATTTCCTTTAGACTTGCTCATCTTGCTACCATCTGTTCCGGGCACGTACATCGTTTCTTCTTGCACTTGTGCTTCTGGTAATACAAACAGTTCGTCTACCTGGGCATGTATGCGAGATGCTACATCACGAGTCATCTCTAAGTGCTGTAATTGATCCTTACCAACGGGAACAATTTCTGCATCATATAATAAAATATCTGCAGCCATTAACATGGGATACGTAAACAGTCCGGCGTTTACATCTTCTAAACGATCAGATTTATCTTTGAATGAATGCGCTAGTGTTAAACGTTGATATGGAAAAAAACAACTTAAGTACCAGCATAATTCTGTAACCTGTGGTATATCACTCTGTCTGTAGAAAACTGTTTTTTCAATATCTAATCCAAAAGCTAACCATGTAGCAGCAGTAGAGTAGGTGTTCTCTCGCAAAGTTTTAGCATCTTTTATTTGGGTAAGTGAGTGCATATCAGCAATGAACAGGAAAGACTCATTTTGCGGTTGATTTGCCATTTTGATTGCTGGAATAATAGCTCCCAGCAGGTTTCCCAAATGTGGAGTCCCGGTACTTTGTACTCCTGTTAGAATTCTGGACATAATAAATTAATCTATATTATCATTTAAATCTCGTGCTTTTGCTAAATAAAAAATATGAATCTTTAAAATTCAATTAGTTATGTAGTTTTGAGTGCGCCGTCTACAGAATATATTCTTACACTGTCAACTATTTACTGCCCACTCCGTACTTCTTGCACGGGCTCATGCTTTTCCGGCAAAGGTAATTTTTTTGTGCAGATAGGTCAAACCATTTATGTATTTTTGGGCCATGATCATGATCAGGAACATATTCATCCTACTTTGGCGTATTTGGTTCTATATTATTATGGGGATTCCCATAATAATTATGTTTCCGGTCTTATTGATACTTACCTCTAGAGAACAATGGTATCCTCAGTTTTTTGTATTGGCGAGATTTTGGGCTAGAATTGTACTATACGGTATGGGTTTTGTTCCAAAAGTAAGTAGAGAAGCTAGACCAGATCTTGATAAAAGTTATATGGTGGTCGCCAATCATACCTCGATGACCGATATTATGTTTATGCTACATTGTGTAAAGCATCCCTTTGTTTTTGTAGGTAAAAAGGAATTAGCAAAGATTCCCATTTTTGGGTTTTTCTATAAGCGAACATGTATTTTGGTGGATCGCAATAGTCAAAGAAGCCGAAAGGAAGTCTTTGATAGAGCCCATGCCAGGTTACATGATGGGACCAGTATTTGTATTTTTCCTGAAGGCGGAGTACCCGAGGATCAATCCCTGGTCTTGGATGAATTTAAGGACGGTGCTTTCAGACTGGCAATAGATCATCAGATCCCGATTTTACCGCTAACATTTTTTGACAATAAAAAACGCTTCTCTTATAAGTTCTTTAGCGGAAGTCCTGGTATCATGAGAGGACATATTCATAAAGAAATTTCAACTGAAGGACTCACCCAGGAAAACAAAAAGGAATTAAAAGAAAAGACGCGAAGTATTATTTTGGCGGCGCTGGAAAAAGATTTTAATCAATAGTTTAACGCTCATCACAAAAGTTCTACTGCATAATTCGGGTTCAATTTTCAATTAAATCTTTTATGCCAATTTGTGTTGATTTAGCTATAAATACAAAAGCCGCTCCTCTCAGGAGCGGCTTTGCTCATCATTGCTCATCATATAGAGCAATAACTACCCAACTAAAAACTTTATATACTTTACCTGTTGTGTGTTTTGATTTATTACTTCCAAAATGCACAACAGATATATTTTAGAATTTTATACTAACCCCGGTATATATACCGAAATAATAAGGTCTAAAATTTTCTGTGTTACCATTGAATCCGTTAAACTGATATTTGAATATAGGTTCTAGATTGATTTGAAATTGATCTGATAATTTGTAATCAACGCCTATACCAATATTACCTGTAAAACTTACATCGTTTACATTATTTGCCTCCCCAATAGTAGTTTCAAAATCTCCTGCTTCTATAGAAACCTCATTATCTTTTAAAAACAAGGTGCTCACACCACCAATCATATGCAAACCTAATTTTTTGTTAACCAGTGCGTATTTCATTTCTAAGGGAACTTCAATGTACCCTATACGTTGATTTAACAGCCCTTCATTTTGAGTTAGGTTTATAGCTTCTCTATTAATATCAGAGGCAACAAATTGATTGTTTTGATTTTGACCGATATCTGAAACCAAAATAACTTCTGCATTTGGACTATAATTAATACTTTCTAGATTTTGCCCCACAATACTTGAGGGCGAGAATCCAATATTTTGTGTATTATAACTGAGATCTACTTTGTTGACTCCTGAACGTACACTTAATCGCTTATTTACATGATAAGAAACATGTACCCCATAGCTTAAATTTACTTGTCCGCTTTTATTATTATCGGCAAACTGGGTATCAATGGAGGATCCGTCTCCAAAAGAGTCATAATAAACAGGTGCAATATTCGGAGTTACATTCCATTTTTTTGCTGTGTTTTTTTCTTCGGTAATGGCTTCTTCCTTTTGATTAATCGCATCAAATAGGGATTTTTTATTTTGATTGGCCTCAGGGGTTTCGTTACTAAATTCTTCTTTACCAGGGTTTTGATTGGTATTTGCATTATTCTCGGCCACGCCAGGGTTGGCAACATTATTTTGCTTATCAGGACCTTTTAAAAACAAGTTTTCTTTTTCAGGATTGGTATTTTGGTTTTTATGATTGGCGATATCAGCTTTATCGATTTTGGTATTCTTTTGAAGAATATCACCCGCTTTTTTACCGGTAGACGTGTTTGAAGGGGTATTATTTGGTTCTAAATTGTTTGCGATTGTTGATTCCTTCGTATTTGGCGTACTGGTCTTACTTTCAGTAGGTATTGAAGAACCTTGTTTAGAACCAGCTATTGTTGTCTTTGGGTCGTTATCAATAATTTTTTGGGAATTGCCATTGTTGGTATCGTTAGTTATACCCTCATTTTGAGGATTATCAGTCGAATTAATTTCTTCTTCATCTGAAGAAACAACAAAATTATTTTGATCACTTTCTATACGCTCCTTATCTGCGTTCTCTGGCGAAGAAACATCATTTGTAGCTGGGTCTTTACTGTCATTTGATACTACAGTTTCAGTAGTAGGGTCGGTGCTTTGAGAAAAATAGCCTATGGTAAAGATAACTGCAATCAATGCAGCAACACCGGCAGCTCTATACCAAAAGGGCAGTATAAGAGCTCGTTTTTTATTTTGGCGTGCCTTAATTTTTTCCCAGACAGCTTCATCAGGAGTAACTTCAAAATCTTTGAATTTCTCCTGAAATAATCGGTCTATATTTTTTTTATCATTCATCTTTGTTCGTCGATTGCTCGAACACAAGGTTCTTTTTTGGTTTCAAGTTTGGTTTTTAAAATATTTCTGGCTCTTGCCAGATTCGATTTGGATGTCCCAATAGAGATTTCTAATAGTTCAGCAATTTCTTTGTGAGCGTATCCGTCTAACACATAAAGATTAAATACCAATCGATACCGATCGGGTAGTTGCTGAATGATTTGTAAGAGATAATCTAAAGAGACTTCTTCCTCATTTATTTCTATTGCTGGTTCTTCAATTTGTTCTTCATTAATGATATCAAAAACTTTTTGCTTTCTATATTTTTGCAGAGCAGTGTTTATGGTCACTCGTTTTATCCATCCTTCAAAAGACCCTTTGTGCTTGTACTGCACTATTTTTTCAAAAATTGTAATAAAGGCATCTTGCAAAGTGTCTTCAGCACTAGGGTAATCATTAGAATATTTTAAGCAAATAGAAAATAATTTACTGCTATACATTCTATATAATTGCTCTTGCGCTTTGGCATTTTTTTTCTTGCATTTTTTTATGAGTTGATCCAAACCCACTAACATCCTTTTTTTGATTACTATTATTGTTCGTCTACTACCGGCACTTCTATGGTTAAAAATTGATTATTCCCTTGATCATCTCTGCCTTGCCAGAATCTAAAAACATACGAATTCTCTCGTCCGACAAAAAAGGTAAAAGATGCTTCAACCAGTTCTGTTCTTTCGAGATCTTCACAAGGGGTGGTATCATCATCAATCACAATATTAAAGACAGCAACTGTTCGTTCATTTCCGAATCCACCATAGTCAAATCCTGAAAAAGAATGACAGGTAGAGGGCCTAAAATAAGAAACAGTAATCTTATACGTTTCACCTCGAGTGAATTCGTCTGGGATCGTTACTTCTTCTATAGCAACCACATCATAAAAGAACGGAATGTTATCGTCATCATCTAAACATCCTGTAAAAAGGGCTGCTAGAAAAAAAGCTAAAATTAATTTTACTTTTTTCATATAAATAGGGTTTGAGGGCAAATGCAATTATTCTACTATAAAGATGTAGAGATATCGTTATGGTTGCTTTTAAGGTATAAAAAAATCCCGTCTTGATCATGATCAAGACGGGATTTTAGGATTTTTACTTGGATAATCGAGATTTTTAAATATCACAAGATGAGCCTAGACACCATAAAGTCTTTTCTTTTTGAATGTCTTGTAGGCCTTCGCCTAAGGTTTTTTACTCTTTTACAATCTTTATGGCTTCTTTAATTTTTTCTTCTAGCTCTTCCATGAGTTCTGGGTTATCATTAAGGAGTGCTTTTACTGCATCGCGCCCCTGACCCAATTTTGTATCCTGATAACTAAACCAAGAACCACTTTTCTTGATGATCTCATAGTCTACACCCACATCAATGATTTCTCCTGTTTTAGAAATACCTTCACCATACATAATATCAAATTCTGCAGTTCTAAAAGGAGGAGCAACTTTGTTTTTCACTACCTTAACACGTGTTTTGTTACCTTGCACTTCACTATTACTATCTTTGATTTGTGTAGAACGACGAATATCAAGTCGTACTGAAGCATAAAACTTTAAAGCATTACCACCGGTAGTAGTTTCTGGATTTCCAAACATCACCCCGATTTTTTCACGAAGCTGGTTGATAAAAATTACCGTACAGTTGGTCTTGCTTATAGAGCTTGTTAATTTTCTAAGTGCCTGGGACATGAGTCGGGCATGAAGTCCCATTTTAGAATCTCCCATTTCACCTTCGATTTCGCTTTTAGGCGTAAGGGCAGCGACAGAATCAATGACAATAATATCAATAGCACCTGATCTAATCAAATTATCGGCAATCTCTAGTGCTTGTTCGCCATTATCGGGTTGTGAAATAATCAAATTCTCGATATCTACGCCTAGTTTTTCGGCATAAAAACGATCAAAAGCATGTTCTGCATCGATAAAAGCTGCAATACCCCCTGCTTTTTGCGCTTGGGCGATGGCATGCAAGGTAAGTGTCGTTTTACCAGAAGATTCTGGGCCATATATCTCAATCACCCGCCCTCTTGGGTATCCACCTACACCCAATGCTAAATCCAGACCAAGGGATCCTGTGGGAATCACGTCTACTTCTTGAACGGCACTATCACCCATCTTCATTACCGTTCCTTTTCCGTATGCTTTATCTAATTTATCTAAGGTAAGTTTTAATGCTTTTAATTTTGCGTCTTTCTCTGTACTCATTTGTTGTTCAAATATATCTGGATTTGACATTCATATTAACTTTTTGCTAAAGTACTATTTCTTTTTATAGCTGCGATATGGATTCTAAAATCATTATTAACAACGGGATGACTCTTTGCTACCATCTATAGAATTTCAAAGAAAAGAGATTTCAGTTTGTATGGTGATCATGGATAGGGATTTATTTTTTTAAACTTAATTCAACTCGAGCTTTCCAAAGATTTATTTACAGTCACTATATATTAAAAACTAAAAATGATACAACAACACTAAAACTTTAACATTTTAATTTTTCCCAGTTTCAAAAAATGAAACTGGCATGGATTAATATTGTCCTGTTGAGAATAAAAAATAAGGAAAATAAAATCAATTAATAAACTGTTTTATGAAGAATACACTTCTCTTGGCTTTGCTACTTGTGCATTGCCTTAGCGCTCAGGAAGAATTCAACCCTGATTATGTAGAGTATCATGCCGAGTATACACCTGTTACTCCCAATGCTGCTAGTTTTTTACAATACGGAAACACCCTGGTAAACCATGCTACGGGAGTACCACAAATTAGTATTCCGTTATTTACTATTGAAGAAGATGGCGTATCCATCCCCATTTCTTTATCGTATCATGCTTCAGGCGTAAAAGTAGATGATCTGTCCAGTGTAGTTGGATTAAAATGGACTTTGAATGCGGGAGGAGGGATTTTTCGACAGGTCAATGATAAGATCGACGAAGAAGGCTGGATCGTCCCCGATAAGAAAGGATATATCACTCCGGACTGGGTATCACAGCATTCCTTATTTGATTATACCAATCAGCAGATTATGGAAACCTCCAATAAGCTGGATGATTATTATCCCGATGATTTTACCTTTAGCTTTTTGAATTATAACGGCACTTTTATTTTTAATCCTGATGGCACGGTAGTCGATGAGTATAAAGATGCAATCGCTATTCAGAAGACCCCGGGAACTGGTTTTGGGATTAATTTTGAAGCCCGGGATGCTCAAGGAAATACCTTTTATTTTAATAACACCCAAGAGCACAATGCCAAGCGAGTGTATTCCAATAATGATTATTCAAGAGATCGCCAAAGCAATGTATCGGGTTGGATGTTAGATCGAATACTGACCAAGAATTCAAAAGAAATACAGTTTACCTACACGCCCTATACGCTTGAGTATACACTGCATCAGATATCACATAATATTAGTTACGCCCCAGCTTGTATTAACGAACCAGGGATCAAATGTGTAGGCTGTGCCAACGATACTCAAGGAGCGCATAACACAAAGGTATTCCCCACCTCGATACAATATACCTCGATCAATCAATTAGTATCCACCATCGAGACCGAAAAAGTAAAAGCAACCTTTAACTATGTAGAAGACGTTAGCTTATCCACCTGGAAAAAGCAACTGAGTTCAATTACAATTCTGGATAAGATCAAGAACAAAACCAAACGCTTTGAGTTTACGTATAGACATTTTTCTGGGGATGCACGATTACGTCTGGATGCGGTTCAGGAAATAGGATTTGACGGGAGTGCAAAACCCCCTTATAGGTTTGAATACGTTGCAGGAGCGCTTCCTGAAAAAGCAAGCTTGTCTAAAGATTTTCATGGATTCTATAATGGGAAAAACAATACGAGTCTGGTACCATATTCGACACAAGCTTATAACACGATCAATCAGGCTTTTCGTAACAGTCTGGCAGATCGTAGAGAAGATACCAATTACCTTGCGATAGGAACCTTGCAAAAAATTACCTATCCAACCGGCGGAAGTACCGAATTTGAGTATGAGGCCAATGCAGTACCTTCGACGACCAATGACAATCCAAGATATATAACTAAATATGCGTCGGTGCATGCTTCAAGCGCGTATACAACTTCTGGAAGTTACCGGGTATTTAGATCTCCTTTTACCATCACAGAAGATCTAAGCCATTTGGGAACTCTGGTTACGTATACCACTTCCTCTTCCATATGCAATTTTGATCCTTTAGAACCCAGTATTGATTGTTCCCCCTTCAATATTTATCAAGTAAATACAGATGGGAGTTTAGGTGCGGCTGTCTTTTCCCCTTCCAAATTAATAGGTGCTGAAGGAAGCGTAGACCTTTTGAAGGGAGATTATATGTTAGAATTAAAGGTGGAAGATGCCAAACTAATTGCTAATCCTACGGCTCTGATTTCAGTAAACCTAAGCTGGGATGAGCAAGAAGCAGAAAGTACGGCTACCCGATATACCGGAGGGTTACGGGTACAATCGGTAATTGATAAAGATGCCGATGGAAGTATTGCCAAGCAAACCCAATATAGTTATAGTGGTTTAACAGGCTATAGTTTGAATTTGAGCGATACATTTAAGAGCTATGGAGAGCGGGCTGTATTTTCTTCCGATAATTTATCCTTAGAGGCCAGCCTTATAAAATCGGGCTATTTCTATGATACTGTCACTATAGAGACCATAGGAGATGATGGCCCTATAAAAACAATAGAATATTTTAAGGAGTTATATAGAAATAAATCGTATGAATCTGTAATGACTCGTCAGGAGTTCTATGAAGGTTCCTCCAAAGTAAAAACGGTTGATTTGGAGTATACCAATACCCTAGAGCAGAACCTGCAATTCTGGGTATTGTCTGATAAAGATGAGTGTTATCAATTTTCGAATACGATTTTGCCAGGACAGTTAGGATATCGCAATATGATTTCCAGGAATTATTATCATCGAAAAAATGAACTTACTGGGCGCACCGAGGTTGAGTATTATTCGGGAACCCCTTTTAAAGCTTTTCTGACCCAGTACAGGTATCAATACAATGATGATATGCAAATCATAAAACAAGAGCTGGATGGCAGGTATTATGCAACCAGTGAACAGGCGATCATCAATAAAAACTTTAGTACGAACCCCTACGGTAAACATACCATCATACAATATACGTATCCGGTAGATCATGCCTTAGAAAACAGTAGTATCGCTACGTTGCAAAACAACTACCAGGTGGGATTACCGGTGAGTAAAACCGTAACCACCAATGGTAGCCAGATCCTTGGACAGTTTATAGACTATGATGCCCAGGGTAATGTGGTTGCTACCTATAGGCACCATAAAGGAGAGACCATGCATACACACACCGCGGGTCATATCCCATCAGATTATGAGTTACGACAGGAGTTTATCTTAACTGCCGGAAAACCTGTGGAGGTACAACGAAAAGATGGACTTCCTACCACTATTTTATGGGATGCCACCCATAGTTATGTGTTGGCTCAATTGGTGGGAGTCACCAAAGCTGAACTGGATGCTGTGGTAACTGGAGTAATCGATCTGAAAACAAAAACTCATGCCCAACTCAGAACATTGTACGGTACGTTACGAAGTTCGTTTCCCGAGGCACAGATCACAACCTATATTCACGAACCTCTTCAAGGGGTACTGGAAGTAACCGATCCCCGTGGTTATACCACCCAATATAATTATGATGGGCTAAGTCGATTGACCCAGGTTAAGGATGAAGACAGTAATCTGATCTCTAAGCAACAGTACCACTATAAAAACCAACAGTAAAGAAAAGACATAATGAAAAATAGATATATAAAAAACATACTAGTATGCTGTATCCTGATGGTAGTGGGCCAGGGCTATGCACAAGATCCTATTGGGGATCCGGATGGTAATACATTATATTACTGGGATGGTGATGGTGATGGGTATGGAGCAACATCTCCCACCATAGTGAGTAATAGTTTACCTCATGGGTATGCAGATAACAATCAAGATTTAGATGATAGCAATAGCCTGATCACCAATATACCTCCCAGGAACTTTTATCGGGATGCCGATGGGGATGGGTTTGGAAATCCAAACAATAAAAAATATCAAAGTGCCCAACCTTCGGGTTATATTACTGTTAGTGGGGATTGTAATGATGGTAATGATGAGATCCACCCCAATACGGTATGGTATCGCGATAGCGATAATGATACGTGGGGGAACCCTAATGTAACAAAACAACAATGTACACAGCCCTCGGGTTATATTCGAAGAGCTGGGGATTACAATGATGGTAACAACTTGATCACCAATGTTGCTCCCAGGAACTTTTACCGTGATGCCGATGGGGATACTTTTGGAAATCCTGGAGTAAAGACCTACCGCAGTTATCAACCCAGTGGCTATGTCACCAATGCCAGTGACTGTAACGATGGGGATGCTTTGCAAAACCCCAATACGGTTTGGTATCGAGATTTTGATGGGGACGGCTGGGGAAGTGACCAGGGGATTGTCAATAATGACCCTCCTACCAAAACCCAATGTAGTCAACCTATAGGGTATGTTCGCAAGAAGGGGGATTGTAATGATGGTAATGCTTCGATGCATCCCGATACAGTTTGGTATAAAGATAGCGATGGCGATGGCTTTGCCAGCATGACCAAAACCCAATGTACGAGTCCTGGCACGGGCTATGGGTTTACAGTAAAACCCTTAGGGGATTGTAACGATGGCAATGGTTTGATTCATCCCAATACAGTTTGGTATAAAGATAGCGATGGCGATGGTTTTGCCAGCACCACTAAAACGCAATGTACGAGTCCTGGTGCGGGCTATGGGTATACAGCAAAATCCTTAGGAGATTGTAATGATAGCAATGCTTCGATTCATCCTAATACGGTTTGGTATAAGAACAGTGATGGGGATGGTTTCGCTAGTACGACCAAGACACAATGTACCAATCCTGGTTCAGGCTATAGTTTAGCGGTCAAACCTTTGGGGGATTGTAATGATAACAATGCTTCGATTCATCCGAATACGGTTTGGTACAAAAACAATGATGGCGATGGTTTCGCTAGTACGACCAAGACACAATGTACCAATCCTGGTTCAGGCTATAGTTTAACGGTCAAACCTTTGGGGGATTGTAATGATAACAACGCTTCAATTCATCCGAATACGGTTTGGTATAAGAACAGTGACGGCGATGGTTTTGCCAGTACGACCAAAACACAATGTACTAATCCAGGGAGCGGGTATAGTTTAACGGTCAAACCTTTAGGGGATTGTGATGATAACAATGCTTCGATTCATCCCAATACGGTTTGGTATAAGAACAGTGATGGTGATGGGTTCGCCAGTACGACCAAAACGCAATGTACCAATCCTGGATCAGGGTATAGTCTAACGGTGAAACCTTTAGGCGATTGTAATGATGGTGATGCTTTGATTCATCCCAATACGGTTTGGTATGCAGATCATGATAACGATAGCTTAGGAGACCCAAATGATATTAAGACACAATGTACACAACCTACAAACTATGTCTTGGATAATACCGATAACTGTCCCAACATCTATGGGGAGATCCAGGGATGTCCAGCGACTCCGTATGAAGCGGTAACCTTAAGTGATGAAAATTATGTGTTTACCCAAAGCTTTCAGGAACCGGTACAGTCTACATCAGAGCTTCAATTCAACGAAGATGTGATCGAGAGTGTTTCATATCATGACGGCTTGGGAAGAGCCAAACAACAGGTAGCCATCAAAGCTTCTCCCGATGCTCAAGATATCGTCACCCATATCGAATATGACAGCTACGGAAGACAAGCCAAACAATACCTTCCATTTGCATCCAGTGGTACAGTGGGAAGCTATAAAACAGTAAACGTTGAAAATGATATCAATGCGTATTATAAAAACAAATATGCAGCAGACTTCCAGGGGATCACAGATCTTACCCAAATAAATGCCTATAGCGAAAGTGTATTGGAGACTTCCCCATTGAATCGGGTTTTAGAACAAGGGGCTCCTGGAAAGGATTGGAAAGCAGATTCCAACAGTAATACTGATCATACCATTAAGTTTGATTGGGACACCAATGCTTCTAATGAGGTAATACATTTCAAAGTAACTTTTGCAAATGCGGATACTGAGAAACCCCAATTGGTAAAAGAAGCGTATTACCCAGAAAATACCTTACAACTCACCATCACCAAGGATGAAAACTGGGGACCCAACCAAACACACCCGGATGATCATACCACCAGAGAGTATACCAATCATCTGAGGCAGGTGATCTTAAAACGCACCTTTAATGATGGGATTGAACATGATACCTATGATGTTTATGATGATTATGGGAATCTCACCTATGTACTGCCACCAAAAGTAGATGTCACTAATGGTGTCTCTAACACCGAGCTTGCCGAACTATGTTATCAGTACAAATACGATTATAGAAATCGCCTAGTAGAAAAGAAAATACCTGGGAAAGGATGGGAATATATCGTGTATAACAAACTCGATCAACCCGTAATGACCCAGGATGCATTATTAAAGGCAGAATCTGCTTGGTTATTTACCAAATATGATCGATTTGGCAGGGTGGCTTATACCGGAAAACTCACTGATAACCGAGAACGAAACATAGTACAAGAGGAAGCAACGGCGTATACTAATGATTTATGGGTAGAAAGAAGCAATGCCAATGTGATCGGCGGTGTTACCATGTATTATACCAACGAGGGCTATCCCGATGTGCAGAATGGAGAAGTATTGACCATTAATTATTACGACGATTATGAGTTTGATACGGCTGGGATCAACAATCCGGATACGGCCTATGGGGTAGGCACCACCGATCGTACCCAATCCCTGGCTACCGGGAGCAAAGTAAAAGTATTGGACACCGACGATTGGATCACTACGGTTACCTATTACGATACCAAAGGAAGACCTATCTATGTGGCCAGCAAAAATGAGTATCTTAATATTACAGACATTGTAGAAACCAAGCTAGACTTTGTTGGCAAAGTTAAAAAGACAACCAGCAAACACAAAAAAGGGGCTAACCCTGAGATCAAAACTGAAGATGTGTTTATATATGATCATATGGGTCGACTTACACAACAAATCCAAGAGATCGATAATCAAGATAAAGAACAAATCGTAACCAACAAATACGGTGAATTGGGGCAATTGGCTAGTAAACATGTTGGTGGAAATATCACCCCTAACGGAGTCGAGCGGTCAGGTTTACAAAACGTAGACTATACCTACAACATCAGAGGATGGCTTAAAGGAATTAATGATGTAGATAATCTAGGGAATGATCTGTTTGCCTTTAAGATTGCCTATAACAATCCCGAACATGGAACGGTTGCTATGTTCAATGGAAATACTTCCGAAACTGAATCAAAAACTGCAAACGATAATTCACAGCGGTGGTATAAATATGGATATGATAACTTAAACCGACTAACAAGTGGTATAAGTAATTCAGGAAGGTATGACCTTACTAGTGTTGGTTACGATAAAATGGGGAATATTACATCACTAAATAGAAAAGGACATTTAAACAACGAAGCCACTTCTTTTGGTGTTATGGATAATCTTAGTTATATCTATAATGTTGGAAATAAACTATTAAAAGTTACTGATGCTGCTAATAAAACCTATGGTTTTAAAGATGGCACCAATACAGATAATGACTTTTCTTATGATACCAATGGTAATTTAAACCAGGATCGAAATAAAAATATTACAAGTGTTGCCTATAATCATTTTAACTTACCTACAGAAGTCGTATACAATAACACTAACACTCAAAAGATCAACTTTATCTACGATGCTGAAGGTAAGACCGTAAAGAAAGAAGCAATTGATGGAGATGTTGTAACTTTTACTGAATATTCTGGAAAAGCAATTTATAAAGACAATACTTTACAGTTTTTACATAACCCTGAAGGGTATGTAGAACCCGAAAATAATGGCTCTTATACCTACGTTTATAATTTTAAAGATCATTTAGGTACAGTACGTCTTAGCTATGCAGACAATGATAAGGATGGTAAGATTGACGTAGTAAGAAATAACGTAGATATTGACGGGGATAATGATTATGCCCATGAGATCAGAAAGGAAAGCAATATATATCCTTTCGGAATGGCACACAAAGGTTATAATAACGTAGTTAGTGGTGCAGAAAACGACTTAAAAACTTATCAAGACCAAGAACTATCAAAAGAATTAGGACTCAACTGGCATCACTTTAAGTTTAGGACATATGATGCGTCTATGGGTAGGTTCTTACAGATAGACCCATTAGCAACGACCTATACTTATAATGCTACTTATGCTTTTGCAGAAAATAACGTTTTGAGTGGTATAGACCTAGAAGGAAAGGAATTAACTTTTGAGCTAGATGGAAATAGGGCAACCGGTGTATCCGGACCAAGACAAGGAACATATACTTTAAGTGAAGTCAGAAGTATAATGTCCCAGAGAAAAACTGAAAATGATGCCTTGATGAATAAGCTAAACCCTTCAATTGTTAGTCCTACTGTCAAAGGCGAAATTAGCTTACCAAGCTCCCATATAAATAGGGCAAAGTATGCTTATCCCCAGTCCGGGCTAATGATAGCAGAAGGTGTTGGCATTGGGGCAAAAGAGGCTGTACAAGATGCTGCTTTAGGAGGTATTGGGGTAGGTCTTGTTAAAGGAGTGCAATCAATTAGAAGATTTAGATTGGCAGATAACGTACTCTCTCCTTTTGCTTCTAATTCTTTAAAAAGAGGACGTATAGCTGAGAGAATGATGAGAGCTAATATGAGCTGGCCAAGCAATTTTCCAGTAATTGATAAAATAATTGATGGCGTTGCTACAAGTATTAAAACCTATGATTTAGATGCAGCAACATATAATAACGGAAATAGATTATTATCAAGGCTAAAAAGTGACATAAACAAGTTGGATAATCTGAGTGGTACTACAAGTTGGGGAGGAACGGTTGTAGAAGAAGGTGTTGATTACACGAGTAAGGCATTTAGTATTGGAGTTCAAACAAGTAAAGGAACTGAAAGTCAATGGAAACAAATTCAACAAGCCGTGGATTATGCTTTGTCCAAAGACATTAATGTATCTATTAGATTTATTGATTAAATTTAAGCATTAAAGAGAATTATGAAAAGAGCTAATATTTTAAAATTCGAAAAGGACAATAGATTTATAATGTACCCTGTTAACACTTTAAGGGGAGGTGGAGGAATTGCTTCTTCTCCTTACATAATCAAACAGAATTTATCCGATACAGAGGTTGCAGAAGAATTATTGCATGTTTTGGATAATAGTACAGTTGATGTATTAAGACCTGTAGATTGGGAACTGTTTCAAAAGAGTCATTTGAAAAATATGGGATTTAAAACAATGAAATCTTTACATGATGACAGTATAAGTGTGAGTGTATTTACCAAAGATAATAACTACTATATAAACCCAACGGTTAACAAAGGTCCCAAACAAGGCTTTCAAGGTGCTACTGAAGATCGAATAATTATTTCGATAAATGCAACAATTGATGAAATGGCCGATGCTCTAAAGGAAGCCTTTGCTAGATGTAAATAATATTGATAGATTAAAAAAAACAGTTACAAGATCTAATCTTGTAACTGTTTTTTTTAATTAGTGTTGTTCCTATTGCTCAAAGTTTAAAAAAATTAACAGGGATATTAAAAAATGCAAAATGAGCAAAAGCTAGATAAGGTATAGAAGGTCCTGGTTTAAGGGGTCATTTTACCAAACATGGATTACAAGTTGGGGTACAAAATGCAAGATAATTTGATATCAGTGCTAGACTTACTATTCGAAATGGAAGAAGATTTAAATATCGTGATAGAATGACTGGACAACCTAGAGTAGGTTATTATGATAGTAGTACTGGTTTATTTACAGCTACTACTCAAAATGGGGAAAAATAATAATTAAAACCCATTTTCCAGAAACTTGGTCAAATCTTAGGAAACTTCCTGGTTCACAATACAATAACTGCTGTATAATAAATAGTACATGGATAATTCAATCAGATTTATAGAAAAGCACTTGAATGATAAATCAAAAATGCATCATCAAGCAAGTTCAATAGGCTATCAATTATTTTTAATGAAAATTATTGATGGCCATAGCTTAGCTGATAATTTAATTTTAAAGTATAAGAAAAGATTAGTTGATTGGAATTTAGAAGATTTATTGTCTAAACAAGTAGAATATGGAATTGTAATAGCAGAATCAAATGAAAATTTAGAATATGAAGAAATGCATAAACTATTTTCCCTTTGTGATGAAATATAGCTACTGTGCTTTCGAAAGTAGATGAAGGTATCAAAGCTACCAAAAACGGCATAAAGGCAACAGAGAAGCTCAAAGAAGCACTAATGCAAAACTTACTTACTGGAAAACTAAAACCTGATAACACCTGGCGTACAAAAGATGAGTTTTATGAAGATGAAAAGTTCGGGAGAGTTCCTATTGGGTGGAAGGTAAAAAGTATTAATCAACTGTTTGATTTCCATCCTACCTCTTCTTATTCAAGATCAAAACTCATTGATGAAGGAGAAATAGGGTATATACATTATGGAGATATTCATACAAAATTTAATAGAATACTTGATTTATCGTTTGAACCTATTCCTTTCATACCAAATGCTCTTGAAAAGAAATATGAAAAATTAAAGGATGGAGATTTAGTTGTTTCAGATGCTTCTGAAGATTGGGATGGAGTTGGAAAGTCTATTGAAATAATTAATTCAGATTCTAAAAAAGTAATTGCAGGTCTTCACACGTTACACCTTCGTCCAAAATCAGATGATTTAATATTAGGAATAAAAGGATACATAATGAATCTTTATAAGGTTTCAATATCAATTAAGAGGTTAGCAACTGGAGCAAAAGTTTATGGTGTAAGTAAATCAAGTTTATCCAAGGTTTTACTTCCAGTTCCTTCTGAACTAGAACAACATGCCATTAAAGCTAAATTAGATGAAGTTTCAAATGAAACAAGTCAAAAACAAATCAAAATCAAAAGCCTTCAACGCTTAAAAAAATCATTAATGCAAAACCTGCTTACTGGAAAAGTTCGTTTACCAGAAGATTTTATTACACAATTTGACAATGAGTGTGAAGTAACCAATACAATTACAATTGAACAGTGATATGGGGAATTTATCAGAATTAAAAGGTGTAGAAAAACCAGTAACCAAGTGGTTAGGTAAAATGGGCTGGTCGTTTAAAAGTAATAAAGATTTAAAACACTATGAACGTCCTTTTTCTAAACCTATTATTGAGCAAATTTTGGTAGAAAAAACAACTGCTATAAATAGCATAAGTGAAGAAGTTGCCCGACTGGCTGTGGAAATGCTATTGCAAAACCTAAACAACCCAATTCCTATTTTAGGTAATGAGGCGTTTTTAGATAAATTGGTTTCAGGTGTTACACTATCGGTAAAAGACCAAGACATTGATGTTCATTTTATTGACTTTGAAAACATTTGGGAAAACGATTTTATCGTAACCAACCAATTTTGGGTACAAGGTTATAAAATGGTTAAAATCGATATTGTATTGTTGGTAAATGGTATTCCGTTAGTTCCAATAGAAGCCAAACAAAGAGCCAGAAAAGGAACGAATTGGATGGAAGGCGTTCGTCAGTTTTCTACCTACGACCAAAGAGCGGATAAATTGTATATGTGCCACTGTTTTGGTGTGGCTTGTAATGGAAGAATTACCAAATATGGTATTCCTGGAGCTTCTTCATCTTATTTCAATGAATGGAAAAACACCTTGCTAGACATAAGTCAACCAAACCCAATTTTAGAACCTAAAAACGATTTGTGCAGAACGTATCAAGACGAAAAAGATGGTCTTTGGAACTTTGATGTAGACCGTTTACCCAATGGTGAAGTTTTGGAAAGAATGAAGCTTGGTATTATTGGCTTATTGCAACCTGCTAGAGTATTAGATATTCTTAAACACTTTTTAGTTTTTGAACGAGAAGAAGGAAAAATCGTTAAAAAAGTAGCTCGTTATCAACAATTAAGAGCAGCTAATAAAATTGCGGATAGAGTAATCAAAGGAGATTTAGACCAAGGCGTCATTTGGCATACACAAGGTTCGGGTAAGAGTTTAACAATGCTTTATACAGCATATAAACTTCGTCAAAGCAAGGAACTAAAGGACCCAACCGTTTATATAGTGGTTGATCGTAAAGATTTACGAGAACAAATTGGTGGCACGTTTGACGATTGTGAATTTCCTAATGCAAGACCAGTAAACAATATTGGCGATTTAAAACATATTATCAAAACAGCACCTTCGGGAGTTTTTATTACAACAGTTCAAAAATTTGATGAACTGGGTGACCGTCAGGACTTACGGGATAATGTAATCGTTTTAATTGACGAAGCGCACAGAACACAATACGGTAATTATCAAATTGAATTACGAGCTGTATTGCCTAATGCAAAACGATTTGCGTTTACAGGGACACCAATACCTAAAACACACCAAGAATTTGGAATCGTTGACCAAGAAAAGGGAAAACACGAGTATTATCTAGACAAATATAGCATACAAGATGCAATTGATGATGGAGCTACAAAACCTATTCGATACACATTTGGGCCAACAGAATGGTTTTTAGATAAAGAGAAATTAAAAGAAGGCTACAAAGAAATCACAGCAGAACTTACAGAAGATGAAAAGAAAGCAGTAGAAAGAAGAGTATCGGCTTGGAAAGTGTTTTTAAAGCACCCAGAGCGTGTTGAAACACTGGCTAAAGACATAGCAACAGATTTTAAAGAAATGCTAGAGCCACAAGGTTATAAAGCTCAGATAGTAGCATGTGATAAAGAAGCTTGTGTATTGTATTACAATGAATTATTGAACTATTTCGACCGCTCAGAAATAGCTATAATTTTCTCAACAGGTCATTATGAAGAAGGTGAAAAATATGAACTCTACAAAGACCATTATAAAGAGGATAAGGAGCGTAAAAAACTAATCAAACAGTTCAAGAAAAGAATTACCGAAGAAGAACAAAAAATGGGTAATAACCTTAAAATCTTCATAGTCTGTAATATGCTTTTAACTGGATTTGACGCACCTATTGAGCAAACAATGTATCTGGATAGTCCATTACGAGATCATAACCTTTTACAAGCAGTAGCAAGAACTAACAGACCTTATGATGATAAGGTGACTAAACTCTCTAAAGAATTTGGACGAATCGTAGATTACGTTGGTGTTTTCCAAAATTACAAGGAAGCACTGAATTATGATCCTGAAGACATTGGTGAGTTTGAAGACGTAGAAAGCTTAGTAAAGACATTTCCAAAAGTATTAAGTGAAGCCTTTAAACCTTTCATAAAGATTCAATTGGAAGATAGTTACGAATGCACAATGGCAATCGTTAGAAAACTATCTGAAATAGACCATGGAAAATTTGAGAATGATTATAGAGAAGTGATTCAATTGTGGGAATCTATTTCACCGCACCCAGCACTTCGAGAATCAAAAATAAAATACTTGTGGCTTAATGAGATTTATGAAATCTATTTAGAAGAATTTAAACGATTGGATTTTGATGCAGAAATCTATGCTGCCAAAACAAGAAAGTTAATTCAAGAAAGTGCTAAACTGCTTAATTTTAAAGGACATTTACCTGAAATCTCTATTGATTCAGATTACTTAAATAAACTTAAAGAAATCAAGCTTGACCCTTCAGATAAAGCTGAAAAAATAATTAGAGATATCGAAACTGTAATTCGAAAAAATGAAGTAAATAGTGCTATTTACGTTGAATTTCAAAATCGTTTAGATGATTTGATAAAGCAAAAACAAGAAGAAAGTCTAGCCATTGAAGAAATCTTAAACCAATTAGGCGAATTGTATTCAGAACTGGATGAGGTTGCTTCACTTCCAACTCGAATGGGTTTTCCTGACAAAGGAAGTTTTGAGTTTTTTACAATTATAAAAAATTCTTCGGGAGAATCATTTAATGAAGAACTAGTCAGAGAATTTTCATTTGAGGCAGCTGAAAAAATCAAGGCTAAAATTTATAACGGTTGGCAAGAAGTGCCAAGAGAATTTGACCGTTTGAAATATGAAATATTGTTACTTTCAGTAAATCCAAAGTTTGAAGAATTGAAAATTGATTCAAATGAAGAATTAATGGAACATATAATGAAAGCCGTTCTTCAAAATTATAAATTGAGTTGATGCAGTTACCTGATAACTATATATTAATTCGCAAAGAAGTAAAACACGCTCGTCTTCGAGTAAGTGAAGACGGAAAAGTACGCATAATTGCCCCTCCTGATTTTTCGGAGGATGATATAGACTTAATGTTGAAGAAAAAGGCAAGATGGATTGATAAAAACTTAAAGTATTTTGATAGAATGTCATCTATTGAATTAAGACGAAATCAATTATTGCTTTTTGGAAATAGATATGACTATTTTTATAATACGACCTATTCACAAAAGGTAATTGTCGATCATGAATATAGAACAATAAATTCAAAAAAGGATTTACTTGATTCAAAAATTCAAGAAAAATGGTACAGAAAAATTGCCAAACAACATTTAACTAAACGGACAAAACAACTTTCTGAGAATTTGAATTTTAAATACAACAAGATTTTCATTAGAGAGTCCAGAACGAAATGGGGTAACTGTTCAAAAGAGAAGAATTTGTCACTAAACTGGAAATTGGTAAAAGCACCTGAATTTGTTATTGATTACATTATTATTCATGAACTGATGCATACTGTAGTGATGAATCACACACAAAAATTTTGGACTATGATGAAATCGTATTATCCAAATTATAAAGAATCTATAAAATGGTTAGAAAAATATGGGAATAGCCTATAGTTAAAATGGCTATTAACATTTGTAATTCACACAAACCAATTCTAATGATAAACTGAACGAAAAAAAGCTGGCGTATAACATTGTGTTCTAAATCATAGTAGGAATGTTAGAATAAAATTTCAATAAGCGGTTACTAGAAAAAAGAAAATCCCAATGTCGAAGAATACAATATTTGCAACAGATAAAGATGGAAATGAAATTACAATTGGCCAAGTTGAGAATTGGATAGCAGATAAAGAAAAAGCAAAATTGGCAACATTAGTTTATGACAGATTGTATGGTAGATATTTAAAACCTTTTGATTTCGAAGATGCCGAATACGAAAAGAGTTATAAAAATGGATTTGCAATTATGGCAAATTGCTGTTTATTGATAGAAGCTTTTATTTCGTTTCAGGAACCAGGATTAAAAAGCACTTATAGAAATAGTGAAAGATGTTTTGGAATTTTTTTCACAACCCAAGATAGATTTAAAGATCTTTCAAACGATGGACTTTCGGCAGCTCAATATAAGAATCTGGAATTTAGAATGAATCGCAATAATAAAGGAATACCGAAAGAGTTTTATACAGATGTTAGATGTGGAATTCTTCATTCCGGAGAAACAAGAAATAACTGGAAAATAGTCCGTAGTGGTGAATTTTTTGATGAAGCGAATCGGCGAATAAATGCAACTAAATTTATGAATCGATTAAAGTACTCTATTTCCGATTTCAAAAAGGAATTAAAAAAAGAAGATTTTGACACTTCAATTAAATGGAAAATCTATATAGAAAAATTGAAACATGTAATTTTAAATGCATAGAAAAGCCTTTAAAACGCGCCATTTAATTACGTCATAAAAACTCAAAGCGAATCACAAATCAATGTCTGTCCAAATTTGGACTCTATATTTATTATTAAGATATTTATCGTCAACAAATTCACACAAATCAATGACAAATACGCTTAACGATAAATACGATTTTGAATTACGCTTTGCTTCAAAAAAAGAAATAAGCTCCTTGATAGAATTCCTTGCCGAAAAGAATTTTAGAGACCGTTTAATGAGTAAAAAAGAAGTTAATATGCCATGGATTGTGAAAGAAAGGAATGACTTTATCAAAAAAGAGAGACCAATTATACAAGGTTTAATAGGAGACAAAGTGATAGTGCAGGATTTTAAGAAACACCATGTGTCTATTTATGTCTACAACTATATTCAGGAATTTAAAGAAAATAAAATTACGTCGATCACCTCGAGAGTCCTTAAAACAACAAAGGGTATGGAAATCCTAAAAGAAGATGATGTAATCTTTGATTTGGAACATATAAAGACTTTCGGCTATCATGATAGTGATATGAACAAAGGAAGGCCAAGCAAACCTACCAATCAGTCCATACAAAAAACATTAGAGATCAACGAATATTTAAGAGCTAATCCAAATAAACATATGGATGCCATTTGTCAAGAATTTGGTATCGGAAAAACTACATATTATAGAGTGATGAAGTGGTTGGAGGTTAGAAACGTGTAGTACAATTGAGATCGAAAACACCTCAAAAAGCATAATGGGTTGGTTTTGATTTGTATAAAACCACGAAATGCAAGCAAAAAGCAAGCAAAAAATGCTAAATAAGGATGAAAATAAAAAAAGAGCTACGATTTTTGATCGTAACTCTTTGATAATTAAGCTCCCCCTCTTGGGCTCGAACCAAGGACCCTTTGATTAACAGTCAAATGCTCTAACCAACTGAGCTAAGGAGGACTATGGTTTTGCAAATATAGAGCGTTTTTCTCTTTTTGCGAGTGCAAATATATACTATTTTTTGTATCTCAAAAAGATTTTTTTAATTTTTATTACTTTCCTGTGATCGCTCGATAAATATCATTTCCGTTAGCAAATAGTAACAAAGCAATAAGAATAATAAAACCAACTAGTTGTGCATACTCCATAAACTTATCATTGGGTTTTCTACCGGCAATGATTTCATATAACAAGAACATCACATGACCTCCATCTAATGCAGGTATAGGTAATATGTTCATAAAAGCAAGAATAATAGAGATAAAAGCAGTAGTTCCCCAAAAAGCTCTCCAGTCCCAGGCATCTGGGAAAAGATTTCCGATAGCTCCAAAACCACCAACCTGGCTGGCACCTTTTTTAGTAAATACATATTTAAATTGGGCAACATAATCATGCAAGGTCCAGTATCCAAAGTCAAAACCTTTGGATATACTCTCGACAAAAGAATAATTTTTATGCTGTACCGTAAAATTTGTTTTTGGATATACACCAAAAGTGCCATCTTCATCAGGAGTTACCTGCACGGTATTTTCTACATCATCTCTAAGGTAGGTAACATTCATCGCTACATTAGTAGTATCCTTAGCTTTTAATCTGTTAAAGTCACTCCAATACTTCACTTCTTTACCATTAAGAGACAAAATCTTATCTCCCTCTTGTAGTCCGGATTTATCGGCGGGTGACCCTTTGATAATACTATCTAGTACCGGAGGCATTAATGCAGAAAAAGGGCGTAAGACCCCAGACTCAAACATGGTGGTACCAATATCCTCTGGGATGTTGATGGTTTCCTCTTGACCATTTTGATGTAGAACACTTATCGTCTCTACATCTCTCATAAACAGATAATGATTAATGTCGGTGACATCTTCAAGCGCTTCACCATTTACCGCCATAATTCTGTCTCCATCTTCAAAACCATATTTTTTAAAGGATTCTTCTACTGCAAAGCCGTTTGGCATATCTTCAGCACCTACATAACTGATTCCCCAGGTATATATAATAGCCATGTAGATTAAAAATCCAAGGATAATATTTACGGTAACTCCTCCTAGCATGATGATAAGTCTTTGCCAGGCTGGTTTTGATCTAAATTCCCATGGCTGAGGTGGGCCTGCCATTTGCTCTTTATCCATACTCTCATCGATCATTCCAGAGATTTTTACATAACCTCCAAGGGGTAACCAACCGATACCGTAAACGGTTTCACCAATTTTTTTCTTAAAGAGAGAAAATTTCACATCAAAGAAGAGATAAAACTTCTCTACTCTTGTTTTAAACAATTTTGCAGGTATGAAATGTCCCAACTCGTGTAAAACGATCAGGATTGATAAACTTAATAGTAACTGTATTGCTTTTACAAAAAATGGACTCATGGGTCTTATTCAAAATTAAATCACGCAAAAGTAACCTTTTAAGAGAGTATATAAAAATCTCGATAGCTGTATATCACAAGTTTTAGTATTATTTTAATGCAAACAAAGATTATAAAAGGTAAAATCCTCGTAATTTTGCAGCCAGAAAAAATAAATATGCTTCAGTTTTTTGCGAAATATAAATTTTTTGCAGTGGTAATGCTTGTACTATCTGCAATCATTGTCTCCATCATCTATTCAATCCTGAAACCAGACAGAAAGTTACCGGTCTACGAACCTGAGATGGTGAATGCCGAACTGGTGGATAGCACGGTACAATATGTTAGAAAATATCACAAAATTTCTGACTTTAATCTTATCAATCAAAACGGAGAAATAGTTACCCAGGAAAATTATAAGGATAAAATTTATGTGGCCGACTTTTTCTTTACAACATGCCAGACCATTTGCCCTATTATGACAGACCATATGAAAGAAATTCAGGAACGTCTGATTGATGATAATGATGTACTACTACTCTCGCATAGTGTAACTCCAAAAATAGATAGTGTCGCCAGATTAAAAAAATATGCCCGGTCAAAAGGAGTGAATGATGCAAAATGGAATTTGGTTACCGGGGATAAGAAGCAAATTTATGATCTTGCCAGAAAATCATATTTGGCAGCCAAATCAGATGGAGATGGCGGGCCTTATGACATGGTTCATACCGAAAACTTCGTATTGGTAGATAAAAAGAAACGTATACGAGGATTTTATGATGGAACAAACCCAGAGGATATAGATCGATTGATAACCGATATTGCTATATTAAAGAGAGAAGATAAGTAAATCACACTTTTTTAACGAACTGTTAGGTCTATTTTGGGTTTTTGGCTTTCTCAATACAATTTTTTGCGTTACTTTTGCCTTGTTTAAAATCAATCTAAATAAATTTTTTGAAGACTACTATTGCTAATCTTAAACGAGGTCAACGAGCGTTGATAAAAGAAATTACCTCAGATATCATTCCGCTTAAATTACTCGAAATGGGTTGTTTACCGGGAAATGAAGTCGAATTGCTTCAAATGGCGCCCTTTAAATGCCCCATGTATCTTAATATCAATGGTAGTCATCTTGCAATCCGTAAAGAAATTGCAGCCCAAATAGAAGTTCAAATTATTTAATCGCAGGTACTTCTTATGGCTAAGCAAATTAAAGTTTCACTTATCGGAAACCCCAATACCGGAAAAACATCGGTTTTTAACTTGCTTACCGGTCTTAATCAACAGGTGGGGAATTATCCCGGAATTACAGTAGAAAAGAAAGAAGGCGTTTGCAAATTATCCCGAGGCGTAAAAGCACACATTCTTGATCTTCCGGGCACCTATAGTCTTAATGCATCTTCTCTTGATGAGAATGTGGTGATTGAGCTGCTTCTCAATAAAAAGGATAAAGATTTTCCTGATGTTGCAGTAGTAGTTAGTGATGTAGAGAACCTGAAAAGAAACCTCCTTCTATTTACACAAATCAAAGATTTGGAGATCCCAACTATTTTGGTGATTAATATGGCAGATCGCATGAATCGAAAAGGGATTACTCTGGATATCCCTTTGTTAGAAAAAGAGCTCAACACCAAAATAGCACTAGTGAGTGCTCGAAAAGGGAAAGGAATCGATGATCTTAAGAATTTAATAGAATCATATACCTCACTGCCAAAAGCTCCATGCGTTAATGCATTGTCGTTTGCACCAGATTATTTTGATAAATTGCAAAAAACATTTCCAAACCAGTCCTTATACAAACTATGGTTAGTCATTACACAAGATGTAAACTTCAGAAAATTTGTTAAGCAAGATATTACTATTACTCCTGATTTCAAGATTAAGTCAGAAAGCGAGTTAAAAAGACTTCAGCAAAAAGAAACCATAAAACGATATCAATTTATCAATAATGTGCTCAAAAGAGCTCTTGTAATTGACGAAAAAGCGGCGACCGGAATGCGTGCCAGACTTGATAGAGTGCTTACACATAAATTCTGGGGGTATTTTATTTTCTTCGGAATTCTTCTATTGATCTTTCAGGCAATTTACGACTGGTCTTCGTACCCAATGGACCTGATCGATGAAGCATTTGCATGGCTAAGCGAGGCGACAAAATCGGTGTTACCTGCCGGGCCTTTTGTAGATTTGATTACCGAAGGTATTATCCCGGGATTAGGTGGAATCGTAATATTTATTCCTCAAATTGCCTTTTTGTTTCTATTTATATCTATTCTAGAGGAAAGCGGTTATATGAGTCGAGTCGTTTTTCTTATGGATAGAGTAATGCGACGATTTGGATTGAGCGGTAAAAGTGTTGTACCCCTGGTTTCTGGTACGGCATGTGCCATACCCGCAGTAATGGCTACTCGTAATATCGAAAACTGGAAAGAACGATTAATTACCATTTTGGTGGTTCCATTTACAACATGTTCGGCACGATTACCTGTATATCTTATTATTATTGCTTTGGTAATTCCTGATAAAAAAGTAGGGTGGATATTTAGTTATCAGAGTCTTACGCTCATGTTCTTATATTTTCTTGGTTTTGCGGCGGCAGTAGGATCTGCATGGCTATTGAATAAGGTTTTAAAAATTAAAAGCACCACATATTTTGTAATCGAAATGCCAGGATATAAAATCCCATTGTTAAAGAATGTAGCAATCAATGTAGTTGAAAAGACAAAAGCTTTTGTCTTTGGTGCAGGAAAAATAATTTTAGCCATTTCGATTATTTTATGGGTATTAGCCAGTTTTGGGCCTAATGAAAAATTTAGTAACGCCGAGGAGTTCGTAGCTAAAGAATTTAGAAACCTTCCCCAAGAGGAACAGGATAAAAAGATAGCTTCGTATAAATTAGAGCATTCTTTTATTGGTTATGCCGGTAAAGCTATAGAACCTGTAGTAGCTCCTTTGGGATATGACTGGAAAATCGGAATCGGGATTATTAGTTCTTTTGCTGCAAGAGAAGTATTCGTCGGTACGCTGGCAACCATTTATAGCGTAGGGAGCGATGAAGAAGAAACGATAAAAAACAGGATGGCTGCAGAGGTAAATCCGGTACTGGGGGGTCCCTTGTTTAATTTTGCAAGCGGAATTTCTTTATTGCTTTTTTATGCATTTGCTATGCAGTGTATGAGTACATTGGCAATTGTGAAACGAGAGACCAATAGTTGGAAATGGCCTATAGCTCAATTGGTTTTTATGAGTGCTTTGGCATACAGCGTGGCTCTTATCGTTTATCAAATTTTAAAATAAGATTAGCGATAGTTTTAGTATCTTTATACAACTTGATAATTATGAATATTTTAATTCAAAACATACTCGTATTTCTCATTTTTGGTCTGGCGGTAGGATTTTTGGTCAAAAAATTCTTCTGGAAACCCGCTTTGTCTTCTTCAAAAAAGAAATCTGCTTCCTGTGGAAGTACTGATTGCGGTTGTCATTAATGGTTTGATCTTTTAAACCATTTTAATGGAGTACTGCTAATTAAATAAACTCCAATTACAATCAAAATACAGCAGAGAAGTTTTGTGATGGTTATGTCCCCTTTGTACTGGCTGTTAACTACAAAATAAGAAACCAGGGCTACAAGAATCATGGCTACTGCCGGTTGTACATAAATATAACTACTGGAAACTGTAGGTTTTACATACTGCAAGGCAAACATATTTAATAAGTATGCCAAGAAAGTAGGGCCGACTATCACATAAAATAAAGAAATCCAATTTGAGGAAGCAAAGGATCGAAAGTCGGTATGGATCAATTTTTCAATACAAAAAGGAAACATAAAGATGAATCCAAATAAAAAGGTCCAAATAATTATCGTGATAGGTTTGTATTTAGACATTAGTGGTTTTACAATCACCAGGTAAAAGGCAAAAGCCAGTGCATTGATGCAAACAAATATATTTCCTTTGAGCGAGCCCGTTCCCAATCCAGAATTTCCTAAATAAATCAATAAAGCAGCCCCAGTCCCTCCTATAGAAATCCCTAATATTCTTTGTAGAGTAAAAGGCTCTTTAAGCAAGAAACGACTAATTACTACAGTAAAAATAGGTAGTGCTGTGATAATAATAGCAGCATCTACAGGAGAAGTTAGACTAAGCCCGTTCATAGAAAAAAACTGATTGGTAGCAACTCCTAAAAAACCACATAGCGCTAATCTGGGAATGTCTTTTTTGTCTACTTTTTCTTTATTAAAAAATTTGAGTAGTAAGAATAATATCCCTGCACCACTTATGCGTAAAAATACCAGAGCAGAAGCTTCAATTTTATTAGGCATAAGTCCTTTGGCAACAAGATAATTTGCTCCGTAAATCATATTAACGCTTACTAATGCTAAATGAGCTTTGACCTTATTGGAAATCATCTGGCAAAGGAAATGAATTCTAAAGATTATTGAACTATTAATTCCAAGGAATATTCTGAGGGCTTAATAGTCTTTTCTAAAGAAGGATATGGTTGGATATTATATGCATAAATCGTTTTAGGGTCTGCAACAAATAACTCTTTTTTATTATTAGGATTAATGGCGTCTACTCCAAAAACAAATTCTTTTTTTTCAATCAAAACACCATCTTCATAAAAAGCAATAAGAGCTTTTGCTTCTCCGGCCCAGATGCAATCGGTTCCGGTTGGACATCTAGAATCTTCAATAACGCCAATAAATTTCATACTTTTAGAGTCAAAGTTTATCGAATGTCCAACTTTAAGTGTTGTAATAATTTTAGGAGTTTCGACATGTATTGAATCCTGAGCTGTAGTCCACACTAATGGGTAAAAAATCAAAAATATTAAAAGGAATGACTTCATAATGCTTTAACAGAAGTTAAAGATATACAAAAAACGAATCAGAATTAGTCACCTTATCATCTTATTGTTGATTTTTGACATGTTCATTTTAAGAACGCTATGAAAAGAAAAAAAGCAATAATTGTAGGATCCGGCATTGCCGGAATAGCTACTGCTATACGATTACAAAATCAAGAAATAGATGCTCATGTTTATGAAATCAATGATTCTCCCGGTGGGAAATTAACAGAGATTCATATAGATGGATATCGATTTGATTGCGGGCCTTCGTTATTTACAATGCCACAGTTTGTTGAAGAACTTTTTGAAGTTTCAGGAAAAAACAGTAATGAATATTTTCAATATATTAAAAAAGAAAATGTTTGCAACTATTTTTACGAAGATGGGACTAGATTTGTAGCGTGTGCTGATCAAAATAAATTTGCAAAAAAGGCTTCAGAGGTTTTTGATGTAAGTGAATCAAAAATATTAAAATACTTTCAAAAAAGTAAACAAAAGTATGATCTTACCTCTTCTTTGTTTTTAGAAAAATCTCTTCACAAACTTTCTACTTACCTTTCCTGGGATACTATAAAGGCAATCATAAGAATTAATTCTTTAGATATTAATAAGTCATTGGATCAAGTAAATAAGAAAGAATACAAGGATCCTAAAATGGTCCAATTTTTTAATAGATTCGCTACTTATAATGGTTCATCACCCTATCTTACTCCTGGGATCATGTCTATGATCCCGCATCTAGAACAGTATTATGGTACTTTTTTCCCTAAAGGCGGAATGTATAGTATAACCATGAGTTTATATCAACTAGCCCTTGATTTGGGAGTCACCTTTCATTTTAAATCCAAGATAGACCAGATTTTGGTAAAGCATAAAAAGGCAGAAGGAGTTTTGGTAAATGGAGAACAAATTCTTGCAGATATGATTATCTCAAATATGGATATCGTACCAACTTATCGAAAGCTTTTGGTAGATCAAAAAGCACCTGGAAAAGTAATTAAACAACCAAGATCTAGTTCTGCTTTGATTTTTTATTGGGGAATAAAGAAAAAATTTTCTGAACTTGATCTACATAATATTTTCTTCTCTGAAGATTATAAGGGAGAGTTTAATTATATATTTAATAAGAAAAATGTTTCAGATGATCCTACCGTTTATATCAATATTACAGCAAAAAATGAAGAAAACGATGCTCCCAAAGGTTGTGAAAATTGGTTTGTAATGATTAATGTTCCGGGTAATCAAGGACAGGATTGGGCTCATATTATTAAAAAAAGCAGAGAAAATATTCTTAAAAAATTATCTCGAATATTACAAGCTGATATCAAAAGTTTAATCGAAACCGAAGAAATTCTTGACCCTATAACTATAGAAAACAATACGCAGTCTTATCAGGGATCTCTATACGGTGCATCGAGCAATAATAGTTTTGCTGCATTCTTAAGACACCCTAATTTCTCAAGAAAAATACAAAACCTGTATTTTTGTGGAGGCAGTGTACACCCCGGCGGAGGAATTCCTTTATGTTTGTTGTCTGGTAAAATAGTTTCAGAGTTAATCCAAAAAGATTATAATCATAAATGATATGAGCACAAATAGACACTTATATATTTCGATATTCATTATTTGGCTATTTAACATTTCAGGGATGATAGGAATTCTAATGGGTTATGAAGATTGGTTCTTATCATTAACATGGCTTAATTTGCTAGTATATCTTTTTTTAATCATATGGAATACGAATTTTAATAAAGCGTTGATCCTTGCTTTACTAATTCCTTTTAGTCTGGGAATGATTACTGAATATTTGGGCGTGAACTATGGTCTAATTTTTGGAAACTATGCGTATGGAGAAAATCTTGGGCTTAAAGTGTATGGTGTGCCTTGGATTATTGGAGTAAACTGGGCTATCTTAACCTATTGTTCTGCTGGTATAGTGAGAACAATACATCATAATTTGTTGATATCTTCAGTTTTGGGAGCTATCCTGATGGTATTTTTGGATCTTATTATCGAGGTTTCTGCACCAAGATTTGATTTTTGGAAATTTGATAATGGGGTGGTACCTCTTCAGAATTATTTGGGATGGTTTTTTATTGCTTTAATAGCTCATTTGTTTCTTCAAAAAATTATAAAAGTGTTTCGTTTCAGAATTTCTCTACACATTTTTATTGCTATATTGACCTTTTTTACTTTTTTCTTAATTGTCTGAATGCAAAAATACGATTACATAATAACAGGGACAGGAGCTTCTGGGCTAATGTTGATACATCATCTTATTTCAGACTCATATTTTGATCAAAAGCAGATCTTAATGATCGATAAGCAAACCAAAGATCTTAATGATCGCACATGGTGCTTTTGGGAAAAGGATATAGGAATATGGGACAAAATCTTAATCAAAAAGTGGAACAATATTTACTTTGGCAGCGATTGGTTTTCAAAAAAAATTGATATTTCTCCGTATCAATATAAGATGATTCGCAGCAAAGAATTTTACAGATTTGTTTTTAATGAAGTACAAATGAAATCCAATGTAACTATTGTACAAGAAGAGGTGTTAGATATTAAAGATGAAGGGAATATTGTAAAAGTAGAAACAGACCAAAAAAACTATCTCGGGGATAAAGTATTCAATAGTATCATTTTCTCTTCGGCATATAAAGAACAAATGAAATATCCGGTTTTAAATCAGCATTTTATAGGCTGGTTCATTAAAACATCAGAACCTGTTTTTGATACTACAATGGCTACTTTCATGGATTTTACAGTAGAACAAAAAGGGAATACGCGGTTTATGTATATACTGCCCATTTCTGAAACCGAGGCATTATTTGAGTACACCTTATTTTCGGAAGCTCTTTTAAAGGAAAAAGAATATGAGGATGAAATTATAAAGTACCTCCAGGAAAGAGAAATTACACAATATGAAATTACCGAAAAAGAAAAAGGATGTATACCGATGACCTGCTACGATTTCAGGAAACATAATTCTAAAAACATAATTCATCTAGGCACTGCGGGGGGGTGGACCAAGCCAAGTACTGGATTTACATTTAGTCTAACTTCTAAGAAAATACAAAAATTGACCAACTATCTTAAAAAGAGTTCAGATCTTTCTCAATTTGGAAAAAGGACTAAGTTTTGGTACTACGATTTGTTGTTTATAGACCTTCTATATAAAAAGAATCACATAGGGGCCTCTTTATTTTCAAAGCTATTTGAGAGAAATAAGGTCACAAAGATTTTGAAATTTTTAGATGAAGAAAGTACCTTGTTAGAGGATGTACAAATCACTACAAGTTTGCCTGCATTAAATTTTTTAAAAATGCTTTGGGTAAGGATTTCAGGTAAATTTTCTAAAGCTAACTGATGCCACGTTCTTTTTTAATTTGATCGTAGGCTTTCTGCACTTCGCGAAACTTCTCTTCTGCACCTTTTTTATAAACTTCATCCATGTGCTGTAGTTTATCTGGATGATATTTTTTTGCCATGGTTCTAAATGCCTTCTTTACTTCAGAATCGCTGGCATTTTTTTCAATTTCGAGAATTTTATACGCTTGATCCACAGTTTTAAAAAACATAGCCTTAATACTTTCAAAATCCCTTAAATTAATACGCAAAAATCTTGCAATATTCTGGATCTCGTTAGCTTCAGCACTACTCACACTACCATCTGCATTGGCTATTCCAAATAAAAAGTGTAGAATTTGTAATCGAGAAGGATATTGGGTATGTTGATTAATATACATACAGATTCGATGTGCAGAAACATCTCGATTTTTTATAATTTCATTAAATGTTCTGAAGGTTGCATTGGCACGTTCTTTTCCGTAGGCGCTCACAAAATAACTTCGTACATAATCTAGTTCTCTCTGGTTAACTCTTCCGTCGGCTTTAATTACAATAGATGATAGCGAAAGTAAATTAAGTTCGAAGTCTGCCGGTGTTACTTTCTCCCCTTGAGAGAATACGGTTTTAAAATTACCACTGGTTTTAATAGTAGTTGAGTCTAGAAGACTTCCAAGTATAAAACCAAGAACTGCTCCTGGAAATCTAAAAAATATATAACCTAATATGGCTGCGAACCATTTTATCATTCAAATAGTTTTTGGGTTGCAAAGATAATCGAAAATATCTAGGGATACATTTCGGCTTTTATTTTAATTAGACAGTGCTACAACCTTTTTGTTACGATAAAAAAATCATAATATTAGTTAAATAATGATGTTACAGTGACCTGGTTGTAGGTGCGATATGGTACATAATTCGTACCTTTGCATAAAATTTAAAGAAAAAACAAGAAGAAATATGTATCCAGCAGATTTAGTAAAACCAATGCGCGAAGATTTAACCAATATTGGTTTTGAAGAATTACATACAGCAGACGCAGTAGAAGCAGCAATAGCAAAAGAAGGCACCACACTGGTGGTTGTAAACTCGGTATGTGGTTGTGCAGCAGCAAATGCACGTCCTGGGGCGAGAGTTTCATTAAATAATGATAAGAAACCAGACAATCTGGTTACTGTTTTTGCAGGAGTCGATAGAGAAGCAACCGATAAGGCTCGTGGATATATGATCCCGTTCCCACCGTCTTCACCGTCGATGGCACTTTTTAAGAACGGAGAGTTAGTTCATATGTTAGAGCGTCACCATATTGAAGGAAGACCTGCAGAAATGATTGCAGAAAATCTTAAGGATGCTTATAATGAGCATTGCTAAAAAAGTACTGTATATTTGAGATCTAAAGTAAAAACCGTCCCGAGTCTCGGGGCGGTTTTATTATAAAAAATATGTTGGTTTACTGAAAATAATGTAAGAACTTGCAACACAATTACACAAATCAAATTTATTATTAGGCATAAAGAATGGGGGCAATAAAAAGGGTAATTAGTTATCCACTTTCTATAGTTTTCTATTTATTTTTTGGGTTAACACTTGCCGTTTTTCATCCATTGCAATGGATGGGTAAAAATTTGGGCGGTACAGCAATACATAGAGGAGTTGTAAATGTGATGAACTTATTCTTATTAAGGTGTTTGCATATTTTGGGAGTGACGTTTAGTTTTAAAAATAAATACAAGTTACCAAAGGACCGGTCATTGATTATTGTTTCTAATCACCAAAGCATGTTTGATATCCCTTTAATATCATGGTACTTACGTAGAAATAAACCAAAGTTCATATCCAAAATTGAATTAGGTAAGGGAATACCAAGTATATCGTACAACTTAAAACATGGAGGTAACGTTTTAATTGATAGAAAAAATCCAAAACAATCTATTCCCGCATTGTCAGAATTTGGAAAGTTTATTGCAACCCACAATTTCTCGGCAGTTATTTTTCCTGAAGGAACGAGAAGCAGAAACGGAATACCGAAGCCATTTGCTCCAACAGGTTTAAAAATCTTGTTTAAAAATGCCCCAAATGCCTTAGTAGTTCCTGTAGCTATAAACAATAGCTGGAAATTATTACAATATGGCAATTTTCCGATGGGTACAGGTATACATTTGACTTTGGAAGTACAAGAACCTTTAACAATTGATAAAGAACCCGAAATATTACTCGAAAAAATAGAAGAAAGGATTACTTTAGCAGTTAAAACATAATACACAGATCATCATGGCCTTAGATAATATTAGATTAGAAGTAATGCAATTGCTCGAAAAGAAGGTGGATTCTTTTATTGATAAATTTTTAATTCCTATTGATACGGTATGGCAACCCACTGATTTTTTACCCAACTCGCAAAATGAAGATACTTTTTTTGATGAGGTTAAAGAACTAAGAGAATTAGCTAAAGAATTACCTTATGATTTTTGGGTGGTTCTAGTGGGTGATACAATTACCGAAGAGGCCTTACCAACCTACGAATCCTGGTTAATGGACGTAGAAGGGGTAAACCAACATGAAGGAGGTAAAGATAACGGCTGGGCAAAATGGGTGCGTTATTGGACTAGTGAAGAGAATAGACATGGGGATACCTTGAACAAATATTTATATCTATCTGGTAGAGTCAATATGATAGAGGTAGAAAGAACTACCCAACATTTGATCAATGATGGTTTTGATATAGGAACCGATAGAGACCCGTATAAAAATTTTGTGTATACTAGCTTTCAGGAATTAGCGACAAATGTTTCTCATAGCAGAGTAGCAAAACTAGCTAAGGAGTATTCGAACAAATCATTAGCCAAAATGTGCAGAATTATAGCAGGAGATGAGATGCGTCATTTTAACGCATACAGTGAGTTTGTAAAAAGCATTTTTGAAGTCGATCCAAGTCAGATGATGATTGCTTTTAGTGACATGATGAAACATAAGATCGTTATGCCAGCTCATTTTCTTAGAGAATCTGGCGATGCTATTGGGACAGCTTTCGAGGAATTTTCTAATGCAGCCCAACGATTAGGAGTATATACTTCACAAGACTATATCGATATTATGCAGCGGCTAATCGATAAGTGGCAGATCGATAAACTAATTGATTTAACAGATGAGGCTGAAAAGGCAAGGGATTTTGTCATGAAACTACCAGCCAGAATGCAAAGAATTAGTGAGAGATTAGTAATTCCAGATGAAGTTTTTCAATTCAAATGGGTAGAGCCTGCGCTGGCAAAATAAAGTTGTGACGATGAAACCTTCAGAAATTATAGAGAAAACCATAATTTTTGTTAGAAATACACTAAAGGATGCAGAAGGAGGTCATGATTGGTTTCACACAGAAAGGGTTTTCAAAAATGCTGTTTTAATCGCAAAAGATGAAAATGTCGATCCTTTGGTAATAGCCTTAGGAGCATTGCTTCATGATATTGCTGATTCTAAATTTCACAACGGCGATGAAACTATAGGACCTAAAGTGGCTAGAGAATTTCTACAACGGTTCGAAGTAAAAAAAAATGTAATTGATCATGTAATTCTGATCATTGAAAATATCTCTTTCAAAGGAGGGAATGCTCAACAAAAATTCAATTCTCCAGAACTTGATATTATTCAGGATGCAGATCGGCTGGATGCTATCGGAGCAATTGGGATTGCCAGATGTTTTAATTATGGAGGGTTTAAAGATAGAGCACTGTATAATCCGGATATTCCTCCTCAACTGGATATGACCAAAGAAGAATATAAAAAATCTACAGCACCAACCATTAATCATTTCTACGAAAAATTATTATTGCTCAAAGATCGTATGAACACCAAAACAGGTAAAAAACTGGCACAGCAAAGGCATACTTTTATGGAGCAGTTCCTTGATCAGTTTTACAAGGAGTGGGAAGGGGAGTTATAAAAGAGAAAATTTTTATCATCTAGGGGTCATAACATATTGTTAGATAGTGTTAAGTTTTAGAGTGTATTATTTTTTTAAATTGATAAAAAAACCGTTCTATTAATCTAAGATCTTCAGTAATGATCTCTGCAGATCCTTTCATTTCTTGTTTAAAATCGATTTCCTTTTGGTAACTCGTAATCAATTTATCTGGTAGAGATACATCTATGAGATACAAGTGATCTTGATTGGGTAATAAGGATACTTTATTTACCACGCCCTGTAGAACACCAAATTCGGTTTCTGGATAATTTTCTAATTTAATATTTACTTTTTGACCGACTTTAATTTTGCCAGAATTGCGTGAAGGGGCTTGTAATTTTCCAACATACCTCGTATTTTTAGACGGAATTATGGAAAATATGAGATCTCCAGCAGATACACTTTGAGTGGTACTCCAATAATTTAAAAAAGTTACTCTGCCATCTATATTAGATTTTAATACATATAGTAATTCCCAATTTTTAATAGATTTCTTTAACTGATTAAAAGATTGGATTACATTCTTGAATAATTTAATATTTTCCTTTGTTTCGTTTATCAGGTTGCCTTTTGAGTTCTTTTTCATAGTGCCTATGGCCTCTCTAATCTGAGAAATCGATGCGCTCATGGCAGCATAACTGCGCTCTGCCTTAAGTATTTCAAGTTTCTTATTTTCAAATTCTTGTTCAGAAATAACTCCTCTTTCAAAAATTTTTTTGAGCCTTTCCAAATCTTTTCTCTGCAACAACAACTCTTTACTATTAATTTCTTTTTGCGATAATGCACTTTGTAGACGTTGTTTCAATTCGGATAAAGATGAAATATTTGCAACGGTTTCATTTGAAAAAGGCTGAAGTTGTTTGTTAAGTAAGTATTCTGAATAACTATTTTCGAAAAGAGCATAATCTGCTGAAATATCTCCTAGAAATAAGATGGGAAGCTTTTCTGAAGGGAATGAAAAAAACTTGTTGTTCAAAGAGATAGTATCAACAATCGATTTGAGAAATAATACATCTTTATAATTAGCATTGTTTTTTAAAATAGCCAAAGGAGTATTTTTTTTAACGATATCACCATCATTTACCAATATGACTTCTATTTTTTCATCAATTTTTGAATACACTTTTTCTGGGGGTAACTCTGTTGTAATACTACTTTCTGAGAGAATAACATCTGGATATTTGATCAAATATGATAGAAAAAGAACCATAAGAATTAAGATCAGAAGTAATAAACTACCCCATTGTATCATCCAATTGGGGGTTTGTGATAGTACTTCTTGTACCTCTTCACTTCTTAAATCTATGTTGTTTAAGCTGTTGGGCATGATTAATTTCCTAATTCTAATTGGTTTTTAACAAGATTAAAATAGCTTCCTCTTTGTGTAATCAAACTATTATGATTTCCTATCTCAACTACGTTTCCATGATCTAAAACGATGATCTGATGGGCGTTTTTTACGGTACTTAATCGGTGTGCTACCACAACCACAGTCTTATTTTCAAAAAAACTATCTAGTTTCTCCATGATTACTTTCTCGTTATTAGCATCCAAAGCACTAGTAGCCTCATCAAAAAACAGAAACCTGGGATTTTTATAAACGGCCCTGGCAATGAGTAAGCGCTGTTTTTGGCCTGTACTTAGTCCGATTCCTTCTTGACCAATTTTAGTATTATATGATTGAGGCAGAGATTCAATAAATTCACCAATATTTGCAATCTCAACGGCATGGGCAAGTTTCTTCTTGTCGATGTAATCTTCGCCTATTGCAATGTTATTGGCAACAGAATCATTAAAAATAAAACCCTCTTGCATTACAACTCCGCAATTTGCTCTCCAATAAGTTTGAGACACATTTTTCAGGTTATGGTTTCCTATTAAAATTTTTCCTTGATTTAAATTATAAAAGCGTAATAGGAGTTTTAATAAAGTTGTTTTTCCACTTCCACTCACGCCAACAATTGCAGTTGTTTTATTAGCTGGAATTGAGAAATTCAAATTTTCTAAAATATGATTTTCTGCCCCTGTGTATCTAAAACTTAAATTTTTAATTTGAAAGCCTGAATTTTCAGGGATATCATTAATTTTCTCTAAGTAATCAGGCTCTTCTTCTTCCTTATTATGAATTTCTGCTAATCGATCTATTGATATACGAGCATCCTGAAACTCTCTAATGAAGTTGATAAGTTGAGAAATAGGAGAATTTAATTGACCTACTATATAAGTAATGGCTAGCATCATTCCAAGAGTAATCTCCCCACCAACAACTAGCTTTGCTGCAAAAATTGTAATAAGAATATTTTTGAGCTCGTTTATGAAGCTAGAACCTACATTTTGATATTGTTCTAAAGCGAGACCCTCTATGGATAATTTAAATAATCTGGCTTGCAAAAACTCCCAGCCCCATCGTTTTTGTTTTTCGGCATTATGTAGTTTTATTTCCTGCATGCCATTTATGAGCTCGATAACTTTACTTTGCTCCTGACTTACCTGAGAGAACTTCTTATAATCTAAATCTGCACGTTTCTTTAAAAAAATCAGAATCCAACCAAAATATAAGATGCTCCCAATAACAAAAAAGGAAAATATTTGGAGGTTATAGTACGCCAGAACCAAGCCAAATATTAGTAAGTTAGCCATAGAGAATAAAACATTTAACGAAGAGGTGGTCAATATGCGTTCGACCCTTTGATGATCATTGATGCGCTGTAGAATATCGCCTGTCATTCTAACGTCGAAAAATGAAATAGATAAATTCATTAACTTAATAAAAAAATCTGATATTAATGAAATATTAATTCTGGTGCTTAGGTGTAATAAAATCCAACTTCTTATAATTTCTACTGCTGTTCTTCCTATAAATAAAAAAAGTTGTGCAAATAGGATTAAATAAATGAAGTTAATATCCTGATTTTTTATTCCAACGTCAACGATGCTCTGTGTAAGAAATGGAAAAATTAGCTGCAACAGACTACCGGCAATTAGACCCAATACTAGCTGTATCAAAAATTGTTTATACCTGAGTACATATTTTGAAATAAATGAAATTCCAAAGCTTTTTTGCTCGCCTTCAAGATGTTGTTCGTACAGCCGTGGCGTGGGCTCTAACAGTAATGCGAGGCCTTCTTTGGTCTCTTCGCTGGCATTATTCCCTATCCAGCTTTTTAAGGATTCTTCTTTGGTATATTTAAGGAGTCCGTGAGCCGGGTCAGAAATATAATAAGCATCTTTGCTAATTTTATAGAGCACGGTATAATGACTTTTATTCCAATGAAGAATACACGGCAGGGGCATTTCCTTTAAATCTGTATGCGATATCTTAACACCCAAAGAACGAAAACCTATTTTTTCGGCCGCGTCACTAATCCCCAATAAACTGCTTCCCAAACGTGTTGTTTCGCTTAAAGAACGTATTTTTTCTATTGAAATAACCTTTTTATAGTGCTTGGCAATAATTTTTAAGCATGTAGGACCACAATCTTTTTGATCTGGCTGTTCGTAATACGGAAATTTTGCAGTTAAGGCCATGGATATTTGAAAAATTAATAATTCTAATCTTAGTTGGAATATTCAATTAGGTTATTGTTCAATCAGATTTTTGTAAAGCTCTGTTATAATTACTTTCTAAATATTTTAATTGATAAAGATCATTTTCTGTGCTTTTTTCAACCATAATGGCTTTCTTGTAATAAGAGATGGCTTCTTGATTCAGATTCGCTTTTTCTAAAGCTTCGGCAAAGCTGTCATAGGTATTCGAAGAGTGGGGGTACAATCGTATATTGTTTTTAAATATTTCTAAGGACTTTTTTATATTATTTGAATTCAGATAGTAATATCCTAATCTATTATAATCATCTTCTCCAGCTAATATTTCGCCGCCATAGAATATTGATAATTCTTTAAAATGGTCGTAAAATATGGTTGGGTCGTCTTTTTTTTCTAGGAACTCCCATTTCGATTCAGGCATGAACAAGTTTCGATACAGATATTTTAGACCCTTTCGTATTCCGATAAGGATTGAGGAATTATGATCTTCTTGACTATAAATATCTAATCGGGTATTGATGCGATTTGGATGTTCATTTTCGATAATTTGGTGTAAAGTATCACATGCTTTCATTATTGAAGGATAATCTTGCTCACCATAACCTAAATAAATTTCTTTATTTGAAGAAAATTCCTGGTGATCCTTAAACTTTTTGATCAGGTCAATTCCTTTTTTCTTTACTGTTGGGCTTATCGAAATTACAGTATTTATTTCAGCAGATTCTAAACAGCTATTTAATACAAAAGCACCTCCAAATGAGTGGCCAATTGCTGTTTTTAATGTATTGGTCCGGTATTTTTTGTCTATAAATGGCACAAGTTCATTCAGAAAAAAAGAGGTGAATTCTTTACTTGTCCCTAGCTCTTTTGGCCTATCAACTTGATGGATTCCTATAATAATCGCGGGTGGGTATAGATCCCAGTTATATCTATATAACCCTACTACATAGTCGAACAGAATATTTCCATCAAATACATATATGGTAGGATAGCTTAATTCACTTCCTGCGTAATTGGTTGGCAATTGCATACTAATCTTTCTATCTTGATCAAGGGTTTTTGAATAGATGCTTATTTCTTGGCTCATGATAGTTAAGGAATAAAAGCTGTAGAGCATGTAAATGATGATATTTTTCATTGACTTTCCTTTTGATTAGTTATTGGCAATTAAAGTTTCTGGTTTACTTTTCCATTGTGACTCGTATGGATTGTAATTACATCTCTTGGGAGCACTATATATTTCTGATTCATTTTCTACATAGGATAAACAGTTGTATCTAAACTCACAATCTTTACATACCTCTACTTGATCCTTGGTTACAGACCAGTATTTCTGAAATTTCGGATTATTTATTACAGAATTGAGATCAATATCATTTATGTTTCCAAAATGATTTTTAAACGAAGGCGTGTTTTTGATGAACCCATCTTTATCTATAGTTACTTTTCTATTTAGATAATTATTATGGTGCATAGATTCTGATATCATTTTTACATTGAACACAAAACTATCAGGTGTGATTTTAGTAGTATCCTTGTAAACAGCATTATCAACAATATTTTTCGTTAAATACACATTGCCCATATCGTCTCTTGTTCTTTGAAGGTGCTTATCTTTATCTGAAGAAGTAAGCATTAATGATCTAATACGAATGTTTTTTTTTGCAAATAGACAAGCAGCTTCTATATCTAAGTTAATATTGGGAATCATTAGATCAATACATTCTATCCTCGTACCTTCAAAAATTTTGAATCTTTCGATTAAATCGTCTAACGTGATAGGAGAATAATGTCTAATAAGAATATCACCACAACCTAAGGCATCTAATTGTGTAATGGCTTTATCAAAATCATAGGAGCTATTAGAATCAACGTCAATAATTGCGTTAGTGATTTGAGCAGGATAATCCCATTGCATTTCTATTTTTGGGAATTTTTCTGGTTGGTCTGTCCAAAAACCTAATTCATTTTTTTCTAAAAACTCAAAGTATTCTTCTATAATATCTTTATGATGTCCAAATTCAACGATAATTTCTTCCTTCGTCTTATGGGTATGATTTTCCAATAAATCATACATACCCAGCGGGATATAGAATAAATCATTTCTTTGCGAGTCTACGATAACGGCTCTTCTGTGACCTTTAACAGGAATACAACAGGCGTACAATTTAAAAACTTTTTTAGGGATCATAATTCACTGTTATTTTGCATTTTTACTCCTAAACAGATTAACTTATAAAAACCTAGAGGAACGAACTTAGGAGTTTGATGAACGTTAGATTTTATATAGAATTGATCATCACTTTCATTTTTTTTATAAGTGATTGATTCTATCTCGGCATAATTATAACTCACCGGGAATTGTTCTTTTTTATCTGAAAATGGATTTTTATTATCTTTTTTATTCATGATGAATTAATTTTTTGGCAACCGTTCTTTCTAAATAATAATTACAAGGCGTAGAGACCATTCCAAATTGACCAACAGGATTTACCTCAAGAAACACATATTGATTGTTTTCAGTAAAAATCAAATCTATCGAGCCCGTGTTTAAGTTCATTGCTTTCATAAAAGCATCAATCTTGTCTTCAATGTCGTTTGGTAATTTGTAAGGAACATTTCTATTGGGTACTTCTTCATCATATTTTCTAAAATCGATTTCTGTTTTGGTATTGTTTTGAGAAAAAATAGCCATGCTGTACATTTCGCCATGTAGATAAAATGTTCTTAGTTCATATTTTTTCTCTAACTTTTGTTGAAATAATGATGGGAAAAAAGTTTCGGGAATAATATCCAGATCAGTAACTAGTTCTGTATATACACAATAGAATTCATCTTCGCCCAAAAAATGTAAGGCATCACCGATGGCCTTGGTAATTACCTCACCTTCTTTAGCAATAAACTCTTCAAGTCTTTTTTTAGAAGTTGTAATTAGCGTTTTAGGAATAGTAAGTCCCGTGTTGTCAGCTATTTTAAGCATTTCTAGTTTATTGGGCAAGGAGTTTTCAATACTTCCAATAGAAAAGCAACGACTACTTAAATATTTATGTATATAGGTAGAAAGTGTTCTCGTTTCCAACATTAAATCTTTGGCAATTTCCTTAATCAATAATTTTGAAGTAAACAAATTCGATAGTCTTTGTCCCTGATAAAATCGTAAGTGACCTCCTCTTCTATACCAGAAGGAGGTAACTTTATCCAAGTCAATACGATTGCCGTTGTATTCTAAGATGATTTTGTGCTGGGTATCGTTATACATGGTAAAATTTACCTTGATCGCTTCTTTATGATCCCCATTTATGCGTATAACTTGATTGTTGTAATATTCCAGCCAATCGATAATATCGCAGGTACTGAATTCATTCTCTTCACTAAATATTAAAATCATGATATTTTTATTTTTTAACCTGATTAAATGAGATCTAGATTATTAGTTATAGGACAATCAAGTATAGAACATGTTTTTGCTTAATAATCTATATAATCGTACTGGTCTTCAAGATTGTCCGGCGCATTGTCGGTATTGTCAGTAACTTTATTAGTTCTGGTGGCTTTTGTCTTTGAAGGAGCACCTGCAATTACAGATTTTATAGCATTGTAATTGAGGGTTTGATCTTTTCCGTAAAGAATGTTTTGATACTTTCTAAATCTTTCATAATACATTTTGTTTAAAGCCACTGCTGAGGCAGTGGCTTTAATTACTTAAAAATTTCAATTACTCGATAGCAATTTCTTCAAAATCGTCTGATTCATGCGGGTCACTATTATCTCCATTGCCTGCCCACTTAGTTTTAGAACCTTTTGTTTTTGTAGTACCTCCTGCAAAAACAGAGTTCATAGTTTTAGAATCTAGCGTTTGATCTTTTCCGTATAGATCATTTTTAATACTTTCTAAATTTTTCATTTCTAATGATTTTTATGAATTATCCTACTCTTTTAAGGCTTTTCGGGTAACGCCTTTCGTTACGTAACTGTATTTGATCAGGTCAAAGATATTGGCAAGAATAGGGTAATTGCAAGACAAGATGGTCTTCATTAAAGAACTACGAGTCGTGATTAAAGTATTAAGATAAACTTGATTAAAATGTAATAATCACGTTTTCAGTATTTTAATAATTTGTTTTTATTTTTTATAGTGACTTACTGACAAATGTTTTTTATCATCAAACGAATTATCTTTTAAAAAAGGATTTTCTTAAATTTGACAGCATAGAGCATCGTCGTCATGTATTTTAAATCCGTATTACTCGTTTTACTTATACTATTGGTTAAGTATAAAACAGGTTATGCTCAAGGCATACCAGATACTTTATTATACAAATCAAATTCTGAATTATTGAGTAGATTTCATGAGATCGGTCAACAAAATATCAAGGCCTTATACATGAATGCTTATATACAAAAGGGAAGAATAAATAATGACACCTTGATAATTATTGATGGTTTTTCAAAGCTATCCGAACTTTATACTGATGAAAAAAGTATAAAGTATGCCGACTCAATAATTATGTTCACCGAAAAAAACCCCACATCGTTCTACCCGGCAGGGGCATATATCACGATTGGAGAGCATTATTTTGATTCTAGAAAAATGAAGTTGGCTTTAGATAATTTTCTTGTTGCACATGATCTTGCACAAAATTATTTTAATAGGGATATTTTTTATGGTAGTAACCATATGATAGGACTATTAAAAGATAGGATAGGGTACTCTGAAGAAGCATTAGCAATTCATAAAGAAAACTTAGAATTTGCGAAAGAACATTTTGATCAAGACACCGGTCAGCTTCTGGAAACGACCTCAATTCATGCTATTGCATTTACCTATAAAAATCTGGGTAAACTAGATTCTGCTTTATATTATAATAATCGCGGGTTAGAGAAATCTAAACATCTTAAATTTAAGCCGTTAACAAATTATTTTTTATTAAATCAAGGTGTGATTTTTTATCAACTTAATAAATTAGATCAATCAAAGATATCGATAGAAAAAGCCCTTATGTTTTTTGAAGAAACAAATAATTGGCCTAATATGGCCGAAGGATATTTTTACTTGGCCAAAATATATCATGCTCAAAATCAAAAAGAGGAATCGATGACTTATTTTAAAAAAATGGATTCTATTTTTTTAAAAAATAATGATTTATTACCTGAAGCTCGAGAAGGTTATGAAATGCTAATAGAATACTATAAAGAAAAAGAAAATCCAGCGAAGCAACTAGATTATTTAGAGCGCTTAATCATTTTGGACAGTATACTTAACTCTAATAGAGTGTATCTCGGTGACAATATAAAAGATAGGTATGACATTCCTAAATTAATAGCTCAAAAAGAAGATCTTATTGATGAACTTAAAGGAGACAAAATTGATTTAAAATACATTGCGATAGGCATATGTTCAGCTTTAGTTATAGTCATATTGGGTCTATATTTTAGACAAAGAACATTAAAGAAGAAATTTAATGTGCTGATGAATCAAGATGAGGTTAATAAAACTTTAGAGGTCGAAAAAAGACCAGACCCTGAAAAAGGCGGTATTGATATTCCGCAAAATATTGCGAATGATATCTTAAATAGACTCAATACTTTTATTAAAAATGAAGGGTTTACAGATAATAAGATCACTCTTTCATCTCTTGCAAAATCTTACCAAACAAATTCAACATACTTATCAAAAACAATTAATCACTATTATAATAAAAGTTTTACCAATTATCTAAACGATTTGAGAGTGAATTACGCTTTAGAGAAGTTAAAGACAGACTCTTCATTCAGAAAATGGACCATAAAAGCTATTGCACAAAACTCAGGTTTTAAGAGTGCAGAGACTTTTTCTAAACTTTTTAAAGCTAAAAACGGAATATATCCTTCATATTTCATAAAGCAAATCAATAATGTAGAACTTAAACAAATAAGTAATTAAATTACTGATTTTAAGATGTTTAAAAGTCTTGATTTATTAACGAAGACATCAATTTCAATTTTTATTTGAAAAGGACTTACTCTTGTCATTACCTTTAAACATGTTAAACATAAAAAAATTACACAAATGAAATCATCACATTTATCGTTGGAAACATTTAAAATTGCAAAACTAAATGATCCTCAAAAAGTAAGAGGAGGGGGAGGGGATACATTTAAACCAAAATGTATTAAGACTTCAAGAGAATATGTTATGATGTATCAAGAAGATGAAATATCGCACAATTAATGATTACTAAATCAAATTTATGACGAACTTATCCAATACTGTTTGGCAAAATGCCAAACAGTATTGGATAAGTTCGATTTTTTCTTTTAAGAATATATATGAAAATATTTTTGCATTATACGATTAGCTTTTTTTTTCTTTTCTCATGTAAAGAAGAATTGAAACACAGTAAAAATACTGAGAATAAATTTTCTTTGGATACTACAATTTCAATACGTACTGCCAAAAATAAAAAGCTAACAGATAGTGAGAAAATGACGTGGTTGGAAAATGATGCAATAGAAGATACAATTCCTGGCATTAGTCTAAAAAAAGCTTATAAGTTTTTAGAACAGCGAGAGCCAAAAGATACGATTATAGTGGCAGTCTTAGATTCGCCTGTCGATATAGAACATGAAGATTTTAAAGGGCAAATATGGGTGAACAAAGATGAAGTTCCAGACAATAATATTGATGATGATGCTAATGGATACATAGATGATATTAATGGTTGGAATTTTTTAGGAGATAATCAAGGCAAGCAGGACACTTTTTTTCTTTATGAATCAACTAGAATTTTAAAAAAATATCAGGAGTTATTCGGTGGCATGACTAAGGATAAAGATAAAATAGAAAACCCTCGTTTGTTTGAGCTTTACAGTACGGCAAAAAAAAGACATGAAATTGAGACCAAAGAGGCAATTGAGGATACGGCTTATGCTAATATGTTGATCGATATCTCTAAAAATGCCCGTAAAACTCTGAGTTTCTATTTTCCTGAACATGAATACACCCTAGAATCATTAGATAGCTTGAAAAAAGTGTATCCTAAAGATACCCTACTACAAGTTGATATACTTAGGATGAGTAATTTTATTAAATATAACTTTACCGAAAAGTACATTCATGATTATAAATTAAAAGCAGATGCAAAAATAAATAAACTTCTCAATCTTGAATACAACGATCGCTTGACTCGTGGCGATGATCCTGAAAATCCTTTTGATTACAACTATGGAAATGGGATCGTAAATCAAAATATAGATTTTTATAGCCATGGAACAATTGTGTCTGGTGTAATTGGAGCTCGCAGAAATAATAACCTTGGAATAGACGGAGTGGCTAAAGTTATAAAGCTTATGCCTGTTTGTATTTCAGCTTTTGGTGAAGAGCATGACAAAGATTTGGCGTTGGGGATTCGCTATGCGGTAGATAATGGAGCCAGAGTGATCAATATGAGTATTGGTAAAAAACTGTCAATGAATAAAAAATGGGTGGATGAAGCTATTCAATATGCTGAAAAAAAGAATGTACTAGTTGTTTCTTCCGCAGGTAATGAACATAGAGAATTGAATGGGACCAATGAATACCCAACAGACAGTAGAGAAGATAGTACCGAAATAAGTCACAATTTTATTCATGTGGGAGCTTCTTCTTATATGATGAACGAGAAACTTGTAGCTCCTTTTTCTAATTATAGCAAAAGTTTTGTAGACATATTTGCACCAGGAAGTGAAATTTATACATTGCACCCACACAATAAATATGTCTTTGACAGCGGAACATCTTTGTCTGCTGCTGTAGTTTCGGGTGTGGCAGCATTGATAATGATTTATTATCCTGAATTGTCAGGTTCGCAAGTAAAAGAAATTTTGATGAAATCAGGCACTTCGTACTCTTTTAACACTGAAATTAAACAAAGAGACGGAACAAAAAAAACGGTATCATTTTCAGAACTTTCTAAATCAGGCAAGGTTATTAATGCCTACAACGCATTATTAATGGCAGAATCAATTTCTCAACAACATGAAGTTGGTAAAGAGATCAATTCTAGATAAACGTGAAGATTTCAAAACAACTTCATCTGCCCATCTTTATATTGTTCATGTAAGTCACAGTTTAAGTGAAGTTTTTCCGTTTTTGGGAAATATTTTTTTCTGGCCAATTCAAAAAGCTGATGGATTTGATCTGCAATCTTTCCCGATCCTTTCATTCTTCTTCCAAATTCACTGTCATTAAGATTTCCATTATGGCATTCCATGATTTGATGTAGAATTTTATCCTTTCTATCAGGCAAGGTATTTTCTAACCATGTACTAAAAATTTTTCCAATGGCCCCATTAAGCCTAACGATGGTAAATCCAATACTTTTTGCTCCTCGTTCAGAAATTTCTTTGGCTAGTGGCAATATTTCATGACTATTAATCGAAGGAATAATAGGAGCCATCATTACATTGGTTGGGATACCTGCCGAATTTAATTTTTCCAAAGTTTCTAACCTTTTTTTGATACTCGCTGTTCGGGGTTCAAGAATTCTTCTGGTTTCTTCCTTTAATGAAGTGATAGATAAGTATACCGAAACAAGATTATCCTTAGCCAATTCTGATAGGATATCCAGATCTCTCTGGATAAGTGCATTTTTGGTAATAATACCAACTGGATGTTTATATTTTAAGAATATTTCCAAGAGATTTCGAGTGATTTTTAGCTTTTTCTCAATAGGTTGATAGCAATCTGTATTGCCTGAGAGGGAAATGGGATAGGCTTTCCAATTTTTGCTACGCAGTTTCCTTTCTAATAATTCTGGTGCATTTTTCTTCACCAGGATTTTACTTTCAAAATCTAATCCGGGACCATAACCCCAATATTCGTGAGAATTTCGAGCATAACAATATATACAGCCGTGTTCGCAACCTTGATAAGGGTTAAGCGAGTACATCATCCCGACATCGGGACTGGTAACGGTATTTACGATAGTTTTAGGAAAAGTCTCTATATAGGTGGTTCGAAACCTGTCGATTTGCTCTCCTTCTCTTTCACAATAATTTAAGAAATCATCTCGTAACTCATGATGATTTTTTGAGAATCTATTATGTACTTTTTCCTGTGCACCCCTGCCTTTAATGTGGTTTTTCGGTTTCATGAGTATGGTTTTATTACGGTTTAAAAGTAAAACTTTTGTTGGAATATTTCCTATTAAAAATGGAATATTTCCAAATAAAGACGGTAATTTTGTATAACAAGACATTCGATAGAAAATCTAATGGTTTTTAGGTATAAAAATAAGTCAGTGATGAAAAGTAATAGCTATGAGTATGATGTGGCACTCTCTTTTGCCGGAGAGAATCGGGCGTATGTAGAGGAAGTCGCAAATAGCCTGAATAAGAGAGGAATTAAAGTATTCTATGATTTGTTTGAAGAAGCAAATTTATGGGGTAAGAACTTGTATGAGTATTTATCAGAGATATATCAAAATAAAGCGAGGTATACAGTTCTATTTATATCTGGTTTTTATAATCAGAAATTATGGACAAATCATGAGAGGGTTTCGATGCAAGCTCGTGCATTTCAAGAAAGTCGAGAATATATTTTACCTGTTAGGTTTGATAACACAGAAATTCCAGGTATTCTTAAAACGGTCGGTTATATCGATCTTCAACAAAAAACACCAGAAGAATTAGCCACTTTGATCGAAAAAAAATTGAACAAAGACCAGACGTTTTTTAGAAGAAGATGGTCGAAACTCTCTACCATGATTAATGCAAAACCCTTTATTTTTTCAATAAAGATTATCGATCAGGACGAAAAACAAGTCAAAAATGCCAAAGTGGTTTTAGTTGCAAACAATTCTACATATTTGGAAGGGATTTCTGATGAGACAGGATTAGCACATTTTATAATTCGCACGCGCAAGCTGTATACGGTATTAATAGCTCATCCTCAGTACCCGGCTGTAATGTTCAAAAATATTAATCCAAAGGAAGATATTGAAGTAACGATAGAAAAAACAGAAGGGTTTGGTTCGGTGATCATCAATAAATCTGGAGCAGTTCCCGGCCTAACTGGTAAAATAGAACCCATCAGAAAGTCAGATAAGGTATTGGCTTTATATGCTGATAATATTGCTATAGAGGATGGTAGTCATCAACCATATGACTTTGAGTTAAATAAATCCATATCCTTAGAAGATAATGGAGGAAATATTATACATTTAACCTTCAGATTCTTTCAGGGAAGAATCGCATTAGTAGATTATTGTAAACACAAATCATTCTAAAACATGACACCAACATGATCAAAATAATTATGAAATAGAATGTAACATAATTATTTTGATTAGCAAAGGTTCCATGCCTGCACTGAGCGAAGTCGAAGTGTGACCATTAAAAAACAGTAAAATGAAACACATGAAAAGAATACTCATTTGTTTAAGCTTTATCTTGGCTTTTGCATGTAAAGAACAACCAAAAAAATCAGCAGAAATCTCTGTTGCAGACACTACCACAGAAGAACTCGAAAAATCGGTAAATACTTTTGGAATTGTAATTCATGGAGGAGCAGGAACCATTCTGAAAGAAAACATGACCCCAGAAAAAGAAGTGGCTTATAAAACAAAGCTTGAAGAAGCTATTAAACTAGGGCATACGATCTTAAAAAATGGAGGGACAAGTCTTGAAGCGGTAGAAAAAACAATCAATGTTCTCGAAAACTCACCGCTATTTAATGCAGGAAAGGGCGCTGTTTTTAACAGTGAAGGAGTAAACGAATTAGATGCCTCTATCATGGATGGCAGCAATCTAAATGCTGGGGCCGTGGCAGGTGTAAAAACAGTTAAAAACCCGATCAATCTAGCAAAAGAAGTGATGCTTAACTCACCTCATGTATTATTATCAGGAAGTGGTGCAGAGCTGTTTGCTAAAGAAAGGAAATTAGAACTCGTTGACCCTTCATATTTCTTCACAGAAGACCGTATGAAATCTTTGGAACTAATTAAAGAAAAGGAAAAAAATAAAGAAAAAAATAAAACAACAGCATTCTACGATCCGGTAATCAAAAACGCTAAGTTTGGAACGGTAGGCTGTGCTGCATTAGATAAAAATGGTAATCTTGCGGCAGGTACTTCAACTGGAGGGATGACCAATAAAAAATGGAATCGTATTGGAGACTCTCCTATTATTGGTGCAGGTACCTATGCGAATAATGCCACTTGTGCAGTATCTAGTACGGGTTGGGGTGAGTACTTCATAAGAGGTATGGTAGCCTATGATATTTCAGCAATGATGGAATATAAGCAGCTTTCACTAAAAGAAGCCACAACCGAAGTAATTCAGAATAAACTTACGGCCCTTGGTGGTACTGGAGGAATTGTAGCCATAGATAACAAAGGAAATGTCTCTATGGAGTTTAATACCGCAGGGATGTACCGTGCTACCATGAATGCCGCAGGAGAATTGACTATTGGTATTTATAAAGAGTAACGATTAGGTTGATGATTTTAATCAATAGAACTCCCTGAGGCTCTGCCTCGGGTGTAGCGTATAGTAGTTCACAGTCTTCAAGGAGCCAAGAGCCAAGACAAAAAGTCTATTGTCTTGGCTTTTTTGGCGCAGTGTTATTCGTTCTGATACCTTGCTCTGCGAGGTAGTTCATTAATGACCCTCTATTTGGAGGGTTTTTTTATGATAAATTATCTTACATTTATAAGATCAACTAAATCCAATTCTTTTATGCAGTTATCAAGAATTCTCTCTGTGTTACTTGTTGTAACCCTAGTATTCTCATGTAAGAAAAAAGACGCTCAGGCAATTGCAGAGGCAAATGCTTCAGAACTTAACAAATACCAAGACTATATCTCAGATGTTTCTACCGGGGTTATTTCGGTGCTGGATAATGTGTATGTGGTTTTACAAACACCGGTAAAAGGCTGGGATGATAATCAAGAGCTATCAAAAAAATTGCTAAAAGTATCCCCATCGGTAAAGGGAAAAGTAATTGCAGTTAACAATCGCACTATTTCTTTTCAACCAGAAGAAGGATTTGACGAAGACACGCAATATACATTTACTCTGGACCTTGAGGATTTGGTTAAAGAGATAAAAAATGATTTAGATGAGGAATTTGTATTTAGTGTAAAAACATTGAAGCAGCAATTTTCTATACTCACAAATAATCTTCAATCCTACAGTAAAGATTGGCAGTACATCGACGGAACCTTAACGTCTAGTGATCAGTTGAAGTTTGATATCGCTAAAAAATTGGTGACAGCCACTCAGAAAGGGAAAAATATCTCAGTAAAATTTAGTGAATCATTGGATAAAAGCAGGCAGTTTACTTTTAGAATTGATAGCATTCAACGTTTTGAAGAGGATTCTGAAGTAGAAATTAAATGGTCTGGAGAAGATTTTGACATTGATACCAAAGGAAAGGATGTTTTAACAATCCCTGGTAAGAACAACTTTTCGGTATTAAGTGTTTCTGTTGCTAATGTGGATAACCAATATGTAGAAATTAATTTTTCCGATCCGTTAAAGAAGAATCAGAATTTTAATGGCTTAGTGACCATTTCAGGAGCTAATAATTTAAAATATACCGTAAATGGAAATGTGCTTAAGGTATATCCCAAAACAGAATTAAAAGGAACTTTAGAAGTAACTGTTTTTGAAGGAATCAGAAGCACAGATAATTATAAGTTAAAGACAGCGTATTCAGAAAAAATATCATTTCAGCAACCCAAACCAGAGGTGCGGTTATTACAAAGCGGAGTGATCTTACCCACTTCAAATAATCTTAAATTTAATTTTGAGGCGGTTAATCTTCGTGCTGTCGAGGTACAAGTAATTAAAGTATTTGAAAATAACATTCTTCAGTTTTTACAAAGTAATAATCTTGATGGTTATGGTAACCTAAGAAGTGTAGCACGACCCGTTGCAAAAAAATTAATCAATCTTCAGGAAAATGCTTCTCTAAATTTGAGTAAATGGAACGCATTTGCAATCGACTTAAAAGAATTAATCTCTCCAGACCCCGGCGCAATTTATCATGTTGAATTGAATTATCGAAAGGAATATTCATTATACAAATGTGATGGTCAAAAAGCAGATGATACAACTATAGATGAACTTGCAGAAAATTATGATGAAGAGTCAGAATCAAGCTTTTGGGATACTTCACAGTATTATTATGACGACTACTATGGGTACAACTGGCAAAAACGAGATGATCCATGTAGTAATTCTTATTTCAGGGATCGAAAAGTAGTAGCGAATATACTGGCTTCGAACCTTGGGGTGGTAGTCAAAAAGGGGTTGAATCATTCTTATACGGTTACAGTAAATGATATCGTGACTACCAGTCCGATCTCTAATGCTAACATTACGTTCTATAACTATCAACAACAAGAAATGGGTGTGGTGACCACAGATGCTGAAGGTATGACCGTTTTTGATGCCGACCGCCCGGCATATTTTGCAATTGCACGATCAGGAAAACAACAAACCTATGTTAAACTTAGTGACGGTAATGCATTATCAGTAAGCAAATTTGATGTTTCTGGAGTACGTCTGCAAAAAGGGATTAAAGGATTTATGTATGGTGAACGTGGGATTTGGCGACCTGGTGATACCTTGTTCTTGTCATTTATGCTGAATGATAATGCCAATAAACTTCCAGAGGAGCATCCTGTAAAGTTTGAACTTAGAGATCCTTATGGTAAAGTTACTTATCAAGAAACCAAAACTGATGGGATCAACAATTTCTACAAATTTGTAGTGAATACTTCAGACGAAGCTCCTACCGGCAACTGGCAAGCAAAAGTAATGGTGGGAGGGGCTAGCTTTGCGAAGTCACTAAAGATTGAAACCATAAAACCGAATCGACTCAAAATTAAAACAACGTTTGAGGATGATATACTGGGTGCAGATAAAAATATTAAAGGAAATTTGGAAGTAATTTGGCTGCATGGGGCTATAGCAAAAAATCTAAAGGCAGATATCAATGTTCGCTTCAACCCCAGTAAAACCAATTTTAAAACTTTTCCAGGTTATATTTTTGATGATCCAACACGTCGTTTTGGTAGCGAAGAGCAAGAAGTTTTTAGTGGAAGGGTTTCAAATGAAGGAAAAGCTAGTTTTAATCTAAAACCAAAATTGCAAAACAAGGCGGCAGGAATGCTTAGAGCATCATTTATCACCAAGGTTTATGAAAATGGAGGAGATTTCAGCACAGATGTAGTTTCAAAAGACTATTCGCCATATAGCACATATGTAGGTATCAACGTTCCAAAAGGCGATAAAGCCAGAGGAATGCTACTTACTGATACCAAGCATACGTTTGATGTGGTTGCTGTCGATGAAAAAGGAAATCCAAAATCAGTAAAGGATCTCGAAGTACATATTTATAAAGTTGACTGGCGATGGTGGTGGGATACTTCAGAAGATAATTTATCATCCTACAATCGGGGTTCATATCACAATGAAGTATTTAAAACTAGAATAACTACTAATACTACTGGTAAAGCCAGTTTTAATTTTGAGCTAAAATATCCCGAATGGGGAAGATATTTGGTAAGAGTGATGGATCCGAATGGAGGTCATGCGACAGGAAAAATAATGTATATCGACTGGCCGGGCTGGGCAGGAAAATCACGTAAAAATGATCCTTCTGCAGCCACAATGCTGCTATTTTCTACTGATAAGAAATCGTATACTGTCGGTGAAAAGGCAACCATAACCTTTCTGTCTAGTGAAGGCGGTAGAGCATTGGTTACCGTAGAAAATGGTACCGAAGTATTGTCTTCACAATGGATAACACCACAAAAAGGAGAAACCAAATTTGAGATGCCCATAGAAGGTCTTTATACTCCAAATGTGTACATCCATATAACGTTGTTGCAGCCTCACGCCTCCACAGCAAATGATTTACCAATACGCTTGTACGGTGTAGTACCTATTTCGGTAGAAGATCCAAATACCAAAGTACAGCCAAAGCTAACCATGCCTGATGTGCTCCAGCCCGAAGAAACCATTACTGTAAAAGTTAGCGAAACCCAAGGGAAACCTATGACTTATTCGGTTGCTATCGTAGACGAAGGATTACTGGATCTTACGCGATTCAAAACCCCAAATCCATGGGAGAGTTTTTATGCCCGCGAAGCGTTAGGTGTTAAAACATGGGATATATATGATGATGTGATTGGCGCCTATGGCGGAAGTATTAACCAGGTGTTTAGTATTGGTGGTGATGCAGAAGCTGGCGGAAGCAAATCCAAAAAAGCCAATCGCTTTAAACCAATGGTCGTATACAAAGGCCCTTTTGAGTTAAAACAAGGCGAAACACGTTCGCACCAGATTAAAATTCCAAAATACGTGGGGTCGGTGAGGACTATGGTTGTAGCTTCAGATGCTAACAAAGCTGCCTACGGAAGTGTAGAAAAAACCACGCCGGTTCGAAAACCATTAATGGTGCTAACTTCAATACCCAGAAAAATAACTCCCGGTGAAAGAGTGACGATACCCGTTACCGTTTTTGCCATGGAGAATAAAGTCAAAAATGTAAGCGTAACGCTGAAACCCAATAAAGGGTTTAGAGTACTTGGTAAGACTCAAAAAAACCTCTCTTTTCCTCAACCCGACGAAAAGATGACCTATTTTGATATCGAAGTACTAGATGGAGCTACAATTACCGATATTGAAGTGCTGGCTAGCGGTGGTGGAGAAAAAGCATCATATAAGGTTCCAATTAATATAATTAATCCGAACCCCATGACTACTGAAGTGACATCAATCATTCTAGAACCCAATAGCCAACAAGAAATCGATTTTGCAGCTTTCGGAATTTCAGGAAGCAATAGTGCAACGATAGAAATGTCATCACTACCGCCCATGAATTTTGAAAGCAGATTAGATTATTTAATTCGATATCCCCATGGTTGTGTTGAGCAAATTACATCAGCTGCCTTTCCACAGTTGTATTTGGCAGACATATTCAATTTGTCTTCAGAACGTCAAAGTAAAATCCAAAAAAATATAGAAGCCGCTATTTTTAATTTGAAGCGCTACATTCAACCTAACGGGGGAATGTCCTATTGGCCTGGGTATAGCAATCCTAATGATTGGGGAACTACCTACGCCGGTCATTTTCTGCTCGAAGCAAATAAGAAGGGATATGTACTGCCTATAGGTTTCAAAAGCAACTGGATTAATTATCAACAGCAGCAAGCCAAAAGATGGCGTAGTGGAGGCAATGATTTGGCTCAAGCCTATCGTCTATATACATTGGCATTAGCTGGTAGTCCTGATATGGCATCTATGAATAGATTGCGAGAGACTTCAAATCTATCTAACGATGCCAAATTAAGGTTGGCGGTAGCCTATGGTTTGATTGGTCAAAATAAGGCAGCCCAAAAATTATTGAATTTAGCTAGTATCAATTTTCAGCAAAGGCAAAATTATTATGATACCTACGGATCTGCGAATCGTAATCGGGCTATGGCGTTGGAGACTCTTGTAATGTTAGATGAAAAAGCCAAGGCACAACAGGTGGCAGTAAACCTTGCCAAAGAACTATCCTCAAAGAGCTGGATGAGTACGCAAACTACTTCGTATGCCTTGATGGCTATGGCAAAATATGCGACCTATGTTGGTGGAAAAGGAGTAAACGTGCAGTATACTCTTAATGGAAAATCCAATAGTGCTAATACTATTAAAACCCTGGCAACTTCAGGAGAACTAGCAATTCAAAAAGACAATAAATTGGTCTTGAAAAATAACAGAGACAATACCATATTTGTACAGTTGGCTACTAGTGGGATCCTTCCTGTTGGTGAAGAAAAAGTGATCGAAAGTAATTTTAAAGTCGTTGTAGATTACAAAAATAGAGAGGGTAGAATAATTAATCCAATTCAGTTAACGCAAGGAACCGATTTTGTCGCCGAGGTAACTATTACAAATACGACTGATGTCAAGGTGAAAAATATTGCCTTAACCCAGATTTTTCCATCGGGTTGGGAAATAGTGAATACCCGATTTACTGATTTTGGGGCGTTTAGATCAAATAAAGTTACACATACAGATATTAGAGATGATCGAGTGAATTTCTACTTTGATTTGAAACCCAAAGAAAGCAAAACTATGACTATTTTATTGAATGCCTCTTACCTGGGTAGATATTATTTACCCGGTGTTCAATGTGAAGCGATGTATGACCATGATTATTTGGTACGAACTAAAGGAAAATGGGTTGAGGTGGTGAAGTAGCCCGAAATGAAAATAATACGAGTTCTCATATGAAATTACCGTATAAAATTGTCTCTTTTGACTTGATGCTTCGTTATAAAATTGATCGATAGCTATGGCTATCCATAAATTTTTTGCCTTGCCTAAAATCAAAATAGTTCAATTCGTATATCAGTAATTTCATATAAGAACTGGTATAAAGATAACAAACGAACATAATGAAATATACGATAACGACAGATGAGCAACCCAACACAATAGAACTTCTAGAACTTTATAAGCAAACTAGTTGGGCAAAAAACAGAACTACAGAAGATGTAGCACTTATGTTGCGCAATACGACAATAAGAACTGCGATTAAAACTGATAATAAACTAATAGGATTTGGTCGTGCTCTTACAGATGGAGTCTACCGCGCGATGCTAGATGATATTGTTGTTGATAAAAAATACAGAGCTCAAGGTTTTGGCAAAATTATAGTGGAAGAGCTTCTAAGGCAACTAAATGGAGTAGAACAAATATTTTTAAATACCAAACCAGAATTAGAATCTTTTTATAAAACTTTTGGGTTCTCGAAATGCCAGGCATTTACGATGGATTTATAAAATTCATTCGGTACTATGAAAACCTCCTTCAATTACATTTCATCGTTGTTTCAAAAAACTAAAAAATATATTCAAAAACACCGTAAGCCTTTTATGGTTATAAGTATCGCGTTAATCTTGTATTATTTTGCGCTTCCAAAGCCATTATTCGATGATCCAACAGCTACTGTAATTGAAGCCAGATCGGGAGAACTTCTGGGCGCCAAAATAGCAACCGATGGCCAATGGCGTTTTCCTGAAACCGACAGTGTGCCTTATAAGTTTAAGAAATGTATCCTCGCCTTCGAGGACCAACAATTTTATGTGCATCCTGGATTTAATCCTTTAGCTATGCTAGAAGCTATTAAAGAGAATATAAAGGCGGGCAAGATAGTTCGTGGGGGCAGTACTATCACTCAACAAGTGATTCGTTTGGCACGGAAGGGTAAAAAAAGAACGTACTTCGAGAAATTGAAAGAGCTAGTCTTAGCTACTCGACTTGAGGTCTCAACTTCAAAAGAAAGTATTCTAAAACTATATGCTTCGCATGCACCTTTTGGTGGTAATGTGGTGGGAATTGATATGGCAGCCTGGAGATATTTTGGGTTGCCGTCACATCAACTGTCGTGGGCAGAAAGTGCAACATTAGCCGTGTTACCTAATGCTCCGTCTCTTATTTATCCAGGCAAGAATCAAACCAGATTGCAAGAAAAAAGAAACCGTTTATTGCGAACGCTTTTAAAAGAAAAAACCATTGACTCTTTAACCTATGAGTTATCGATAAACGAAACTTTACCCCAAAAGCCTTATTTTCTTCCGCAGATAGCTACACATTTACTAGATCGATTGGCAAAGAAATATGATGGAGACAGAGTAAAGACAACGATCAATTTTACATTGCAAAAGCAAGTCAATCAAGTGGTAAAAAAACACCACGAAGTTTTGAAGCAAAATGAGGTTCATAACATGGCTGTTTTGATAATAGATGTAGATGCTCGTAAGGTTATAAGTTATGTAGGGAATGCACCAACAGATAAATATCATCAAAAGGATGTAGATATCATTCAGGCGAATCGCAGTACAGGTAGTACCTTAAAACCATTGCTATATGCTGCAATGATGGATAAAGGTGAATTGTTGCCAGCACAGTTGGTGTCAGATATTCCAACAGTAATTGCAGGATATAATCCGAAGAATTTCGATGAAAGCTATAGCGGTGTTGTACCTGCAAACAAAGCACTGGCAAGGTCATTAAATGTACCTGCAGTGCGATTATTACAACAATACGGTTTACAGAGATTTAGAGATGAATTGAATGCATTTAAAATCAATGGGCTAAGATATGGTGCAGATCATTACGGATTGTCACTTATTGTGGGAGGGGCAGAAGGTAACCTTTGGGACCTATGCAAAACGTATGCAGGTTTTGCAGGAGTACTTAATCATTATCAAGAAACATCGAGCGAGTATTTTGAAAACGAGTTTAGTGAGCCTCTTTTATTAGTAAATAAAGAAGTTGATTTTGGAAAAAAAGAATTGCAAAAACAACTATATGGTGCAGGAAGTGTCTGGTTAACTTTTGAAGCCATGAAAAAAGTAAATCGACCAGAAGGAGATGAAGCATGGGAGTTCTATGATTCGTCGCGAGAGATTGCCTGGAAAACAGGAACAAGTTTTGGTAATCGGGATGCTTGGGCTATTGGCGTTAGCCAAAAGCACGTTGTAGGAGTATGGATTGGTAATGCAGATGGTGAGGGTCGCCCAGAACTTACTGGGCTTAATGCAGCCGCGCCAGTCTTGTTTGACATATTTAATTTATTACCCAATACAAAATGGTTTCCTGCACCCTACGATGATCTTGTTGAAGTTCAAGTTTGTGCAATAAGTGGCTTTCTGGCTGGAAGTAACTGTCCTAAGACGCAAAACTACGTCCCTATCTCTGGAACTAGCAGTACCTCTTGTCCCTTTCATCACTTAATACATCTGGATAAAACAAAGCAATATCGTGTCAATTCTTCATGTGAATCTGTTGCCGATATCGTACATGAACCCTGGTTTGTTTTACCACCTTTACAAGAATATTTTTTTAAAACAAATAATGCACAGTATAGATCCCTACCATCATACCGCCGCGATTGTGTAAAAGAATCTCAGTCCAGCATGGATTTCATTTTCCCGAAAGGGAATAGCACCGTGTATCTGCCAAAAGGATTTGATGGAAAAACCAATGAGGTAATCCTCAAAATAGCACATACAAGTCCCGAGACACAGGTATTTTGGTATATTGATGATGAATTTGTAGGTGCTACCAGGCAATTTCATGAGATGCCGATATTACCAAAACCAGGCAAACACATCATTACTGTTCTGGATGAAAAAGGAAACGAGTTGAAACGTAAAATTGAAATCAAGGAATAGTTTTACCGCAAAGGAAATCCTTTTGCTGCCCACCAGGGATGGGTTTCAATAACTAAACGACCTGCTTTCACCATTGGATCTGAATTAGCAAGGCTATCGGCCATTTTTTGAGTAGGTGTATTATAAATGGTGATCCCACGAATATCTCCGTCGTCTCCAAAAGGTCCAGAGATATCTGCGTATCCCTGGGTATACATGTTCCTTAAATGCGCTAAATGAAGTTTCTGTAAACTATCAGCCTCTTCTTTACTTTGTGAACGATTAGGACCCCTTTTAAGAAAAGCGATAAAATATTGTTGCATAATTACCGTATCTCCGGTTTCTTCATCTACATAATCAAAAATTTGAAAACCATCGTTTAATAGTTTTTCTTTTATTTCTGTGACTGAAGGTTCTATCTTTCTAACTGTTTCAGGGAGAGTTTCTACAGCAGTAGTTTTTGTTTCTTGTTGCTTACAAGAAAAGATAACAGTCAAACACAGTATACAGATAGTTTTAATGAATGAAGAACGCATAAAAAAAATTTAAAGATAATCACCTTCAAAGATAAAACTTTTGAAGATGATTACCTTGTAAGAAATATCACAGGTCTATTTTGCGGTATACACGAATCCAAAAGACAATCCGGTTTCTTTACTAAAATTTCTTCCATTTAGGGTTGCCAGATATCCAGCCGAGATTCCGAAGGTGTTTTTATAAACAGGAACATAAAAATCAAAAGAAAGTGTAGTATAATCTACTTCGGTTTCCGGGAGAATAGCGGCACCTCCTGCATCAGCAAACTCAGGCGTACCTATATCCAAACCAGACATAGAGTTTTGTATATCTAATTTGGCATGCATATACAAAAAGTCGTTATAATATCCTATCTTGGCACTATATAGCATTGCATTGGGAATGTCGAAATCACCACTATCTCTAAAACTATAGCCTATTTGCGTTTCAGCAAAAATCTTCATAGGAAGTGTATATTGAAATACAGCGGCCCCGTTAATCGAGGTTGCTTGATTACCGAGTGATAATACTCCGGCACCTTCATAATCCCCAACAGGGAAAGTAATTCCCGTTACTCCTCCAATCGTGATTTGGGAAGAGTTTTCGAATTTTTTTTCGAAGACTCGGGCTTTCGCAAAAATACCTAAATCCTGGATTCCATCGACTTGATCGACTTGTTGCACAGGATCAAGAACACCATCTTCACTTTTTATCGAAATGTAAGGCAGTGTTACTGTAGTCGAAAGCCAATCTAAAATTGCATATTGGCCATACAAAGAAACGATTGAAGACGAAATTTCTCTTAAACCGGCAGGATTTCCTTCAGATAAGGTAGTACCCCGATAAAACTGATCGTAATTTTTATAAGAATAACTGGATGCCAGGGTAAAAGAGTTTTTTGCAGGATAGAAACCATCAACAGGAAGTTGTGCGAATACAGTTAAAAAAGGGCATAAAAGTAACAGTATCCCTAATAGGGAATTTTTAGATTTGTGTAACATATTCTTAAATTTGGTTAATAATAAGTTCCCTTAGACGAGGCCGTTATTTTAACCTTACACTTTTTTGATGTTACTTTTCTATAAAGATGTTTTATGCTGTTTTAACCCGGATTATGCATTAAAGAATCCCCGCCTGCCTATTCGAAACATCAAGGCGGGCAGGTATTACAGCTTGAAACCGCTTCAAAACCTAACGCTCCACCGCATTTACAAGTTTAACCAGAGCGATGCTATGCAAAAACTTGTAAAATACCAGGTTTTATTGCGTTTTCAACCTTCATGACGAAGTTTTAATGCATAATTCGGGTTTAACCGAAGAGGAAATTTGTTGATACTTTTTACCATTGCATGAACGGCTTTTTGCTTAATTGGGAGTTATAGTATTTTGGATCTCCTGTAACTTCTTTTCCAAGCCAATTTGGAGTTAAAAAGGATTCGTTTTCGTTATTCAATTCTATTTCCGCTAAAATCAAACCTTCATTTCCACCCAAAAACATATCGACCTCAATAATATGATCACCAGAAGAAATTTCATAACGTGTTTTTTCAATAATTCCGGGTTCACAAATTTTCAGTAGTTGTTCTGCATCGGTTACCTTGATTTCTTTTTCCCATTCAAATCTTGTGGTTCCAGAAGTGTTCCCCATTCCTTTAATAGTAAGAAATGCTTTTTCTCCTTTAACACGAACGCGAACCGTTCTTTCGGGATCGGTATTCAAAAACCCTTGTACTATGCGATAACTATTTTGTGACTCTTCTTTAAAAGCTTCAGAATTCACCAGAAATTTACGTTCTATTTCAATCATTTACGATACTTGATATTTTTTGAATGTAGATTCAAGATATTGTATTTTTCAAAACTAGTATCTTGAATCTACAAAATAATCTTATCTGGACCATTTCTTAATGTTTTTTTCATTTAATCTGATAAAGTCTTTATTTTTTGCTTTTTTGGATAATTCTAAAGATTTTTTGGCAGCTGTTATTGCTTCTGTTTTTCTATCTAAGTCTGCAAGGATTAACGCTTCTCTATATACCTGAAAAAATAACGGATTCTTACCTCTAGTAGCTTTTTGGATATAGATCAAAGCTTTATCCAGATCTCTTTGCGCTTCATGCAGGTATAGCGCCGCCTGAAAATAATCAAAATCAGTTGGCCCAGTAATGGTTTTTTCGATACTGGCCATAGTCTTTTTATGTGTGTCAAACTTAATTGGTACAGCGATTTTAACCTGATCCCAAGCAAATACTAACTGTGCACTATCTAAAGTGATTTGATCCATATAAATCAGAAAGGTCTCTAAAGCTTCGTTTAATTTGATATGCTTAGTGGTAAAGCTGGCAATAGGAGCTTGATCTAGATAAGTATTCCAATTGCCAGAGGTATAGGTGTAAAAGTATATCTTCCAAGAGTTTTTTCCTGGTTTAGTAAGAATAGCATAGGAGCCTTTTTTTATAGATGTTTCAAAAATAGTTACATCAGCTGTAAAAGTGATCTTAGTTGCTGCATTGGCGCCGGTTCTCCATAGCTCATTATACGGTATGATACCATTTTCTCCAAAAATGGTACGATTTCTTTTACTGGGTCTAGAATATTCAATTTCGATTTCAGTTAATCCAACGGTTTGGGTCGTCTTTGATTTGGGGCTCAGGGCAGGAACGGTAAGTTGCGCACTAACTGTTGATACAGTAATAATACTGATAAAAAATATTTTGAACATAGTTTATTGAAATTTTGATATGATTAAAGATTTGAAAAATACTCTTTAGGGGTAGTACCCATTAAATCTTTAAACGATTTGTTGAATGTAGTTTTAGAGTTGAAACCTGCCTCTTGCGCAAGTCCAAATAAGGTCATATTTTTAGCTTGGTCTGTTTTTGCTAAGACTATAAATTCTTTAATTCTATAATAATTTACATACTCAAAGAAATTCATTCCAATGCGCTCATTGAGTAAACGCGCTATTTCTGGATTACTTACGCCTAATAATTCTGCTAGCTCTGATTTTAGAAGTTTTCTGTTTAAATATGGTTTTTTTTCTTCCATTAAACCTTCTAATCTAGATTTTAAAGTATCTAATTGTTGGTTTGATAGTTTGGATTGCGCATATTTTTTTGGCATTAATAGCTGGGTAACCTTGAATAACTGAGGCTCTTTTATACTATAGAATGTAATAAATAAAATAATAAGAGCTATGCTAATCCATATAATTTGCCAAGCAGATTTATCCAAGAACTGATATCCCAATAGCCAATAGATAAACATAATAAACCAGCAAAGCATACAGATTCCTACCGCTATCAGAAAATTCATGAAAAACTGTGATTTCACAGTATAACTTAATTCGTTTTGAATGTCTTTTCTAAATTTTAAAAACATTCTAAAACTTAAGACCCAATAAGTGATATTAAATAATAATCCTATGGCAATAAAAAATAAGGTAAATCTAAATTGTTCTCCGCTTTCCAGTCTTTCTTGTAATACCTCGTCAGATGGCAGTATGAAAGTAGCAGTCACAAATATATTGTATACCAAAGCAGGTACATAATGCAGTAATTCTTTATACGAGAACTGTTTATTCGATAGACTGGATCGGGTAAATAAATAGATCGTGGCGCCAAATAATAATGTTGCGAATTCAGAAAAAATAACCCATCGGTAATTATCTCCAAAGAAACCAGAGATATATACTATACGACCACTTAACCCTATTGCTAAAACCAGCACTAACAAAGCAATATATCTATTGATACTTTTTCTTTTTTTTGGAGAAAAAACATAAATAAATAGTAAAAACAAACTTTGAAAATACCCGAAATAAACTAATTGATTTAGGAATGATTGCATGTTTTTGATAATCTGTTTTTGTGCTTGATCTATGATTAAGAAATTAAAACATAAACCGGGTTTAATATACTAACGTGAGTTCGATCTAAGAAACTTGATTTATAAAAGCCGTTAAATTGAGTGATTTTTCATAGTGAAACGAAGAAAAATTGTATCGAAATTAGGCTTTTGATTGAAAATTTACTTGTCTTCGATACAATTTTCTATCGAAAATCACTCTGACTGACGTAAATTTTCTTACATCGAACTCAAGTTACTAGTTTAATACAAATTGATTTACGTGTAGCACTCCATTGTGATTCATCTTAAGATTTTCTTTATAAAAAGCATCAAACGCTGCTTTATTCTCCCATTGAGTGATAATTAATACTTCGGGATTATGATAATAACCCAAAGGTGATTTTCCATTTGAGAGCTCAAGAATCTTTTTTCCTCCCTTTGCTGTGGATTTTTGCAACCAAAGCTCAGTGAAATTTTTAAATGATACCATATCTTTTTTCCAGTAAGAGGTAGCAACATTGTATTTGCTTCTATCTATTTCAAATGAAACATCTTTTGGCATTTCGTAATAGGTTAGATTAAATAGGGACCAGATATTTCTACGTTGCTCGTGAAAATCTGGGACAATACCTTCAATTTCGGCAATAAATTGTTTGCGATTTTTTAGATCATTCCATTTGCCTACTATAAAGCTTGTAGGTTGAATATTTCCTTGTAGGGTTTGTTCAATTTTAAAGCCAGGTAGCGGTTGATAAGTTCTTTTAGAGGCTATTGGAAAAGCAGTTTCTCTGTATTTTTTAAAGGCTTTTTCACTTTCTGGTTTTGTAGTCAGTAATAGAATATCCAATATTTCTCCTTTTTTTAGGTTGTAGGATTTGATATTGGATTGTGCAATAAGACTTGTTGTTAATAGACAGGTCAAGAAGAATAAGATGAGATTTTTTAATAACTTCATTGTTTGATTTTTTAATGATTAATAATTTTCAAACAAATGTAGAAGCTGTTATGGAAATTCATTAATTATGGAAGCTTAGAAAGATACGGATACGGTATATGAACCAATTAGACACCATTTTCCGCATAAATTCCTTTGATTTCATCAGAAGTTATTCTTTTTCCGTTGAATTCATGATTAGCTAACCATATCATAGCTGAAACGATCGTTTCAGGACGTATGGATCGATATTTTTTTAATCCACCGATTAATACTGGATTTATGAATTTCATAAACTGTTTAAAAACATATTCGCCTAATCTCTTTTCATCTCTATCACCACCGATCAAAGATGGTTGAAGTATATGAGTTTTGGGAATATCAAATTCTAAAACGGCTTCCTCCATTTCTCCTTTAGTTCGATTGTAAAAAATAGTACTATTAGAATTTGCGCCCAATGATGAAATTACAATAAAGGTGTTGATTTTATTTGTTTTACATAACCTAGCTGCACTAACCGGGATTCCATAATCGACATTATGATATAATTCTTTATCAGGAGTTTTGGCGTTGGTTGTTCCTACACAGCAATAAACTTCGTCCGCGGTAAATTTATCAGCGTGATCTCTTAATTGAAGCATATCAATAAGATGTTCTTCAATTTTCGGGTGTTCAATACCAATACTCGACCTGGAAAACAATTTGATTTTATGGTATCGATCATCGTCCAGTAATTTCCGTAATAAAATTCCACCTGTTAGCCCAGTGGCTCCTAAAATAATTGCTGTTTTGGACATAGTGAATTGATTTATATGTAAAGGTATGTAAAGAAGCTATAAATTTGTAATCAATTTTATTTTCTTTGGAAGAATCAGTAGCACATAGAAAGATTATACACGTAGATATGGATGCATTCTATGCTTCTGTAGAGCAATTGGACAATCCTGATTTAAAAGGAAAACCACTTGCCGTTGGAGGAGGGGGAAAACGTGGTGTAGTCAGTGCTGCCAGTTATGAAGCTCGAGTTTACGGAGTTAGATCAGCGATGCCTGGTTTTACGGCAAGAAAATTATGTCCTGATATTATATTTGTAAAACCGAGATTTGACCGTTACAAAGAGATTTCTTCCAAGATCAGAAAGATATTTTTTGACTATACCGATTTAGTAGAGCCATTATCGCTGGATGAAGCATATCTGGACGTTACTCAAAATAAAAAAGGAAATCCAAGCGCTACGTTGATAGCACAACAAATAAGACAACGAATTTTTGATGAAGTAGGTTTAACAGCTTCAGCCGGAATATCGATTAATAAGTTTGTAGCCAAAATTGCTAGTGATTATAATAAACCCAATGGTCAAAAAACCGTAAATCCCGAAGAGGTAATTGAGTTTTTAGAAGATTTGGATGTCAAAAAATTTTATGGAGTTGGAAAGGTGACTCAAGCCAAAATGTATGCCATGGGAATTTATACAGGTAAAGATCTTAAAGCAAAATCAGAAGAATTTTTGACTCAACATTTCGGTAAAGCCGGGAGGCACTATTATCGTATCGTTCGAGGCATTCATCTTAGCGAAGTTAAACCTAATCGAGAGCGTAAGTCCCTGGCGGCAGAACGAACATTTAGTAAAAATATCGCTTCAGAAATTTATATGCTTGAGCGATTAGAAAGCATTGCTGAGGAGTTGCAGAAACGCTTAAAAAATAATAAAGTCGCGGGAAGAACGGTAACACTGAAGATAAAATATAGTGATTTCACATTGCAAACCCGAAGTAAAACGCTGCCTTATTTTGTAAATGATGCAGACATATTGCTGGAGACAGCAAAAGAATTGTTGTATCAAGAGAAAATGAAGAACTCTGTACGACTACTCGGGATTTCACTTTCTAATCTTAACACGGGTCAGGAAAAGAAAAAGGAAAAAGAAGAAAAAGAGTTTGAAGTAGTACAGTTGAGGTTTGATTTTTAGAAAGAAGAATTTCTCAGTCATCCCGAATAGAGTCGATGGGTTTTCAGGTAATTTATATTTTGATTTGGCTCGTTTTGCCGGTATGCCATAGAATTATACACGACATAATATATCTCCCGCCCGTCTCAACGTATCATCAGTCTTGGCAAAACAAAATCGAAGCACCTTATTATCTTGCCGATTCAAATTAAAAACCGATACAGGAATCGAAGCAATGTTATGTTCTTTGGTTAACCTTTCGGCGAAAGCTACGTCTCCTTCATTGGTAATTTCAGCATAATTCAACAACTGGAAATAAGTGCCAGCAGCTGGTGTAAAGGTAAAACGGGAATCCTTAATACAGGACAAGAACAAATCACGCTTTTCCTGATAAAAATTAGATAATGACAGATAGTTTTCTGGAGTTTTTAGATATTCAGCAAGCGCATATTGCATAGGATGATTGCTGCAAAAGACATTAAACTGATGTACTTTTCTAAATTCTGCCATTAATTCTTTAGGCGCCAGGCAATACCCCATTTTCCATCCTGTGGTATGAAATGTTTTCCCAAAAGAAGCTGTAATAAAAGCACGTTCTACTAACCCTGGGAACCTCGCAGCACTTTGATGTTCTACATTATCAAAGATAATATGTTCATACACTTCGTCACTCAACAAAATAATGTCGGTATCCTTCAATAATGTTTCTAATTGCAGCATATCTTCTTTAGAGAAAACTGAGCCACTGGGATTGTGAGGAGTGTTGATAATTACCATTTTGGTTTTGGGCGTGATTTTTTCCTGAACTTCTTTCCAGTTGACTGTAAAATCAGCAGTTTTAAGCTGTATCGGAACGATCGTTCCTCCAAATAATTCGACAGAAGGTTCATAACAATCATAGGCCGGTTTAAAGATAATTACTTCGTCACCTGGATGAATACATGTTGCAATAATTGTAAAAATAGCCTGTGTAGCACCAGAGGTGATGGTTACTTCAGTTTCTGGATGATAGTCTGAAGCATGAATTGAATTCGTTTTTTCGGCAATAATGTCTCTAAGCGATAACAGACCTGGCATTGGCGCGTATTGATTATACCCCTTATGCATGGCATAAGTTACCAAATTGATCAATTCTGGACTGGCTTCAAAGTTGGGGAATCCCTGTGACAGGTTCATAGCATTGTATTCATTTGCCATTTTACTCATCACTGTAAATATGGTAGTAGAAACCTCTGGAAGTTTAGAATTGATATTTTGCATGGCTTAAAATTAGGATATTTATAAAAAACGGCATCATTTTTTGTTTAAAGTTACCTGCTGATTTCAAACGATTTCGCATTAAATAATAAACAAACCGGTTTCTCTTTTTTAAATTCATTATAAATACGAGATAAACAGATCAAAATGTTGGTAAAAAGTTACATGAGCCTTACTTTTGTTCTGCAAAATTTTAAACATTTTAAATAATGGGTGGATTGATAAAATCTTCAATAGCTAGAAAAGTTGCCATGGCACTTTCGGGACTTTTCTTAGTATTTTTCTTATTACAGCACTTTAGTATCAATTTTACATCAGTTTTTAGCCCCGATTTATTTAATGAGATATCTCATTTTATGGGTACAAATCCTGTGGTTCAGTTTTTACTGCAGCCTATTCTAATATTTGCTGTTGTGTTTCATTTTGTAATGGGATTTGTATTAGAAGTTCAGAATAACAAGGCACGAGCAGTCAAGTATGCAAAATATAAAGGCAGCGCTAATGCTCCTTGGGTATCAAGAAATATGATATACTCAGGTTTGGTAGTCTTGGCTTTTCTTGGGTTACATTTTTACGATTTTTGGGTTCCGGAGATAGTATATAAATACGTTGAAACGAATCCAGAGGTTCCTACGAGATATTATGAAGAGTTGGTGCACAAATTTGAAAACCCTGTGCGTACATGGTTATATGTACTTTCCTTTGTGTTTTTAGCATTACACTTATGGCATGGCTTTGCTTCATCATTCCAGTCTGTAGGGTTTAATAATAAATATTCGGTGGGAGCAACGAAATTTGCCAAAGCATTTGCAGTAATCATTCCTTTGGGTTTTGTTTTTATTGCAATTGTTCATCATTTTAATCATTAAAATACCACATATTATGTCAATTTTAGATTCTAAAATACCTGAAGGGCCACTGGCAGATAAGTGGACAAAACATAAAAATACAATCAATCTTGTGAATCCAGCCAACAAACGAAACATCGATGTTATCGTTGTGGGAACTGGATTGGCAGGAGGTAGCGCAGCAGCAACATTGGCAGAGCTTGGATATAATGTAAAAACATTTTGTTATCAGGATTCTCCACGTAGAGCACATTCTATTGCAGCGCAAGGAGGAATCAATGCTTCTAAAAACTATCAAGGAGATGGTGATTCTGATTATCGTCTATTCTACGATACCGTTAAAGGAGGAGATTATAGATCCCGTGAGGCAAATGTGTACCGTTTGGCTGAGGTTTCTGGTAACATTATAGATCAATGTGTAGCTCAAGGAGTTCCTTTTGCTCGCGAATACGGAGGATTACTTGATAATCGTTCGTTTGGGGGAGTATTAGTATCCAGAACTTTTTATGCAAAAGGACAAACAGGACAGCAATTATTGCTGGGAGCTTATTCTGCAATGAACCGCCAGATCAATCGCGGGAAAATACAAGCTTTTAATCGTCATGAAATGTTGGATTTGGTAAAGATTGACGGGAAAGCACGTGGAATTATAGCTCGTGATCTGGTTACGGGTGAAATTGAAAGACATTCTGCTCATGCGGTCGTGTTGGCTACTGGTGGTTATGGAAATGTATTTTTCTTAAGTACCAATGCTATGGGGAGTAATGTAATGGCAGCCTGGAGAGCACACCGAAGAGGAGCTTTCTTTGCGAATCCATGTTTCACTCAGATTCACCCTACTTGTATTCCTGTCTCTGGAGAAAGCCAGTCGAAACTAACGTTGATGTCTGAGTCCCTAAGAAACGATGGTCGTATTTGGGTACCAAAAAGGAAAGAAGATGCAGAAGCTATACGTGCTGGTAAATTGAAACCAACGCAGTTATCAGAAGAAGAGAGAGATTATTACTTAGAACGTCGTTATCCTGCTTTTGGTAACCTAGTGCCTCGTGATGTTGCGTCAAGAGCAGCAAAAGAAAGATGTGATGCCGGTTTTGGAGTCAATAAAACAGGCGAAGCAGTATATTTAGATTTTGCTGCGGCCATAGAGCGCTACGGAAAAGAAAAGGCATTAACTTCTGGCATCCAGAACCCAACCAAAGAACAAATTACCAAGTTAGGAGAAGAGGTTGTAGAGGCTAAGTATGGTAACCTGTTTCAGATGTATGAAAAGATCGTAGATGAGAATCCGTACAAAACTCCTATGATGATTTATCCTGCAGTACATTATACTATGGGTGGACTATGGGTAGACTATAATCTACAAACAACAGTTCCGGGGTGCTATGCTGCCGGTGAAGCTAATTTCTCTGATCACGGTGCTAACCGATTGGGTGCTTCTGCTTTGATGCAAGGTCTTGCAGATGGATATTTTGTACTTCCATATACGATAGGAGATTACCTGGCAAATGACATTCGTACCGGAGAGATTCCTACAGACACCCCTGAGTTCGAACAGGCAGAAAAAGAGGCAAAAGAGCGAATCGAGAAGTTAATGAATGCTTCGGGAATTAATTCTGTTGATTATTATCATAAGAAATTAGGTAAAATCATGTGGAATAAATGCGGAATGTCTCGTAATGAAAAGGAATTGAAAGAGGCAATCGAAGAAATTGCAGCTTTAAGAGAAGATTTCTGGAAAAATGTCAAAATTCCGGGTGATGCTAATGGCGTTAACCAAGAGTTAGAAAAAGCAGGAAGAGTTGCTGATTTCTTAGAACTTGGAGAGTTATTTGCTAAAGATGCATTAACAAGAAATGAATCTTGTGGTGGACATTTTAGAGAAGAATACCAGACCAAAGATGGTGAGGCATTGCGAGACGATGAAAACTTTAAGTTTGTGTCTGCCTGGGAATACAAAGGTGAGCCAAAAGATGCAGTGCTGCATAAAGAGCAATTGGTATATGAAAACATTGAATTAAAAACACGTAGTTATAAATAGTTGATGGTCGATAGTTGATAGTTTACAAGGATCCATGAGATTTTGAACTAGCAACGCAACCGACAACTAAAAACTAAAATATATGAATCTTACACTAAAAATATGGCGTCAAAAAGATGCTGAGTCAAAAGGGAAGATGGTAGATTACCCTATTTCTGGAATTGAGGGAGATATGTCTTTTTTAGAAATGTTAGACGTGTTAAACGAAGAGCTGATCAGTAAAGGAGAGGAACCTGTTGTATTTGACCATGACTGTAGAGAAGGGATTTGTGGTTCTTGTTCATTGCAAATTAATGGAGAGCCCCATGGGCCTGATCGCCTGGTTACTACTTGTCAATTACATATGCGTAAATTTAATGACGGAGATACTATTTATATTGAGCCATTCAGGGCGAAAGCTTTTCCGGTAGTTAAAGATTTAATGATTGACAGGAGTGCCTTTGATAGAATCCAACAAGTTGGAGGATATATTTCTGTAAATACTTCGGGAAATACAATTGATGCTAACGCGATTCCTATTCGTAAAGAAGACGCAGATGAGGCAATGGATGCGGCAACTTGTATTGGTTGTGGAGCCTGTGTTGCAGCTTGTAAAAACGCCTCGGCCATGTTATTTACATCAGCAAAGGTATCTCAGTTTGCCTTATTACCTCAAGGTAAGGTAGAGGCTACAGAGCGTGTTATGGCTATGGTAAATCAAATGGACGCAGAAGGTTTTGGTAACTGTACCAATACCGGTGCCTGTGAGATTGAATGTCCTAAGGGAATATCTCTAGAGAACATTGCACGTATGAATCGTGAATATTTAAAAGCTGGCTTGAAAGGATAAATATCAAGTTTTTCAATAGTATAAAAACCGAAGTATTGATACACTTCGGTTTTTCTAGTTATAATTTGTGAATAAACTTGTAATTCAAACTTTCAACAATTTGTCTTGATTCAATAATTTTCCCTTTAGAGGGAGTTTCAAAATCATAATCAGGCGCCGGCAATCCCATTTGCTTGCAAACCTTACTATAGTATACAGCTTTTTCTGGATGATCAGGATAGGATGCATTAAAAACATGAGCCCAGCTTTTTGTTTCAATGATTTTTTTGATAATACCAATACAGTCGGTGAGATGAATAAGATTTACAGGTGCTTCTGGATTTTTGATATTATTTCGCTTAGACAACATGGTTGCTGGATGCCTGTTGGGACCAAATAATCCTGCAAAGCGAAGAACGGTAGTTTTAAATTTTTTTTGATTTTGTAGTAATTGTTCTACTTCCATTAGCTGTTTTCCGGCATTAGAAGTAGCATTAGGCAACATTTCTTCTGAAATTAAAGGAAATCCTTCCAGATCAACAAAAACCGACGTAGAGCTTACAAAAATCACTTTTTTTATTATTGAATTTTCGATATATGGAATAAGTTTTTCTATTTTGGCTACAAAATTAACCTCTGGATTGCGTCGAACTCCTGGTGGAATATTAATGATCAAGGTATCACTTTCAGACAAAAAAGAGTCTACGTTTCCTAATGGTCCCTCTTCGGTTACAACAATTTGGTAGGCGATTATACCATTTTCAGAAAGATTTTTTAATTTATTCTTAGAAGTTGTAGATCCTTTTATCGTATAATTATCTTCAAGAAAAGCTTTGGCCAAAGGTAGTCCTAACCATCCAGTGCCTAGAATGCTAATTGGTTTATTCATTAATAGTTGTGGTTTCAAAGGATGTTGTATCTGTCACTTTTTCCTGATATTTTTGCAAAACAAAACTTTTTTTAACGATAACAGCGTCATTTACAACAAAAGGTCTGGGTATCATCTTCTCATCCCTTTTAGGAATAGAGAAATGTTTACTTTTTAATAGGTCATATGAGGATTCATACATAACAAATTTAGGTAGAGAATCCTTATGCAACTTCATGCGTAGCTCTAAAGGCTCATTATCTGTAGTTAGATAGGTAAGCAAGTTTTGGTTCCACCTTTTGGTGTAGGCATTATATAGATTGCCGTCCTTATGTTTAAAATTTGTAGCGGTCTCCCCGTTTACTTCTAATTGATCAAAATTAAATAAGGTCTCTGTATACAGATCAATTCTATTAATTTCTCTTTGCGGTACAACACAGAGATCAATATATCTTGAATTATTAATTATAGTATCATTACTCCATTCTATTTTTGGTTGTTTTATATCTTTAACAGGGGCCTGATTGGCATAGGTATATGACTTTCCGTATTTACTTTGTAATGTATAAGCAAATGTCTTACCAGACCTGTTTTTGGATATTTCAGCATTATAAGCCGCCACAATATTTTCCTTTTTGTCAATATAATTTTGAGACCAGGGATCAAGTATTTTATCGTAAGTGGCCCAAATTGCTTTATTTTGATCTGTATCTAGAATATACACCAAACTATTTGGTTTCTGTCTTTTTTTGGTAAAATCTGATTTTGCATGCGCCGAAACGAGGAAAACTAATGTAAGTACTAAAGCGATGTTTCCCAATAAGTTTTTTCTCTTATAAAAACCAAATACTGGTAATAAAGCTCCGAATAGTAGTACTGATAATACCGCTGAAACGAAAAGTATTTTAAGACCTAATGCTACAGGAAAAGAAGTAATAAAAGGAGATAAAATAAAAATACCAGGTAACCCCAAAAAGGTCATGAGATAAGGATTTGGTTTTTTTTGCCGAATTAATACAAACAAAGAAAGTAATCCAAAAAACAATATGATAATAAAATAACTAGCTCCTTTTAAGTATAAAGCAGCCAGAATTGAAATCATGAGCCACATGAACAGGGGTGCAATTAGAAGGCTAGGCAAATTTTCACTTTTTTCAAACCTCGCATAAACTTTTAAACAAATGGCAAATGATAACATTATGAAAGTAGTAATATACTCATAGCCATTATAGGTGAACCCTTGTTGGATTTCATTATATTGAGGATAAATGATTTTAAGAAGTTCCCATAAACCAAAGGTTAGAAACCCTGCCAGATTTATAGCAAGTAAGAAAACTCCAAAACCTTTAATGACTTGCTTAAAATCAATTCGATAAGCAGTTCTTCCATAAAGTAGGAGACCTATAAATAAAATAGTCGCAATAATGAGTAAGGGAAATATCCAACTAAATGGATATTTAAACAGCTTAAAAATTGGAGTACTGAAGTAAATGTAATCTCGATCCGATTTCAGATCTGCAAGATCTACCTCAGAAAAGTAGGAGAGCAGCGGCATCAGGTAGCTTCCTTGATGTTGTAATGTCTTAAGGTCTAAATTTTGCCAGGTATCGTTTGCAGTGTGGTAATCAAAATGATCATCAATAAAAGCAAAATTAAAGCCCTCGATATTTCCTTGTTCTCTAAATACGGTAAGATCAGTATCATTAGGAAGCATTTTATAGATACTGTAAGCTAAAGAATTAGTGTTGGGATATGGTACCCTTGCGTTAACAAATTCGTTGATCATTTTTCCATTCTTGCCATTCGTTTCTATAAACATGTATGAATTGCCACCACTTCCTCTAGCTTCAAAATTAAGTGCTAAGCCTACGTTTTTAGCAAAAGGATGCTTTTTTATAAAAAAATCCGCTCCGTTAAGCCCTAATTCTTCACCATCGGTAATCAAAATAATGATATCATTCTTTGGTGTTTTATGGGTTGCTAAATATGCTCTTATCCCTTCTAAAATAGTTGCAACGCCACTGCCCGCATCACTAGCACCAAAAGAAGAATGAGGTGAACTGTCATAGTGAGACATTAATACCAAAGACTTTCTGGATGTACTTCCTTTAATTAAGGAGATGATGTTTTCTGGTTGACTTACTCTTCCTGCTTTAGAGATAGAGGTGCCTTTCTGGATTTGTGGTTCCAGCCCCATTTTTTTTAACTCATCTACGATGTACTTTTGTACTTTTTTATGGGCCGTGCTACCCAAATAATGGGGCTCTTTGGAAATATTTTTTACATGTTCTAATGCACGTAAGGTAGAAAACTCTTGAGCAGGCGTATCAAGATCACTAATTCGATGTGATTTGGTGCTGTAAAAAGTATAGAATAAGAAGAAAATTATGAGGAGAAATGTTAGTAATGAGGGAAACTTTCGCATATATGTGTATTGGTTTAGGATAAAGGTAAGAAATAAGCCACAATTATTAAATCTATCCTAACCGAAATGAATTTTCTTTGCCAAACCTTTTACAAATCTTTTGATCGGAAGAAAATAATTATGAGTGTCGTAAAAATTCTATAAAGCAAAAAGCTTCCTTGAATAAGTTATTGAAATTCACTATATTTAAGATTCACTAAATCAATACATATTATGGGAATAATGAGTTTTCAGGGGGCTCGCTCTAAGACGAAGAAGCAGGATGAGACTCCTATTAAGGTTTCAGATTACATGACAAGAGATTTGATTACATTTACTCCTAACCAATCGGTAATGGAAGTCATTGAGGCGTTGGTAAAGCATAAAATATCTGGCGGTCCGGTAGTAGATCATAGCAATAAGTTGTTAGGAATTATCTCTGAAGGAGATTGTATAAAACAACTTAATGAAAGTCGATATTACAATATGCCAATAGACGATGCCACAGTTGAGAAATTCATGGTGAAGGATGTTGAGACCATCGATGGTAATCTCAATATTTTTGATGCTGCAAATAAGTTTTTACAGACCAAAAGAAGACGTTTTCCCATCATTGAAGATGGCAAGCTTGTAGGTCAGATTAGTCAAAAGGATGTCATGAAAGCAGCTTTAAAAATGAAAGGCCAAAATTGGTATGGTAAATAACGATAGAAATAGTATTAATACAAAAAGAAACGTATGATGCTCATAGATTCATACTTTTTTTTATTTCAATTTCTTTTCACAAGGGCATAGAAGTCATTTTCTAGCGGTAAATATCCCTGATCGTATATAAAATAATAGATATTCCCAGTTTTGGTAGTATATATACTGGTAAAATGTTGAAAATCGAATCCTTTTGCGATAAGCTTTGTTTTGGTAGTTTTGGTTTTATCCTTTGGGTTTAATTCTTCAAGAATACGGTAATTCTTACGCAGCAAATTGTTGATGTTTCGGACCAGATTTTTACTGTCTTTATTTAGTTGATTATTGAAAGCATTGCGACAATAATCACTACAAAATTTTTTATCTACCCGCCCAATAATTTTGTTACCACAAACAGGACACTCTTTTTGCATAAAAATGTGTATTTAGATTCGAATATACAATAAATATCCGTTTACAAACGATTAAAGATAGATTAGAAGAAAATATCTTGTGCCAACCTAAAGGTATTAGCATGAGCATCTACAATAGTTTTGATGTCTGGCGAATATCCACCGCCCATAGAGCACATTACTGGAATTTTCTGATCTTTACATGTTTGTAGTACAAACCGATCCCGCTCTTTACAACCAGATACGGTACAGCCTAATTTTCCTAATTTATCAGTGCTTAGGATATCAACACCACATAGATAATAGACAAAATCGGGTTGTTGATCTTCGATAAGCCTGGGAAGTGTATTTTTTAATATTTTTAGATATTCCTGATCATTAGTTTGGTTTGGCAGTTCAATATCCAGATCTGATGTTTCTTTCTTGAAAGGGTAATTGTTGGCTCCATGCATAGAAAAAGTGAAGACTGCAGGATCATTCTCAAATATTTCAGCAGTTCCATTACCCTGATGCACGTCCAGATCTACGATGAGAACCTTACCGGCCAATTTTTTTGCGAATAGATAGCGAGCTCCAATGGCCTGATCATTAAGTAGACAAAATGCTTCACCCCGATTAGTATATGCATGATGCGTACCCCCGGCAATATTCATGGCTATACCATATTTTAGCGCATATTCTGAGGCCTTTATAGTTCCGTCGGCAATAATAACTTCACGATCAATCAATTGTTTAGACAAAGGGAATCCAATTTTTCGAGCAGCTTTTTTTTCTAGAGAAAGATGGGTAAGACTATTATAATATTCCTTGGTATGTACTGCCAGAATATAGCTTGTATCAGGGATACGAGGAGTAAAGAAATTTTCATCTGTGCAAGTACCCTCATGCATGAGTTGTTGCGGCAGTAGTTCATATTTGATCATCGGAAATCTATGGCCTTTTGGCAAAGGATGCGCATAGATTTCATGATGGGCTATTTTGAGCATCTCAATTAACTAATAATTGAACCAGAATTCACGCCCTCTTCATCCGGATTTAAAAAGACCAGTTTGCCTTCTGGTGTTTCTGTCATAAGGATCATGCCTTCGCTTTCTACACCGCGTAGTTTTCGCGGAGCAAGATTAACTAAGACAGTTACTTTTTTGCCTATTACTTCTTCTGGAGCAAAATGTTCTGCAATACCTGAAACGATCGTTCTGATATTGATTCCCGTATCTACTTTAAGCACCAATAGTTTTTTGGCTTTCGGCATTTTTTCTGCTTCAATGATCGTCCCCACACGAATATCAAGCTTGGTAAAATCTTCAAAACTTGCGGTTTCTTTTTGTGGATCTATAGTTTTGTTTTCGGCCTCATTAGCTTTTTTGGTAGCTTCCAACTTATCTAATTGTTTTTGAATTTCAGCATCTTCTATTTTAGAGAACAATAATTCTCCTTTTTCGATTTGATGTCCTGCCGGAAGTAATACTTCTTTATTAGCAATATCATTCCATTTTGTCTCAACTGAGCTTGACTTGATCGACAGGCTATTTTTCAGCTTTTCTGAGGTAAATGGTAAAAACGGCTCTGATAGGGTAGCCAAAGCAGCAGCGATTTGCAAAGCCACATACAAAACAGTATTTGTACGTTCTTCGTCGGTTTTTATGGTTTTCCAGGGTTCTTCGTCTGCCAGGTACTTATTTCCTAACCGAGCAACATTTAGTAATTCCTGGCTTGCTTCTCTAAATCTGTATCGCTCGATAGCACTAGAAATGACTGCCGGGTATGCTTTAAGTTCTGTCAAGGTCTTTTTATCTATTTCAGATAAGTTACCTGGAGTAGGTACAACACCGTTATAATATTTATGAGTAAGTACCACAACTCTATTAATAAAATTACCAAAGATAGCAACCAACTCATTATTATTGCGTGCCTGAAAATCTTTCCATGTAAAATCATTATCCTTGGTTTCTGGGGCATTGGCTGTAAGAACATAGCGCAAAACATCTTGCTTTTTGGGAAAATCTTCCAGGTATTCATGTAACCAAACCGCCCAGTTTTTTGAGGTGGATAATTTATTACCTTCGAGGTTGAGAAACTCATTGGCTGGTACGTTTTCCGGCAAGATATAACTTCCTTCAGCCTTTAGCATACTTGGGAAGATGATACAATGAAAGACTATATTATCTTTACCTATAAAGTGTATCAATTTGGTGTTTTCGTCCTTCCAATAGGGTTTCCAGTCTTTTCCTTCTCTTGCTGCCCATTCTTTGGTTGAAGAAATATATCCAATAGGCGCATCAAACCAGACATACAAGACTTTTCCTTCTGCTCCTTCTACAGGAACGGGAATTCCCCAATCTAAATCTCTTGTTACTGCTCGTGGGCGTAATCCATCATCCACCCACGATTTGATCTGACCATAGACATTAGTTTTCCAGTCTTTTTTATGTCCTTTAAGCACCCATTCTCTTAAAAAATCCTCGTATTGGTCCAAAGGTAAAAACCAGTGTTTTGTTTGTTTAAGAGTAGGCTCTGCCCCTGAAATTGTAGATTTAGGATGTATTAGATCTGTGGCATTAAGTGAGCTACCGCATTTTTCACATTGATCGCCGTAGGCTTCTTCATTTCCACACTTAGGACAAGTACCTACTACAAATCGATCAGCAAGAAATTGCTCAGCTTCCGGATCATATAATTGTTCTGAGGTTTCCTCGATAAACTTACCGTCTTCATAGAGTTTTTTAAAAAACTCTGAGGCAGTCTCGTGATGAATAGGAGCAGAGGTTCTTGAATAATTATCAAAAGAAATTCCGAAGTCCTCAAACGACTTTTTGATAATCGTATGATACTTATCAATAATTACTTGCGGTGATACTCCTTCTTTTTTTGCACGCATAGGGATCGCAGCACCATGCTCATCACTTCCACAGATAAAAGCAACATCATTACCAATGATTCTAAGATAACGTGAATAAATATCTGCTGGAACATAAACTCCGGCCAAATGACCTATGTGTATAGGACCATTGGTATAAGGCAATGCCGCTGTAATTGTATATCTCCCCTTTGTGCTCATAACTTCTAAAAATAAGGCACAAAGGTAATAAAAACAGCTACAAAACATAACCACTAGTTCACCCAAATATTTTAAGGTTGTCTAGTGGTTATATGATTAACTAATCTAAGAGATTATAATTGATTTGCTGTAATCGCCATTATTGGTTTTGATCTGATACACATAAGGCCCTGTACTTAACCGGGTGTTCGCAGAATCTTTTACATTAATGACCATATTTACTCCTTCCATCAACATTTCGTTTGCCAAAGTGGCTACTTTTTGGCCGACAATATTATATAAAGAAACGTCAATATGTGTTGTTTGCGGAGTAACAATGTTGATAAAAGTCTGGCTATCGCTATAGGTTGGGATATGACTTAAACTTTCTCCATCACTAGGAATATTGGAGGTTGTGCCAGAACAGTTAAATCCTAAATCAAGAGATTCAAAAGGACCCCCATCTGTATCTAATAGTGACCTGCCTACTAATCCTTCGTCTACACATAACCAATCTTTCATTACGGTAGCATATACCTGTCTGAAATCTACGGTATTGGTAACATTTCCACCACGTGTTAAATTATTTAAATCAGGATGCTCACCTACAAAACCACTTCCGTTAAGAGCAGGTCCAAAAAACATAGTGGGTGCTGCAGTACCGTGGTCGGTTCCCAAAGAACCATTTTCCCTAAATCTTCTGCCAAACTCAGACATGGTCATGGTGAGTACTCTACCAGCCCAATCCTCAGATTGGTCTGCTGCCAGATCTTTGTAAAATGTGCTTACGGCTTCAGAAAAAGAAGTGAGCAATTGCTGGTGTCTTTGTATTTGGTTATTATGCGTATCAAATCCTCCTAAGGTCACTAAATATACTTTGGTGCCTAAACCACCTCTTATTAATCGAGAGATAATACGAAATTGTCTTCCTAAACTATCATCTTGATAACTACTATCGGTATATTCTGGAGATCTCTCATAGGCAGCACTAATCACCTCGGCATAATCGAAGGTAGTATTGGTTGCTTCTCTTAAGAATCTAAGTTTCTCTCCGTACGTACAGTTTTCATCGACTCCGTCAAGGTTATAGAACGTTTCGTTTTCTATGATTTGTAATAATCTCCTGGGATCGGAAACGGCAAAAGAATAATCACTTTCTGGTCCTTTAAAGATTAAATTACCAATACTCCCGATCTGAAGAGAAGGAGGACTTGGTGGCGGATTAAAGAAGTAGTCTGGATAAATTTCCCCAAAATATCTTCCCATAAAACCAGTACGGTCGTCTTCCTGAAGATTGGTATTGGCATAAATATCGGATCCCTTGAAATGTGACAACGAAGAATTTTCGTATCCCACACCATGAACAACCTTCATTTGTCCTTCACCCCAAACACTTTCCAGCTTATTCATGGGTTTGGGCATAGCATAATCATCGCTAAGATTAATAAATTCACTTGGAGGTATTCGTATTAAAGGTCTTGCATTGGCATAAACATCATAGTCGTATACAGGTATAATCGTATTGAAACCATCATTACCACCCTGTAATCTCACAAGAACAAGAATATTTTCATTAGTAGATTGACTAAGTGCAATCGACAAAGGAGAAGGTCTTGATACAGATAATGGTGTATTTGCCAACATCATAGATCCACCTCCTACAAGACCTAGTGCTTGTAGAAAGGATCTTCTGTTCCACGTTTTATGCTCATCGGTATTACAATTACCGTTTTTATCTAGTTTTATATTATGATTGTGATTTGTTTCGCACATAGCAGTATTATTTAAGTTGAAATTCAGGGATGTCTACGATATAGTTCAGAAATGCAAAAAATTGTTCTGATACTTCAGTACGATCTAGTCTCCAGATAGCAGGATCTACTGCATCTGGTTCGTAATATGTAGGCGGAAAGGCATCAATATCCTTAAAAACACCTGAAATTTCGTTATAAATCACATCATCATCGATTCCTCTCGGGAAAAAGTAGTTCACTAGAGCCCTTACGACAATATCAACTTCTGGACCACTTAAACTTGGATCAAGATTTCCATCAGCATTAGTGCCTATTGGTAATCCTACGACAAAATCTCTAAACTGCTGTTGGTTCTGCATCCAGGCACGGTTGATAAGAAAACGTGCACTTTCCCAACGACCTATAAGTAAATCCGGACTAATCCAATCCTCATCACCTTGCCAACCTTCAACATCTATAGGATTTAAAACATCTTGTCCTAAAACACGAACTGTATTTCTGATGTAATCATTAACATCCATAGCCGGAAGGGTAAACCCTAATTCATTGTAAAAACAAATCATTAGATCACAAGGACTTTTGATAATAGCACCAATAGCTTCTTGATTAAAAAAGTGTTCGCTTTTAAAAAGTTGACGCAATACAGGGGCGATTTGAAAGTTGTTATCAATAAATGTTTGCGCCATTTGAGCGACAATAGTTTCACTACAAGTAGGACTTACAAAATATGCATATAGTTTAGAGCATATAAAAGTGGCTACCAAGTTAGCCCTCTGTTGGAATAGTATGTTGATTACATCATCATAAGTCCAGTTTCCCGATTGTCCAAAAATAGTTTTGCTTTCATTGTTAAATTGTGCCGGGTTAAACAAAATGTCACCCCAGGGGATGTCGTTGGTATCCACATAACCCGTTAAGGCTTTTGCGGTCTCCTGTATGTCATCTTCGGTATATCCATTATCAACACCAAGTGTAAATAACTCATAAAGTTCTCGAGCATAATTTTCATTGGGCCTATTTCTAACATTTTCGTCACCGTTAAGATAGACCAGCATAGCATTACAGATGCCAATGTCATATACAAAGTCCCTAAAATTTCCTCCGGCATGCATTTGAAGAAGATTATAGTATTGCGATTGATAGGCAGGGCTTCTGTAAGTTCGATCTTCAGTAACAAAATGATTACTCCAGAACAACGTAAGGCGTTCTCTAACCTTATTTTGGATAAGATCGTTAATCATTTGCTTTTTTCCTTCTCGTCTGTAAAATCCGGTATCATTATCAGGGTTAGCCTCTTCGGCGGCCTCGAATTGATCCCTGTTCCAAAAACCCCAAACCGGCGGTGGTGTGGTGTTAAGGGCGAGTGCTTCATCAATGAGAGCATCAACAAGCGCAGCAGGATTATTTTGAGATAAGGCATTAAGAACTTCGGTTTTAGACGCACCAAAACCGATTCTGCGATATAGATGATTTATCTTAGTAACATTCCAAGGATTTTCTGGAGAAGGTACATAAACATCCAAAGAATCTAGATTACACGAAGTATCAGATATCATAGGCATAATAGTTTTATTGTAGATTGAGGGACAATTTCATCACAATATAATAGTTTATAACGAAAGTCTTTGTTAATTAGTATTACAATTTTGAAATTTTAAGATATGTTTACCCCTGATTTTGTTAAAGCTGGAGATAAAATAGCTATAGTTTCTACTGCTAGAAAGGTTGATTTTAAAGAGATTGGAGAGGCTATTCACTTACTCGAATTATGGGGTTTGAAGGTGGTAAAAGGTTCAACAATAGGCATAAAAAAGAAACAGTTTGCAGGGTCTGATAAGGAACGAAGAGACGATTTTCAGCGAATGTTGGAGGATGATGAGATTAAGGCTATTTGGTGTGCTAGGGGTGGGTATGGTACGGTTAGAATTATTGATGATATCGATTTTTCTCGTTTTCAAAAGAAGCCAAAATGGATCATCGGGTACTCAGATATAACTGTGTTGCACTCACATATTCATAATTTTGAGATCAAGACTATACATGCACCAATGCCTATTGATATTCATAAAGGCACCAAATCGTCTATTGATTCTTTAAAAGAAGTTATTTTCGGAAATAAAATCGAATATACAATCCCTGCTTCAAAAAAGAACATTTTGGGAAGTTGCACTGGACAACTTGTTGGTGGAAACTTATCAATGTTGTATTCATTATGTGGATCAAAATCATCCTTGGATACCACGGATAAGATTTTATGTATTGAAGATCTTGATGAATATTTATATCATATCGATCGTATGCTCCAAAATTTAAAACGGAATAGATATTTTGATAATTTACAGGGATTAATTGTTGGTGGGATGACCAAAATGCATGATAATACTATTCCGTTTGGCAAAAAGGCAAAAAAAATAATTCTGGATAGTGTTCAAGAATATAATTTTCCGGTAGCATTTAATTTTCCAATGGGGCATATTGAAGATAACCGTGCACTCATTTTTGGTGCAGAAGTTTCTTTGAAAGTTACCAAAAACGAGGTAAAATTTGAGTATATATAAATATGGCAGAACATAATACACTTGGAAAAAAAGGAGAGAAACTGGCAGTTGATTTTCTTAGTAAAAAAGGATACGATATTTTAGAAAAAAATTATAGATACTTAAAGTCTGAAATTGATATCATTGCCCGGTTAAAAGATACAGTGGTTGTTGTCGAAGTAAAGACTAGAAGTACACCAGAATTTGGTAACCCGCAGGACTTTGTAAAACCTAAACAAATACAATCTTTGGTAAGGGCTATTAATCACTATATCGAGGATAATGATCTCGATGTCGAGGTACGTTTTGATATCATAGCAATTATCCAGAATACGTTGGGAACCAATATTGAACATCTTGAGGATGCCTTTTATCATTTTTAATAAAAACAATCATTATAAGTGTATGATTGTATACGTTCACACTAAAAATAACTCGTAAAACAATAGCTTTGTATAAATAAACGAACTCTTTGTAATGCAATCATTTGATTTTATAGATTTAATCCTATTCCTAGGGATAAGTCAAGGTGTTTTTTTAGCAATTACCATACAGATTCTTAAAAATAAAAATAGAGCCGCCAATAGAGTATTATCTTTAATTTTGTTAATAGCATCATTAATGCTTACCGGAAGACTTATATACCCGAGACATTATGATAGTGAATGGTTTTTTAGAATTGCAATTTTTGTAGATACCTTGATTTTTGTATTTGGCCCACTGTTATATTTATATTTTAGGAGATTGGCATTCAAAGAAACCCCTAATTATCGTTTACACTTTTCACATTTTGTTTTTGCCATAGCGATGCTGTTCTATTATTTCTGGACATTAAGCTATAGTCATGAAGAGTTTATCATATTAGGGCGACAAGGCAAGCTTAATATCATATTTTTCTGTATTGAAACATTAGGTATATTGTTTAACTTCTTTTATAGTTATCGGTGCTATCAATTAGTCCAGGTTTATCGGAAAGAAGAAAGGCAAAATCTGTCGTATTCACAAAATCTAACACCTTTTTTAGTAAGTTTTTTAGTTACCGTTACAGTATTTGTGGCATTATGGCTTCTAAGTTATATTATGGTCTATTTTCTAAAAATTTATACACCTATCATAAGTTACAATTTGGTATGGATTTCTATTCCTGTATTTATTTATGTTGTTGGATTTTACAGTTTAAAGCAGCCAGATATTTTTAGAATGCCATTAGCCAAAAAAGAAATCACAAAAAATAAAGAAAGACTTGACAGAAAAAGTATTCAAGAGTTGAACGACAAACTGGAAGAACTAATGGTCAATGAAAAAGTATATTTAGATCATAACCTCACTTTGGTAAATTTGGCCAAAGAATTGAATACTTCTACAAATAATGTTTCTTGGTTGTTGAATAACATTCATCATAACACCTTCTATGATTACGTAAATAAATATCGTGTGCAAGCCTTTGTTGAAAAAATACACAAAGGAGAGCATCATCGCCATACCCTTTTGGCATTATCCATGGATTCAGGGTTCAATTCGAAATCAACTTTCAATAAAGCCTTTAAAATGGTGAAGAACGTTACCCCTAGCAATTATATTAAGCAGCTAAAAGTTTCCTAAAAGAGTTTTAGAGTATACATACGGTCGATTATAGCATTGGGGTATTTGATATTTGGTGAAACTTTAAAATGAATATCAATGAATCAATTATCAAATTATTTAATCAAAATTTCAAAAGGCATGCTATTGACATTAAGCATTTTTTTGTCTCTTTTTGTATTAGTTTCTTGCCAACCAGGTGAAGTACCTGAAATAGTCACAACTGTAGAAACTGTAATAGAAGGTTCTTTTTATGACGGACTCGCGTTGGATAAACAAGGAAACTTATATGGTTCTGACTTTGTAGGAAACACCGTTTACAAGATGACACCATCTAGAGAGGTTACAGTTTTTGCCAATGGATTTGTTACTCCAAACGGAATAGGCGTTAATAAAAACAACGAAATCTATATTTGTGATCATTTTGGAAATACCATCTACAAATATACCAATGACGGAACGCGCTTGGATAGTATTCCTGCTACCACACCCGCTGGAATTAAGAAAGTTCCTGGAAGTGAAGATATGTTGTTTGTAGAGTATAATACAAACACTATCAATTTGCTAAAAAACGATGGTAGTATAGAAAAACTATTTGAAGGAGTGCCTATTAACGGACCTGCGGGTATTGCTTTTGACAAAAAAGGAAATACATATATCGGAAATTTCCTTGACAGAAAAATCTACAAATATAAAGATGGTGCCGTTACTTTTATTGCCCAATTACCAGAGGGAGCCTCTGGAGGAAATTTTTTAGGTTTTCTTACTTTCGCAAAGGGAAACCTGTTTGCTACTCAATTAGGCGAGCATAAGATCTATAAAATTAATCCTAATCAAGAGAATGACTTTGAAGTATTTGCAGGGAGTATACAAGGAAACACAGATGGAGAACTCTCAGAAGCTACTTTTAATTTTCCTAATGGAATTTTGGCAAGTCCAAATGGTAAGGTTTTATACGTGTCAGATGCGGGAACTAGTAATTTAAGGATTATAGAAAGTAAAGTGAAATATTGATAATCTTTAAACCCGGATTATGCATTAAAACTTCGTTATGAAGGTTGAAAACGCAATAAAACCTAGTATTTTACAAGTTTTTGCATAGCATCGCTCTGGTTAAACTTGAAAATGAAGCGGAGCGTTATGTTTTGAAGCGGTTTCAAGCTGTAATACCTGCCTGCCGGCAAAGGCAGGGACTTTTTAATGCAAAATCCGGGTTAAACAACTAACAACACTAAGTTCATCAATCAGAAAGTAGAATACGGCGTATGATATGTTTTATTGGCTAATTTTTAAGGGAATTTAGTTGGATAATCCGGGTAATTTTTTAACCCGGATTTTTTTGATTAGCGTTTTATTTTTTGATAGTTTTCAACAACAAGGAGCTCTGCCAAGGCATAGGCGAATTTAAATAGTGCTGATATCGAATCACTTTTATTCATTGGTACAGATATTGAGATATTGAGATATTGTATTCAGGTAACAAAATAAATACAAATGTGCTTCTGGTGGCAGTACTTACAGTTATCAGGTCGTTAAATAAGATTTAATATCATCCTTGTTGAATAAGCAGGTATAAAAATGGCTATTGTTGCTCGATTTCCTTCTGCTTTGCTTTCACCATCTGAGCAACTTTATAAAGCAAAATGATTTCTAAGATAATTGTTGGGGTCAACAAAACAAAGCCAACAATTGCCAGAATTATGGTCACCATAAAAGCATAGGTAATGATTTCAAAAACACCTGTTATCGTGGCAAGATTTCCTATTCTCTCTTTAAGACGTAATACAGATATTCCAAAAAGTATTCCGATAACTCCATAGGTTACCGCTTCTGCTCCCAGTACAATTTCTAAATCAAACTCTGCAACGTATAAAGAGAGAATATCATAAGTGTAAAACAAGACCCCAATGATTATAAAAATAAAAGAAGTAATGCGCAACAAATAATTTTTGAAGATTTTTCCGGTTAGAACGAATCCTCGTGTAAACAAAATAATTGATGCCAGCATGATAAGTTTTAAAGTAATGTACACCCACTGACTAGTAATCATACGATCTTCAAAATAGCGATAATATTCTACGGCAAATTCTGCAAATCCCAACACAAAATAAACAATACCACTAACCCAGGCTAAGGTTAATTGCTTCGTTAAAAAACTTGCCTCTTTGGTATCATCAACTTCTAATAGAAAGAGTTTTTTGAATTCCTGGCTTACTTTTGTGCCTTGCGTTTGGATTTCTTCCAGATCATAATCCAAAGCCGATAAAATAGTTTTGATGGTATAACTTCGAGGAGTTACCTCACCAGCTTCAATTCTTTGAATGGTTCTAACACTTATATTACATTGCTCTACGAGTTCTTCTTGTGTAAGTCCTTTTGATTTTCTGAGTTCAGAAATTTTCTGACCTAATTCTGGCTGTTTCATGATTTTCGAGTTTTTAGTTTCATTCTGGTGATCACTAGAACTTGTTTTCATTTTCTTCAGCAATATTAGTTTTCAGAAATAGGTTCTCAAATATTTTTACTCGTCTTTAACCCGCCATTTACCCGTCACATCAGTAAATACAGATGTTTTCAAAGATTGAGTTACATTTAATCTACGTCTCTGTTTCAATCTTTTTTGTTGGTTTTAATGGTGCTAAAGCGTTCAAAGCTTTATCTACCGAGTCGATCTTTTCGAAAGTTAATAATAATCTTAAACCATTTCTGGTTTGTTTTTCTTTCATTTTACATGTGCCCGGATGTTGTTGTACGAATTGAAGTACTTTAGAAAAAGCAGGACTTTGATAAAAAGCGGATTGTTGATCACTTATAAAATAACCAATTAGTTTGTTTTGCTTGAGTATAATTCTTTCTAATCCAATTGAAGTGGCAATCCATTTGATACGAACAGAATTGAGCAAATCAACAGCTTGATCAGGCAATTCTCCAAAGCGGTCTGTGAGTCGTTTTTCATATCCCTGCAATCCTTCTTCGTCTTTTATGTTATTGAGTTCGGTATATAGATTTAATCGCTCTGTAATGTTATTGATATAGTCATCTGGAAACAATAATTCAAAATCTGTATCGATCTGGGTATCTTTAAGAAATACCTTTTCTTTCGAATCATCCTCATAAAGTGTTGCAAACTCATTTTCTTTAAGCTCTTCGATAGCTTCATTTAAGATTTTTTGATAGGTATCAAAACCAATTTCATTAATGAAACCACTTTGCTCTCCGCCCAAAAGATCTCCTGCACCTCGTATTTCGAGATCTTTCATCGCAATATTAAAACCACTACCTAGTTCTGAGAATTGCTCAAGAGCAGTAATACGTTTACGGGCATCTTCGGTCATTGCAGAATAAGGCGGAGTAATAAAATAACAAAAGGCTTTTTTATTGCTTCGTCCAACACGGCCACGCATTTGATGTAGATCAGAAAGTCCAAAGTTATTGGCATTATTGATAAAAATGGTATTTGCATTTGGTACATCTAATCCACTCTCCACAATGGTTGTAGAAATCAAAACATCAAATTCTCCATTCATAAACGAAAGCATAAGGCTCTCTAATTTTTTTCCTTCCATTTGCCCATGACCAATTCCTATTTTGGCATCAGGAACAAGTCGTTGTACCATGCCTGCCACTTCTTTGATATTTTCAATTCTATTATGAATAAAAAACACCTGTCCGCCGCGTTGAATCTCATAACTTATTGCATCTCGAATCGTTTCTTCGCTAAACCGTATCACATTGGTCTCAATAGGATATCGATTTGGAGGGGGAGTGGTAATCGTAGATAAATCACGTGCCGCCATCAAACTGAATTGTAAAGTTCGAGGGATTGGTGTTGCAGTTAAGGTGAGTGTATCCACATTTTCTTTTATGGTTTTGAGTTTATCTTTTACAGAAACTCCAAATTTTTGTTCTTCATCGATTACCAACAGCCCAAGATCTTTAAATTTTACATTTTTATTGACCAATTGATGTGTGCCAATAATAATATCTACTTTACCCTTTTCTAAATCTTCAAGCGTTTCTCTTTTTTGTTTTGCTGTGCGGAAACGATTTATATATTCTACCCTTACCGGAAAATCTTTTAATCGTTCTCTAAATGTTTTTGCATGTTGAAAGGCTAGAATTGTAGTGGGGACTAAAACCGCAACTTGTTTACCATTATCTACCGCTTTAAATGCAGCTCTTATGGCTACTTCGGTTTTACCAAAACCTACATCCCCGCAAATCAAGCGATCCATAGGTCTTTCGCTCTCCATATCGGCTTTTACAGCTTCGGTAGCCGTGCTTTGATCAGGGGTATCTTCATAAATAAAGGAAGCTTCGAGCTCATGTTGCAAATAGCTGTCTGGATCATATTGAAAACCTTTTTGCAATTTCCGCTTCGCATATAGTTGAATAAGATTAAAGGCAATCTCTTTGACCCTGGTCTTGGTCTTTTGCTTTAACTTTTTCCAGGCTTTAGAACCTAATTTATAAATCTGTGGAGTCTTACCATCTTTACCGTTAAATTTTGAGATCTTATGAAGCGAATGAATACTCAGATATAATACATCTCTTTCTCCATAAATCAATTTAATAGCCTCTTGCTTTTTACCGTCAACATCGATTTTTTGTAAGCCACCAAATTTTCCAATCCCATGATCAATATGAGTTACATAATCACCTACTTCGAGATTAGTAAGCTCTTTAAGGGTAATGGCTTGTTTTTTGGCATACCCATTCTTAAGATTAAACTTGTGATAACGTTCAAAAATCTGGTGGTCCGTATAGCAGACTATTTTTTGTTTGTGATCTATAAACCCCTGGAAGGCCGAAAAAACAATAGTTTCATATTGTTTTACATCTAAATCTGCATCATCAAAGATATCATGAAACCGCTTGGCTTGTTGATCGCTTACACAAAAGATATAATTTTTATATCCTTCTTCATGATTTTCATTTAGGTTTTTGATGAGCAGATCAAACTGTTTATTGAAGGAAGGTTGAGGTTTGGTGTCAAATTTTATAGCATAATCGACTTTGGTCAAGGGGCGATTGGCAATCTCTACCAAAGTAAAATCCAGTAGCTGTTTTCTGATTAATTCAGAATTTGCAAAAAGTTCTTCTGGCGTACTATGTTTGATGTCTTCGGAAAGCGTTTGAAAAGCCTCCTTTGCTTTTTCAAAATTCTTATCAATTCTGGCAGAAAGCAGATCGATGTCCTTGGCAAAAACAACGGTTTTTGAAGCTATGTATTTTAGAAAACTCTCACGAGTTTCTTGCATGGCTTTGTTTTCGACATTCGGAATAACACTTATTTTCTTGATTTGATCCGTAGATAGTTGAGTTTCGACATCAAAGGTTCTAATGCTGTCTACTTCATCCCCAAAAAATTCGATACGATAGGGTTCATCATTACTAAAAGAAAATACATCTACAATACCACCACGAACCGAAAACTCCCCTGGTTCGGTTACAAAATCGACTCGTTTAAAATGATATTCAAACAACACCTCGTTCACAAAATCCAACGATAGTGTATCATTAACACCAATTTTTAAAGTGTTCTTTTCAAGCTCTTTTCTGGTGACTACTTTTTCAAAAAGCGCATCGGGATACGTAATAATCAGCGCCGGTTTTTTTCTAGAATTGATACGATTGAGTACTTCTGCTCTAAGCAGTACATTGGCATTATCCGTTTCTTCTATTTGATAAGGACGGCGGTAGCTTCCAGGATAAAAAAGTACATTTTTATCACCCAACAATTGCTCCAGATCATTGAGGTAATAAGCCGCTTCCTCTTTGTCATTAAAAATACATAAAAACGGTTTGTCCGCCGTTTTGAAAAGGTTTGAAATAGCAAAAGATAACGCAGATCCTAGTAGTCCTTGTAGGTGTACTTTTGCTTGAGATTGGGCAATGGCTTTTTCTAGTTTCTGTAAATGCAGAGACTGTGAAAAGGTTTGCGAGATTAAGGTTTGACTCAAGTAATTAAGAATTTTAGCGCAAATATACTATCATTCTTTTAATTATGATAACACTCTAAATACTGATCAAGTGCTAAATATTTTGTAACGCGTTAATTAAACTATCTTTTGTTTAGTATTTTGACATCAAATCTTTAAACAATAAGCATCTTTTATGGAAATAGAAGAATTTGACGTTTTTGTTATCGGTAGCGGGATTGCAGGACAAACCGTAGCCAAGGCGTGTGCCGAAAATAATCAAAAGGTTGCTATTGCTGACAAAAGAGAGTTTGGAGGAACCTGTGCAAACCGAGGATGCGATCCAAAAAAAGTGATTTTAAGCATCGCAGAAACGCTAAAAAGAACTCAAGATCTAAAAGGGAGAGGAATTACAAAGCTTCCTAAATCTAATTGGAATGATGTAATGAAATTCAAATGTGAATTTACTGATGCCGTTCCGCCTAGTACAGAAAAGAAGCTTTTAGATATGGGTGTTACCTTATATCACCAATCGCCAAAATTTATCGATGCTAATACACTCTCTGTCGAAGGTAAGACGGTGAAGGCAAAAAAAATAGTAATTGCTTCAGGCTTAACTCCCAGGCCCCTTGATATTGAAGGTGGATTGCTAGCTTTGGTAAGCGATGATTTTTTGAAATTAGATCAATTGCCTGAATCTATGATTTTTATAGGAGGTGGTTACATAGGAATGGAATTCGCTCACATGGCAGCAAGATTTGGGGTAAAAGTAACGGTCATTGAATCTGGCAAAAGACCATTATCAATATTCGATGAAGATATGGTAGGATATCTCTTAAAGGCGTCTAAAGATTTGGGGATTGAATTTATTTTTGATGCAGAAGTTACTGCTATTGAAGAATTGAGGAAAAATAAAAGAGTATATTTCTTGATAGATGGAAAAGAAAAGAACAGTAAAGCAGAAATGGTTTTTAACACCACAGGCAGAGTGCCATCGCTCAAGGATTTAGATTTAGAAAAAGCAGGAGTAACTTTTACTGAAATGGGAATAGAGGTAAATGAATTTTTACAGAATCCAAGTAACACGAATGTGTATGCTTGCGGTGATATTTCGGCTAATGCCAAACCCTTAACCCATTTTTCTGGCAAAGAAGCAGAAATTGTAGCCTATAATCTACACCACGGAAATCATAAAAAAGCAAACTTCCCAGTCACACCTTCAGCAGTATTTACATTACCAAATATCGCCTCGGTTGGATTATCTCAAGAGAAAGCCAAGACGAAATATAATAATATTAGAATCATAAATAGAGATGCTTCTGGTTTCTATAATGCTAAGCGAATTAACGAAAAAATTTATGCTTATAAGATTATCGTAAACCAAGACAATCATAAAATCATTGGAGCTCATTTGATAGGTCCGGAAGCTGCAGAAGTCATTAATCTCTTTGCAATGGCTATTTATAATGAAATGACTGTTGAAGAAATTAAAGAAATGATCTTTGTCTACCCTAGTTGGGGAGCAGATATTCAATATATGATTTAGAAGAATACAATATAATCGATTAATCTATCGAAAGCGCTCAAGCAATTTATTAAAAGGATTGGTTTTTCTATTCAAATACCCATGAGTACCTGAAACTATTATAAGAATTATTGCACAGATTAGTGCTGTAATGGCGATATAGTCTATTGAATCTTTGTGACGCATATAAATAGCAATGAGCGCCCAGGCACCAACCAGAGCAAATTCTCTCATGTTTTTCATTACTATCATTAGTATATTGATGACCATCGCTATAACAATCATAGCAACTGTCCACCCTTCTTCAGAAAGTGTAAACCCATTCCAATCAATTTTAACCAAATAGGTAGCAATATTCGCTATTGTAGCCACAGCAATCCATCCGGAATATAGGCAAATAGGCCACCAGACAAATAGAATGATACCTATGGGAGCATCCCAACGTTCCATATTAGTGTTGAGTATAACCTTTATGAGCGAAATCAATATTCCGATCATAATTAAAACTGAAAGTCCTGTGTACTCATAAACAAAAGCAATCACCCAGCATCCATTTAAAAGATTAGCAATACAAAACCAATATCCAGTTTGCTCAATAAACTCTGAGTTTTTTGGACTGAAGAACGCTTTTCTGATTTGATAGACGGCATAACCAATAAGACTAAGAAATATGAGTCCCCAAATGGCGAATGCATATCCAGCCGGGGTGAAAAGATTATCATAGGAATCGCTTAATTCGCCGATAGTAGTATTGTTGAAGCGCAAGGCTTGAGATAAATAGTTTACTATTAAGACAAATAGAACAGAAATGAAGTTAATTATCGCCAGAGTTTTTTTCATTGCATGCTTCTTAAGAAAATAAAGATAGATAAAGTGTTTTGTTTTTTTAATCCAAAAGGGTGAATTGTTGTCTCTATTCAAAGCAGCTGATCAAACGTTCAAAATCATCTTCAGAATTATATACGTTAGGAGAAATCCGCATCGCATTTCCTCTATAGGAAACAATAATATTTTCTTGTTTCAGCCTTATTTTTATGTTATCGATATTCATATGCTTTGAAAAATACACACCGATCAAATGATGTGCCCTGTGATGATCATTTTCTATTAAACAACCTAATTCGCGTAGTTTTTGGACTGAATCGATCGAGATTTTTTTACAATAAGTTTGTATCTCAATAGGAGTCCACTCAATCAATTGTTCGATTGCTCTTATAAGCATAGGCGTGAGCACAAAATTACTGGCTTCTCCTACAGCATAACGCGTGGCTTTTTCCTGGTAGCGCTCTTCGTATTGAGTAAGGCGAGAGAAATCCTGGCTATTATAGCGATTCATCCAGCTATGCTCGATAGGAGTTCCATCATTAAAAGCATCACTATAATATGCCATTCCGGTAGAATAGGGGCCCAACATCCATTTGTATCCCCCACAGACCAAGGCATCTGGTTGTAATTCTTTTATCGAAAATGGCAAAGCACCAATACTTTGAGTGCCGTCGATCACTAGCATCGCGTTTACGGATCTTGTTTTTTCTCTTATGGCTTTTAAATTGAACAAAGTACCATCTGCCCAATGTACATGGCACATAGAAACCACCACCGTTTTCGACGTGATGGCGTCTAGTATTTTCTGATTCCATAAGACAGCTCGGTTTTCAAATTGTTTGGGTGGTCTTATTACTTTAATAATAGCTTCCTTTTTTTTGGCCACTTCTTTCCAGATGTATACATTACTGGGGAATTGCTCATCGACCAGAATAATTTCATCACCTTTGGTAAGTGGTATATTATTTGCCGCGTTGGCAATACCATAGGATACCGAAGGTATGCTTACCGTATTTCTATAATCCGGAGCGTCTATTAGTGTGGCAAAACGTTGTTTTAGTATTTCGACTTGATTAAAGAAATCTTCAGGTAAGATTTCATTAGGTCTAGCCTTGCGGATCACACTTTTTAATCCAACTTCGGTAACCGATTTTAGTTGCGGTGACATATAAGCCCCATTTAGATAGGTAATGTTTTCAGAAAGGTCAAAAAGATGTTTTTGGTGCTGCATAGAGACAGGAATTTATACTAAAATGACAGGATCTATTTTATAGTTAAAACCCTTACATTAAAATTAGGAATTATTTTATCCAAAAAAAGGATTATTATAAATTTTAAAAGGAGTAGAGTTTGGTTATATTTGCGGCAAATTAAACAAAAGTACATGATGTCAATATCTGATTTATTTGATAGTGGTTTTCAGAAGCGAAATCAAGATCATTTTGCAGCAATCGTTAGAGTAGCCATGAGTGATGGTGTTATTACTGATGAGGAAAGAGCTTTTCTGGATCGATTGGCCCACAGACTTAACATTTCCGAAAATGATTATAAGGGAATTTTGAAGAGTTATCAGTCACATCCTATTAATCCTCCTTATGATTATGATAGAAGGTTAGAGCGATTATATGATTTGGCAAGAATGGTATATGCCGATAATATTAAAGGTGACGATCAGGTAGAGTTATTAGAAAAATTAAGTATTGGTTTAGGTTTTAACCCAGAAAATGCAAAATATATTGTAGACAAGGCACTCAACCTAGTAGAAAGAGGAGTAGATGGAGATACCTTTGCAGACGAAATCAAAAATATGAACAGATAGTTTTGGTGATGATCAAGAGAAAAGGCTGCCTAATCGGCGGCCTTTTTTGCTATCTGTTTTATAATTTTATAAAGCAATTCTTCTTGCTCAAAAGGCTTGGCAATAAAATCATCCATCCCTGATCGTATACATTTATCCCGAGCATTATGATCGGTTTTACCAGAGAAACCAATAATCGGGATTTCAGAGATAAATTTATCTCCGTAATTATTTCTAATCATCTGGGAGGCTTTAAACCCATCAATTTTTGAAACCGTAAGATCCATTAAGATCAAATCATATTGACGTTTTTCAATATAATTAATGGCCTGTTCGCCATTAATGGCAATATCTACAAAATAAGTTCCTTGAGAGATTAATATTTTCATGATAAGATATTGGGTAATTTCTTCATCTTCTACCAGAAGTATTCTAAACTTCTTTTTGTTGGGAGGCAATGTGTATTTCTTTTTCTTTCGTCCGATTGTAGTTTTTGTAACCTCAAATTTAAAAGGAAGTTTTACATAGAAAGTAGTTCCTTTATCAGGCTCACTGGTCACTTTTATTTCTCCATTAAGAAGATCAACCAGATTTTTCACAATCGCAAGGCCTAAACCGGTTCCAGAAATTTGTTTGTCATGATCAAAACGTGTAAATCGTTCAAAAAGATAAGGGATATTTTCTTCTAGAATTCCCATTCCTGTATCTTCAATTTTGAAGGTGAGGCTTAGTTTATTGGTACGTTGATAATTTTTTGAAATTGTAAATTTAATTTTTCCTTCTTCAGTAAATTTAAAGGCATTATTCAGAATATTGTTCAGTATTTGGTATACGCGAGTTCTATCACCAATAAGATATTCCTGAATATTTGATTCTACATAAGTCTCAAAAGATATTTCTTTTTCTTTAGCAGCTTTAGAATAAGTTTCATCAAAGCCAGCAATAAGATCCCTAAAAGCGAAACGTTCTTGTACAATTTTTAAGGTACCGGATTCAATCTTAGCAATATCAATCATATCATCGATAAGTGAATTAAGATGACGGCTTTCTCGTTTTATGATTCTGGCCAATTCTTCTTGCTCAAAAGTTAATGGAGTTTTTTCTAAGACCTGGACAAAACCTAAAATACTGGTCAATGGAGTTCTAATCTCATGATTGATGTTGGCAATAAAACTATTTTTGAATTCTTCTTTCTCTAAAAGATACTTGTTTCTTAACTCAAGTTCTTTTGCCAGAAGAATTGATTCGTTCTTCTGTTGGGCAATTTGATTGACCTCTTTGTATTTATTGGTATAATCGTAAAGAAAGATGGTAATTTGTTGGCCATTTGGTTTAATCGTAAGGTCACAAATTCTTTCAAGTTTTCCTTCTTCCAGATGTATACAAGGGAAATTCAATTCTTTTTTGTCGATAAAATTTGAGTCTTCAAGGGTTCTCAATACCTCAAAAAAGGGATGAGTATCATAGATTGATATCCCTTTTGACCAATTAAAAAGAGTAGTGTCTGTTTCTTCAATTATTCCTTGATAAGAAACCTTGGTTACCTGAACCTGAGGATTGAATTGAAGTTTATCTTTTGGATCCTCCATTATATTAATTTATCATTTCAACAGCCAGATCTGTAAAGAAATCCTGAACATTTTCATTGGTTTTTGCACTGGTTAGGCAATCAAATAGAATGCGCTGTTCTTCAAGTCTTTTGGATGCTTCATTTTCGTTTACGAGATCTAACTTATTACCAATAACCTTGGTAACAACTTTGTTATAGTTGTTTTTTAGATAGTCAAGATCGCTATTCAGATTTTTATAAGTATCTTCTCTGGTAAGATCAAATACATAAATAAAAGCATGTGATCCTAAAAGATAAGATTTTCGGGTATCTTCTACGGTGTTTGAGTGCCCTTCTGTGTCCCAAATGATCATAGACAATTCCCTGCCATCTGGTAATTGTATTACTTTCTTTTTTATTTGGACCCCTAGAGTGACTTTGTATTCTTCAGAAAATTCGTTGTCAATAAAACGTCTGAAGAGAGACGTTTTTCCGACACCAAAGTGTCCCAAAAGCACTACTTTTTTAGACAATTTCATCTGCAAAATGTTTTTTTAGTTTTTGTGTAAAAAGTTTGTTGTTTTCTAAATCTCTATTAGAAATGTGGTTGGTCGCAAAATCTAAAATCTGATCTTCTAAGACTTCTTTAAACATTATGGTATAGGCCCCGGAAATTACGGCCGCGACATAATACGAATAAAAATTCTGAATATGTATAGTGTACAATTCATATTCGATTGTCTCTAGATCCTGGCCTCCAGCTTCAAAAGCGTCTTCAACAAAACTTTTGATTGCCGTAAGCATACCCGAAATCATTTCTTTGTCTATAGTCCCGTCTGATAACGGACTGTAGTCGGCGATCAGTATACCTGAGTTTTTTTCTATGACAAACATCTGAATGAGCCTTGGTTTTGCATAGTCAGAAAGGGCAAGATCTCCTTCAGACACTCCTTGTGCTTTTGCTTTCGTTTTTCTAAACCAGTTTTTGAATGAAAATGCTTTTTTGGTCTGCCTGCTTATATTTTCGCTAAGCAGTTTCATCTCATGAGCGATGTATTTCTTAATCATCTTACCGATGATCGGGAATAATGCTTCGACCACAGCATCCTGCGAGTTTTTTATTTCTTCTTTTAAAGCTTCGGTAATGGTTGGACCTAAAGTTTTAGGAATTTCCTGAACAAATTCATTTAATTTGTCGTCGATAATAGGATCTACCTTGTGGGAGAGTTCTTGCTTTTGATGAACAATTTTGCTAAGTTCTTCTACCTTTTCGGCAATCGAATCAGTATACTCTTTTTCTTCTGTGAGAAGAAGTTCTTTAAGAATTTTAAGTTTATTCTGATCTTCCATAGCCTTTGGATAGATGGATTATTTTTGGCTTATTTTTTCGCCCAAAGTGATCAGAAGGTCTCCAAGAGTTTTTTTATCAACTTTTTTTGAATCAAGGATTTCTGCTTTATCAGCAAGATTGTCTTCTAACTCTGTAATTCTAATATTAATATCAGTACTTAGATTGTCAATCGCCTGGTTTAATTCTTTGCTCGTGTCTTCTATATAATCTCTTAATTCTTGTCTTTTTGCAGCGATATCCTTTTTTACCTTTTCGAACTCAGAGTTGTATGCGGCAATGTTTTCTCCAAAAATAAGATTCTTAATCGCCTCGATTTTTGATGAAGGATCATTAGAATTTTGCTCCTGAACAGCTTTGTTTTCTTTGGCCATTTCAATAGATTTATTTAGTTGCGTTATTGAGTTCTTCATAAAATTAACATAAAAATGTTAAAAACAAGATTTTGATGTGGCATAAAGTGTAAGTCATCCACATTAATCTAATATAGATTAAAAAAGTGCTACGCTAATTCTAAAAACTTAGGGGTAAGTATACTTAGGTTGTATAAAGATACAATTATTTTTTATGTCTAAGCAAAACTAAGATGTTCGCTATTTAGTCTTTTTCATAAAAGACTCAACCTTTTGTACCATATTTTTACTACCGCATACAAAAGGAGTACGTTGATGAAGTTCTGTAGGTTTGATATCAAGTATTCTTTTAAATCCATCACTTGCTTTTCCTCCTGCTTGTTCTGCTAAAAAAGCCATAGGATTACATTCATACAATAAACGAAGTTTTCCGTTTGGAGATTTTGAGGTACTTGGATACAGGTATACCCCACCTTTAATCATATTACGATGAATATCACTTACCAAAGATCCAATATACCTAGAAGTATACGGGCGGTCTTCTTTTTCTTCCTGGCAGTATTTGATATAATCTTTTATCCCTTGGGGAAAGTGAATATAGTTACCTTCATTAACCGAGTATATGTTACCATCTTCAGGGAATTGCATGTTGGGATGTGATAAATAATAGGTCCCTAATGCTGGATTCAGTGTGAAACCGTTTACTCCGTGTCCGGTTGTATATACAAGCATGGTAGAGGTTCCATAAATAATATAACCAGCTGCGACCTGTAAATTGCCTGGCTGTAAAAAATCATCCAGAGTTACTGGTGTTCCTGTAGGGGTTACTCTGCGATAAATAGAAAAAATGGTTCCAACAGATACATTGACATCAATATTTGAACTACCGTCCAGAGGATCCATAAGCACTACATAGTTATTGCGATGATCATTTTTCTGCCCTTTTATGGTAATAAAATCATCATTTTCTTCAGAAGCAATTCCACAAACAATTTCTCTATTGGTCAAGGTATTAATGAAAGTCTCGTTGGCTAATACATCTAATTTTTGCTGGTCTTCACCCTGTATATTGGTATCGCCTGCAGCTCCTGTAATATCAACTAATCCTGCTTTATTTACCTGGTGATTCACCATTTTTGCTGCCAATCGAATCGAGTTAATCAAACGAGAAAGTTCACCGCTTGCATAGGGGAAATCCTTTTGGTTTTCTATAATAAATTCTCCTAAGGTTTGATTTTTTCTCATCGTTGATGGTGAATTTGATTTGGTGCAAAAATATTATTTTTTAAATAACTATAACGTTTTCGGAAGTTTAAATTTGGAAACCTTCTTAAGTTTTATAAAAAGATAAATAAGTGAAGTATAACATTACAAAATTGTCGGGTTTCTAATACCTTTTTTATAGTTTTGATAAATTTTTAGAGTTATGGGTTTTTTAATACGAGATGCGGTAGCAGATGATATGCCCCAGGTACTAGAATTAATTCGGGAGCTGGCAGTTTTCGAAAAAGAACCAGATGCAGTAGAAGTAACTGTAGAAGAACTAGTGAGCGAAGGTTTTGGTGAACATCCACTTTTTCATTGTTTTGTTGCTGAGGTAGATAACGAGATAGTTGGGATAGCTTTGGTTTATTATCGTTTTTCGACCTGGAAAGGACGTTCAATTCATCTTGAAGATCTTATTGTCAAAGAATCGATGCGCGGAACCGGTTTGGGAAGTGCTTTATATTCCGAAGTAATGAAATATGCAAAAGCAAAAGGAGTACGCAGAGTAGAGTGGGTAGTGCTGGATTGGAATCAAAATGCGATAGATTTCTATGAAAAAAGCGGAGCTACATTATTAAAGGATTGGTATCTGGTACAAATGAGTCAGGAGGGAGTTCGTAAATTTGTTGCTAATTTATAATTCTAAAAAGGAGCTCGAATGAGAGTATTTAAATTTGGAGGAGCATCTGTTAAAGATGCAACGGCAGTAAAAAATGTAACCAAGGTACTTGAAATCACCGGGTATTCTGAATTGCTTGTGGTTGTTTCTGCCATGGGAAAAACCACCAATGCCTTAGAACGAATTGTAGAATCATATCTTTTTGGCAATGGAGATCTTAAGGATTTGACAAACAATTTGAAGAAATATCATTTTCAAATTCTGGATGAGCTTTTTGATACCAAACAACATTTAGTTTTTAAAAGGGTTGAAAATTTGTTTGACGACCTAAAAACTACACTAGAGAGGAATAAGTCAACACAATATGATTATATTTATGATCAAGTAGTAAGTTACGGAGAACTTATTTCATCAACTATTATTAGTGACTATCTAAATGAAACGGGATACAGAAATGAGTGGCTCGATGCACGTGAGTTGATCAAGACCGATGCTGTCTATAGAGATGCCGAGGTTGATTGGGAAAACACTCAAAAACGTATCGTTAAAAAAGTAAATAAAAAAAGTCTCACCGTTACCCAAGGCTTTATAAGTTCTGACAAAAACAATTTTACCACTACATTGGGTAGAGAAGGGAGTGATTATACAGCCGGTATTTTTGCCTATTGCCTGGGAGCCGATAGTGTGAGTATATGGAAAGATGTTCCTGGGGTACTTAATGCAGATCCACGTGTTTTTAAGAATACGCAACTACTATCTCATATTTCTTATAACGAAGCGATAGAATTGGCTTTTTATGGGGCTTCGGTAATACATCCAAAGACAATTCAGCCCTTACAGCGTAAAGAGATTCCTTTGAATGTAAAATCGTTTTTGCATCCTAACTCTGAAGGTACTTCAGTAAAAAAAGGACAACCACTAGATCCCTATACACCTTGTTACATTGTGAAGAAAGATCAAATATTGGTTTCCCTTTCTTCGCTTGATTTTTCATTTATTGTAGAGGATAATATCAGTGAGATTTTTAGCCTTTTTCATGAGCATCACATCAAAGTAGATCTGATACAAAACTCGGCCATTAGTTTTTCGGTATGTTTGAATGATAAGTTCGATCATTTTGAAGGGCTTTTAGGCAAATTAAAAGCAAAATTCAAGGTCACCTATAACACCAATGTATCTCTTTATACGATACGTCATTTTACCGAAAAAGCCATTCAATCTCTAGAAAAGGACAAGGATATTTTATTGAAACAGATCACACGAGAGACCTATCAAATGGTTGCCAGAGATTAGTATTTCAATTCAAGGATTTTGCTATATTTGCAGTTAGCACAAATTGTATTTAATGCCCATAATCACAGCAAGAGAAATAGCCACGGGGCTCAAATTAGACAAACTTGGTTTTGTAGGTACTCTTTTAGGTTGGCTAATTCTTAAGGTCACTAGATTGTCCAAGGTAAATCGGCAGTACGATAAGATAAGTCATCTTAACGACTTAGATTTTTTGGTGCAGGCTCTTGAAATTCACGGTGTAAAATATGAGATTCCAGAAGAAGATCTAAAAAGACTTCCCAAGGATGGTGCTTTTATTACACTCTCTAATCACCCATTGGGGGGACTTGATGGTATTTTATTGCTCAAATTAATGTTAGAACATCGTTCTGATTATAAAATCATCGCCAATTTTTTACTACATAATCTCCTGCCTTTAAAACCCTACGTGATGCCGGTGAATCCTTTTGAAGATAGAAAAGAGGCTAAATCAAGTCACAAAGGTATCAAAGAGGCAATTTTACATCTTAAAGAAGGAAATCCCCTTGGTATTTTTCCTGCAGGTGAAGTTTCAACCCTAAAAGAAGGTAAAAATTACGTAGATAAACCATGGGAACCCAGTGCGATGAGACTGGTCCAAAAAGCGAAAGTTCCTGTGATTCCCATATATTTTCATGCAAAAAATAGTAGGCTTTTTTATCGTCTGGCATCTATTAGCAGTACCTTAAGGACAGTAAAATTACCCAGTGAATTGTTTTCTCAAGAAAATAAAGTGATCAAAGTTCGAATAGGGAATCCTGTTTCGGTAAAAGATCAAGAGGAACATACAAACCTTGAAGATTTTACCAATTTCTTACGAAAGAAAACCTACATGTTGGCAAATCCTTTTGAGAAAAAGACGTTACGCGAGTCTATACCAAATTTGAAAATACCAAAGTCTCCTAAACGAATTGCAGGAGAAGCAAACTCACAGATCATAGAGTCTGAATTGCAGTTTTGTCGGGATAATGATAAACGGCTTTTGATAAGTAAAAATTACGAGGTTTTTCTGGCTCAGAAAAAGTTTATACCTAACATCCTAAACGAAATAGGAAGATTAAGAGAAATCACCTTCAGAGCAATCGGAGAAGGCACTAATAATTCTATTGACCTTGATAAGTTTGATGACTACTATCACCATATGTTTTTATGGGATAGTGGTGCAAAAAGACTGGTTGGTGCTTATCGTATGGGCATGGGGTCTAAAATATATGCTGATTTTGGAATCAATGGATTTTATCTTCAGGATTTGTTTCGTTTTGAGCCCGAATTGCATAGGATGATGAGTCAATCTATAGAAATGGGTAGAGCGTTTATTATTAAAGAATATCAACAACGGCCAATGCCCTTATTTTTATTATGGAAAGGCATTGTGCATTGTACTTTGCGATTTCCTGAACATAAATACCTTATAGGTGGAGTTAGTATTAGTAATAAGTTTAGTAGTTTTTCTAAATCTCTAATGATAGAGTTTATGAAATCTCATTATTACGATCCTTATGTGGCTCAATATGTGCACCCAAAGAAAGAATTTAAAGTAAAGCTGAAGGACGCAGATAAGGACTTCGTATTTGATGAGAGTAAAAGTGATCTTAATAAATTTGACAAGATTATCGATGAGGTAGAACCGGGAAGTCTTCGTATCCCCGTATTGATCAAAAAATATATCAAACAAAATGCAAAAGTAGTCGCATTTAATGTGGATCCGTTGTTTAATAATGCAGTAGACGGATTAATGTATATTAGAATTGCTGATTTACCAGAAAGTACTGTAAAGCCTGTAATGGAAGAATTTCAGGCAGAATTGGAACAAAAGTACTTTAAGAATGGAGATAAGTAAGATAATCATTATTTTTTTGGTTAAATAATTCTTCAAAGATTTTCTAACCTTTTTCAAATCAAACAGGAAATATACAGAGCATATTAATGAATTATTAATTAGTAAAATATTATCATTCAATCTAGAATTCAATGTTTATTTTTAGTACAAAATACTTCTCAATGAATTCTACTAAACTGACCTGTTTTTCATCATTGGTGATTCCTCTTTCTCTAATCTTTATTCATTGTACATCTACATATGGACAAATAAAGATCAAAGGAAAAATATATGATGATTTCACCAAAAAACCTATCGCAGGAGTCGTGGTTTATTTGGATGGTACCTCAAAGGGTACAGTTAGTAATGCTAATGGTATATATATGTTAGAAGTCGAAAATAATACCACCTCTTCCCTAATCATTTCACATTTAGGATATCAGACGATTAACTTAACTGCTGAAATGATTGAAGCAGGAAAACACAAAGAAATCTATTTAAAAACACAATTGGAAGTTTTGGATCCTGTACTCCTAGAGAATGATACTTGGAGTAGGGAAAAGAAAATGAAGTACTTTAAGGACGAATTTATCGGAAAGCATAATCAAAAGGCGAAGTTTCGTATTGAGAACGAAGACGACGTTAGTTTATATTATAAAGCCTCAGAAAATACTTTGTATGCAAGTTCATGGGCGCCCTTAAGATTAAAAAACTATTTTTTGGGGTACAATATAACCTATGATCTTAAAGAGTTCAGAATAAAATTTGATTCTAGTAATGATAAGAAGATTATAGCCAATTCGGTTTATTTTGTTGGTACAAGTTTCTTTTCTGAGCTAACTCAGAATAAAAAGCAAAGTAAGTACCGAAAAAGAAGAAAAAGGGTATATAAAGGATCTGTCTTACATTTTATGAGGTCATTAGCAACAGATAAATTGAATAAAAATAAATATGAATTCTTTTCAAAAGGTACTGTAGTTCCAAGACCAAAATATATTTTAATTGAAACTGAAAATAAAATTACAAAAGTTAAAATGAATATAAACAGAATAGGGATTTTATATAGAAAGCAACAAAAAAGTTTTATGGTAGCCAAAACTAATGAAAGTTATTTTAATATCGATAGTTATGGTAATTATAGACCCCATGATATGCTCTTTTTTGGCGGACACATGGGCAATCTGAGATTGGGAGAGTTGCTACCTTTGGACTATAATATAGAATGAAAATTAAAGGAATACTTTCTAACAGTATTCTTGTACATATTAATTGTAAAAGTAAAGACTTAATCTGACAATTTATAATTGATTTTTTTTACTCAGAGACTTTACTACTTTTTCTTCAACAAAATCTTTACAATATTCTTTAATCTGATTTCGTGTCTTGATAAATGCTGCATGGATTTCCTCCTCGTTACCCACTACTTTTGAGGGGTCAAAGAAGTTAAAATGTAATCGTTCTGCTTTGCCGGGGAAGATAGGGCATCGTTCTTTGGCATTGTCACAAACCGTAAGAATATAATCAAATTCGATATTGAGATATTCATCTAAATTATTAGAAGTGTGGTTAGAAATATCGATTCCATCCTCTTGCATAATTGCGATAGCTTTAGGATTGACTCCATGAGTTTCTACTCCAGCGCTATAAATGGTTGCCTGTTCTTTGGCAAAATATTTCAAATAGCCTTCTGCCATTTGACTGCGGCAAGAGTTTCCTGTGCATAACACTAAAATTTTCATATATGTGATATTTTGTGATTATGTGATTAATTTGCTTCTTCGTTCTAATATCGTATTGTCGTACCAAATATCGTTTAATTTACCAACTTTTTCGCGATAACCAATTTCTCTAAACCCCAAAGATTTGTGCAAAGCAATGCTAGGAGTGTTTTGACTGAAAATACTAGCCTGCAAGGTCCAAAAGCCTTCTTTTTCACTTTCGTTAATCAGCGCTGATAAAAGTAGTTTTCCTATACCTAAATTTTGATATTTCGATGTTATATAAATACTAACTTCGGCAACTCCTTTGTATACCTCTCTTCTTGAAGTAGGGGATAATGAGGCCCAACCAACAGTTTTGTCTTTAGAAACAGCCTTAATTCTACAAGATTTAATATGTGTTGCATTCCAGGCTTTCCATGAAGGGACTTTAGTCTCGAAGGTTGCTATGCCTGTATCAATACCTTCTTGATAGATTGCTGAAATAATTGGCCAGTCATTTTGAGTGAACGATGTTATTTGAATCGTGATATTCATTTTTTTTAACAGCATCCGCTTCCCGGAGCACAAGCATTGGTTTCTGCTTCCACATTTTCTGGCACTCCACAAGTCTCTTTGGCTTTACAATCGGTAGGTTGTACTGCCAATTTTATGATAAGCTCTTTCTCCTTAGCCAGAAAGCCGGTAATATGTAACTGTGTGGTATGAAACATAGTATTTCCATACTCAATTTTTACCGGCGCATCCATTTCATAACTTTTCATTGTACCCACTTTTCTCAGGATTCCCAGTGCCTTATAAGAACTCATATAATCTGGTTTGCCTAACTCGTTTGGACTTTCCCAAAGCTGGATGACGGTTTCTTTCCATGAATCGGTCCCTGCACCACAATCAACAGCGTCTATGGTAAGGTGTTTTACTTCGGTGATATGATAATTGGTGCCTACTAGCATGCCAGGGGCATATTCAAACAGCAAAGATTTATCTTGGTGCTCTGCTAAAAGGGTGATAAAATCTGATGTATTCATAGTTTTGATGTTTATAGGCTACTTTTGCTAGCAGCAATTGTGTTTTGTGGTATTAAAAAATGAGTTTAAAAGTTCTTGAAGCTCGTTCCATCGATCAATATTAATACAATAACACATACTTTTACCTTCGATCTCTCCTTGAAGTAAACCAATACCTTTTAATTCTTTAAGATGTTGAGAAATGGTAGCTTGTGCCAATCCAATTTCTTCGACCAGATCATTACAAATACATGCGTTTTGCTTACTGATATGTTGTAAAATGGATATACGTGCAGGGTGGCCTAATACTTTGAAGAATTGAGCCAGTTCGTTTTGTTTTGTATTAAATATTTGAGTTTTGGTGATTCCCATTTTGTATTTATATATCGCAATATTACGATAATAAAATAATATAAAAAAGTCAGATATAATTTTTCTGACTTTTTTAACTTTTTAGAACCAAGGTTTTTTACCCACCTGGTAGGTTTGATAGAATTCCTCATCAGATTTTGTGAGGTACATAATACCTTCGATAACACCAACTATCCATGAGATCGAAGAAGTAATACCGCAAGTAAAGATCCCAAGCAGACCTAAAATAAGCATGATAACACCTTCTTTGGTATATCCTAAAATAAATTTATGTATTCCAAGAGTTCCTAAAATGATTCCAAGAATTCCCGCTAGCATTTTCTTGTTTTCCTGAGAACCTACTATTTCTTTGGCTCCTTCTTTAAACTCATTAGCAGTCTCTTTTACATTTTCTGCAGCTTCCTCGGCTCCTTTTTTTAGGTCGTCTCCCAGATTGTTGTTTTCTTCACTCATGTTGTTTTATTAATTGATTAATTTGCAGAAAAATACAAAAAAAATGTTTCCCAAGATCAAGTTGGTTATAAAAAAGCTTGATCTAAAGGTTCCCAGAGTTCGATTTTATTTCCTTCGGGATCAACAATCCATCCAAACTTGCCGTACTCATATTCCTCGATTTGACCAACAACAGTTACACCTTCGTCTTTTAACGTCTTAAGTAATTCCATGAGATTTTCTACTCTAAAATTCATCATAAACTCCTTTTTACTGGGTGCAAAATATGTAGTGTCATTCTTAAATGGACTCCATTGTGTAGAGCAATCTTTTCCTTCTTTATCCTTCCACCAGAAGGTGCACCCATAATCATCTACAGGAAGCCCCAAATGTTTTCCATACCATTCTTTTATTGCTTTTGGGTCTTTTGTTTTAAAGAAAAAACCGCCTAATCCTGTTACTCTGTTTTTCATGATTGTTTTTTATTTTCATTTCTTTTTTATACGACTTTCGTATAAGAAGATCCATTCTTGTGCTGTCATTTTAGAGGCTAATTCTCCGATAAGTTTTAACGGAATTTGATCTATTTTTTTAAACCGAATACAACTTTTTCCCATATCCAATTTTGTTTTAACATGCTTTGGATATTCGTTAACAAACCAATTCATCAATTCTTGATCGGCATAAATACCACTATGGTATATAGCAATAAAATTCTTTTGTGATGCTATATTCATAAAGGGCAGTGGTAGTTTAGGGTCACAGTGATACCCATCGGGATAAAGGCTATGAGGTATCACATATCCGATCATTCCATAATTTATTTCTTCAGAAAAACCTTTAGGAAGATTGTCCTTAATTACTTTTCTAAGGGCCCTCATTATAGGTTGACGTTCTTCGGGAATTGCCTTAATATATTCGTCTGGTGTTTGAACTTGATATTGCATGATATTGTGGTTTGATTTATTAGGCAATTGGTTTACGTTGTAATACTAATGCCGAAATCAGTGAAATTATAAATCCGATAATCAATACCGTGGCAAACATGAGAAAAAAGTTCATAAAAGTATTTGAAAATAATTCTTTTTGGGCTTCTAACTTTTCGAATTCAATTTTAAACTCGGCTTCAGACAAAGAATTTCTCATTTCCTCGACGTAATGAGAATAATATTCAGTAACAAAATCTGGATTGATGTATTTAATGTAGATTACGTCCAATATCCCGAAAGCCAAAGCAGCAATTAAAGAAATAAGAACCCCTATAAGCAATGCTTTTCCGAAGGAAACTACTCCATTATTTTCTGTATCTCTAAAATGTTTGATTCCGAAAAAAATAAAAAGTAAAGACACGACCATACTGGTATATCCTATAATTTCCTGTATTGAGTAGTCCAAATTTTTACCCAGATACCATCCTGCTAATGCCAACAGACAAATGGTAATGGCACTATAGATTCCGTAACGTATAATTGTATTTTTCATACTGTGAATTTTTTAGAGGTTTGATCCAAAGGTAGGTTGAGATTGATGATCAGGACTCATACTAAAGTATGAAAAGTATCCAACTTTGGTATGATAGGTACCTCGATTACCCTCGGTATGACGAAAACTTTTAAAAATAGTTGAAAACTATATTAGTAATACTACTGTGTTTTTGAGTGAACTAACTTTTTATAATTTGGAACTCTTTGGCTATCTGTATGGCTTGGGTACGCCGTTTGGCATCTAATTTTATGAGAAGATTGGAAACATGTGTTTTTACAGTGCTTTCTGAAACAAACAATTTTTCTGCAATCTCTTTATTGGATAATCCTAAAGCTACTTCAGAAAGTACTTCATATTCTCGTTTACTTATTCCTAATTCTTTAATCTTTTTGTAATTTACTTTACTAGAAGCACTTTTCTCTTTGTGTAGAATTCTCTTATTTATAATGACCCCGATAATAAAGAAAAGGATTGCGATTATGGCGATTATAGTCTCTATGTAAGAGTCTCCCGTAAGTAAACTGTATTTGCTTAATTGAAAAAGAGCTAATAATGCTGCGACCAGGGATGCAAAAATTAAAATTGTTTTCCTCACTCTATAAATTTAAAAAAACTCTCTCTTACTTAGACAAGAAATCTATTTCTCGTTTCATGTTTTTTTTGGCTTGGGCTTCAAATTTTTGATAAAAATGCTCTGTTTTAAAGATTTTAGGCATGTTCAAAAAATGCTCAAGCACTTTAATTCTTCCTTTACTGTACATAAAAGCTGGGTAGTACTTATATTCTTTTCGTACATTTTTGAAATAGACTTTATAGTTTTCCCAATCACTTCCTAAAATAGAAAGATCGGCATCTGTAAAAAAATTTATATCTTCATTTTTTGAAATAGTATGGCTTTTTGTAGCTAAGATGATTTCTTTACAAAGTTCCACCCTGTCATTTTCTATGCCTAGTGCTCTTAATATCGCTTCGGCCTTGACCGCACTTTGTTGTTCATTATCTTTTTTGAGAACGTTGTATACATAATCATGATAGAAAAGTGCAAATAACACCATATCCCAATCTGTGATTTGATCCTTAACATTGATTAATCTTTGATAAAGATATTCAAGGTGTTTTAGATTATGATAATAACGATTCTTTTTGTTGTATTTATTTTCAATTTCTTTCCATAATAATTCAATTAGTTTTGAATCATTTGTGTATTTCGATAGTAAGGATGTAAATACGTCTTTCAACAAAATGCTTCTTTTATTTTATTAACAATAGTTTGTGCCAATTTTTCTTTAGATTCTATGGTCCAACCGGCTACATGTGGGCTGAGAATCACGTTATCCATTTTAAGTAACTCTTGAAAGGCCTCTGGCATATCTTTTTCTGAATTGAATAGATCTTCAAACGATGATTTCTCGTATTCCAGAACATCTAAGGCAGCACCCAATATTTTTCCTTTTTTTAGTGCATTAACAAGATCTGAAGTTACTACGCTTTTTCCTCGTGCGGTATTGATCAACCAAAATGGTTTTCTAAACTTTTCAATAAAGGCTTCATTAATCATTCCTATAGTTTTAGGAGTTTCAGGAGTGTGAAGACTTAACACGTCAGTTTTTACAAAGAGTTCGTGAAGATCTACTTGGGGAGCATCACTATTTCCAACGTTACCAAGAATATCATAGCAAATTACTTCTACATTAAATCCGCGAAGTTTACGAGCAAAGGCTTTTCCCATATTTCCATAACCAATGATCCCAACTGTTTTACCATCCAGTTCCATACCACGATACTCTTCGCGAAGCCATTTTCCTTGTCGTACGCTTTGATCTGCTTGATTCAATTTGTTGAACAACGATAAAATCATACCCAGGGCATGTTCAGCTACGGCATTTCGGTTTCCTTCTGGAGCGTTAAAAAGTTTGATTCCTAGTTTTTCGGCATAATCAATATTTATATTTTCGAGCCCGGCACCTACGCGACCAATAAATTTTAAGTTTTTAGCACTATCCAAAAAAGTTTTGTCAATTGTAAATCGGCTACGAATGATAATTCCATGATAATTTGAAATTTTAGCTTCAATTTCAGTTTTAGATGAATCGTAATCTTCATCATTTTGAAAACCAACTTCCTGGAGTTGATTTAGTAATAAGGGATGATTGGTATCTAGGTGAAGGATTTTCATATAGAATTATATTAATTTCAAAATTAAGTATTTACCCTTTATTTACTTGCAAGACGATTAGAAAAAAGATAGGATTAAAGAAGATGAAAAAATATGTTTAGGGTTTATTGAATACTCTTATGTACTTGTCTCTTATTCCATCAAACAGTATAAAAAGCCTGGTTTGATCATTACTCAGGATAAATTCGTTGAAGTGATCACGATTTTCATCAATGCGACCAATTATTTCCCAATTGGTTTCAGTTCTGCCATATATATTTATACTATATGTGTCTTCAGAATATTCCTCATAATCAGAACTTATTAAAAGTATTGTGCCGTCATTGCTTACCTTTATAAGCGGATTTTCAAAAAACGTAAGAGAAACATCATTTTCTTGTTTTATCCATTGGTTATTCTCTAACGTATACCATAAATACTGGTATTTTTGAAACCTATTAGAAGAGGATATAAAGAGTGATGTATCATCCTTACCGATACTTACATGTGTTCCTAAATTTTGATAGGGAAGGTCTCCATTAATATCATCTCCCAACTGTTGCCAGGTAGTATCGATATATTTGAAAACTTTTACTTGACCTGCATCTGGCCCATTATCATAATTATATACATTGGCTACGGTAATTATGGATCCATTGTTGTTTATGCTAACATTATTCCAATAAAAATTGGCACCTCTGTCATTGATGGCAATTTTATTTTTGATAGTGATAGGATTACCTTTTGGTACCCATCCTTCATTTTTCCAGGAGTATACTTGCACTTCTGCATTACTATTTACAAGAACAGGGGATGAGATGGCCAGAGTTTTACCCTCTGCACTTAGCTTTAGATTATGTAACCAACCTGTAGTATCAGGTTTTCTGGCGATCATAGTGTCATTTACCAGAGTCCAGTATTCGCTTTTAAGATCAAAGGTTTGTATTTGTTGTTGGTCATGAGCCAAATTTCCGGCCACAATTCTGGTTGCATCACTATTCGTGCTGTAGGTTTGGGCATTGGCAAAATAAATGCTGTCTTTAGTTTTGTTTCCAAAAGGATACCAAATAGTATCCCGAAGCTCGAATGTGATTATTTTTTTTGGAAGCAAAGTCGTATCCAATTTTTGAGAGTAATCGGTAATAACTATTTTTTCACCATTATTACCAATATTCATTTCTTTTAAATCACTTCTGTTTTCTTTTGAATATAAATGAATAGTTTGTCCTATCGGTTGCCATTTTGGAGCATCCCTACTACCAGGATTTTTACCAGTGCAGCATAGCATAACCGTTGTGACAATTACTAAGAGTAACCATTTTTTTAGGATGGATATAAAGCGTTTCATTCAGAATCATTTTTAAAGATTTTTACTTCACCAAAAGTATTGTAGTTTTTATCCATGTTGCTATTACCTATAATCACCATGGTAGCATCCTCATTTATGTCTACAGCATTTGGAAAATCTAAATATGCTTTTTCTAATTTGATTCTTTCTCCATCTAACTGCCACTTATCGTCGATCAATTCAAAAATCGATACAAAATTGTAGTCTTTTGCTCCTCCATCCAGATCAGATCCATTGCTTGTTACCGCCAGGCGATTTCCGGATTGACTCAGTTTTACTTTGTAGGCAAAATGATCCAAATCCATTCCGTATATAGTGTTTCCAACTTGTTCCCATTCAGTATTGGCATTAAGGGTAAACACCTGTACGTGACCATTTAATAATATATTACCTCGTTTACTTTCGTTTGTGTATTTGGATACTTGTGTATTGGCATAGCCTATTGCAATACTGGATCCGTCTTTATTTATTGCAACTGTATTTGCGGGAAGATTATAACCTCTATGATCATAGTTAATAATATTACCTTTGCGTTGCCACCTACCGTCGATCCAGGTATATACTATTACATTACCTTGAGAATAATCTGAACTGATGACAAGTGATAACCCATCACCACTAAGCTCAAAAGTTTTACCGATTTGGCCTTCGTGATGTATTCGATGTCCTTCAAAATACGGCGTTCTTACGGTTCCTTGAATAGGATTACCTAATATTTCCCAAGTATTCTTGTTATTTAAGGTATATATGGTGATGCTACTATTGATTTCCCCTGCGGGTTCATTATGCGGGGCTCCTGAAGCCAGTGTTTTTCCATCGTCGCTTAGGCTTATATGATATCCAAACTCATCATATGCATTTGCACCATTAAGATATTGACCCAACTGTACCCAATCTTTATCTCGATATTCAAAAGTTCTAACTTGTCCAGAATTGTCACCATTTGCCTTGCTGTGTGTAGCACCAACTGCAATGATGTTGCCATTAGCGCTCATTGCTATGGTTGATCCAAAATGTTCATAAGGTTCTAATCCTTCGATATTTTTTCCTAAAGGAATCCATTTATCATCTTGGTTTTGAAATACCCTGACATGTCCTGCTCCAATACCATTATTGTCATTGTAAGGGGAGCCAACAGCAATCACAGATCCATCACTATTCATGGCTGTAGCCATTCCACTATAATCCCCTGGAGCTGCTGAGTGTATATCTTGTCCAATTTGCTTCCAATTTGTGCAGGAGGTAGTAAGTGTAACGATACTTAAGTAAATGATGAATATGGTTTTCTTCATAAATATTTATGTTTTGTACTAAAAGTGTTACTTAAGGTTATGTAAGAAATACTAAATTTATAAAGGGAATCAGTAGATTTTAGGATAAAGATAAAGTTTTTCCTGATTTGGCAGCTTTGTATATTGCTTCTACGATTTTAATGTCTTTCATTCCTTCTTCGCCAGGAACCAGAACAGGAGTATCATTGATAATAGATACGGCATCATCATCCATTTGTTTGGCTTGTTGGTTTCTTATAGGAATAGTAAGCAATGTACCATCGCTTGTTTTGCCTTGCACTCCTGAATACATAGAGAAAGGAGCGAGAGTATACCACCCCTTTTGACAATCAACGTATAATTCGTGCATTGATTTACCAACACTAGTTTTACCGTATGCCATTGCACCTGATGGAAAATCAAAGGTGAAATGAGTAGTTTCATCCGTTTCAGTAAAAATCTCAGGACGTGTGGTCATTTGTTTTGCTGAAACCGAAATGGGCTCCTCACCGGTAGTATATCGGGCAGCATTAAGTGCGTAAACCCCAAGATCATACATAGTACCTCCTCCCAGTTCTGCATCTAATCTCCAGGTTCGAGCCGGGTTGCCAACGTTGTATCCTATTTCTGCTCTTACGGTTTTAATAGTGCCGTAAGGTTTTGTAGTTGCCCATTTTATGACAGTTTGAGTATTGGGCTCATGTTGCATGCGATAACCTATTGAAAGTTTCACCTTGTTTTTAATGCAAGCGTCTATAATAGCCTGACACTCGGCTTCGGTTTTTGCCATAGGTTTTTCGCACCAAACATGCTTTCCTGCATTAGCCGCATTAATAGCATATTTAGCATGCAATCCTGTAGGAACTACGATATAAATCACATCGATATCTGGATTGTTTGCAATCTCATGCATGGTATTGTAGTTGTACACATTTTTATCGGGGATGCCATATCGTTTTTGCCATTTAGGGATTTTCCAGGGACTTCCAGTCACAATTCCAGTAAGTTTACAATGTTTGGTGATTTGTAAGGCCGGAGCGAGTACAGTAGCACTATAATTTCCCAGTCCTACCAGACAAACACCAATTTGTTTTGGATTTGCCTGAGCATATAGACTCGAATAGGGGAACAGGCTGTAGCCTAGTAATAGACTACTGTTTTTTATAAATGTTCTTCGATTTAAACTCATAACTCTAAGTTATCATTTAAACTTTACGATTTATGATTGTTTCGTTTCTAGAATCTCAGCAATTCATACTTTAAAGATCAATGTATTGAGAAACAGTGCGTTCGCTGTCTACCTCACCCGTATGTTTAGTGCTGGCTTTTTCAAAAAGTAAAACGTGTACTTCCTCACCATCTTTTGTAGAAGGGCAATGCTCCACTCCCTTTGGGACTACAATAAGTTCACCAGCCTCAACTTTTACCGTTTTGTCTCTGAATTTCATATACAAAGTGCCTTTTACGACCTGAAATAATTCGTCTTCATTATCGTGCTTGTGCCATATAAAATCACCAGATAATTTGGCAAGGTATATTTGATGATCATCTACCATTGCAATACGATGTGGATGCCATTGCTTGTCAAATTTTGATAATTTTTCTTTGATATTGATCGCTTTCATAAATACTGCGTATAATTTACAGAAACAAGTTACTTATTTCATCTGTGATGCGAGTAGGTCTTAACGTTTCTTTATGTAGCAAACACCACATTGTTTTTGCTGTGACCAGGACTTTTTTGGTGTCTGAATTTATGATTTTAGTATGGCGCTCACTTTTCACACCTTTGTGATGATCGATCCAGGTTTGTATCGTGATATTCTCATTTTCGAAGGCTGGGTGGTGGTATTCTATAAAATGATTAAGTACAACCCAGACAAAGGTATTTCTGATATTATTATCGGTTTTCGATTCCCAGTGTTTTTTGGCTACATCTTGAACCCATTGAAGATATACCACATTATTTACGTGATCCATATCATCTATAGCAGATTTTGGAACGGTAAATTGATATTCAAAGATCTTGGATTTCATTTAAATTTTCAAAGATTATATGGTTAAGATCACTACTTAAAAACAAGGAACCGACACTCTTTTATCTTAAAAGTACAATAATGCTGATCATAGGCAGTGATTGAAACGGCAGCTTTTACAAACTTTAACAAGTGGTTTGTAAAACTATAGTGAAAAGCGCGGTGCTTGCAGCCTGCCTAAAAGTCTAACATCACTTTAGCAATATAAAAGAATAAAAAGATCCCAAAAATATCGTTGCTGGTAGTAATAAAAGGTCCAGTAGCAATTGCCGGGTCTATGCCCCTTTTATTTAGAATTATAGGCACAAAGGTACCTATTAATGCAGCTACGATGATCACACATAGCAAAGATATGGCAATGGTAAGGCTAAAATCAATTTCCATATGGGTTATAAACCCAAATATGATCACCAGAACTCCTAGCGTAACTCCACTTATAAGACTTAAACCTATTTCTTTGACCAGACGATTAAACAAACTTCCTTTAACATTATCATTTGCAATACCCTGAACAATAATAGCCGAAGATTGAACTCCAACGTTACCTGCCATTGCGGCAATAAGTGGAGTGAAGAAAAATAGTTCTTTATATTTGGCAAGAGCTTCTTCAAAACCTTCCATAATAAAAACACTTCCCAGTCCTCCAAAAAGTCCAAGAATAAGCCAAGGTAATCGTGCTCTGGTTAATTCCCAAACGGTATCATCTGCTTCTACATCTTGTGAAATACCTGCAGCCATCTGATAATCTTTTTCGGCTTCCTCTTTAATAAAGTCTACAATATCGTCTATAGTAATCCTACCCACAAGTACACCCTCATGATCTATGACAGGAATTGCTTCAAGGTCATACTTTTGCATAATACGAGCGACTTCTTCCCCTTCGGTATCTACATTTACTGAATCTACTTTTGGAATATAAATATCACTAATATGTGCTTTGGTAGGGGCGGTAAGTAAATCTTTTAAAGATAATCTTCCTTTAAGTTTATCCTCTTTATCAACCACATAAATTGAATGTACTCGTGTAACATTTTTTGCCTGTCTGCGCATCTCACGAACACACCCTGCTATAGTCCAGGTTTCTTTTACCTTTACCAATTCTTTGGCCATCAGACCACCCGCAGTATCTTCACGATAGGCAAGCAGTTCCTTAATATCTTCTGCATGTTTTTCATCTCCAATTTCGGCGATTACCTCTTCTGCTAGTTCGTTAGGAAGTTCTGCTATGACATCAGCAGCATCATCGGTATCCATTTCTTCCAGCTCTTCTGCAATTTCTTTTACAGAAAGATTGTCTAAGATACGTTCACGAAAATCCTCTTCAAGTTCCATAAGAGCTTCAGAGGTCTTCTCACTATCTAATAGCTTAATGATATAGGTAGCTTCAGATAAGTTGAGTTCGCTAATGATTTCTGCGATATCAGCAAAGTGGATTTCATTGAGCATATCGCGTAGACGAGCATCACCTTCTATCTCTATAAGATGTCCTACTTGCTCAATAAGTTCTGTTGTAATCTCAAACGGCATAATTGCTCATTATTTTATGATCCCTGGCACAAACGCTCACAAAGATAACCAAAGAATTTAATTAGTGAGACTTTGATTTTTGAATGAGAAGAGTCAATTCTATAAACTCATCAACAGATAATTGTTCGGGACGTTTGGTAAGAATATCAAGGATTTTAATTTCTTCGCTAAGCTGAAAGGTTTTTAAGCTGTTTCTTAGGGTTTTGCGTCTTTGTCCGAAAGCAGTTTTTACCACAGTAAAGAACAATTTTTCATTGCACAGAAGCGTATAATCTTTTTTTCTGATCAATCGCAAAACACCACTATCCACTTTTGGTGGCGGATTAAAAACTCCAGGAGGTACTGTAAATAAATATTCGGCATCATAAAAGGCTTGTGTGAGCACAGAAAGAATGCCGTATGCTTTACTTCCTTCTTTTTCACAAATGCGTTGTGCCACTTCTTTTTGAAACATCCCAGTGAATTCTGGAATACGATCTCTATTTTCTATAGCTTTAAATACTATTTGAGTAGAAATGTTGTAGGGAAAATTACCTATTATGGCAAATTGATCGGTAGCGAACAAAGTACTCAGATCAAATTTTAAGAAATCAGCCTCTAACACCTCAAAAGAGTTATGTTCTCTGATTGTTTCATTGTGCTCAAGGCGAAAACTCGTATTGAGATACGCTATAGATTCGGCATCAAGATCCATAGCCACAACATGCAGATCTTTTTGCAGGATATACTTGGTAAGAACTCCCATCCCAGGGCCGATTTCTATAACATTCTTATACCCAGCGAGGGTTAATGTATCTGCTATTTTTCTAGCGATATTTTCATCTTTTAAAAAATGCTGACCCAGATGTTTTTTGGCTCTTACTATTGTTTTTTCTGAATTATGAATCGCATCAGGAATGTATTTTTTATTCTTTTTGTACTTAGCCATTTCGTTCGCTCACAATTTCTAACTCGGTTCTGAAGGCCACAAATTTTCCCGCAAAGCGTTCTGTCTCTTTACGAAGACGATCGGCATCTTCGTCATAATACCTTTGTAGCGTTTCTTTATCGCTTGTGGTATATTGAACAGAATATGTGATGCCACCCATTTCTTCTTCCACCAAAACTTTTGTCATCAAAGCTTTGCTGAACTTTCCTGTAGATAACATATCTGGTATGTGTTTATTTTGCATCCAATCGAGCCATAGGTCATGAACGGATTCTTCAATATTTATAGTGACGTTATAAATGTACATTTCGATAGTTGTTTATGAAGACAAAGGTAGTAAACAAACAACTACTGACTGCCTACTACACACTAATTAATCGCATCGCCACGCAACGTTCGATATTTCTTTCTGGCATCAACAAAATAAATACTATCTGCATGATTAAAAATAATCTTCTCGTACAATTCTTTTGCCCTTTCAGGTTCTCCTAGCTCATTTGCATAGAGCTCTGCTAACCAGTAATAAGCATCATCTACCAAAATATCATCCCCATAGAATTCAATAATTTTTAGGTAATTTATTTTGGCTTTCTCGTATTGTTTTTCTTTTTCAAATAGTCTGGCCTGGCGCAAAAAAGCTTCGTCTTCTATTTTTTCCCCCTTATGTTGTGTTAAAATCTTTTCATAGGTTGCGATAGCGTCTTCATTTTTATTCTGAAATGCAAGTAAATCAGCTTTGGCAAAAATTTTAAGTGCCGTTTGCGTAGAATCTTCAAGAGAGTTATCGCTTATAATGAGGCTAAGCTCCATCGCATCATTGGCAATAAGTTGAGAAGTCGAAGATTTGAGAACATCAAGCTGTGTTTGTGCCCAGGCAAAATCCCCTTTATAATAACTTGTTTTTGCTACTTTGAACCTGGCATCCTGAGCTAGAAAATTGTTTTTTAAGGCATTTTGTACTTGTGTATAATAAATTAATGCTTGATTAAATTTTTGATCTAGTACCAAAATGTCTGCTATTTTCATCTTAACCCTTGAAGATTGAAATCTTGATAGACGTTCTCTATCTATTAACTCTTTTAAGAAAGTAATTGCTTCTTGTTTTTTGTCCAGGTTAAAAGCCAAAAAGTGTGCATAATCGACTTGTAGGCCAATAGTTTCACGAGACTTTCCATATTCTTCGAATACCGTGTTATACTGTTGCACAATGGCTTTGTACTCTTTTTTATTAGCATTATCGACTTTTGCTTTCAGAATAATTTTATGTGCTGTAAGCTTCATGTCCTTAGACACAGGAGTTTCCAGGATATAATTAAGGATCTCTGTAGCCGATTTGATATCTTTTTCGGCAATTGCAATTCTAGCCAAATCAATAATACCTTGTGGACCGACATCATTACGTTTGTAAATGGCTTTTTCATGAATAAAGGCTTTTTTAAACTCCTTTTGCTGTATAAAAAGCCAGCTTAGCATTTCATTATATAAAATATCAGGATTTTGCTGAAGTCTTTTTATTAGTAATTTCCTGAAAATTGTGTTGGCCTCATTCGTAGCATCTTCTTGAATATAATCGCTAAAATTACGTTGAACGACATTAATATAGTTAGGTTGTAACTGTAATAAAGATAGGTAACTATCAAACATTTTTTCAAGTTTTCCTTGCTCGCCATAAATTTTGGCAAGTTGTACATTAAAGTTTGCTCTGGGGTTATCCAGCATTCCTTTTTCATAAACTAATGCAGCCTCATCCAGAAGACTATATTTTTCAAAGGTTTGAGCAAGAGAGTAGGCATGATTTGAATCATTATTTTTATACGTTTCTATAGCTTTATCATAGTAGATTCGAGCTTGATCAGATTTTCCCTGTAAATCGTAGTGATGCCCTAGTTCTACCAAAAGCTGAGCATTGTAAGGGGCCTGTTCTATTCTTTTTATTAAAACTTTTTCTGCTTTATCGAATTGTTCTAATTGCTGATAGGATTCTACCAAACCGAGTAAATAATTGATTCGGCTGGGAGTTTTATTATACAACTTTTGATAGATAGACAGCGCTTTTTCATATTGCCCCTGTTGCATATAGTTTTTTGCTAACTGTTCTGACTGCCCAACAACCGAAAAAGTTAAAAACAAGGTAATATAAATAAGAATAATACGCATACTACACGTTTTTTTGTAAAGATAACTTTTTAAAGCGACAAAGTTACAATGAGGCTAAGCCACAAAGTAATAAACCTTCTCATAGAGAAATCAAAACCTATTAAAAATAGCATACAATTGTATGATTTATGAAGTATTTAAGCTGAACTTAAAAACCAGATACTTTGCATCTTTATTGCTTCAAGAACTAATCTATATATTCAAACCCACAATATGGAACTAATACCTCAGGAATTTTGATGCCTTTAGGTGTTTGATAGTTTTCCAGAATACCGGCAAGTACTCTGGGAAGTGCTAGAGAGCTTCCATTAAGCGTATGAGCTAATTGATTTTTACCGTTTTTATCTTTAAAACGTAGTTTTAAGCGATTCGCCTGGTAGGATTCAAAATTTGAGACTGAGCTAATTTCTAACCAGCGATCCTGTGCAGTAGAGAATACTTCAAAATCATAGGTTAGGGCAGCAGTAAATCCAATATCACCTCCACAAAGACGCAAAATACGGTACGGTAATTTTAGTTCTCTTAGGATATTTTTTACATGTTCTACCATTCCGTCTAATGCCTTATAAGAATTTTCAGGCTTTTCGATACGTACAATCTCTACCTTATCAAATTGATGAAGGCGATTCAAGCCACGTACATGGGCTCCATAAGAACCGGCTTCTCGTCTAAAACAGGGAGTATATCCTGTGCAACAAACAGGTAGTTCACTTTCCTGAAGCAGATCATCTCTAAACATGTTAGTTACAGGAACCTCTGCAGTTGGAATAAGATATAGGTCATCTCCAGTTACATGATACATTTGTCCTTCTTTATCGGGCAACTGTCCTGTGCCATATCCTGAGACTTCATTAACCAAATGCGGAACCTGATATTCTTTATAACCGCCTTCTGTATTTTTATCCAAAAAATAACTAATTAGAGCTCTTTGCAACCGGGCACCTTTTCCTTTATATACCGGGAAACCAGCTCCAGTTATTTTCACACCCAATTCAAAATCTATGATGTCATATTTTTTGGCAAGCTCCCAATGCGGTAAAGCACCTTCTTCCAGTTTAGGAATATCACCTTCTTTAAAGACTTCTTCATTATCCTCATCACTCTGGCCATCGGGTACAGAATCATGAGGAATATTAGGGATAGTATACAAGACCTCAATCAATGCAGTTTGTAGACCGGTAAGTTTGGTAGCTAGTTCTTTAGAACTTTCTTTTAACTGTGCAGTTTTTTCTTTTAAGACGTTAGCTTTTTGTACCTCTCCGTTTTTGAACAATATTCCTATTTCTTTAGAAAGGGTATTAGAATCGGCAAGGATGTTGTCTAATTGTGCTTGTGTTGCCCTACGATCTTCGTCTAAGGTAATCACTTTGTCCAGAATAGGAGCTGCATCAAAATTACGTTTTTCAAGGGCCTTGATATAGGCTTCTTTGTTTGCTATGATCTTTGATACTACTAACATGATGTCTTTTTTGGGCGATTGCCGGGCTATGCGTTATATCTTTTTTATAATTTTACCCTGAGGTTCTCGAAGGGTAAAATTATAAAAAGGATGTCACTGCTATCCCTATCGCGATGAGGGAGCAAATTTAAAGAAAAGTGTTGTTTTTAAAAGAGTATTCTAGTAATATTAATTAGGGTTTTACAGGTGAAATTTTATTTATGCAAAAAGTTCTATACCAGGATACAACTTTTTGCTTTTTTAGATACTAAAAAAAGAAATCTTCTAATCTGTATCCACCCGGAGTGAAACCAGCTTTGTTTATAGCTTCTACATAATCAGATTCTTCGTAATAGTCTTTTTTATATTTAATTACTTGATTTAAATATTCTGGATAAGAAGATATCCCCTCATACAAAGACAACTCTGCTAAGGCCACCTCCAAGGTATTAGTTTGAACAAAATTGTAGAAATTGGTGTTTTCCAATTCTGTAGGTAAACTAGGTATAACTACTTCAGTAGTTTTTTGACTATCGAATATAAGATTCCATACAAATTTTGGGTTATTTCCGCTGTCTCCTAATGAAACTTTACCAACGGTATGAGAAGTACCTGTTGTTACGAATGATATTTTTTGATTATTAATAAGATTGAAATCAATTGACCATTCTGGCCTTATATATGAAGCTAGAGGACTGCCAGATCTTTCTGTGATATAATCCCCTATAGCTATTTCATGTCTATAAGAATGAAACGAATTTATTAAAGGATATCCAATAGTACTGCTTGTGAGGTTTGGAATTCCATAATTTCTGTAAATCTCATGAAATACGTTATTATTAAAGTCATCTACACTCTCGAAACCTAAAATTTTGATGGAAACATTTTCAGCAGAAAAAGCATCAAAGGACTTAAATTCGACATTTGGAGTATCAAAATTGGCGATATCCAAAACAAAATCATTTACAATTGGGGTATTCACCTTTTGATATTTATAGGCCGTTCCATCATTAGATGGGAAATCATATGAATAAAAATAAACATTATTAGTTCGTTCGGGAGCGTAAAATTCTATATGGTATATTGGATTTTCTTGAAGACTTCCCCTATAATCTTGCCCTTCAGAGAAAACAATTGGAGAATCTGTTTCAAAGAAACCTTTCGATTCTAAGCTATTGCTTGAAACAATACTTTTTTGTTCTGATTTAGACAAAATCATTTGCTCAGGTAAAAATCTAGTCAGGTTTTGAAAGGTAGAAATTCTGCTAAATCCACCGTTGTCTAGACTATAAAATGTAACCATAAACTCATCTGTTATATTAAATTCACCTGGAGCGTGCAAAACTGTTTCGGTTATGCTTCCTTCTATTTGTTTTGCCACAATATTTGTACCATCAGGTTTGGAAGCATAGACCCAGAATATTTCAATAGCTTCATCTACAAAATCAGATGGAAATTCTAATCTTAACAAAGCTCTTAATATTTCTATGTTAGCAATACTTTCTGTTTGATTTCCTAAATAATCAATAGCAATAAACTTAAAAACTCCATTACCAACAGGATAATTTTCAGGATCAAATTCGAATTTGTAATCCAAAGTATTTTCAAAAAGCTTTATTTGTTGGTTATTATAAAAAACTTCGAGAGAAGTAACTTCAGAAAAAGCATCTGTTAACTCGGGGTTAAAACTGAAAACTTCGTCAATAATTTGTCCTTCTACAAGTGTATTTATTTTAATTTCAGGGCCAGTATTATCAACGATAAAGTTTTGTATTACCGTTGAAACATTTCCAGTTAAATCAGTCGCAATGATCTTAATTATGTTGTTCCCGTCTTGTAAGTCCGAGGTATTAATTACTGTTTCGTAATTACCATCTGTAATCTCTGTTTTGGCTATATCATTAATGAACACTATGACGTTCTCTATTTCTTCATCATCAGTCACTTCAAAGGTAAGAGGGGTTTCGTCTCCATTTATCACAGTATTATTTTCTATAGATATATTGGTTATAGATGGCATAGTGTTATCTATAAAAATCGGCTCTTCTTTAGACGTCATATTTCCAGCTGCATCTGATGCTGTAACTTTTAGCAAGTATTCTCCTGTTTCGAAGGGAGTTACGTCGACCTCAATTTTAAAAGGAGCGGTACTATCCTCATTTACTTTTTGATTGTCGATGAACGCTTCTACTTTGGATATCCCCCTGTCATCGGTAGCATCTACTTTTATTTCAAGGATATTACTTACTCGTATAGCTTCTGTAGAATTATTTCCTGATAAATCATTAAGAACTAAAGTGATATCTGAAGGTGGAGTAGTGTCGGGAGGTAAAGAGTCATCGTTACCACAGGATTGCAAAAATATAGACGTAAAAATAAAAAAGAATTTTAAGAGATTTTTATTGATTTTCAACATGTTAAAATTTTTAATAAATTAAATTTAATAAAAACACCTTGCTGAGGATTGTATTATGATGTTTGATTTGACAAAAATATAACATACGAGTTTCATTTTTTGAAACTATCAACTTTAATTTAGTTATATTTTAATACCCAAGGATTGGTGGTAAAATAATTCCATGATACATTGGCAAGATCCACTTCGGGATCGATAAAAACTTTTCGTTTTTTACCGTTAACCGAAACACTACTTTTTACATAGACCTCAATTTCTTTTCCTTCAGCAGCATATTTTTTCTTTAAATGCTGAGCAAACTGCCACATAAAGTCGGGTTTGGTATTTACCGAGCGAATTTGCTTTTTGGTCAAATGATCATTTTTCTTGATGATTTGTTGCCGGGCTTCAGTATCATTTTTATCGACAACATAGAAGTTTGTGATACCAGAACGTCCTCGTAACATCATGCGCCAGCTTAATCGGTGCCCTTCTTCGGTCCATAAAACATCTCCAGGGATAAACCAATGGCGTAAAGGCAGTGCGATCTGAATTATAAACCAAATGATAGCTATCGGAATTAAAAAGCGTTTGTACGAGGGGACTATAACTTCGTTAGCAGTATAGAACTCCTTCTTTTTCATGAAAATACGATGTATTTTTTCTCTAGAAAAGAAAAACACACTAAAGGCTAGCGATAAGTAAGGGAATATCCCTATCTGGAATACAATAGAGTTGAATAGGTGAAAAAAGATACCCAGACAAAAAATGAAGAATCTAGTTCTTTTCCATAACAATAATGGGATGACCAAAAGATCAAATAAAATTCCAAAATAGGTGACACTTACATGAGCCCAATGATTTTGTAAAATGGGTCCTACTATAGGATAATACGCACGTCCTGCCATTAGATTTTTTGCTACCGTAAAATCCAGCCAGTCAGGATAGAGTTTGGCTACCGCAGCGTAGGTATAGACGATCCAGAGTTGTATGATGATCAATAGTACCACCCAACGAGGCATTGCAATTTTTTTTAAAGATGGATTCTTTTTTACATCTACAGAAAAGTAATTTCCTGCCGGTAAAATGATCATTATAATTAATAATAAAAGTAATAAGTAATAGTGATTATTGTATGACGATTTTTGCATAAAATAAACACCTGCCCACATAATGGTGTATGCGGTCATACTTAAACGATATTTATACCCAATCATAACCAACAAACCAAAAATACCCATGATGGCAAAATAGAAATACATCCCATTGCCGGGTAATGGCTGTAAAAAATCGAATCCAATAAAGTTAAAGGTAAACTCTGGCTCGATAAGTGTTTTTTTTACCCAGCCGGTAAAAATGGCTCCGATTGCCTCTGCAGCAATTAAAAATCCAAAGAAGACTCTAAATATAATTAGAGCACTGTTGTCTATTTGAGTAAACAACCAACGATTGATCATACCATAGAATTTATATAGTCACGAGAGAATTCTTCATCTTGTTGCATAGCTTCTTGCAATTGATCAACAGAGTCAAATTTTTTCTCATCTCTGATGCGTTTAAGTAGTTCGATTTGAATTTTTCTGTCATAAAGATTAAAGGAGATATCAAAAAAATGGGTTTCTATTGTTTGTTCAGTGCCATTAACGGTTGGATTGTTACCAATATTCATCATTCCAAAATGAATGACGCCATCAATATTAGATTTAACGATATAAACACCATTTTTAGGAATAAGTTTATAGTCTTCTTTGATATGAAGGTTTGCTGTTGGGTATTGTAATTTGCGCCCTAGTTCTTTTCCTCTCACAACTCGTCCGGTAAGCATAAAATTGTAGCCTAAATATGTATTAGCTTTGGTAACGTCACCATTCAATAGCGCTTCTCGAATTTTTGTTGAACTTATCGCTACATCGTCAATATCTTGTTTAGAAATTTCTTCTACTGTGAAATTATTTTGAATTCCATAAGAAGCCAGGTCCGTTATATTTGAGTTACGATTGCGCCCAAATCTATGATCATATCCTATGATCACATGTCTTACATTAAGACTATCAACCAGCATTTGTTGAACATATTCTCCGGCACTAAGACGTGAAAATTCTTTAGTAAAAGGATGGATAACCAGATTGTCTAAACCAGTTTTCTCTAAGATCTGAATACGCTCTTCAATAGTATTAATAAGTTTAATACCAGAATCTTGTTGTAGTACCATTCTTGGATGTGGGAAAAAGGTTAGAATGACAGATTCTAAACCATTATTTGAAGCACTTTCTAACAAGCGTTCAATTATTTTTTTATGGCCAATATGCACACCATCAAAAGTACCTATGGTCACTACCGATGGTATTTTGTTGTCATATGTATCAGCACTATTGTATAGTTTCAAGAAATAAAAAATTTTGAATTATAAAATTACGGAAATGTTGGGATACATTTCTTTATTTTCCGTTAAAGATGTTCATGGTATTTGCAAGTCCGGCTGTAGTAAAGGATTTAATTAAATCAATCCCTTTTTGTAATCTTTCGGGCATGGCAGATTCTTCGTCATTATTCCATTCACCCAATACATAGTCTACTTGTCGCCCTTTACTAAATTCTGCCCCAACACCAAACCTAAATCTACAATACTTTGAAGTGTTTAACTGGGTTTCTATATCTTTAAGACCATTATGCCCGCCGGCACTACCTTTTGCTTTTAATCGTATAGTGCCAAAAGGAAGATTAATATCGTCTGTAACTACCAATAAATTTTCTAGCGGAACTTTTTCTTTTTCTAACCAATATCGAACTGCTTTGCCGCTTAGATTCATATACGTGTTCGGTTTAAGAAGAATTATAGTCCTTCCTTTATGCTTAAACGAAGTGAGGTCTCCCAGTTTTTGAGTCTCAAAAGTTAGGTCTTCTTCTTTGGCCAAAGCATCCAGAATTTTAAAACCAATATTATGTCTTGTATTATGATATTTGGGGCCAATATTACCAAGGCCCGCAACAAGGAATTTTTTCATGAGCTCTTCTTGAGTTTCCTCTTTTTCTTCTTTCTTTTTTGAAAATAATTTCCTGAAAACAGAAAGCATATTTTTTATGTTTTGTTTGAGGGATAGTAGCTGTATCTTTTTTATAATCGTACCCTGAGGTTCTCGAAGGGTACGATTATAAAAAAGGATGCAGCGAAAGCCCGGCCCCGATTTTGATCGGGGACGAACCCTAAATTTTGGTAAAAATAAAAAAAGCACTTTGATTTTTCATCAAAGTGCTTTTATAATGTTCTTTAGTTGCAAAACTATGCTTCGGCAGCAGGAGCCTCAGTCGCTGGTGCTTCTCCTCCTTCAGCAGTTGCTGCAGTTTCTTCTTCATCTTCTTCATCGTCGACATCGACAGCAGTACGAGATGTTTTCACCATACAAATTACAGTATTGTCTGGATGTAGGATAGTAAAATCATCACTGGCTACATCAGTAACATATAATTTGTTTCCAATTTTAAGTTTTGTAATGTCTCCTTCAATTACGTCTGGTAATTTTGAAGCAAGTCCTTTTACTTTAATACGTCTTAAGTTGAAACGTAACACACCTCCATTACGAACACCTTTAGAATTTCCTACAGTTCTAAAAGGAAGTTCGACAGTAATAGGTTTGTTGTCAAAAATCTCGACAAAATCGATATGCAAAATTTTATCGGTCACAGGGTGAAATTGAATATCCTGCAAGATTGCATTTATTTTTGTACCATTATCTAACGCTATAACCACGGTATGAACGTCTGGAGTGTACACTAAGTTTTTGAAAGCAATTTCTGGAGCTGCAAAGTGTACAATAGTGTCTCCACCATAAATAACACAAGGTACCTGTCCAGCATTACGTAGGGCTTTTGTTGCTTTCTTGCCCACGCTTTCTCTTTGAGATGCGTTGATTGTTAATGATTTCATTTTAAAATTTATTAATTACTAATTTACATTATAAATTTAGAGCTAATAGACTCGTTATGATGCACTCGGTGCATTACATCGGCAAATAAATCTGCACAGCTTACCACTCTAATTTTATCACTTTTTTGTTTTAGAGGAATTGAATCGGTTACGATCAATTCTTCTAATTTTGAATCTTCCAACCTATCATAAGCACTTCCCGAAAGAATAGGGTGTGTACAAATTGCACGTACGCTTTTTGCTCCTCGTTCTATCATTAAGTCTGCTGCTTTGGTTAGGGTGCCAGCAGTATCTACCATATCATCTACTAAGACCACATTTTTTCCGGTAACGTCACCAATCAACTCCATATGCGATATAACATTGGCCTTGGCGCGTTGTTTATAACAAATCACGACATCACTTTTTAATGCCTTTGAGTATGCATAAGCTCTCTTAGAACCTCCCATGTCTGGAGAAGCGATAGTAAGATCTTGCAAATTTAAGGATTGCAAATAGGGTAAGAAAATCGTAGAAGCAAATAAATGATCTACTGGTTTCTCAAAGAATCCCTGGATTTGATCTGCATGAAGATCCATCGTTATGATTCTTGTTGCCCCAGCTGTCTCTAACATTTTAGCAATTAATTTTGCTGCGATAGGAACTCTGGGTTTATCTTTTCTATCCTGGCGTGCCCAGCCATAATAGGGTATTACTGCCGTTATATGCCTTGCTGAAGCTCTTTTTGCCGCATCCAGCATTAATAACATCTCCATAAGGTGGTCAGAACCAGGATGTGTTGATCCTATGATGAAAACTCTAGAACCTCGTACCGATTCTTCAAAAGATGGTTGAAACTCACCATCGCTATATGTAGATGTAATTACGTTACCCAATTTTGCGCCATACGCAGCCACTATTTTTTCTGCAAGCTCAGTGCTTTGATTACATGTAAAAAATTTTGCTTCTGTAACTGGGGTAGGCATAGGGTAAACTATTGTTTAATAATGAGTTAAAACTTATTTTTTAAAAACAAGGTGCAAATTTAAAAATTTATTTCAACTCTTGGGCTTATTTTATTACTTATTTGCTGGTTGGGAATAAATAATTTTTTAATTTTGCCGTCCAGTTCAAGGATTAATGCTCAAGTGGCGGAATTGGTAGACGCGCTGGATTCAAAATCCAGTTCTTTCGGGAGTGTGGGTTCGATTCCCACCTTGAGTACTGATAAAAAAGACTATTATATTGTTAATCAATATTTTAGTCTTTTTTTATCTCTGAAAAACCCCACATATCTCCCACAATACATATCGTTTTTTATTCTCCGTAGGTTTTTTATACTTTTATGATGCATTAATAAACTCTATGGTATGAAACCAGAATCTTGCGCTGATATCGAACAAAAAATCATGAAATTAAAATTCGAATATGATGATTTAAATCCTATAGATATAGAGAGGATGGAGGAGATTAAAAATGAAATAAATAAACTAGTTCATTTATTGTTTGTGAAAAGTGACGAGGAGGGCTATTACTATTTTGCCTGTGCTCTTCCGGTTTATAAGAAAACACTTTCTGATCGTCTTGAATCTGTAAAACGAACTATGAATCCTGGAATCACACTTCAGAAATTGATGGAGAATGATTATAAGGTTATTGACAATGCAGAAATAAATCAGGTAAACTCTGGCTATCCATCTTTTATGATGTCGTCTTTGAATAGAGAATTATTGAAACAAGCCCGATCCGAAAAGTTGGAGTATATCCAAAAACGGTTTAACGATGATGGTTTGATGATGTTTAAGTCTGGTAATGATTACGATTTGGTAAATATACCAACGGATGGTCTGGAGGAAGATGATGTGGATAGAAGTACAAATGCTTTGAAAATTGCTTTGATGGTAGAAGCGGGTTCTTTGGATACAGAAGTTATGAAGAACTTATATCGTTCATCTCTTAAAGATTATTATAAGGCTATTTCAAAAATGACGGGAGTACACTCGAGAGATGTACGAGGGTTTCTGAACATTCTAAATAAAAGTAGTACAGAAAGTTCTGGTAGGTATCCAACGGAAAAATGGTTGCCAGAAGCAAGAAAGTTGTTGAAAATCATATAGTTTACAATCATATAGGTAGATATTAATCAAAGTGAGGGGATTTTTTTTGGATTCCCCCTCGCTTTTTTTGTTGCATAATATTAAACTACAGAAAAATGCAACAAAATATTCAATTTGTACAGATTACACCGGAGGAATTGGTAGAAAAAACAGCGCAAAGAACCGCTGAACTTCTCGAGGATAAAAAAGAAGATTCTAAATCTACTGATAATCCCAAAAAACCAATGACCAAACAGGAAGTAGCGGATTATTTTAATGTCAATCTTTCTACTGTTTACCGCTGGGGAAAAGATGGTATACTTTCGCCTTTGGGAGTAGGTGGTAGGGTATATTTTGACCGAGAGCAAGTAGAGGGTTTGGCGGTTAGTCTTAATGAGAAGTAACAACTATTATTTATAAGATGATTGATTATCTTAAAATACTTGTTACGGATATGAGGGTATGGGATTACTTCCTTAATCACGAAAAACTTGTCTTTGTCCGGCAAATAAAACGAAGTGACCAAGAGTATGATGTAATAACAAAGGAGTATAAGGGGATCACCTTTGTTTTTCACGAAAAGTGCCTATGGATATATTTTAAGCCTCACTATTTTTTTAATGACAATCTTCATAACTCTAATGATTTTACGGTTTACGATTGTATAGGTGTTTTAAGTGACTTTTTAGAGGTTTTTAGGGAAGTTCGAAAGGAGTTATTGGAATGCCCCGTTATTAACCTAGAATTTGGGGTTAACGTAATCTCACCAATTTATGTTAAAGAATTGCTTGATAGTATTCTGTATCATGGAAAAAACCTCTTTCGTATTCAGGAGAACTTACCTTACTCCAAGATAAGCAGCAAGATAAGACAAAACGGCAAAGCGAATGATTACAAAATGATTAAAGCTTATGCAAAAGGATTGCAGGTATTTCCCGGATATGATAATCAGCATCATCCCAATACTTTTAGGTTTGAGGTCAAAAGCAAGCAAAGTAAATACATCAATCGACTTGGTATTAAAATCTTTGGAGACTTACTTAACTTGCAAATCTATGAAACACTAGCTGATCATATTTTGATATAGAGTTTCACGAGGTTTTGATTATAGATAATTCCGCAGCCCCAGAATTAAATAAGAAGGAGAAAAAGAACTTCTATAAATACCTCAACCCTAATACCTGGCGCAAGTATCTTAATAGCAGCCGAAATACTTTTAATAATAATAAAAATCAGTATTGTTCATTTTTAAGTCGTGATCAAAAAAACATAAGAGACCTTCTGATAGGGAAAATAGTAGAAAAGCTAGAATGTTTAAAAAATTGTGCAGATTCCACACTTGTACCAGAAAGTATACATAAGGGTTTTCTTGCTAATTATAGCAATAGTATAATTGGAAATGGCACAAAAGAATATGGAGTGTGTTTGGTTACTGGAGTTAGTCTTGCTTTTAATAAAAATAATAAAAGTGATACATTAACCGAAACAGGAATTAGATACTGTAGAAAACATAAACCTGATCTATATAGAAAGATTATGGGGATACATTCTACCCAAAAATGGGCAGCCTATCCTCTAGAAGTTAGGGAGCGAGAAGCCGCGCATAATATTCGTGACTATAAACGGAACTATAGAGTAAGTGAGCATTGTAGGTACAGACCAGGGCAGTATAATCTTTTAGGTGATTTTGATATAGTGCCTTTACTGCTTAGAGAAGTAAAAGGAATAAATGTAAAATAATTTCTTTTGTTTAAATATTGTAGGTAATTGAAAAATTTATTATTGCTCTGTGTTTGGTTGTACTATAAGTTTTTACAGTTCTGTAAATACATTAGTGTCAAAAACTCAAAACATCTACAATTAAAAGCTCAAAAAATACCCCACCCCTTTGTTTAAATCTATTTTCCTAATTGCAGAAATTGTATATAAACTACTATACCGTCTCATGTTCAAAAACAGATAGTACATTTATTTTTGTAAGCCTCACAGGTTGTATAATTTTAAGACGGCAAAAACAAATATGTATTGATTTGGTATATACTAAACATTTCTAATTGGGTATGTGAGGAGTATGGATTATTTCTTGTATATTTTGATCTTAACTGTGTAAGCATAGACGAAAAAAATGGATTGTAACAACAAAAACTCAAAAAAATTATCTCCCTTACAAAAGAAAGGAGCTATACTGGCAATTCTAAACAAAATGGAAGTAAGTCCTGCTTATAGGAAAAGAGTAGAAGAGGTTTTAGAAGAGAATCGATTGAGGCGAGAAGCATAGGAATAATCGTAGAGCTGTTTTATTCATGAGGTTATGATTTTGAACTTTCTTTCTTTTTTGTTATTAGATAGATAGCGAAAATAGAAAGTCCAATTACGTAGAGCATTTTCTTTATAAAATACTCTGAATTGTTTTGAAATTTTTCAAAATTTGTTGCTAACAAATAACCAAATCCAACAACATTTAAAAGTACTATGAGACTAATTAGTAATCCACTTACAAGGTTTACGTCAATTGAGGCTCTTTTTTTAAAATCTTTAAAATTTAGTTCTGAGTATTCTTTTGCTTTTGTTTTACCAGATTGTTCCCATTTACTACTTTTTTCATTATAATTTTGAGCACTTGTAGTTGTTTTCCCTTTTTGTTTATGAAACTCATTAAACAAAAAATCATATTGTTTTCTTTCTTCGCTGTTTTTTAAAACCTCATACGCTTCTGTTATTTCTATAAATTTTGTGGCAGCATCACTTTCTTTGTTCTTATCGGGGTGATATTTATTGGCTAATATTCTGTATGCTTTTTTAATGTCTTTTAAAGAAGCTTGGTTGTTGATATTTAAATCTTTATAATAGTTTCTCATATAACATCAATTCCACCAATAATTTCCTTTAGAATCGGTAAGTACTCCTTTTCATTTTTTGTAGTATATATTCCTTGAATAATGATCATTTTATTATCATAAAAAATGATGTAATTTATTGCTGATAACTTTTTGTCATTACTACCGGTTACAGAGGCTTTAGCATATTTGGCATTAATATTATCAATTTTCTTACTACCAATTTTATGAAAATGACTATTAGGGCTAAAAAGGTTTTGAATTACTGTTTTTATTTGATCATTGGTTATATTCTTTGCATCTGCCATTCCGGTTTGATTTGGCATTTCTATTACAGAGAACTGTACTGTTTTTCCTAAGTCAAAAGACATAGCGCCATAGCTGATGTTGTTCTTTGCCTTGATATAGTCCATTTCAACCCAATTTTTGGGATAGGAATATTTTAAATGTTCGTAAGATTTAGTAATCCAGTTACTTTTATCTTTTTTAAGGTTTTTTGAGGGTTTAGGTTTTTCTTTTCTTATGATATGTTTTGGGTTTATTTCAGCCAAAGGGACTGCGCTTGCAACATCTCCAAGTTTTTCTAACGTAGTAAGCTTTCTGTAAAAACTTTTATGCTCCTTAATCCATCGTTTTTTGGTTGTGTCCGTATTATTTTGATTAGAGGTGTTTTCTAAAACTTCTTTATAACTTAATTTACCCGACCGAAACACAATCGTATCGTTTGTCCCTTCGGTAGCGACTATAATTATCTCTTTTTGATCTTTTTTAAGGGTTTCTATTTCTTTTAGGGCTTCATCATATTTTGATTGTGAGACACATCCAACAATCAAAACGGGGGTTATAACTAAAAATACTTTTCTCATTATTTGGGCTTAAAATTTATATGGCTGTTATTCATAGTCAAAAACTAAGTCAAGTATTTCAGGTTCTTTACTATAATCCAGATATTTAAAACGTTTAAATTGCTTGTTGTCCAGATAAAAAGTAACAAAATAGTTTTTTGCATCATAATTATCACGGTGCTTATCACAGATCTTTGATAAGACATCTTCATTGAACTCTTTGTTTAAGAATATGTGAATACTAGCTTTTGTTCCACTGCTTTTTATTTGGTGTTCTGTAACTGTGTAGTTTAAATCTTTTGGAAGTTCTAAGTTGTTGCAACTGATTTGAGAAATACAGGCTAATAGGATTGTTATGAAGGTCTTTTTTTTCATTATCGTAGGGTTTTAAAAGTCATACTCTGTTTGTTTAATTAAGTGTTGGATAACATCTTTTTGGGATTCCCCTTTGATAAATTTCTTCATCATTTCAGATATAACTTGTTTGATGTCATCTTTTGATTGCCCGTATCCTGCTAGGATATATCTACTTTTATAATAATCAATTGAATAAAGTTGTTTTTTCTTGATGTCGAAAAAGGTATAATTTCCATATCTGTTTTTTGCTATAACATACCTGTCTGTTTTTTTAGTAACCGAATTCTTGTTTAAAGCACTATTTTCTCTCAGTCTGTAGGTTAGGGTTGTCGTATCATAAGTAACAGTTATGTTATAGTTTAAATCGGATGCAGTTACACCATTCTTCTGGCTCATAACATAATTAACAGCATTTGGGATTTTTACCTTTTTTTGTCCATAAATTAAACCGGTAAAGGATACTAAAATAATTATAGATAATAAAATTACTCTTCTCATAATATATAGGATTTGTTAGAACTTAGGTTTAGAATTGTAGTTTCTCATTTCCTTACTGTTCTTTGATGATGTATTTAGGGTTGTAGGTAAGAGATAAACGAACTTTGAATATCTTATCGGTAATATTATCTTTAAAGTTTACCTGAAACTGCCAATTATCGTAATCGTCCGGTGTATGCATTTTATCTACCGCTTGTTTTATTTCGCTATAAGTTTCTGCTTGTTGTAGTTGAGCTTCTCCAACGGCTTTATTACCTCCTGCTACTTGGGCAAGCTTATCTGTCCAATTTTCTGGCACTCTCGCTTGTCCTATGTCTATAATGGTAATATCTGTGAACCCGTATTTAGCGAGTTTTTTAGGCACTCTGGATTTCATTGCTTTAATTACTGCGTTAGATGCTGTGCCTTGTCGTACATCTTGATTGTACTCACCTTCAAAAGTCTGTTTTACTTCTAAAGTTTTCTTGCCTCCTGTAGGCGCGGTTTGTGCTGTTATACAAATGGTAGTTGCTAAAAACACTATTGCTAAAATTGCTTTTTTCATAAATATTGAGTTTTAATTATTTTTTTGATACATATAAGTGTATAAAATTAGCGGTCTGAGTAATTTTTATTTCTAACATTAGACTTATTTCACTACCCAGCCAAGCATAACCGTATCCTTTGTCTGTTGTAAATTTTTGAACTGGCTCTTTTAGCTCATAAGAATACAAGTCCTTTAATAGCATAATCACTCTATGTGCCTTTCTGGGGATGGAAGGTCAATCTTTAGTAAAAAACCATCAAATAAATTATTGTCATTAAAAGATAGCCAGAGTTCATCAAAAGTAACATGGCTATATTTTCTAAAACTCTCTGAACAACTTTATAAGTAAGTATTGTCCCTAGTTTCAACATAGTCATAGTTGAAATAACTTTTTATAGGATCATTAAATTTTATATACTTAAAGCCAGTAATTTCGTCTATGGATTCTTGATTATAAGCTAAATAAGACGTAAAAATGAATAAGAGTAATATTGTTTTTTTCATTTATCTTAGTTTTAGGTAAACTCTCGTATTTCGTTTCGCAATAATGCATATTCAATGATGTTTGACACAAATATGTTTACATCTTCATTATCCCATTTTAAAAGGCTTAGAATTGCCTAATTTGCCTAAAAAAATCTTATTATTTTTAACTAGTTTTGGGCTTTTCCTTTTCACATAGTCAATTACAACTTGATTTTTAAGCCTTCCCTTATTTCCTGCGGTCAGAGTACCATCGTGCCAAAAGGAGTATATCTCTTTATCTTTTTCAATAAATCTATCAATAGCATATTGTAAAGATAGATTGCTTGTTTCCGCATTGTCTATGGCAACAAGAAGCATTGTGTAACCTCTCTTTTTATCGTTAGTTTTTCCCATTATAGATAAGCTAATAATTTCGGTTTCTTTTTTGTCTTGTACTAGAAAAGAGCGATAATCACCTGCCCATCCACCACCACCGGCATTGCCAAAAGTGATATATCTTACCCCTAAGTCTTCAATAAATTCACGGTCAGAAAAAGATAAGTTTTTTGGACTGTCTTCTTCATCAAAAAACAATCCGATCAAATTATAAAACAAAGAATACAATCTAGGATTTGAGGCTTCGCCAATTTCATAAGATAGTTCGTTAATTTCAAACTGTGTGGGGTTGAGGTGGTTTGGTCGTGTCCATTTTGGATATTCATAATATGAATAATCTAATTTTGGAAGATTTACAATCTCCGGGAAAGTTGGTAATTCATTAATTTGTCTACGTTCTTGTATGTGTTCATCCCATTTGTAGAATTCTGTTTCTATCCCGTTGGTGATAATCATAAATTCAGGTTCTAAAAAATTGTCGTAACCTTCTGCCTGATCATAGACCTTTTGTGTAAGTGGTACATTGGAAGCTTTACATTCAATTAGTATTAAGGGGGTTTCTAGTCTTCCTTCTTTAAACTCCTTAGAGACCAAAATATCGGCTCTCTTTCTATTTGACAAAAGTACCTCTGTTTCAATAAAATTAAAAGGGACTTTGTAAATGTTTACCAGTTGCTGTATAAATTCCTGTCGCACTGTTTCTTCGGGAGTGCAAAGAATTAGTTTTTTACGAATTTGACAGAGATAATGTTCTTTTCCGTTTTTTTGATATGTTTTCACATATTTACATTTATGAGTTTCAAAAACCTTAAAGTAGGTCAAATTTTGGTGTACTCCTGTGTTTCTTTTTGGCTATCAGGAAAATCCCCTATTTCGTTATCATTAAAGGATTGAAATTCTAATTTATTCTCTGTTAAAGAGAGCATACGGGATTTTAAAATGTATGTACCTCCATTATCTCCTTCTCCGGGAATAGAAAAAGTAAGCTCACTACCATTAACTGAATATTGGAAAGTTATTGTGCTATAATCGCAAGGGTCGTTATCTACATAATAATTTTCTATGTTACCATTGTCAGAAAAGGTTAGGGTTTCTTCTTTTCTACAGTCGCTTAAAGTTATTTCGCCAGTACTTCTAGTAACTTTTACGAGTTGCCATTTTCCTAAAATTAGACTTTGATCAGCTGAATTGTCTGGAGAATCATCAGAGGAGCAAGAAACAAGATGTATGATTATTATGATTATTAGCGGGAAATAGGATAGTTTTTTCATAATGTCTTGTGTTTATTTGTATAAAGGTTTTGCAGTCTAATAGTTTGTATAATTTCATCCGAAGATATTTTGCTTTTAATGGCAAACTGATTAAGATCTTCCATAATAATTTCAAAGAAAATAACTGTGATATCGTGTTCTTTAAATCTGTTTTTCCACTTTTTTTGATTTTCTTTTGATGTTCCAAAAAAATTGCTTGTAGTAATAAACACTTTCTCTATTATATAGGATTCCGGTATTTTTTCTAGTATGACCCTTTTACGATCTGGGTACAAATAATCCTCTACAAATTTTAAAAAACCAATAGTTTTTTTGTTACTTCCTTCTAAGATTCGTGAGGTTCCGGTGCGCAGTTTTACTTCACAATCCCAAGCTATATTGTTAAAGGGATCAATAGCCAAGATATCTACATCTTTATTGTCTTTGTTTTCATCTCCATTAAAATAAAGGGTGTTGAGAGTAAACATATTTCGGCATTTTTGTAACCAGGTATTTACTATTTTTTCGTTAACGTCCATATTGGGTTTGATTAGGGGTTGTATTGTTGTTTTAAAGTGATAAATAATATCGCTCTAAACTATTGTAATAATTAATAGTTTCCTTGCGGAAAACCACAATATCAATTTATTCTTAATGCTATAGGGGTAATTTTGGGTATTTGATTAAATGTGGGATATTAAAGTTAGCTAATTATTCGCAAAACAGGATGCAGTTTACCCTCAATAGTTTTAAGGGTTTCTTGTGTGTTATTTTAAAATAGGAGTTATTTTCCAGATGCATTCTTAATAACCTTTAATATAGTTTTGTTCGATACACTTTTTTCTTTTAATCCTTGTTCTTTATGAGCTTCCAAAAGGACTGTGACTTTTTTACTAAGATTATCATTTACGTAAATTTTTAATGTTTCATCTTTTATGTGTCCAGTATGAATTTTTGCCACGGTAGTTCCGTATTTGTAATTATAATAGCTGGCTCCGGTTTTTCTAAAAACATGCGGAGTGATAAGCATCCATTTAGGATAAGTTCCTTTAACTTTTCTCTTAACCTCTTTATTCCCAACTTTAATTATTTTAATTATTTCTCCATGAGTTGGGCTGTTGATTTCTGCTAATTCACATACTTTTTTTACATAATCTCGCAATTTTTGTGAAGATATTTTGTAAGGTAAACCATCTTTAATAATCTCTTTAACTTGCTCAGCTAGGAAAATAGCTTCCGCCCCAGTTTTGGATTGTATTATATGAATTACTTCAACTAAATTGCCATTTTCATCAGGAACGTGCTTAAAATTAGTTTCGTCAATATTTAGGAGGTCTTCTACTCTTTGCGCTAGGGTGCAACCCAAAAGTATCCATTTCCTAGTATTTTCAAGGTGATTATTGGGTAGGTTAACTTCTTTTATTTTTTGAAGTTCGGTATCAGTAAGAGTAAGTGGTTCTTTTCTTTTTATGGCATACTTTGTAATTTCATAAAGTTCTGGGTTTGACACAACTTTTTGTCTTTTAGCAAATTTGCAAACGGCTATTAAATCATCCGCATATTTTTTGAGAGTGCTATCGCTGTATTTTTTGGAAATCAACCAAGTGCAAAAATCATCGTAAAAAAGTTGATCAACCTCTAACACCTTGCACATACTCCTGCCTTGGAAATCATTAACCAAATTTTTCAGGGTTTTATATGCCTTTAATCTATTTGCAGAAATACCAATATTACCTTGAACCGTTCTTATGGTTTTATGATTATCTATAATATGATTAATCCAATCAATGATATAAGGAGAAAGACCATTGTTATCATTATTAAAGAAGCCATCAACTACTTTTTTCACCCATCTGCTATTGATATCTATTCCTTTATGCGCATCTTCATCCATTCGTTCCTGGATTCTAATTACAAGAGAATCTAGTTTGTTCTTGATTTTTTTAAGAGGGGTTGAGGTTGCCTTAATAGTTTGTTTTTTATCGCTCCACGATTTCTTATCAATTTTATAAGGGGTTTTATACGATACATCCGCTTTTCTTCCATTTCTCACCCGTATATATAATGATATTTTGTCTTTTGTGTGTGTTCCAATTATTCTAATCGTTGCCATAGCATGTTATTGTATATTGCAAAGATATTAATTTCCCCCGCCAATCCCCCACATTTTTGCGTTAATAAGAATTATGCTGTTAAGTAATAATTAGTATAAATAATTGATTATCAACAATTAATAATGCATAATGGATTATAATTTTTCATAATATTGCATAGGTTCGATTCCCACCTTGAGTACAAGAAACCCTGATAAACATTTGTTTATTAGGGTTTGTTATTTTTTTTGGCAACTAGTTCAGGTTTTCTAGAGTAGCTTTATTTTGAGATATTGTCGTTATTCTGACTGAAACAATTTTATTGGTCCCAGATTTGGGCTTAAAATACTGTGATTTTATCGCAGCACTTCAGTAAATCGAAGAAATCTGTTTTTCAAAACTGTTAATAAGCAAAAGATATACGTTAGAGGTTGTCTGCAATCTGTACCTATACCAAGTAACTGTTTAACAGGTAGTAAATAGCAATACCTTGCGAATCAAAATCCCTACACTGTAAGTGTAGTATAGTTTAGTATTTTAAATTCATGCACAGTCTTTTATTTTATGAAAACAATTCTTATATTTCAAAAAAATCATTTGATAATCATGGGTAAAACAGCAATATTATTGATACAAATTATTTTATGTACCTGCCTCATTGCAGGTTGTAGCGATAGTGAGAATAATACCGACCCAGAACCAGAAGAAAACACTGGCAGTCTAGAGGATCTATCAGAAGATATGGTCTTTAAAGAGTATATTTCGGGAATTAAAACCATCTATACTAATAGTACTAATTTATCTAGAATTCAAGAGCTATTTGATAAAGACACTCCCTTGACAGATGAAGAACTTTTAGAACTAGCCAATAACCTAGGCTTTGACGATGTTGATAGTTATCTTGAAACATTCGAGCTATTATATCAACAATGGAGCAATCTAGCCGGGCGTTATCAATTTGATGAGGAAGAGATTAGTAATGTTGTAAGACTTTTTGTTAATACCTTTAATGGCGCAAATGTACAAAATAGAAATACTTCTAAGGTTTCTCAAGGTCACAATAAGAACAATAAAAACCCAGATGTATGCCCGCCGGGTAATAGAGAGTGTACTTGTACTCAAGAGTTTGAGACATGTATGGCGTGGTGTGTAGATAGATCATTTTTATTATTAAGAATGTGTGGCATAGATGGTAGTATACCTTGTCCTTTGGATATGGATGCTCACCATACAAATATGAGACTCTTGATCCGTTGTGCAGGTTTGCGTGAGTGTTGTCTCATAGGTTTCGATGATGAGGAGCGCTGTAAAAATGTTTTCGATCCTACCAGCTGTCTTATGATGTAGTAGATAATCTCAATAAAACTTTTATAAGCAGATCATCTTATAAGTATTTATGCTAATAACTCCCCGCTGGTACGAGCGTCTCGCTCATATCCTGGTGTACTTCATTATTATCGTTTCATTTTTCAAATACCGTATCTTTTCATAAGCATCGTCTTCTTACTCTTACCGGCACGAGCAAGATGTTCGCGTTAACAGGGGGTCTCCATCTTTAAAATCCAACATTGCACCTTCAGCTTTGCTGAGCTTTTTAAGAATCAGACTATTTATCTTAGCTGCACTATGATAAGAATCTTTAACTCTGCTCTTTGTGGCATTCCAATGTTTTTCTTCTATCCAGTTCAAAGAAAGATAACTTGATTTCCTATCCTTTGTAACTCTCACAGTAATCGGGTAAGTGCCATTTGCTTTTTTCTGTACTCACATAAGGCGTTTTGCAAATATTAGTAATTTTTATAAAAAAAATAGTTTGCAATATAGAGCAAAGATTCAAAACCCGGTTCTTTTGGGAGTGTGGGTTCGATTCACACCCGATGTACAAGAAAAAAGCTTAGATGAAAACCTAAGCTTTTTTATGTTTTGTTACAAAATAGGTACGACATTTTGTCCTTTTGATGTATCTCATTTGAATTATACACTTTTGATTATTTGTTAATACTATTAAATCTTATTATTTGGGAATTTGATCAATAGTTTTTGATATACTGTAATTATTTTTAATCCCACTCAGCACATTTTCCTGCATTTCGCAAAAAGCTACATTTCTGGAAAAGAGCTTCACTACATAGGTCTTGGAGACAATCCTCAATTTTAGCTTTCCATTCCGTTAACCTTTCCCTATACTCTGGGAAAGAACACCTCATTCTAGAGCCAAAATCGTGTTTAAGTCCGCTTTTTTGAATTTGAAAAAATGAAACTTTTGAAAAGTTACTTTTATCCATATCCACTTACAGGGATAATAGTATATTTATTGACTATATAACGAGTTACCTGCAAGCTGGAAAGAAGTTTAATTTAAACATTAATGAATGGAACAAATAAAAATAATATTCTTCGCCTTGTCATCCTTTTTTGGAATCGAGGATGGAAGAATTGCCGCTGATAAAACTACAGTTACGGTATTTCCTGAAAACAAGGAAATTGAAATCATTCAAGAAAAACTATTTACTGTTATTCAATCAGAAAAAGATAATACACTTGTATTGGAACAGTGGGATAAACTATATTATTGGAAAGAAAGAAAAACTTCTTGGTCAAAAGAACTGGACAGTTTTCCTATGAAAAATTTCAATCTTACACCTATAAAAAACAAAATACAACCAAATTTAACACTTACCTACTCAAATGAAAAAGATTTACGAAAGATGGGTATTTGGTATAATACAGAAAAAAATCAATTTTCTATCAACCATATTCCACAACACAACATCAAAACCAAAGACGGAAAATTAATTGGCAATTATTGGGTTTTTAATGGGGATAGAACATTTAGTTTTACAGTAGAGCCTTTTTTACAAATGCCCGAGAATTATCAAAAATTTAAACAACCTCTAAGAGAGTTATTAACCGAAAATAAAAAAGAATAAAGCCAGCAGGTAACAGCATATAAAATTATTTACTAGTGCAAGTGTACTTACGAAAATCCTCGCGAATTTTCTATTCGGTTTGTATTTGCTAAGTTATGTGCTTAAATAACACAACTAATCTTATACAAATACCTAAATACAAATGAAACTAAATTACCAACTTTCAAGTTCAGATTTTTTTCATGAGATACTGATCTTGAAGCTTTCGCGAAACAAGGGACTTTGCGTTTTGTGATGATATGGTAGAACGTAAAGCTTTAATCTACTATACAAAGGGTTTTTGTTCCTTAAGAATAAAATTTTATCTTTTTTTGAGTTGAATTTTTACTCTCTTACCAGATTTCTTAATTTATTGAGGTACTTCCTAGATATGTGTACACATTCTTCAATGCTAGATAGATTATAATTATATGCCTCATTAACTGTTTGTATCTATCTTTTAAACGCAGATACCTCTTCCTTAATCTTAGCTTTTAGATTCAATGTTCTATTTCTTTAAAATTTTAATTTTTTGTTAAAAGCACAATTTAAATAGTTCACTAAAGAACTAATGTATTATATTTGTAGCAAGAAAATTAATATGATTATGAAATTACCTTTGGAAATAGAAATAGGAAGAACAAGCACGCGCTTCTTTTGGAGTTTACAAAACAAGCTTAATTCGCTATTGAAACCTTTTGGACTCACTATTGAGCAGTGGCGTCTATTGATGCTAATACGTTACAATGAGGGCACGGACCAACAATTTCTGGCAGATGAGACCTTGAAGGTAAAGTCGGCAATAACTGCTCTTTTAACCAAAATGGGTAAGGCAGGACTGATAGCCCGTATAGCGGACGAAAAAGATGGTAGAAACAAAAAAGTCTATTTGACAGATAAAGGAAGAATCTTGGTAGAACAGGGAGAATCCATCATCATATCCGAAGGTAAAAAGGTACTGGAGGGTCAGGATAGGGAAAAATTGCAGATGATGGTGAACATCATGCAGGAGTTGACCGAAAAAATGCTTTAATTTTTTTATATAAACTTAATAGTTCACTAAAGAACTAAATAAAATAATTGAATATGATTAGCCCGAAAGGAAAAGAAAACGGTATAGGAAATAAAATTATCAATGCACCTATCGCATGCAATGGCAAGGCATCCAATATCAACGAATATTTAGAAAGAAAAACACACCACCTCTTTCTATTTACAGGAAATAAACCAGCGATAGAAAGTGCTTATTCCACCTATGACTTATTTGACTATGTGGTCAATAACCATCTGGAGAAAATGAATCCGATAATCGTAACAAAATTAGTTCCTATGGGATTGAGCGACAGGGAGATTATTCTTGATTTGGATGGTGAACTCTACGATGCATTCAATATCGGAAACCAACCTAAAATGGCCGTTATAGACGACAATAATATGATACTTGGTATTTCTGAAACAGTTACCAAATCAGGACTTAAAGTGTTAATAAATAACATTTTAAAAAATAAAAGTAACAATCAAAAGTGTTAAAAATGAGAAACAACAGCAATTATTTCGTTTGGTTAGTTTTCATATCGCTTATTCTAATGAGCTGCGGAGAAAAGCAACCAAAGAAGCAAGAAAAGAAAAAAGATTACAAAGAGTTTCAAACTGTAAAAGCAGAGCCAGCTGAGATTCAAAATACCTTAAATCTTACAGGACGTATCGTACCGATTCAAAAAGTAGATATCATCGCCGAAGTTCAGGGGAGGGCTCAAAACATGAGAAAAACCTTTAAAGAAGGTACAAGTTTCCGTAAAGGAGAACTTTTATTGAGCTTGGACGATAACAAGTTCCGTTATAACCTAAATGCACAGAAAAGTCAATTTGTAAGCGCACTTGTCAATGCAATGGCCGATGTGCAGTTGGATTATCCCAATGAATTTCCCAAATGGAATACGTTCCTTCAGGAAATTGATGTAGAAAAATCTTTGCCCACTTTACCGGAAGCTACCAACCAACAGCTGAAAAACTTCTTGAACGACAAGAACATCTATAACCTTTACTACACTATTAAAAGCCAGGAAGAAACCTTACGGGACTATCGCATCTATGCACCCTTTTCGGGTAGCGTCACTATGGCGATGATAGACGCGGGCGACTTGGTGCGTCCCGGCGCAAAGTTGGGTGAGTTTATCAGAACCGATGTCTATGAGGTAAAAGCAGCCGTTACCGCTAATGACATTAAGGAATTTGAAGTAGGACAAGAGGTAGAATTGTATGTGCGCAACATCGACCGAAAGGTTATGGCCAAAATAAAACGTCTCGGTACTTCCGTCGACGCGGCTACCCAGGCGGTCAATGTCTTTTTAGAAGTTCCTGGGGAAGGTTTAAAAGAGGGAATGTATGTAGAGTCAAATTTTGTCAAGGGTGCATTTAATAACGCGATTGAAGTGGATAAACATTTGATCTCTCGTGAAAACCGAATCTATGTCATCAAGGATTCTACAGTTGTGGCCAAACAAATCGAAGTGCTTCAGACCAAAGAAAGTAAAAGCATCATTACGGGCCTTGAAAAGGGCGACCAGATGATTACTGAAAAAACTAATAATCCTATTGCCGGAATAAAGGCAGTACCAAAAGCATAATACTGATGAAAGGCGCAATCAATTATTTTATAAAAAGACCCACGTTGGTCAATTTAATGATGTTCCTGCTTGTAGGCTTAGGTATTTTAAAACTGAGTCAAACACAGAACACCAACTTCCCGAAGCAAAAAACACGCTTTGTAGATGTAAGCGTGGCCTTCCCTGGTGCCAGTCCTTCGGAAGTTGAAGAAGGAATTACCATCAAAATTGAGGACAATCTTGAAGGTATAGAAGGCATAGACCGCGTAACGTCTACCTCTCAGGACAATCTTGCCACAATAAACGTAGAACTTACCGAAGAGGCCAAAGCAGACAAAATGCTCGTCGAGGTAAAGAATGCTGTAGATAAGATAACTAATTTTCCAGCTGGTGTAGAATCGGCGTCGGTCGAGAAACGCGACCCGCAAGACCTCACTGTTAGCTTTGGCATTATGGCCAAGGATATGCCACTTACCGCCATAAAAGATATTGCAAAACAGATAGAAGACGATTTTCTGGCGCAACCTGGACTTTCGCAGGTAGTGATACAAGGTGTGCCTGACGAAGAAATTGAGGTCCGCTTGCGCGAAAATGATTTGCGTCGGTACAACTTAACATTTCAACAAGTAAGTGCTGCAGTTAGACAAGCTAATTTGGAAACCTTTGGTGGTACTATAGAAAATGAAGCGCAGGTCATCAATATTAAAACGGACAATAAAGGCTACTTTGCCAATGACCTAAAAAACATAATCATTTCAGCAGGCGACAATGGCCAAACCGTTTATCTAAAGGATGTGGCCGATGTGGCAGACCAGTTCAAGGACAGTGCCACTGGTCGATATTTTAAGGGTGAACCTATCATAACGATGAGTGTTTATACGCTCAATTCTGAAGATATTTTGGCAAATGCCGAATTCGTAAAGAACTATATCGACACCTATAATGAAACCCGTAAGGGGATAGAATTATTGATTTTGGAAGATGGTACGGTCAACCTAAAAAGCCGTATCGGTACAATGATAGAAAACGGGATTACAGGTGTCATCCTTGTCCTCTTAGTGTTAGCACTCTTCCTGGACCGTTATCTGGCCTTTTGGCTGGCGGTAAAAATACCTATCGTGCTCTTGGGAATGTTCCTTTTGACGGACATTCAGGATATGACCATCAATGTGGTTTCCCTCTTCGGATTTATTCTTGTACTGGGAATTCTGGTGGATGATGCCGTGGTAGTCGGCGAAAATATCTACCATCACGCCAAGGAACTTGGCAAACCACCATTAAAAGCGGCATTGGACGGAACTATGGAAATGTTGTCGCCCGTAATCATCTCTTTGTCCACAACGGCGACCGCGTTCGCAATGTTCTTCTTCCTTCCGGAACAGGTCGGTGAGTTTTTCCAAGAGGTCGCGTTCGTGGTTATCGCGGTATTGATAATGGCGATTATTGAAACCTTCTTTATTCTGCCCGGTCATGTAGGTCACGCAAAAGGTATCAAAGAAGATATCAAATTGACTAAAATAGAAAAATGGTTCACCAATGCAATGGAATGGATGCGCAGTAAACTTTATATGCCCGCATTTTCAAAAACCGTATTGAAGAATAAATTTTCAAGATTGATTACTGTTGTAGTTTTTATTGGATTGCTAATAGGTTCTGTAGCCTTGATTCCTGCTGGCGTGATGGGCTTCACCTTTTTTCCCAACATTGATGATGATGCCGTATTTGTGGAGATGGAACTGCCACCAGGAACACCTGTAGAAGTGACCAAGCAAAAGTTGATGTCCATAGAAGAAGCTGTATGGGAAGTCAACGAAGATTATTCCGAAGGACGAGAAGATGGTAAGGATATTATTCGCTTTGTGGAAGTTATTACAGGGCCATTAGACAATCAAGGCGAATTAAAAATTACATTTCTAAATGGAGAAGAAAGAGGCATAAGCTCGTTCGATATCTCTAATTCCATAGCCGAGGAAGCCCCTGCAATCCCTGAAGCCACACGTCTTATTTACGGGCTTGGGGCAACGTCGGCACTCTTCGGCCTTCCGGTATCCTTCGCGCTAAAAAGCTACAATCTCGATGAAGTTCGTGCCGCCAAGGAAGACCTTAAAATAGCGATGCGTGATGTAGAAGGATTACGGGACGTTTCCGATACCGACCTAAAGGGCATTACCGAATATCAGGTGCGCCTAAAACCGAATGCCGAACTATTGGGCCTCAGTCTTTCAGAAGTCATGGCACAGATTCGTTCCGCATTCTTTGGAGTGGAAGCACAAAGTTTGCAACGCGGCGATGAGGAAGTCGAAATCTGGCTGCGTTATCCTGAAGAGGGTCGCCAAAACAAGGCACAGCTGCTCGATATGCGCATCAACGGCAAAAACGGTAGCAGTTATGCGCTAAGTGAAGTGGCCTATATAGAGGAAACCGTGGGCAACCTGACGATTGACCATCTTAATGGCCAGCGCGAAATACGTGTAGAAGCCAATGTGGCCAACAAGGATGTTTCGGCGCCACAGGTCATTGGCCAAATCGAAAGCGAAGTCCTGACGCCTATCCTAGAAAAATACCCATCGGTTACCTATTCCGTAGAGGGGCAGAGCCGTCAGGCATTCAAGCTCATCGATGCGATGAAAGTTGTTGGGCCAATCATTTTGTTACTTATTTTCTCGCTGATTGTATTTAACTGTAACAGTTTCGCACAGGCCATTATGATATTTCTGTTGTTTCCATTTGCTTTGACAGGGGTTATCATTGGACATCTTATTCACGGTGAGGCATTGAACATTTTTAGTTTAATCGGTACCATAGCCCTAATCGGTGTTTTTGTAAATAACACACTGGTCTATATTTCAACACTCAATGATTTACTCAAGGAAGGAAGGGAATTTATGGAAGCCGTCAAAGAGGCTGCCTACAGCCGTTTCAGACCTATCGTATTGACCACGATTACCACAGTTGCAGGTCTAGGGCCGCTTATCTTCTCAACTAGTTTAAGCGCACAGTTCCTTAAAGGGCCGGCGATTGCAATTGCTTATGGACTACTATTCGGTCTGTTCAATGTACTGTTCCTGATGCCTATTTTCCTGATTAATCTAAACAAATTCAGGGTGTTCTGGGCCAAGAAAGTGCAGGGAAAAAAAGATGTACAAAGAAGAGAATTGGAACCAGCGGTACGCCTTGCAATGGCAAATAAGGAAGAATAACAACATGAAACAAAAACCAAGGGAGCTTGTATCCCAATTAATTAGTTCTATAGCGAACTACCTGATATTAATATGAATATAATGGAAACAAAAATTAAAACAACAACAATGCTTTTGATGGTTTTTTTGGCCTTGAAAGTACAGGCGCAGGACCAACTTACCCTAGCGGATGCCATAGGGATAACCCTGCAAGAGAACCACGATATCCAGATTGCACAATTGGACACCGTTGTTTCTTCCAATAATGCCACAGCGGGCAATGCGGGGTTGTTACCAAGCATTTATGCTGTCGGGGGATACAACTATAGCGAGAACAATACGGAAATTGAATTTGCGGCCTTTGACGGTAGTGGTGATACGCAGTCCATTAGGGCAGATTTTGCAGAAACCGAGGAAATTAGTGCTTCCGTTAATGTGGAATATACGCTGTTTGATGGTCTTGGCGGGCACCACAGGCTCAAACTGCTCAAAAATTCAAATAAAGCTACAGCCTTACAGACCCGCTATCGTATAGAAAATACCGTATTGAATACAACCTTTTTCTACCTAAACGTGGCCACCCAACAAGCCAATCTCGTCATAGCACAAGAGCAGCTTGATATCAGCAACGAAAGATTGCAACGAGCGGAAAGTCAATTCAATTTTGGTGCCGGTAATCGTACAACCGTGCTCAATGCCGAAGTAGCCGTGAAAAATGATAGTGCGGCATTGCGCCAGAATCAACTACGTTACAAAACAGCACAAGCAGAACTGAACGCCTTTATGGGGCGCTCCCCAAAAATTGGATTTAGCGTTGATGAAGAAGTCGATTTTTATCCCTTTATAGATAAAGAGCAATTAGAAGCAAAGGTTCTAGAAAACAATGCCCGATTAAAACTATCCCAACAGGGTCTTGAGATTTCGGAAAGCGAACTATCGATAGCTAAGGCAGAGCGCTACCCAAAGGTATTGCTACACGGTGGATATAGCTATTTTGACCAGACCAATGAGGCCAATCTATTATTATCCCAGCAGTTGGATGGCTGGAACGTGGGTGTCGGTGTTCGGCTTAATATTTTTGATGGTAGTCGTGTCAACCGAAAGATTCAAAATGCACAAATCAGGATTGACCAAGAAAAATTAAGGATTGACCAAACGGAACTACAGGTAGTCAAAGATTTTGAAAATACGTATACAGAATACGAGCAGGCCTTGAACGATTTGAATATTGAACGTTCAAACCTCAAGACTTTTGAACAGAACTTTGAGCGCAACCAAATAGACTTCAGAAACGGACAGATTACCAATACTCAACTGCGTGAGGCACAGCTGGATTTAACCTCGGCCAAGACCCGAATTGTCACGGCAACCTATACCGTAAAGCAAAAAGAAGCAGAATTGTTACAGCTTACCGGTGCTATGTTAAAGTTAGAATAAATGATATAACACCACGAGATGATTAATAGCAAACGTGGTAAATACTGGGTTAAATTCCCCGTACGAGAAAATCCGAAGGCACCGATAAGGGGAACCATACAAAGTAATTCTTTTGGTTGGTCAGTTTTTGAGTTGCTTGTTACCCGAAGTGCAGTCTTGGCTTTTCCTCGTGCCGAAAAGCCTGTTGACTGCTACAAACACAAATAGTTATTAAAAATGATAAAGAATAAGGACATATCGATTTGGATGGAATACATCATTATTCTACTCTTCTTTGTTGTGGGATACAACTTATTTGTATACTTCAAAACAGCTGGCTTGGTCACTATATTTTCAGACGAGGGTATCCGCCCTTTTGAAATTAGTGAAGCTTATATTAAAACTACGGCAGGAGGCCTGTTGTTCGGATTTAAAACGATTTGGATTGAAACGAGATTTCAACCCTTTGTAGCACTACGGCTAATGAAATGGCAGCGTCGTATTGTCTGGGTTTTTGGTGTCATCATACTTATTGTGACTACAGGTATTGAGATAAATATCTTGTACCTATGGGTATTGGCAGATTATCTCTTTAACAAAGCCATTTCAGAAGCATTCTTATTTGCCGGTTCTGGCGTGTTCGTCTCTTTTCTTGTCCATTGTTTCTTTTTAAGTATGGCTATGAGTTTTGTTAGGCAGTTGCGCATCTCTTTCGGCGAAACAGTATTTCTCAATTATCTATACGGAAAATATTCCAATCCATTGGTCGAAGAACGCTATTTCATGTTCCTGGATTTAAATAATAGTACCCGTATTGCTGAAAGCTTGGGACACGTTAGATACAGTAGGTTTTTAAACAAATGCTTTAACGATATTCTTGAAGCCCTACAACCTTTTAAATATGAAGTATATCAATTTGTGGGTGATGAAGTTGTACACACCTGGAAAACAAAAGAGGACGTATCGGGTAAGGCGGTAACAATGTTCCAAACGGTTCGTGAAAAGCTAATTGACCATAAGGAAGAGTATATCATGCATTTCGGCGTTGAGCCCTCTTTTAAAGCAGGTGTGAGCTGTGGTGAAGTTTCGGCGACCTTGGTAGGAAGAAAACAAAAATCAGTAGCCTACCATGGTGATGTACTCAATACAGCAGCCAGATTGTTGGGGCATTGCAAAAAGCTGAAAACCTCATTTTTATGTACCGATTTTTATCTCAAGTCCCTAAATGTCAAAATCGGCTTTCAACCCGAATTATTAACGGAACTAAAACTGCGTGGTAAGAACAATACCAGTCTTGTCTACAGTGCATCCATGTTTCACTTAAATAAAGCGATATGAAAACAATGGTATTGAGTCTTTTACTACTATCAGGTATAGCAGTAAAAGCACAACAAAAAGATACTTATCAATACGAAATAGAACTAGGTCACAACAACGATTTTCTCATTATCTATACAGGTACCGACCGTGGTTACACCTACGGCATCAATGGTAGCTTTAGATGGCGTAATAAGAAAGAGACTTTTATAACAAAGCTATTTAAGACCGAGTTAGTGTCTTACAGTGAGGTAAATTTGAATATTGAGGCGTATACACCGGATTATCTAAGTGACGGAAGTCCAGACCCGAACGAAGAACGCCCTTATGCCGGCTGGTCCTATGCCAATTTCACTACCGCCCTGGCCTTTGAAAAATCGTTTCTTCATCTGGGTCTTGATGTAGGCGTTCTGGGATCGTCTTCCCAAGCGGATGATATCCAAAACTGGTTCCATAGGGAAATTACAGGCGACGTAGAACTTCAAGGTTGGGAAAATCAGATACCGGATCAATTGGGAATCAATTTAAGAGCCAATTATGGTTTTGACCTCAAGCATACCAAACTGCTCGATATATATGGTACTATAAATAGTTCAATAGGAAATATTGACACCTATATAAAACCTGCCATTCATTTCCGTTTCGGAAAATTTGAGCCCATACAATACTCGGTAGGTCAGGACAATCAATTATTAGGGAAGCGAAAACAAGTTGAATATTATCTCGATACAGGCTTCGGGGCAAAATTCTCGCTATACGATGCCACAGTACAAGGTAATATTTTCGACAACCATTCCCTTTTTGAACAAGATGAAATCAATAACATCCTTTTCAACGGCTACTTTGGCTTCTGTGTCTTGAAAAATGGTACGAGCATCGAGTTCAAATACCATTTGACCACAGGGGAACTCAATAGCGGGGATACACACCGCTATGCCACATTAAGTTTTGCACAACGATTTTAAGTAAACTAAAAAAAATAAAAACATGTATTTAAAACTGAAACATATGAAAACTATAGAAGTAACAAAAAGTGATTACAATTATTCCAACTTTAAGGCAAAGTTCTATCAGTTCAAGGATTTTACGGGATTAAAGGAAGGGGATACATACCAGGATTTTGAATTTTTGAGTATACAGGGTCAAAAAAAGAGGTTATCCGATTTTTTAGATAAGCCTCTAGTCGTAGAAATGGGCAGTATTACCTGTCCTATGTATGCCGGACACGTTACCCCGATGCAAGAGCTGGCCCGTAAATATCCAGAGTTCAATTTCGTTGTTCTCTATGTACGTGAGGCCCATCCTGGTAATAATATTTCATGCCATAAAGATTTTGACGAAAAAGTTTCTGCAGCAAAAGAAGCTGCCCGCTTTTATGATGACAAAAGAACCATACTAGTCGATGACATTGACGGGGAAGCACATGAGATATATGGGAAACTTCCAAATAGTGTTTATGTCATCGATACCGATGGCGCTATCCTGTTCGTAAAACCATGGAACAATACAGATTACCTGGGCGATATCCTAACCAATCTTCTTCATAAAAAACCGACGGAAGATTTGAAATTTAGACCGGCAAAACCTGGTCTTGGACAATCGTTTACAACGCTTCTTAAAGGCGGTTGGGTGTCGCTCTATGATTTTGTAGTGCAATTGCCAGAACTGCTTTGGAAGCATTGGAAAGCCGGAAACCTGTATTAATCTTTAAAAATGAATATGATGAAAACGCTCGTTCCTTACCTAATAATCTTATTACTTTCCTATGCTACCGGAATTTTTTATGTGCTGTCGATGATAGAAAAACCCATTTGGAAGGATATGTTATCTTCAAAGAAAATCTTCCCCAACGAATCGCTGATGCGAAGTATCCATGGTCAGTTAAAACGTTTGATAACCCTATTGCCGCCCATGATGGTAACTTCAATGTTAGGCTCAGCGACCCTTATTATCTATCAGTATTTTTTGCTAAAAAGTACGATGTCACTCGTACTATTGGTCATATTCTTTTCCGGACTTGGATATCTCATATTTCATCTGAAAAACAGGATAGATGGTGTTGCCAAAATCGATTCGAACGCTGAATATAAAGTGCTAAACCGTGGCGTGATTCGGCTGGCACAATTGCATCACGTTGGTTTGCTTGTAGCAATAATTTCTTGGCTATTGCAACTTATAGTTGTTTTTCTTCAATAAGCTGTGAAATGCCTTCATAACAATAATTCATCATCAAAGAATAGAATAAATAACTGGACAATGACAAATTCCCGCAATAAGATACTTCAGGCCTGTATGGAACAATTTATAAAACCGGCCGGGCAGTCCTACACGGTTGACGCTCTTGCGTCGGACCTAGGTTGTAGTAAGAAAACGATTTATAAATATTTCAAGTCCAAAAACGAACTCTTGGATGCCGTTTTCTCAAACTATAAAGATATTGTACTACGCCGTTTTCAGAGTATCAATAATGGCTCGGATGGCGAAGTCGATATTTTAATGAAGTATATCTATGCCGTCGACAGATCCGTTTGGGAAATTAGAATGTCAAGGTGGTATATTCAGTCAAAGGATTCAAGCTCTATACAAGAACAGTATTTTGATTTGCGCCTTTCCGTTTTTGAAAACTATATGCTCAAAGCCTTGATTCCTTTTGAACAGAATCTCTTACATAGAGGAAAGACGAGTATCCATATTGCTGATTACATCATAGGCTCGTTGGAAAGTCACTACCTTAACACGCCTGCTGGTCAACTTAAAAATACGCAATCCAAAACCTTTGTCGATACCTTACTTTTTCTAGTGCACGGTTGCCTAATACACCTTGAAGATGATTAGATTTTTCTTACATATCACAGCTTTCTTTATGCTGAAGAACTTTGGTGGGTTGACTTTGATGCTATTATGTTTTATTGGGATAGGTACCGTGGTATTTCATTTTGCTGAAGGCTGGGATTGGGTGGATTCCTACTATTTTTCGGTGATGACCCTGAGTACGGTAGGGTATGGCGACCTACACCCCACGACACCGTTTACCAAAATTTTCACCACGTTCTATATTCTTGGTGGTTTGGGTATCATACTAAACTTTGTAACGGTCTTTTATGAGCACAGGCAGGCAGCCTTAAATATACTATCTAAAAAGGCAGATGAAACTAAACATCGATAAAGAAATATTAAATAAACATTAATCTTAAAAACAAAAGTAATGAACAAATCACTTGACGTAATGAATGACAAAAAAAGTAAATGGCGCTTTATCTGGGTTATCCCAATATTGTTATTAATAATAACCGCGGTTCCGAAGGTCATTGGTATGAGCTTTATGGTCAATAATATGGAAGCTGCCGGTATGGCGCATATGACCTTTCTCGTTGGGATTATAGAATTACTATGTGTGCTGGTTTTCTTAATCCCAAAGACAAGAAACATCGGTTTTCTTCTCGTTGTGGCCTATACGGGCGGCATTATTGCCGCAGAATGGGTAGCGCATAAACCAGTAATTCCAGGGATAGTAGTTATGGTCTTATTATGGATTGGGATGCGATTTGAAAATCCGACTTTCTTTAAAATGAATACATAAAGCAATAATCCAATATCAAATTCAAAATTTACAATGATAATTAAGACAATAATAACCGCAAGTATGCTGCTTTTAAATTTCGCTTTCGCTAAAGCGCAAACTGGAAGCATCACAGTAAGCGCAACTGAAATAGAAGAAGTCAAGGGCAACATCTATTTTCTGATTTACAAAACTGATGAAGGATTCCCCAAGGAAAAGGATAAAGCTTTTAAGGTCGGAAAAGTAAGTGATTACAAAACCAAGGCATCCTACACCTTTACAGATATTCCCTATGGGACTTATGCAATTACCTTTTTTAAGGATGAAAATGGCAATGGGAAGTTAGACGATAATTTTATCGGATTTCCTAAAGAACCCGTAGGTGCATCCAATATGACCAGTATGGGCAAACCATCCTTTAAAAAGTGCAAGTTTAAACTCAAGGAAAACACTAAAGAGATGACGCTAAAATTTGTATTGTGATGGAAAAGCTAAGAGTATCAAAAGTAATGAAACAGCCAACGTGTTTATCCTCAAGAAAAGTCATAAAAGAACACTAAAATGAATCAAGAAAATGAAACTATATAGAATAATTCGACGACCCCCATTTTTCTTACGCTCTTCCTTTTGGATGCCAAAAGGGGAAAAACCCGTTAAGGCCAGTTCAAATGCTCGTCTTCCAGTTATCATTCCCACACTTTTGATACAGTATGGCAGCCTAGCAAGTAAACTTAACAGTTTTAGAGTCGTCGGAAAATCCCTTTGGATATCGCTACGTGAAATGTACCGAAGCGCATCCCAACTCAATAAAAATCCTAAAACTGGCAAGAAAATAATCTCACAAAACCAATTAAAGCAAATTGAAGAGTATGCAAAAGAATTGGGAATATCCAAGATTGGGTACACAAAAGTGAATCCAGATTTTATTTATAAAGATTTTGAGATTCTTTACGAAAACGCAATGATACTCGCCATGGAAATGAATAGAACGGCCATAAAAACCAATCCCTCAAAAGAAGCTACCAAGGAAATATGGCGTACGTACTCAGAGTTAGGCCAGACGGTAAATATTTTAGCAAAATTTATTAGAGATATGGGCTATAATTGCCACCCTTCGCCAGCCATAGGTGGTGATATAATGACGGTTCCAGTGGCTCAGGATGCAGGTATTGGTGTGGTGGGAAAGAATGGTATTCTAATTGCGCCAGAATTTGGCCCTTCAATGCGTTTGGCAGCAATCTTTTTGGATATGGATAATCTTCCATTGAAAACCTTGGATGATAACGGGCATCTTTGGGTAAGGGACTTTTGCGAAACGTGCAACCATTGCGTAGAAAGATGCCCCGGAAAAGCCATTTACAAAGAGACCAAAATTTTAGAGGACGGCTATCCCCAGTTTATTGACCGTGAAAAATGTGCACCAGAATTTTCCAAAAATTGTAGCAAATGCATTTCTACATGTCCTTTTATTATGGGTAACTATCACAAAATTAAGGAAACGTTTTTCATGCGTCAAGATAGGGAGATGTCAAATCAATAACTACAACCGATTTAGTTTTGGAGATTACGAACATAACAAAGAGCTCTATGTTAACTATAAGAACGAAAATAGATAATGTTAAAAATAAAATTTAGATTAAAATGAAAAGTAAAGTAGCAATTTTATCAGTAGCCTTTATGGCGTTTACGAGTATCTCTCTTGCGCAAGTGCAAGATGTAGCGAAGGGAACACACAATTTTGGCATTGGCCTTAACGCAGGAGTGACAGTTGGGGATTTCGAGGATTCTTATTCCTCTAACATTGGTCTTGACCTGTTCTATTTATACGGTGTTTCCGAACGCTTCTTTGTAGGTGGTACAACTGGTTTAGCCAGTTATTTTGGTCAGGAAGTCAATATTGCAGGTCTTGGAGAGGTAGAACTTGATGATGCTCAGTTTATACCACTGGCAGGAAGTGTAAGATTCTCACCATTTACTAATTTCCTGGTAGGTGCCGATATTGGTTATGCCATTGGTGTTAATGATGGCGACGACGGTGGTTTTTATGCTTCGCCAAGGGCAACCTATATGTTCAAAGGCAAGTTTCCAATATTTGCAGGCTATAGACTAATTGATTTGGACGGGGAAAGTCTAGGCTCAATTCAATTTGGAATAGGGTATAAGTTTTAGTGTTTTTGTCGAGTTTATTAACCACCTCTATTGCTAACAAGAAAGTTTAAGGTGGTTTTAAATTCTATGAGATTAAATAAAGTCATAAAAAAAACATCATATGGAAATAGTAAATAAAGCTTTCGAATTTGAAAACAGAAAGATGAGCAATATGTCAACAAGTGATAGAGTTAAAGCGTCTAGAGAAGCAAAACAATTGATTTTGAGTATCAATGAGATTTACAAAAAAACAAAAGATGTTCAATTAATGGATATTATGAAACGTCTTACCTACAAAAAACGTAAAATCGAAAAAAGACTAAAAGGGAGCATTTCATAATTACATCAAGCTAGAAATTAATCACACTGTCCAAGGCCTCATCAGCATCTTTGTGAATGAAATTTGCTTGATAATTTATAGTCGTTTTGAGGTCGCTATGGCGATGAAGTTTTTGAAGCATTTTCATTGGGATTTTATCTTCAGATAGATTTCCAAAACTATGACGTGCAATGTGCATTGTCACCTTCTTCTTAACTTTTACTTTCCTTGCAACTTCAACTAAGTATTTATTGAATTTTTTTGTAGCCGTTTTGGTCTTGGCATAAAAATCTTTGGTATCTTTAAAGTTGGCTTTTTTCAACTCTGTAAAGACAAAATCTTTATCACTTCGTTTACTATTCTTGTAACAGTCTAGGATGGATAACGCTTTTTCACGAATTTTAAGAGAAAGCAATTTTGAATTTTTATTCATTTTGTAGTGCAATCTTTCGTCATAAAAATCGAACCATCTTATTTCAAGAACATTCGCAGCTTACTACCCGCGAAGTTAAAGCTGAATAAGCTAACATTGCGAGCGTGGGTTTCACTATCAGTTAGATTTTACGGTTTCGAACGCTATTATATTTTGCTTGTTGAGTCCTATTTTTTCAGTTTCTGGAAATTTAATTCTAATCTTGTCATAACCGAATGGATAAAGTTTTCTATCTACTAAACCCATTTTTATAGCCCTGTTATAGATAGTTCTAATCACTACAAGTTTTTTGAACACATCACTTCTTGTATAGAATATTATAATTTGATTTTGAATGGATTAAGTTCGTTTTATAATGTTTTGAAAAACATTTACTCAAAAATTAATACAAATCAAGTTGCTCGGGTCAAAAGGTGAGAAAACGATATTTTTTCCAGTGTTTTTTATCTGGGTTAAATATCAGATTTGTTAGAAAAGAAGAGCGAGATCAAGTTTTGGATATTTGTAATTGCTTGATTAACATATATCTGCTTATAAATAATTATGGTTAAAACATAATTTTATTATGTTTTAAACTTACGTTACTAATCTATTTTATACATATCTTTACGATGTTAAGAAAAACTTAACATTTTTTAACCTCTAATTTTTAAATAGCTTGTAGATAAAAATTACTTTACTGATGTTATTATTTCTTACTCCCTTTACCGTTATGATAACATATTCTCTTACTAATAGATCCAACAGCTATTTTTTGAATTAAGAAAATCGTCAAGATTGCATAATTAGTAATCATGTGCCCCATGTTTACATTAATGAATTAACTTAAATAAAACATTCTATCTGAAGAATTATTGATTTATGGCTAATCTTTACTTTTGTCCGATTTTAAAATTCAAAGTATCTTCTTTGATGATTACTTTTTCGGTGTTGATGAAGTATACATTTTTATTTGAAGTAATTTGATATGATAAGGAGATAAATTTGTTATTCAGAAAAGAAATAATACTAAGACCAAATAGAATAGTATTACATCTTTTATAAATAGAATGTATAAGAAGTGGACTAACTAGAATAGAAAAGTATTAATAACAAAAACTAAAATCAAAATGTATACTTAATAAAACGAAAAGTAAAAAACGGCCCTGCAATTGTACACTTTGGCGAGCTAACAAGAGTAAGGGTTTGAATAACAATTAATAAAAAAATTTATCACTATGCAGAAATCTTCAAAACTTGTGCATTCAAAAAGTTATGTGCTGTTTGAACGAATCAACTTCACATGTAAAAGGACACTGTTGCAGTCTTACAAAGATGTCCTAAAAATTTCTTATAAGCAATATGCTGATTTAGTTTCATCTATATGTGGTTTTCCATAAAATTACTAGCAAATAAAATTAGATCTTAGTCTAGAGGGTTTGTAATTCATTTAATTTATGTAAATGGATCATCTTACTTTTTAAACAGTAGAATTAAATATGTAATGTATTATAATGCTTGAGAAAAGTTTTATAAGGAAATTACTTGAAAGTTCTTTATTATATAAATCTGCACTTAATCGGTGCAAATGTGTATTTAAACGATAAAATAATTCTCTTTATCGATACAAAAAAGAAAATACATTAACCAATTGTTAAGTTTATAAAATCATTCTAAATGCCATTTTAAGATCATTTATTCTGTAAAATTGGTGTTATCAAAATAAAAAACCTATGAAAAAAATTACTCCTATAATTTTATGCATCGTTTTGATATTAAGTTTTCAGGAGATGTTTTCCCAGGCAACTTTTACAAGTAATCCAACTGATGTTGATATACTAAACGAGCTTGCAGGTCCAGGCCTCACACTATCCAATCCAACATTAGAGTATGGTTCAAAATCGATTCAATTTGCTACATTTTCAAATGGTAATGCTGGAGCAAATTTTACAGTAGATACCGGGTTAATGATGACAACAGGTAGTACTACGCAAGCTTTTGGTAGTAATGGAACAGCAGCCTTTCCTAGTAATTCTGGGCTGCAAGCTAGTACTACAGCTGGACTTGCAACATATTCAGATCCAGATATTACGGCAATCGATGCAGGAGCGGTGCACGATGTTGCCGTATTTTCTTTTGATGTAACTTTAGACCCAGGGTTAACGGCCATACAAATTGTATATCAATTTGGATCAGATGAATATCCAGACTATGTTGGGACTACATTTAATGATGCCTTTGGTTTTTTTGTTTCCGGTCCAGGGATAACGGGGAGTCAAAATATTGCCAAAGTACCAGGGACTGACAACCCCGTTGCAGTAAATACGGTTAATGGGGGATACCTGGGATGTCAACAAGCTAGTTTTCCTAGTTCTGGTACTGTAGATATTTCTAAATCTTCCCAGTTTATTGTAAATGGGCATGATGTGGAAACACCCCCGGGACCACCTGGTTCTTGCAATACGAATTCTGGAGCATTTACTGTTTTTACAGAGTATAACGGAATCACCAAACAGTTTACAGGAACTATTAATGAACTAACTCCTGGCGTAACTTATCGATTTAAAATAGCCATTGCCGATACCGGAGATGCATCTTTAGACTCTGCAGTATTTATTAATCAAATTATAGGTACAACAGATATAGATGGTGATGGAACTTCAGATATGGCAGATCTTGATGACGATAATGATGGTATTTTGGATATAGATGAAAATATTTTCGGAATAGATCCTTCTGGAGATGCAGATGCAGATCTGATCCCTAATTATAAAGATTTTGATAACAATGGAACAGCAACATCACCAGTATGCACTGATGGTAATGCAGATGGTATTTGTGATACTTTAGATCCTGCTTTCGATTTTGACGGCGACAATGTTTCGGATCATTTGGATTTAGATAGTGATAATGATGGTATCTATGATGTAGACGAGGCGGGAGGAACAGATGTCGATAATAATGGTATAGCCGACGGTACGCCAGGGACGTCACCAACGACCAATGGTATACCTGCTTCTGCAGGATCTGGGCTTGCCTTAATAGAAACAACATCAGGTACTTCTGACCATCTTAACACCGATAGTGATAGTGATGGATGTACTGATGCTAATGAAGCATATAGTGATCCTGATGCTGATGGAGGAGATGGAGGACAATTTGGAACTACAGACCCTGCCACGGTAGATGGTGAAGGTCTTGTAACCGAACCTGGAATTGATTATACATTGGGAACTAACACGGCAGTAACCGATTCCTCTATAGTGAGCATATGTATCGATGCTACGGATGATACCAATTCTATACAGATTATAGACGTAAATGGAGGTGAAGCTGTTTCGAATATATTAGGTAATGATACACTAGGAACTGCAACAGCAACGACAGCAACTGTAGATATAACTGTAGTTACTCCCGCATCAAATCCTGGAGTAAGCTTAAATACTCTTACAGGAACCGTAAATGTAACAGGAGGAACTCCAACCGGATTTTACACTATTGTTTATCAAATTTGTGAAGCAAGCCTTACTGCTCCTTGTGCTACTGCAACGATTACGATTTTTGTGGACGTAGATACTGATAATGACGGTATTGGTAACGCTACCGATTTGGATGATGATAATGATGGTATTTTGGATACTGCTGAGAATTCTTTGGGCGTAGATCCTTCTGGAGATGCCGACATGGATGAAATTCTTAACTATCTTGATGCTACCGATAATGGAAGTGGAACTGCTCCCGTTTGTACAGATGGGAATGCTGATGGAATATGTGACACTTTAGATACTGTTTTCGATTCTGATGGCGATGAAGTCCCAAATCATTTTGATTTGGACGGCGACAATGATGGTATTTATGATGTTGTAGAAGCTGGAGGAACACCTAGCGGTGCGAATCCTGGCCAGGCAGATGGTGCCGTTGGTACTACTCCAACAACAAACGGAATCCCGGCAACTGCCGGAACTGGATTGATGCCGATTGATACTTTATCAGACGGATCATTCGATTTTCAAAATTTAGATAGTGATGGTGATGGATGCAGTGATGCTAATGAAGCCTATGCAAGTGCTACTGCAGATGGGGGAGATACAGGTATTTACGGAGATGATGCTGCCTTGACTGTAGACCTTAATACTGGACTTGTTACTACACCCAGTTCTGGTGTTGATTACACTATTATACCTGCAAATGCAGATGGAATAGCACCTACTAATGATATACAAGCCGATTTCCAACAAGCTGGTACGCAGCCGGCAATATTAACACAACCTTCAAACGTATTAACCAACGGAGTTAGTGCCGAGACATTCGAAGTAGAACCAAACGTGAATTACTATTCCTATCAGTGGCAGGTTAATGATGGAGGAGGTTTTGTGAATATCGACCCTGCTGATATGACTGATATTTATACCGATAGTGATACATCAATTTTGACGCTTACAGGTGTAACTGCAGCTGAAGATGGATACCAATATCAAGTAATTATAACAGATAATACTTTTATTTGTACCACTACAACATCAAATTCTGCTTCACTAACTTTTGACGATATCGCTACGATTGCCATCACCACTCCGATTGAGATCGATGATATTGTTAATGGTACCGAAGTAACTGATGTTACAATTAGCGGAACGACTACCGGTGTTGAAGCGGGCCAAACGGTCACGGTTACCTTTTCAGATGGGGTAAATCCAGATGTGACGACTACAGCCAACGTAAATCCAGATGGAAGTTGGACGGCCACCGATGCTGATATTAGTAGTTTGAATGATGGTGGGATTACTGTAGATGCCGATGTAAGTGATTTAGCAGGAAATGCTGTAAACGATCAAGCACCGATTACCCTAGATACTGCACCTGGCACGATTACCATCACCACTCCTATCGAAGTCGACGATATCGTTAATGGTACTGAAGTAACTGATGTAACGATTAGCGGAACGACTATCGATGTTGAAACGGGTCAAACTGTCACGGTTACCTTTTCAGATGGGGTAAATCCAGATGTTACTGTGACTGCTATGGTTGGAGCAGGAGGAGCATGGACGGCCACCGATGCTGATATTAGTAGTTTAGATGAAGGTCCTATAACCGTAGATGCCGATGTAAGTGATTTAGCAGGAAATACTGCAAACGATCAGGCACCGATTACCCTAGATACTGCAGCGACGATTACCATCACCACTCCTATCGAAGTCGACGATATCGTTAATGGTACTGAAGTAGCTGATGTAACGATTAGCGGAACGACTACCGATGTTGAAACGGGTCAAACGGTAACGGTGACTTTTTCAGATGGGGTAAATCCAGATGTGACGACTACAGCCAACGTAAATCCAGATGGAAGTTGGACGGCCACCGATGCTGATATTAGTAGTTTGAATGATGGTGGGATTACTGTAGATGCCGATGTAAGTGACTTAGCAGGAAATGCTGCAAACGATCAGGCACCGATTACCCTAGATACTGCAGCGACGATTGCCATCACCACTCCGATTGAGATCGATGATATTGTTAATGGTACCGAAGTAACTGATGTAACGATTAGCGGTACGACTACCGGTGTTGAAGCGGGCCAAACGGTCACGGTTACCTTTTCAGATGGGGTAAATCCAGATGTTACTGTGACTGCTATGGTTGGAGCAGGAGGAGCATGGACAGCCACCGATGCTGATATTAGTAGTTTAGATGAAGGTCCTATAACCGTAGATGCCGATGTAAGTGACTTAGCAGGAAATACTGCAAACGATCAAGCACCGATTACCCTAGATACTACAGCGACGATTGCTATTACCACTCCGATTGAGATCGATGATATTGTTAATGGTACCGAAGTAACTGATGTAACGATTAGCGGTACGACTACCGGTGTTGAAGCGGGCCAAACGGTCACGGTTACCTTTTCAGATGGGGTAAATCCAGATGTTACTGTGACTGCTATGGTTGGAGCAGGAGGAGCATGGACAGCCACCGATGCTGATATTAGTAGTTTAGATGAAGGTCCTATAACCGTAGATGCCGATGTAAGTGACTTAGCAGGAAATACTGCAAACGATCAAGCACCGATTACCCTAGATACTACAGCGACGATTGCTATTACCACTCCGATTGAGATCGATGATATTGTTAATGGTACCGAAGTAACTGATGTAACGATTAGCGGAACGACTACCGGTGTTGAAGCGGGCCAAACGGTCACGGTTACCTTTTCAGATGGAGCAAATCCAGATGTGACGACTACAGCCAACGTAAATCCAGATGGAAGTTGGACGGCCACCGATGCTGATATTAGTAGTTTGAATGATGGTGGGATTACTGTAGATGCTGATGTCAGTGACTTAGCAGGAAATGCTGCAAACGATCAGGCACCGATTACCCTAGATACTGCAGCGACGATTACCATCACCACTCCGATTGAGATCGATGATATTGTTAATGGTACTGAAGTAACTGATGTAACGATTAGCGGAACGACTACCGATGTTGAAACGGGTCAAACGGTCACGGTTACCTTTTCAGATGGGGTAAATCCAGATGTGACGACTACAGCCAACGTAAATCCAGATGGTAGTTGGACGGCCACCGATGCTGATATTAGTAGTTTGAATGATGGTGGGATTACTGTAGATGCCGATGTCAGTGACTTAGCAGGAAATACTGCAAACGATCAAGCACCGATTACCCTAGATACTGCGGCGACCGTTGCTATTAATACACCTGTTGAAATAGATGATATCGTAAATATTAGCGAAGCAGGAGATGTAACGATTAGCGGTACGACTACCGATGTCGAGGCGGGTCAAACGGTAACGGTAACGTTTTCAGATGGTGTGAGTCCAGATGTGGTAACCACCGCTACAGTTCAGCCTGATGGCAGCTGGACTGCTACCGATGCTGATATAGGTGATCTAATAAACGGATTAATCACCATAGATGCAGGTGTAACTGACGTAGCAGGTAATTCCGTGAATGATCAAGTAGTGATTACACTTGATGACACTATTTTAATCACTATTACCACTCCGATTGAGATCGATGATGTTGTCAATGCTGCCGAAGTATCAGATGTAACCCTTAGGGGTACAACGAATGATGTTGAGCCAGGTCAGATTGTGACTGTAACGTTTTCAGACGGTACTAATCCCGATGTAGTTACTACTGCTACCGTAAATCCTGATGGTAGTTGGACAGCTGCCGATGCTAATATCAGCAATTTGGATGCCGGAACAATTACCATCGATGCTAATGTAAGTGATAGTGTAGGAAATACAGCCACCGATCAGGTTACTGTCATTTTAGACGTACTATCTGGAGTTGTGATTGACACTCCGATTGAAGTCGATAATATTGTTAATGCAAGTGAAGCCAATGATGTTGTTGTATCTGGAGCGACTACTGATGTTGAAGCAGGTCAAACGGTAACTGTTACCTTTTCTGATGGAGTAAACCCAAATGTCACTGCTATCACTACGGTTCAGGCCGATGGTAGTTGGACCATTATCGATACAAACATAAGTGGATTGAATTCGGGTACTGTAATTATAGATATAAATACTAGTGATATCGCAGGAAATAATATAAATATTCAGCAGAATATCATTTTGGATCAAAATATTCCAATAGTAGATACTGTACTTTCGAATGACCTCACACCAATTTTATCTGGTGTGGCAGAGCCCAACGAAACTATTTTGGTGGGTGTAGATTCCAATGGTGATAGTATTTTGGAAGTGATTTATACAGTAGTGGCAGATGCTGCCGGAAACTGGAGTGTTGATCCTGATATAACCACTCCTGATAGTGGAAGTTTTCCCGTACTTATAGATCAACAAGTAATCGATATTACAGCAACAGATATTGCTGGGAATATGGGTATTGGAATGATACAAATTGATCTTACTGATACCGATGCTGATGGATTTAATGATTTGGAGGAAGAAGCCAATGATACTGATCCTTTAGATCCTTGTGACCCAGATCCTTTTGCGCTTAGATCAGCGGATTGTGATAATGATGGAATAGCCAACGAATTTGAAATAGGAGATGATGTTGATAATCCACAAGATACTGACGCAGATGGTATTCCAGATTTTTTAGATGATGATGATGATGGCGATGATATTCTAACTTCAGAAGAAAATCCGGATCCCGATGGAGATGGAAATCCTTTAGATGCTTTTGATGCTGATGGAGATGGAACTCCAGATTATTTAGAACAAAATAATATAAATCCTCAGTCTGAAGATGGAGTCGAAATATTCAATATTGTTACTCCTAACGGAGATGGAGATCATGATGTCTTAACTATTGCTAATATTGAAAAATTCCCTGATAATGAAATAAAGATTTTTAATCGATGGGGAGTAGTGGTCTATGAGGCAAAAGGGTATGGACAAAACGGAGAATTCTTTAGAGGTGAGTCAAATGGCAGAGCTACCCTTAACGCAGAGGATCAACTGCCTGTAGGAACATATTTCTACATCTTGACGTATAGAACTGAAGATGGTTCTGGCAAGAAGATATCTGATTACTTATATATAAATAGATAACATTCAATCAGGGAGTAGAAACTCTGCTTCCTGATTAAACAAAATAACCCTTTAAATCATGAGAAAAACTTACATATTAACTATTGGTTGCTTCCTGCTGTTGCTGGCCGATATTTTTGCACAACAAGACGCACAGTATACTCAATATATGTACAATACCATAAGTGTTAACCCAGCATATGCAGGATCTAGAGAAGCGATTAGTATTGTTGGCTTATACAGAAACCAATGGGTGGGAATTGGTGGAGCTCCTGCTACACAAACAATAAGTGTGCATTCTCCTATAGGAGCATCTAACAAGGTAGGATTAGGACTTTCTATTATCAATGATAAAATAGGCCCAACACAAGAAACATATTTTGATATTGATTTTTCATACACTATAAAGACTTCCGATCAAGGGCAGTTGGCATTTGGGGTAAAAGGAGGAGGACATTTATTAGACGTAAATCTTGATGAGCTTAATCAATATACTAATTCTGATATTCTTTTAGACACCAACATTGACAACAAGTTTTCTCCAAATGTAGGTGTAGGAGTTTATTATCATACCGAAAAATTATATCTCGGAATCTCTGCGCCAAATTTATTGGAGACCGAACATTTTGATGAATCGTCTAGTGATAATAGAGCATCCTCATTTTTTGCAGAAGAACGAATTAACTATTATTTCATTACTGGATATGTTTTCGATCTCAGTGAATCTCTAAAATTTAAACCGGCCTTTCTGGTAAAGGCAGTAGATGGTTCACCGTTACAAGTAGATCTATCTGCTAATTTTTTACTAAATGATAAGTTTACTATGGGGGTCGCTTATCGATGGGACGCTGCTTTAAGTGGGCTAGTTGGATTTCAAATTTCTGACGCAATTTCTATGGGATTTGCTTATGATTGGGAAACCACAGAACTTGGTAATACAGAATTCAATGCTGGATCCTATGAGTTTTTCCTACGATTTGAAATTTTTAAAAACAACAGAATTGTTTATCCTAGATTCTTTTAACCCTTATAATACCTAATTGAAATGAAAGTATCTGTCAAAATAGTATTGTTAATGTTCCTGATGAATAGTTATTATAGCAATTCTCAGGATAGATTACTAAAAAAGGCGAACAATAACTACGATAAATTTGCGTATGTAAAGGCAAAATCAATTTATGAATCTATTGTTAGGAATGGAAAGGCAACAACCGAGGTATATCAAAAATTAGGGGATTGTTATTATTTTAACTCCGATATGGAAAATGCTTCTAAATGGTATAAAGAAATGATTGATTCGAATGAGGCTTTACCATTAGAGTATTATTTTCGATATGCCCAGACATTAAAATATTTAAAAAGCTATGATTCGGCAGATGAGATTATGATGATTATCAAAAACCAGGTTGAAAATGACAGTAGGATTAATCGTCTAGTAGAAAACCCGGACTATTTAAGTGACATAGCTCTTCAGAAGGGAAGATACGAGCTGATCCAATTTAAGGAAAACTCAATATATACTGATTTTGCCCCTTCCTTTTTCAAAGATCAACTCGTGTTTTCTTCTTCCAGAAGTAATAGGACGTTTACTGATAAAAAAAATAAGTGGACAAACCATTCCTATCTCGATCTTTATATAAGTAATAAGGAAAATCTTAATACGTCAGAAACAGATAAGTTTTCTCGAAGAATTAATACTAGACTGCATGAATCTACCTCGGTATTTACCAAAGATGGATCGACGGTCTATTTTACCCGGAATAATCTTCATAAACAAAAATTTGGAAAAGATTCAATAAGCGTTAACAGGTTAAAGATTTTTAAGGCTACAATCAATAGTAACGGTAAATGGACAAAAGTAAGAGAACTTCCTTTTAATAGTGATCACTATTCTGTAGGGCATCCAGCTTTAAGTCCAAGTGAGGATAAATTATACTTTGTATCCGATCGACCGGGAGGTATGGGATCATCAGATTTGTATGTTGTAGATATAATCTCTGAGGATCGCTATGGTAAAGCAAAAAATTTAGGTCCGGAAATCAATACAGAGGGGAGAGATACATTCCCTTTTATTAGTAAAAGTGGTAAACTATACTTTGCGTCAGATGGTCATTTGGGACTTGGTGGATTAGATATATTTGTAACAGAATTATATAATAGTACCATATATAATGTAGGAGAGCCAATAAATAGTTATGCCGATGATGTCACTTTTATTATAGATGAAGATACGAACAAAGGTTTTTTTGCTTCAAACCGCCCAGGAGGAACAGGAGATGATGATATCTATGGCTTTGTAGAAACAAGCCCATTGATAGAAAAATGTAGTGGAAGAATACGAGGATTAGTGAAAGATAAAGAAACTGGTGAAGTTCTGTCAAATATAAAGACCAATATTGTAAATAGTATTGGAAAGGTTTTATTTGACATATATACCGATTCTGACGGTAAGTTTATTATTGAAGATATTAATTGTAATGAAAAGATCTATGACCTAATATTTACAACCGATGGATATAAACCTAAAAATACAATTGCACAACTCAACAAGAACAATCCTGATTTTTATGAGGAGATAGAATTACTGGCATTACCCAAGCTTGTGGAAGTTGGTGCCGACTTGGCCGAAACTTTAAAACTGAATCCTATTTACTTCAATTCAAATAAATATTATATAAGAAAAGACGCGGCAATTGAATTAGATAAAGTAGTGACTTTCCTAAACGAAAATCCATTAGTTTCAATAGAAATTAGATCACATACAGATAGTACAGCTGGTGATTGGTATAACCTTTGGCTTTCTAACAAAAGGGCCTCTGCTACTGTAGCATATATTGTAAAGAAAGGTATTAAACCTAACAGAATAACTGGTAAAGGGTATGGGGAAACTAGATTGAAAAATGAATGTGCTAATAATATACCTTGTAGTAAAGAAAAACATCAATTGAACAGGAGAAGCGAGTTTATTGTCATAAATAACTAAGTTTTTCATAAGAAAATAGGTATGATTTATTCACATTAATTGTTATGAAGCACCAGTATCTGTCTCGTCAAAGTATAGGAAAATTACCTTAGTATAAAACCAAAAATTCACTTGAAATATTAAGAGATCCCTTATGGTTAATTCTTCTAATCAAGTATTACCAATAAAATAATTTTTTAAAGACATTTGTTAATTTTTGTTTAATGTTTAGTATAAATTGTTAAACAATTTCGTAGCTTTGATTTCTATGAAAAAAAATGCTATGGAAATTGAAAATGGAACCCAAATAAAGTATAATGGTCGTACTTCATATGTAAACGGGTTTACAGACGAAGAGATAGGAGATGATCATATGTATACGGGTATTGATACACCTTTAAGGCAAAATGCTTTCGAAATGTCTGATGATGATAAGAAGATACGAATAGCAGAATTATTTGCTGAAATTATGGATGTGATGGGATTAGACCTCTCAGACGATTCACTCAGAGGGACTCCAAATCGTGTCGCAAAAATGTATATTGATGAAATCTTCTCTGGACTAAATCCAAAAAACAAGCCCAAAGTTGCTTTATTTGATAATAAATATAAGTATCAGCAAATGCTGGTAGAGAAAAATATTACATTTTATTCTAATTGTGAGCATCATTTTGTACCTATCGTTGGAAAAGCTCATTTGGCTTACATCTCTTCTGGAAAAGTGATTGGCCTATCAAAACTAAACAGAATCGTGCAATATTTTGCCAAGCGACCTCAGGTGCAAGAGCGTTTAACAAATCAAATTGCTCTCGAATTAAAACAAGCTTTAAACACAGAAGACGTTGCGGTTATTATTGATGCGAAACACCTCTGTGTATCTTCGAGAGGTATAAAAGATGAGTCATCGGCTACTGTTACCTCATATTATGGTGGAGTTTTTAATACACCTGCTAAAATAGCAGAGCTACAAAATTATCTCAATGATTAATTTAAAGAGTTACCTAAAAAACTAAAGCTATGTTCGGATTATTCAAAAAGAAAACAGAGATAGAGGTACTACAAAAAAAATATGAAAAATTGATGGGTCAATGGCATGAGTTGTCAAGTATTAATCGCACAGAAAGCGATAAAAAATATGCAGAGGCAGAGGAAATTTTGAAAAAAATTGAAGCTTTAAAAAGCCATTAATTTTGTTTGAAACTATAAGATTACTTTTCGATTTTGGATTACTTGTCTTAATTTGGATAGTACAACTCGTTATTTATCCCAGTTTTTCTGAGTATAAAAGGGAAGATCTAATGAGATGGCATAAAAAATATATCAATAGAATTGCTATAGTAGTAATGCCATTAATGATTGGTCAGTTAAGTTTGGTAATCGTACAAGTTTTCAGAGATCTAACTTTCCTTAACATTATTAGCTTAGTTTTAGTTATGATGACGTGGGGATCTACTTTTCTTCAATTTGTACCAATTCATAACGATATTTCATTTGGTATTGTTGATCGTAATTCATTACATAAATTGACTTATAAGAATTGGTTACGCACGATACTATGGACAGCGATTTTTATAATAAGCTTTTTTCAATACTCATCTTAAATGATTTAGAGCAAATATTTCGATTATAAATCGATTAATTTTAAATTAAAAATGAAAACGCCACTTCTCGTATTTAATGAAAACGGAATTTATTGTGAAGCGGCAGATGTTTACCTCGATCCTTGGCGCCCTGTAGATAAAGCTATTATTACGCATGGTCATGCCGACCATAGTCGTTGGGGTCATAAACAATATATTACGCATACTACGAATGTACCAATCATCAAACATAGATTAGGAGAAATTAATGTAAGTGGTAAAGAATACAGAGAAACATTCACCATCAATAATGTAACCTTTTCTTTTTATCCTGCAGGTCATATTATAGGAAGCTCTCAAATAAGAGTTGAGCACAAAGGAGAGGTATGGGTGTTTACAGGAGATTATAAAATAGAAGATGATGGGATTTCTGTACCTTATGAACCTGTAAAATGTCATACATTCATTACAGAATGTACTTTTGGCCTGCCTGCCTTCAAATGGACTCCACAAGATGAAGTGTTTTCAGATATAAACTCATGGTGGGCATCTAATAAAGCTGAAGGAAAAACTTCTGTGCTTTTTGGATATTCACTTGGCAAAGCACAGCGGTTATTAAAACATCTAGATGCTTCTATTGGGAAAATTTATACGCATGGAGCTATCGAAAACATGACCAAAGTAATTCGTCCTATGGTCGATTTTCCCGAAACCACGTTAATTACCAGAGAAACGAAAAAAGAAGGACTTAAAGGAAATATAGTACTTGCACCCCCCAGTGCCCATGGAAGCACCTGGATTCGAAAAATGGTGCCGTATGAGACTGCTTCCGCAAGTGGTTGGATGACATTTCGCGGGGCACGCCGACGTCGGGCAATCGATAAAGGTTTTGTGCTTTCTGATCATTGTGATTGGCAAGGTTTACTCACCGCAATCACAGAAACAGGAGCAGAAAAAATCATTAGTACCCATGGGTATACTGATATTTTCTCACGTTACCTCAGAGAATTGGGTTATGATGCGCGAACCGAAAAAACGCAGTTCGAAGGGGAGTTGGCCGAACTTGAAACCAAAAAAGAGATCGAAGATAGTGTATGAAGCTTTTTTCAGAATTAATCAAAAAATTAGATAGCACAAACAAAACCAATGTAAAGGTTGATGCATTGGCATCTTATTTTGAAAATGCTCCAGACACCGATAAGGTTTGGACCATCGCTATACTTTCCCATCGGCGACCTCCACGGCCGGTAAATACAACTTTATTGAGAACTTGGGCTTCAGAGTTAGCGAATATTCCGCTATGGTTGTTTGAAGAATCTTATCATATTGTAGGAGATTTGGCAGAAACTATTGCATTAGTTGCACCTCCTTCTGAAAAAAGTACAGAAAAAACGTTGACACAGTTTTTAAAAGAAATAATAGATTTAAAGAAGAAAGACGATACTCAAAAAAAAGAATATCTGCTTGATAATCTGAAAAAACTCGATTATTATGAACGATTTGTATTTACTAAACTAATCACAGGTAGTTTTAGAATAGGCGTAAGTCAAAAATTAATGACCAGAGCGCTAGCCAAGGCTACAAGAATAGATGAAGATGTCTTAGCATATAAGCTAATGGGGAATTGGGATCCCAATACGATCTCTTTTCATGATTTGATTCTCGAAGAAAAGGCATCAGATTTCTTGTCCAAACCGTATCCTTTTTATTTGGCCTATGCAATCGAAGATAAAGTTTCTGATTTAGGAGAAGTGAATGCATGGAGTGCAGAGCATAAATGGGACGGAATACGGGCACAAGTCATTATTAGAAGTAAAGAAATTTTTGTTTGGAGTCGAGGAGAGGAGCTGGTGACCGATAAATATCCAGAGTTTCATCAGTTTGTCGATCAAATACCCGATGGTACCGTAATTGATGGTGAAATTTTACCTTTTCCCGAAGGAGAAATAGGAACTTTTAACGATCTTCAAACCAGAATAGGGAGAAAAACAGTTTCTAAAGCCTTGTTGGAGAAGACACCGGTAATTCTAAAAGCATATGATTTATTAGAATGGCAGGGAAATGATATACGCCATTTACCTTTTTCTAAACGAAGAGAAGTATTAGAAAAACTTTATAAAGACTGTCATTCCAGACTTGATCTGGAATCTAAAAACAATTTTTCATTTCACTTATCAGAAAAAATGTATTTTGATTCTTGGGAAGATGTTGAAAAAGAAAGAGCACGATCACGTGAAAAACGAAGTGAAGGCCTCATGTTGAAACGAAAAGACTCTGCATATCAAGTAGGAAGAAAAAAGGGAGATTGGTGGAAATGGAAAGTTGATCCTTTAACAATCGATGCAGTGCTTACGTATGCAATGAGAGGCCATGGCCGCAGATCCAATCTCTTTACCGATTATACATTTGCTCTTTGGAATGAAGATAACAAAGAATTAGTAACTTTTGCCAAAGCATACTCTGGATTGACCGATGCAGAATTTCGAAAAGTCGACGCCTGGATCAAAAAAAATACCCTAGAACGATTTGGCCCGGTTCGAAGTGTAACGCCTGAGCTCGTTTTCGAAATAGCTTTTGAAGGAATTGCATTATCAAAAAGACATAAAAGTGGCATTGCTACACGGTTCCCCCGTATTTTAAGATGGAGACAAGACAAAAAAATAGAAGAAGCCAATACCTTGGACGATTTAAAGGCTATGATCCCTTCAGCAGATAAATAAATGAATAGAAACGATCTTCAACAAATAGCGATCAATTGGTTTGAACAGCAAAATTGGGTACCCTTTGCTTTTCAAAAACAAGTGTGGACTGCCTTTTTGCAAGGAAAAAATGGATTGTTGAATGCTCCTACGGGTAGCGGAAAGACCTATGCACTTTGGGTGGCTATAGTTCTAGAGTACATTAGAAAAAATCCAGATTATCTTTCAGAACATAAAAAAGGACTTAAAGCAGTTTGGATTACTCCACTCAAAGCACTTTCGATTGAGATCAAACAGGCTGCAGAACGTTTTGTCGAGGGTATTGGCGTTCCACTCACCGTCGGGATACGTACAGGAGATACCGATCAAAAAGAGCGAGCTGCTCAAAAAAGAAAAATGCCCGATTTGTTAATTACCACTCCAGAGAGTTTACATCTCTTGTTAGCTTCCAAAGGGTATGACCAAACTTTTAAAAATGTAACCGCTATTGTTATTGACGAATGGCATGAACTTTTAGGTAGCAAAAGAGGCGTCCAATCAGAATTGGCATTATCACGATTAAAGACAATAGCATCTCAGCTGCGTATTTGGGGTATTTCAGCAACAATTGGTAACCTGGATCAGGCGAGACAAGTTCTGTTGGGCCCTGACTCTTCTGCTTTTGAGAATTCAACATTAATAAGAGCCAACATTAAAAAAAGAATAAAGGTTAAATCTATTATCCCTAAAAAAATGGAAACCTTTCCGTGGCGCGGGCATTTGGGGTTGCATTTACTAGAAGAGGTCATTCCTATTATCAATAAAAGTAAAACAACGTTGCTGTTTACCAACACCAGATCACAATGCGAAATATGGTTTCAAAAGATTTTAGAAAAGCATCCAGAATTTGCAGGTGAGATTGCTATGCATCATGGTAGCATAAATAAAGAAACCAGAATTTGGGTAGAACATGCGATTAGAAATGAACAATTAAAGGCCGTAGTATGTACTTCGAGTCTTGATCTGGGAGTAGATTTTGCACCGGTAGAAACAATCATCCAAATTGGTGGACCTAAGGGAGTAGCCCGGTTTTTACAACGTGCAGGTCGCAGCGGGCATCAACCTGGTAAAGAAAGTGTCATTTATTTTTTACCTACACATGCTATAGAACTTATCGAGGCTTCGGCATTACAAAAGGCAGTAAAAGATAAGATAGTAGAAGATAGAGTGCCGTATTTGAATAGTTATGATGTATTGGTGCAATATCTCACTACACTAGCGGTTTCTAATGGTTTTTTTCCTGAAGAGATTTTTCCTGAAATTAAAAGTACGTTTTGTTTTCAGTCTATAACCAAAGAGCAATATCAATGGGTTTTAAATTTCATTACTATGGGTGCACAAAGTTTGCAATCCTATGACGAATACAAAAAAGTAGAAATCGAAGCTGATGGCAAGTTTAAAGTAAATAGTAGAGGAGTAGCCATGAGACATCGGTTACAAATAGGTACTATTGTAAGTGATGCGATTTTAACCGTGAAATATATGAAAGGCGGGTTTTTGGGATCGATAGAAGAATGGTTCGTTTCAAAATTGAAACCAGGCGATGTATTTACTTTTGCCGGGCGTAACTTAGAGTTGTTCAAAGTCAAGAATATGCAGGTATTGGTAAGAAAATCAAATAAAAAAACAGCAAAAGTACCAAGCTGGATGGGAGGTCGTATGAGTTTCTCTTCAGAAATGAGTGAATTATTAAGAGAAGAGATGTATCTGGCCAATTCAACGTCAGGAAAATCGAGAGAACTCAATGCTCTAAATCATATTTTTGAAAAACAAAGACAAGACAGCATTGTGCCTGGTCCGGGACAGTTTTTAATAGAGACTTTTAAAACGCGAGAAGGATATCACGCTATTTTTTATCCCTTTGAAGGGCGATTTGTACATGAAGCCCTGGGCAGTTTACTGGCCTGTCGAATAAGTTTACTTTCACCAATTACATTCTCTATTGCCTTTAATGATTACGGTTTTGAACTCTTATCTGATCAGGAAATCGACATGCAGCAGGTATTGGACAATGATTTGTTTACTACTGACTTTTTAAGCAGCGATTTGCGAAAAAGCTTAAATGCAACAGAAATGGCCAGGCGAAAATTTCGAGATGTTGCCGTAATTTCTGGATTGGTATTTACTGGATATCCCGATAAATTATTAAAAAGTAAGCATCTTCAATCGAGTTCTCAATTACTTTTTAATGTCTTCAAAGAATATGAACCTGATAATTTGTTGTTCCAACAGGCCTTTACAGAAACTTTTGAGCATCAATTAGAAGAAGGAAGATTACAGTTGGCTATGGAACGTATCTCTACACAAACCATCCTTTGGAAACGCTGCCAAAAACCAACTCCATTTTCGTTTCCTATTATTACAGATCGATTGCGAGAAAAACTTTCTTCGGAAAAGTTGGCAGATCGCATTAGAAAAATGACCATACAATTAGAAAAATCATAGCTTTGTGGTCGTATAATGAAGACAAGAACAATTACCTACCATTATCAAACATTTACGCTTCACCCAAGCGGAGCATTATATTGGCATGAAACCGAAATGCTCCTTATCGCCGATGTTCATCTTGGAAAAGTATCACATTTTAGAAAACATGGCAGTGCTGTACCGCAATCTGCAATACCTTATAATTTTGATAAACTAGACCGAACTATTGCTCACTTTGAACCTAAAGTGCTTTGTTTTTTGGGAGATCTGTTTCACAGTGTTATCAATTCAGAATGGTTATTATTTTCAGAATGGATTAAAAATATAACGGCAAAAGTTGTTTTGGTTACAGGAAATCATGATATCATTTCTCCTTTGAAATACGAAGAAGTAAATGTACATATTACGTCCGAATGGCAAATAGGTGCTGTTCTACTCACCCATATTCCCGAAGAAAGACAACATGTCTTCACCATTTCTGGACATATTCATCCCGGGATACGCTTGCAAGGATCAGGTAGGCAATCCTTATCGATACCGTGTTTTTTCAAAACGCCTACACAATTAATTTTACCCGCATTTGGAGCGTTTACAGGTAATTATACTATGACTCCCAGTGAAAATGACGAAGTATTCGTGATTACCGAAGACGAAGTGATTCAAGTCGATTTAACCCGTTTTATGCATTAGAACTTCGTAATGAAGCTTTCAGATGCCATAAAATATGACATTTTCTAAATTTTAGCATAGCATCGCTACGGTTAAATTTAAAAATGTAGCGTAGTGCTATATTTTGCAGTAGCTGGAAGCTGTAATACCTGCCCGCCTTAATGGTTCGGATAGGCAGGCGGGGATTTTCTAATGCATAAAACGGGTTTAAGTTAATTTATCCTTCAAAATCTGTTAAACCTTTCCTAGTTATTTCTTTTTTGTTTAATGATTTAATAAATTTGTTAAACATTTTCATGTTATGAAGAAGTCTCATCTGCCTCAAAAAATATGTTTAGTATGTAAAAAACCTTTTAATTGGAGAAAGAAGTGGTCACGCAGTTGGGATGAGGTAAAATACTGTAGTGAACGTTGTAAACGGAATAAGAAACAAATTCATGAGTAATACAGGACTGGTTTGGTTTAGAAATAATTTACGTTGTCAGGATAATATATCGTTACACAAAGCTATTGCAGAAAATGAAAAGGTTTTAGCCATCTATTTTTTTGATCCCAGGCATTATGACAATGACAGATTTGGATTCAAAAAGACAGAAAAATACCGTGCTAAGTTTTTGTTAGAAACAGTTACTGCTCTCAAACTGAACTTAGAAAAACTTAATATTCCTTTATTTGTATATCAGCAGTATCCCGAAGATGTGATGCCTCAGTTTTTTGAAGGCCGAAATATATCGAATGTCTACACACAAAAAGAATGGACAAAGGAAGAAACGGATGTATCTGAAGCGGCAAAAAACTCAATCGATAGGTATGGTGTAACCTGGCATGAGGATTTTGATCAATTTCTGTTTCATCCAGAAGATATCCCTTTCGATATTCAGAATATTCCTCAGGTATTTACCAATTTCAGGAAGAAATGTGAAAAATACGTTTCTGTTAGGCCCCAAATTACAATTGAGAAGCTTCCAGAAAGTAATAGGGTAGAGAATACTACCGAACTCCCAATAGTATTAGATTTAGGATTTGAGGATTTTGCCGAAGATAGTAGAACTGCGTTTCCTTTTTGTGGGGGTGAAAACGAAGCGCTAAAGCGCATTGAAGCATATTTTTGGGATACCAAGAAGCTTTCCTATTACAAAAAAACCCGAAATGGACTCATTGGGAAAGATTACAGCTCCAAACTTTCAGCATGGCTGGCAAACGGAAGCATATCTGCAAGAACAATATATCACGAAATAAAGAAGTACGAACAGCAGGTGACCAAAAATGATTCTACCTATTGGCTAATTTTTGAACTCATCTGGCGAGATTTTTTCAAATATATTTCGCTTAAGCATGGTAATCATATTTTTAGGATAGGAGGAATTCTTCAAAAGGATTATGGTTGGAAAACTGATGAAGAAATGCTGGATCAATGGATCAACGCAGAAACTTCAGAACCATTTGTAAATGCAAATATGCTGGAGATCAAATATACAGGATGGATGAGCAACAGAGGCAGACAGAATGTGGCTTCCTTTTTTGCTAAAGAACAGGAACTAGACTGGAGGATAGGGGCTGCCTATTTTGAGTCTATGTTGATAGATTACGATGTACATAGCAATTATGGAAATTGGTTATATGTTGCTGGAGTAGGCAATGACCCAAGAGATCGAAAATTTAATATTAAATCACAAGCAGAGCGATACGATCCACAGCAGAAATATCAAAATCTCTGGTTGCAATCAAAACTATTTTAACGATGACAGTACGATTCATTCTTGGCGATCAGCTTAATCAAAAACACTCATGGTTTAAAGATACCGATGATAAGGTATGCTATTTCATGGCAGAAATGAGACAAGAGACCGATTATACCCGCCATCATATACAGAAAGTGGTTGCTTTTTTTCAAAGTATGCGCAATTTTAAAGATTGGTTGCACGAAAGAGGTCATCAAGTGGTTTATTATGAACTTGATCATAAAGATAATGAGCAGGAGCTCACTAAAAATCTTAAAAAGATCCTAAAAGATAAAAATGCTGAAAAATTTGAATACCAATTACCTGATGAATATCGATTAGATAAACAATTAAAAGAATTCTGCGGCAATCTGGATATTGATACGGAAGTTTATGATACAGAGCACTTTTTAACTTCCAGAAGTGAGCTAGCTGAGTTTTATGAGGGAAAAAAACAATACACAATGGAGTATTTCTACCGTCACATGCGGAAGAAGTACGACATTATGATGGTGAACGATAAAGATCCCGAAGGAGGGAAATGGAATTTTGATCAAAGTAATCGCAAAAAGTGGACGGGCAAGCATGATATTCCACACGAAAGAGGTTTTAGAAAAGATGTGTCTGGAATTATAAATATGATTACAGACCACAATGTAGAAACTATGGGAAACATTGATCCCGATAATTTCAATTGGCCAACATCCAGAGCCGATTGTTTGTCTGTTTTAAATTATTTCTGTAAACATCTATTAGTTCATTTTGGAGATTATCAAGATGCCATGCACACCGAAGAAAAGTTTTTGTTTCATAGTCGCCTATCCTTTGCTATGAACTCTAAAATGTTGCATCCTATGGAAGTGGTTGAAGCTGTTATTGAACACTGGAGAGATAATAAGGACGAGATCGATATTTCTCAGGTTGAAGGATTTGTAAGGCAAATTATTGGTTGGAGAGAGTATATGAGAGGAATTTATTGGAAAGAAATGCCCGGCTACAAACGTAGCAACAGATTGGATAATCAAAATAAGTTGCCCGAATTTTATTGGACAGGGAATACTAAAATGAATTGTTTACATCATGCTATCAAACAAAGTTTGGATGACGCCTATGCGCACCACATACAACGATTAATGATTACCGGTAATTATGCATTACTTACGATGATTCACCCAGATGAGGTTTGCGATTGGTACCTGGGAGTCTATATTGATGCGATCGAATGGGTAGAAATCACGAATACGCGAGGGATGAGCCAATATGCTGATGGAGGTATTATTGCTACTAAACCTTATGTATCTAGTGGCAGTTATATTAACAAAATGGGTAATTATTGCAAAGATTGTCATTACAAAGTATCTAAAAAGACTGAGGAGGATGCCTGTCCTTTTAATGCACTATATTGGAATTTTTTGGACGAAAAACAAGAACATTTTAAAGATAACCAGCGTATGAATATGATGATGAGTACGCTGCATAAAATGGATAAAGATAAATTGAAAGCTCTCAAAAAAAGAGCGAATGATATAATTAAAAGCCCCGATGAATATTAAAAAAGAGACTGTAAATGTTGTTTGGTTTAAAAGAGATTTACGATTGCAGGACAATGAGGCGATAAAGAATGCTTTAGAATCCGGCAAGCCGATATTGTTATTATATGTTTTCGAAAATTCTTTAAAAGAAGATATTCATTATAGTGAACGTCATTGGAATTTTATTAAGCAATCTTTACAGGATATTAATGAACAGTTGATTTCTTTTAATACCAAAGTGTTATGTGTGTCTTCTGAAGTTATAAAAGCTTTTGGAACACTACAGCAATTCTGGAAGATCGATACTGTTTTTTCTCATCAGGAAACGGGAATTAAAAAAACGTACGATAGAGACAAGAATTTTAGAACCTTTTGTAGAAATAACCTGATCAATTGGAAAGAAAATGGCAATAATGGAATATCCAGAGGTCTGGATAACCGAAATAGCTGGCGCAAAGATTGCGAGCGGTACATGTCTATGCCTCAATTTGAATTTCATCCCAAAGAAAACAGTTTTATTCCGTTTCAAACCATTCAGGAAGTAGAAAAGGTCTTTAGTTTAGAAGATTTAGGGGTGTCAATGACTTCTAATTTTCAAAAAGGAGGAACTACAACGGCGATGAAATATTTACATTCTTTTTTTTATAAAGGACGATATAAAGATTACAGCTTTTATATTTCAAAACCAGAACTTTCCCGGAAAGGGTGTAGTAGATTGTCTCCTTATTTAGCCTGGGGTAATTTATCAATTCGTCAGGTTTGGCAATACGCAATGGAATTCAGAAAAATTTCAGGAAATAAAAGACAAATCGATGCTTTTGTATCCAGACTTTACTGGCAAGTACATTTTGTTCAAAAGTTTGAGATGGAAGAAATTATGGAATTCGAAAGCATCAATAAAGGATATCATAAATTAAAGAAAAAAGTTTCTGAGGAGTATCAAACTGCCTGGCGAGAAGGAAAAACAGGATATCCCTTAGTAGATGCCTGTATGCGCTGTCTTAAAGAAACAGGATATCTCAATTTTAGAATGCGGGCTATGGTAGTTTCTTTTTTTACCCATAATTTATGGCAACCCTGGCAAGAAGCCAGTGCATATTTATCAAGCCTGTTTCTAGATTTCGAACCAGGAATCCATTTTCCACAGCTGCAGATGCAGGCAGGAGAAACAGGAATTAATACACTAAGAATCTATAACCCCATAAAGAATAGTATTTCACACGATCCTGATGGTATTTTTATTAAGAAATGGGTTCCTGAATTGCGTAATGTTCCTGTTGAGTTTATCCACGAACCTTATAAGATGACCCTATTGGATCAAAAATTTAATAATATAACTTTAGGTGAAGACTACCCTTTTCCAATAGTTGATATCGATGCTAGTCGCAAAAGAGCCAGTGATACACTTTGGGAAATGAAGGATGATCCTTTGGTAAAAAAAGAAAGCAAACGTATTTTAAAAAAACATACCTTACCTAATAGAAAAAATCTAGAGTAGAAATGAAGAAAGAATTATCAATAAGAGATATCGATAGAATTATAGAAATGGCCTGGGAAGACCGTACACCATTTGATGCTATTTTAATGCAGTTTGGCTTAAAAGAGCAAGAGGTAATTCATCTGATGCGGCGCGAAATGAAAGCTTCCAGTTTTAGAATGTGGAGAAAACGTGTACAAGGTCGCAAAACGAAACACCTTAAGAAACGTTCATTTGAAGATGGTAGATTTAAATGCTCAAGACAACGACAAATTACTCATAATAAAATTTCAAAAAGATGAGTGCTAAAAAGAAAAAACCAGATTATATCGTTTTTAATGAAGACAATGAACAATACGATGCTTCATTAAAGCCATACGCAACAGACTTGGCTGCTCCAGCGATTACGACAAATGATACGGTTGCCTGGAAAAATGCAAATATTCATAAAGTCAATAAACAAATTAAGGCCAAATATGATGAGTTAAAGGAAGAATATGATGCATTGATCCAAGAATTTGAATATAATAATTTGGTATATAGTGCAAAGTTTAATTTTGAACCTGTTGTTGGTGAAGTTTATCATCTCTATAAAAATAAAGAAGAAAGGCCATTTCTATCCATTATAGCTCCTGCAGAATGTAGCTTTGATCATTTAGGTAGTTTTCGTCTTAACGCTGATAAAATGTGGAAAAGTGTATAAACGAGTTTACAATTCTTCTTATTTTTGGTAATATACATTGAATAAATTTGAACAAATGGCAAAAATGTTTACTGAAATAAGTGAAGAATTAACCGAATTTATTGCTAATCAAAAAATCTTTTTTGTAGGAACAGCCGCTGCAGAAGGAAGAGTGAATATTTCACCAAAGGGGATGGATACCTTTCGGGTTTTGGGACCAAATAAAGTGGTTTGGCTTAATCTTACCGGGAGTGGAAATGAAACAGCAGCTCACCTTCTTAAAAATAACAGAATAACAATTATGTTTTGTGCCTTTGAAGGAAAGCCTTTGATTTTAAGATTGTATGGAAAGGCTACCATATTTCATGAACGTGACGCAGCATATCATTCTTATATTGACCTCTTTCCTAAAATCATGGGAGCGCGCCAAATTGTAGAAATAGAAGTAGAAAATGTTCAAACTTCTTGTGGCTATGCCGTTCCGATTATGGAGTTTAAAGAAGAAAGAACGGTTCTTAAATCATGGGCAGAAAAACAAGGTGAAGAACGACTTAAAGAATATCACAAAGAAAGAAACAGTTTGAGTATTGATAATTTCAAAACTGGTATCTAGAGCCAAATAGCGTGTTTTGCTCGCAAAAATCTATAATGAAACTCCTACTAGCACGCCAATTCCAACTCCGCCAAGAGCAAAAAGTATTTTTTCGAAAGTACTTTTTCTACGTTGACGCTTTGCATTCTTCTCCACAATTTCAAGACTATTTGAGGCTTTTTCCAGACTGCTTAACGTAAAATCCAAAGCTCTTTCGGTATTCGCTAGTGTAGTTTGCATCCTTTTATAAACTTCTAAATCCAAACTGTCTGAGGTCTTAAAATTGATTTTCAACTGACGCTCAAGCTCTATATTTCTACCAAGAGTCTCTGTATATTTTTCTATTAATGATTTGGTCATCTTATCCTGCTCAAGAGTGCTTAAGTAGACATTTTTAATCGCAAGAAAAGACTTGGCATTTACTAAATAAATATTTGGTGTGCGAAATACATATAGGCTATCTTTTTTTACGGTAAGAGGTTCTCCCTGACGGTTTGCATAAGATTCAGGGATCTCAATAACTTTTTGCCCGTCGATATCTTGTCCAAAGGAAATAGAAATGACGAATACTAAAAGAAAGAAGAATAAGTTTTTCATGATTTTGTGAATTGAAAATAATTGATATACCACAAAAACACTATGTATATGTAGTATAACGTTGCTATAGATTAATTTATGCCAAAAAGACTATTTATTAACGCTTTATCTTCGGCTAATTTATCATTTGTAAATTTTATAGAGTCTTTAATGCGTTGTAATTCCTCCCAATCTTTGGCGTTCTTTCTCTTAAAATCAAAAATCAAAGAATCCCGTTTATGAATGAGAAGATCTTTTTGCAGTCTCATTTTTTCAAACTCTTCTCTGGAGTTTTCTAATGCTGCCTTAGTTGTTTTTAGTGTCTCTTCAGAAGTTTTTAGTTCCTGTTGGGTAATGTTTAATTGTTGCTCAATGATTTCCCATTTAGATCCAGAACTAAACGACATATATCCAATAATGACCAGAAATAAAAGAGCGACAATCTGTAAGATCGTATTGGTGTTCACGTTTTTCATGCGTTGTTTTTTGTGTTAAGAATTTTTATCACAAGCTGGCTAATTTGAACGGATAAGTAAATGTAAGTATTTTATTTTTTTTATACACAGGGAATAAACCCCTAAAACAGTATTGAAAGTTTTTGTTATGAGTCAAATCAATTTTTAGCCAATCACACTACTAAGTCTAAACATTGGCAAATACATGGCTATTAAAATCACACCTACTATGAGCCCAACCAGAATTGTTAAAAGTGGATTGAGGACATTAGAAATTACTTGAGATTGATGTTTTACCTGTTGATTATACTGCTCATTCAACTTTTGAAAAATAAATTCAGTCTGGTTGGTTTCTTCAGCCACGCGAATCATGGCAATCATTTTTTTATCGAAAATAGGGTGCTTTGAAAAAGACGTACTTAACTTACCTCCTGCAATTACGGCAACATTTGTTTGATGCAATCCTTCTTGTAGCGGATAAAAATTAATCATGTGCTTTACCAAATCAATACTTTCTACCATAGGTACTTTTGCTGAGGTAAGAAGTGAAAGAGCCTGTGTGAATTGTGACATGTATATATTTCTGAAATAGTTTCCTAAAATAGGGATTCGAAGCTGCATCCTTCCCAGTATTTTTCGATACCATCTTTTTTTAGAAATAAAAATTAAACACACGATTCCCAAAAGTGTTATTCCGGAAAGTAATATACCATACTTACCAACAAAGTTTGAAAACCCAATAATCCCTTCAGTAATCCCGGGAAGGTCTACTTTGTTTTGTTTAAAAATATCTACAAACATGGGTACCACATAGCGAAGCATGAAAAAAATAACTACCAAAGCGGTACATAAAACAATAATCGGGTAGGTAAGGGCTGAAATAATCTCTCTTCTTAGATCATTTTTACGTTTGTAAAATTCGCTAAGCTCTAATGTAATTTGTGCTAGTTGTCCTGTTTGTTCTCCAATACGGATTGCATAGTATTCGTAATCTGTAAAGCTCTTATTATTGTTCAGAATTTCAGAGAAAGAATTTCCTTCGATTAGCTGAGACATCATCAAAGACATCAGATGACGATCCTTTTCTTTTTTTTGGGTTTCAGACAACAACTCTAACCCACTTTTGAGATCAATACCTGATTTCAACAGCACACTTAGCTCTGCATACCATTGTTCCTTTTTCTTACTATTAAAAGCATTACCAAACAAGGTGATCTCTTTGGTTAATATTTCAGAAATATCAAAGGAACTTTCTTTTGTTTTTCGTTTTTTGGTATTGACAATTTTTATTCCCATAATCAGAAATGAATAGATGGATCATTGCGTTTAAACACAAAAATACGATGTACATCTGTGGTTTTATCAAAAGTAAGCTTTACAGCATCAATTCTTCCTGAATGTACTTGCTCTCCTTCAAAATAAAAGATTTTACTCTTTGGTGTTACCAAAAAACGATCTGTATTCGAAACAATGCTGTCGCTAAAAATTTGATAACTCTTTTGCGCTATAGGAGAAAATAGAGCTAATTGCTCTTTTTCCTGATTCCAGGTGGCGTTGGTATATTTATTAAAGTCGATGGTTAGAGACACTTCCAACGATTGTATTTCAGATTGATATCTGTAATTTCCTTCAATACTACGCATATTGCTTTGTACAATTCCCAATACCGAAAAAGCCAAACCAGCTACAATTGCCGAAATCACCAGGACCACCATGACTTCGGTAAGGGTAAAAGCTTTTATTGTACGATTCTTGAGTCTCATTTGGTGTATACTACTTTGGTTAGTCCTTTTCCTTCTTTATTATATGTAATTAAAGCCGCGTTTTTTTGAGATATGACCTGAATATCCCATCCCGCAAAATCTTCGGTATACGGTATTTTTATTTTTTGATGGTGTATCAGATATTCTAACTCTTTTATACGGTTTTGAATAGTGCCATGGTCTCGCTTAACATGGTTATTGAAGATATTATTGAAACTTAGACTGGCAATCATAAAAACAATAATGATCAATACTGAAGCCGTTAAGGTTTCAATCAAGGTAGCGGCACGTATTTTTTTTAATAAAGCCATTTCGCAATCTTATTTTTAGAGTTGACAAATGGCAATCCAGCATAATCGGGTATAGGGTTGATTAAAATCTTACCGTTGTAAATATGATTTAGATATATCGATCCCGATTGATTAGCGATACATTGTTTGGTGTACAAGGAGCCTCTTATTGTTCCTTGAAACTCTATATTACCCTGGCAATAAATTTCACCGATTATTTCGGTTCCTGGTTCGATTTTGAGGTTTGTTTTAATGCGATCTTGTTTTTTGGTTTGTATTGGCAGATATATCACAGACCCCTCTATCAAGGTATTTTTACCTATTACAAAATTTATTTCTCGATTTTGAAGAGATGAACTATTTGACATTTTAGGGGTCTTGGTTTGATCAAAAAGCGTTATTGATGAAGGATATGATAAGTGACAGTTTTTACCAATTTCTATCTTTTTTGAAGCAACGATCTGTATATTTCCTTTCACACCGTCATTTATGATAATATGAGGGGCAACAAGTAGTGTATTTTCTAACAAAGTAGTAGGATGCACTACTATTTTTGTATCTGATTGAATGATTACGTTTCCTGCTATTTTCTCATCACCTAAGACAATTGATGAAGGGCTATAGACAATTTTGTAGGGTTTATTGAATGAGTTTTTTAGATCACCAGCTAGAGCAATACTATTTTTTTCACGTATAAGTATCCCTTTGGTAAGAGATGTTATATAAGAAATCCAATAATCATCAAGCTTTGGTAATATTTCTTTACTTTGGAAAACATTACCGTAGTATAGACCAGAACCTTGATAATAATGCCCTGAAATGTTTCCGGCTTTTACTCCTTGTTTTGGTAAATAGCTGTTACCTTCTAATCGCGTATTTCCTACTACAACCAAGGGGGAATTTGTATTGGCCAAATACAGATTGGGAGATTTTTCTTGAAAAGCAGAGCCTATAAAAGCAGTTTTTGTTATTTTTTGGTTACGAACGGTAATTTCTGAAAATACTTTGGTCCACACCCCATGATAATTAGCAATCATTTTTTTTGTTTGATCACTTTCCTTTACCACTAGTGTGTCTTGAGAGATATTGTTTTCTTCAAGAGATTTCAGGATCTGCAGGGTTGCCGTTTCTGTGGCTTCAATTAGTTCACCAGACTTAATCCTAAAAAATGACTGCACATGAGTCAGTAGTAAAAAAGCACTTAATAGCAAGGCGATAAGTACCGAGATTAACAATGCAAATTGCATGGCCTGTGCTTTTATTTTGTGAAACACTTTCAATTTAAGATCTTAAATCGCTTGGTTTTGCCTTTGTACCGTAATTGCACCCATAATGAGGTTCCTTTTATAAGTTTTACTTCAGAAAGCACATCATTATGTTTCATGAGCTGGTCCACTCCATTAATTTCAATTAGAAATATAGCGGTACCTTTTTCACCAGTTACCAAACCCTTATAACGTATAGATGGCCAGGGGATAGGTGGTTTTTTGATTTTAGGAGCTACTTTTTTAACAGGCTCTTTTTTGGGTTTGTATAGCGTGCCTAAAAAAGGATCTCTCTCTACTTCACTTATGGTAAATTGATCTCGTTCTTTACCCTCTATCTTTGAAAATTTCATAGTGGTAGTACGGGTGATCACCGGATCGTTATCTGAAAACGCATCAGTTACCTGATAGATAATAGCTGCCCAGATAAAAACAACCAGAGGTAGTAATATGTATAATCCTTTTTTACCTTTTAGCATATATTCCTAGTTTATTTGGAAATTTTGCGTTGCACTTGCATCACTTTCATTTTTAGCCTGATCAAAAGCTTTTAAAAACCAGTAATAGGTTGTACTCGCTTCTAGAGTAATCTCAGAAGGAGAAGTTACCTGATTTTTAGTTACTAATTGAGTCAAGGCTTCGTCTTCAAAAATGTATATACTGTCAATTTCTGTAGTGCCTTCTACAGTTTCTCTTGTCCATGCAAAACTTACTGCAGTTTCAGTAAGTATAGCATTGTTAGCCGGAGTAGTAGCTACAGGAGTATTAGGTGATGTGGTATCTACCGTTACAGACCTGGTCGTATACAACGTATTTTGGGTAGCGTTCTCGGCTCTTACTTGCCAACGGGTAACTCCTTCAGGAAAGGTGAGTGTGATCATGGTGTTAATAGTCGTTTCTTCTTGCATCACTTCGTTACTCGAATTTAATAATTGTATTCTGTAGGTATTTGCATCAGGGACTGCCTGCCATTGTAGTTCTATTTCTGGCTCATTAGTGGCCAATTCGTTTACCGGGGAGGTAAGTAGTACTTCCCTTGAAGCAAAATCAGTAGGCTCAGTTACACTAAATCCAGCCATTACATAAGCTGTTTCTGATCCCGAGTTTTGGGCACGCACCCGCCATTCGTAGGTGTTTTTTGTAAGATTCGTTCTAAAATTTGTCGAAGTAACCGTGGTATCTTCTACAATTTGAGCAGCATTTTCAAAATTCGGTCTTGCAATTTGAACACGGTACGAAGTAGCCTGATCAACCGCTTCCCAGCTGAAATTAATAGAGGTGTCTTCAATTTGTGATCCGTCTTTTGGTGCAATGATAGCAGTCATGTCATCAGAAAGATCTTCTTCTATGAAGGCTTCTTCACAACTACAAAGAGCTATAAAGATTACTAAACTAAATAGTGTATACTTTTTCATACCAATTTATATTATTTTCTGTCATCTCGAGTACTTCGACTCGATTAAGCATAAACTGAATCTAGAGGTTGTCTGCATACATTTCGACGACGCATAATATGACAGCAGCTTATTAATTTTATTGATGTAAACTTATAATTTAAAATAATCCATTTTTTCTTTTGCCTTTTCGGCATTTTTGTAGGTGTTAGTAGGGCAAGATGCCTTTTCATCTATAATATCTAATAGCACCACCTTTCTTTTGCCACTAATTCCCCAGCAAAAATGCGATAGTCGATATCCAAACACAGTTGCTGACGAGAAATCTATAGTTTTGTACGATTTCCCATCACGTACCAAGGATAATTGATATTGTTTGTATTTTTCGTTAATCAAAAATACAGCTTCGGCATTGCTTATCTCAATTATCAAGGATTCTGGAAGTGCTATAGATACGCCAGTTACCATACGTGCATTTTCTTGATTTTTGAGATATGCTAAAGTAGCCTGATTCTCTTCTTTTTTTAGCTCTGAAAGCAACGTAACTCTATCTGTGATCTTTAATTGCAGAAAAGAAGGTTTCGTCTTGAGAGAATCTACATAAGTAACCCCTTGCTTGTTATTTTTTGAATGTTGCGTATATGCCTTATACGCATCCAAATTAAATGTCGTAGTGTTGACTCCCACACGAATCGCCTCTTTATACGTTGGGATTGCAGTTTCTTTAAAATCTGAATGCATCATTTTGTTATGTTGCATTCCAATAACCCCAAGTGCCATTGGCGTAGTAGAGGCCGTATGCATGGTAGCATGATTTACCTTGATGCTATGGCAACTTATAAGAGAGATAGGTATTAGTAGCAGTATGATATATTTTTTATAGTTCATTGGTTTTAATGTAAGTAAGAATCAAAGATAGTAGAAGCATGCTAATTATCCCAGCAGGGTATTGTATATTATTTGTATTTTATAGTAATGGTGGTTTCTCAAAAAAAATGGTTAAAAGTAAATAGATCTTCTTTATCGTCAACATAACTTTTGCCCCGCTTGTAACTTCGCATGTCTGATAGGAGATCTCTAATAGGTTTAAATTTGATATCAAAATTCAATTTATTTGTGGGCAAATATAGCAGACCTCAGTTTCATTTTTTGAAACTGATGTTTTTTTATGTACTACGCTAACCAAAATATCATACGGTAACCTATTTCTGCAATACATAAAAATCGTACTACATTTGCGTTTTAAGGTCATGTTTGAAGGGGTGATATTATACTATTATACAAATACTCAATCGTCGTAGCGTTGATTTGGAGGATTCTGGGGGCTATAACCATATATTATTTTAACATTTATCATTTGATTGTATTATGGAAATTGGGGGTAGCTTATAAAAAACAAAACCACAACTGCCAAGCTTTGACGGCACGAGCCAGAGCCATCGCGCTAGCCGTTACTTAGTTTTGCTCGCGCCAGCGGGGGATAAAACTAAGTAGTTTATAAAATAAAAACAGCCACGTTATCGTGACTGCTTTTACTGTTTTCTTACTCATACTCTGCCAATCTTTACTGCCACTAGTTTTGAAAACTAGCGGTAGCGTATACTAGCGGCATCAGGGGCTATAACCATATATTATTTTAACAATTTTTATTTGATTGTATCATGGAAATTGGGGCAGTAATAAAAAGGTAGCAAACTTATTAAAGAGTTGCTACCTGATATTTTAACATTTATCATTTGATTGTATTATGGAAATTGGGGGTAGTCTATAGAAAACAAAACCACAACTGCCAAGCTTTGACGGCACGAGCCAGAGCCATCGCGCTAGCCGATACTTAGTTTTGCTCGCGCCAGCGGGGGATAAAACTAAGTAGTTTATAAAATAAAAACAGCCACGTTATCGTGACTGCTTTTACTGTTTTCTTACTCATACTCTGCCAATCTTTACCGCCACTAGTTTTGAAAACTAGCGGTTGCCCATACTAGCGGTATCAGGGGGTAGCGCATACTAGCGGCATCAGGGGGACATTCGCGCAGCATCCTAACTTTTATTTAATCACTCTTTGCGGAGCGGAGGAAGAGGGTCGACTACTTATCTCTAAAATTTTTTTTCTTTTTTTTCTAAACAATAATTCATTTTTATCTACTAAAAAATAATATCTCTTATTTTCATTTTCAAAAGAGATGTAACTTGCTGCCAATAAATAATACCGTATGGATTTTACGTTATTAATATTAATTTTCTGCTTATCAGTATTTAAATAAACATACTCTTCATCAAAATAAATCAAATTAAGTTTATTAATTTTTAGCAAAATAAATAACAAGAAAAAAATCAATCCTAAGAATAGTAAAAAAAGAAATACAAATTCCTTTATTTGACCTCTATTAATAAGTTCTACAAATATTAGTATTAATACAAAGCTAAGTCCAGAAACTACAAAATAAATCAATGCTTTTGAATGTCGAAATGACAAAAAGGTTTTATTATCCATCCTTACTCTTAATTTTTGAATATAGATTGTTTCGTTGCTATAGAAAAATCTACTACTACACCAACACCATGTGATAGGCCTATACCGTGTTGTCTATAAATATTAGTTGAATTTTTCTTATATATATCTGTGTCTATTCCCACTTGCAATAACGAAGTAAATCCACCATGTGCATCAAGTTTTAATTTCATAAGTCCACCATTTCTCCTTGTTACTCCAGCATCATTAATTTCACTTCCCGTGGCACTAACATCAAAATTAATACCATAAAAGGCAGCTCCAAATCCAGTTTTTAACTCTAAATTTTTAACATAAAAATCAGGGCCTCTAAATCCATCTTTCGAGTTCCATTGAGCAAATGTTCTTGATAGCAAGTTAACATTTAATTTAAATATATCACTAAAGTTTTCTTTAACCTGAAGTCCTGCGCTTATTTTAAATTGATAATCATATCTGTCTCCCAAAAATTCAAATCCTAAATCATCAACATTTTTAAAATTATGAAAAGTCAATTCTCCATCTGAATTATCATACGCTATTGTATGATAGCCTTTAGGATCTAAAGGGTTCTTAGAATAATGTGAATCGTAATTGGTAATTCCTTTGGTTTGTAAATAATCCAATCCTTCATTACTAATCCATCCTTTACCCCCAAGCCAGTTTCCTAATTCTTGCCAAAAACCTCCATCTGGGTCAATTCCATTAATAGGGTTATTACTCATCCCAAGATAAGGGGAATTAAACTGTCTATAAGGATCCGTAGTCAACCACCTGCCAATTCGTCCATCCCAAAGCCTTAGCTCAAACGCTTCCTTCCCAGTCTCCGGGTCTTTTTCTTGCCCTTGGTAGGCATAACGGTAATCGCCTACAATATTTCGTCCCGGCATTGGCATCCCAAAGGGGTAGTAATCTGTAGCACTACTCATCGCCATGGCTTGCCCAGATGCTGTTTTACCTACCACAGCACGTACATTGCCTAAATGATCGGTTAGTTGGTACAAATGGGAGCCATCACTTTTACGCACTCCTAATCTGCTTGCCCCATAAATGGTGTTTTCTACCACTTGGTCATTTCTATAGATTGCTAAGGCCGTACCTGCTGCATCCCGTACATAATGTTCGGTATATACCAAATTACCGTTGCCGGGGTTATAACTTTCTTTTTTTACCCGATGCCCTTTGTCATTGTAAAAGAACTTCACCAAAGGTGTGTTGCTTTTTTGCACCTCGGTCACCAATCCACTGGCGTTATAAAGATAAGAAATGTTTTCTTCATTGTTTCTTATTAACTGTCCGATCTCATTATACTCATAGTTATTGCCATTTTGATCGCCAATATCGCCGGCGCCTGCTACATCACCTACGGTATCATCTACCCGTAATAGTTGGTTGGGTTTATCGGTTTTGTATACATAAGACAACTTATCCATCGCATTATTGCCGCTCTCGGTATGCTTGTTACGGTCCAAGGATTGTATATTACCATTGGCGTCATAGGTAAGATTATCTACTTTGTAATCACCATTGGTATTGAGGGCCAATGCTCCTGCATTTACAGTATGCGTTGGTCCCATGCCAGAGATCTTGGCAGAGACAGAGCTTCCTGCTTTGGCATGAAATCCGGGTTTTAAGGAAATATAATCATTCGCCACATAGTTTTTTGTACCTGTAATAACCTCTGTAGTCGTGATATTATCCTGTGCGGCTGTACCTTCTTCTCCTTCGGTTATAATGGGTAAACTACTATAATCGCCCGTAAAGTGGCCATACGTTGCTGCTTGTAACCAGTTGTTTCGGTTATATTGATAGCTATAGGCATGCTCCTTGCCCGCAATGGGATTATATTCTGAATTCCATCGTATTCCTTTAATATTACCATTGTACTGGTTTACCCCATAGTCGGCACTTTTAATATTGCGTAAGGGGCGATTGTAATCGTGGTTATGGTAATCGATAATCATCCCAAACAGATCATTGGCATCACCACCAGGGTCATTACTACTCGTTAAACTTGGGTGGTTGATACTTTTTAGGGCTCCTTGCAAGTTATACACATAATCTGTACCCTGTAATCCTTGTGCGATATCAACACGTTTTAATGCGCCGGTCTCATAATAGTGATACGAAGCATGCTCGGTATACTGGGTGCCATTGGTCGAAGTTTCTACTTTGGTAAGGCTATAATCTATGGGATCGTAGGTATATCGATGTATAAATTGATCTGGATTTCCTTTTTGATAGACCACCCGATCTACCTGGCTGGTCACAGGATTGTATTCATAATCGATGGTTTTGATACCCAATCCTGTTATATTTTGCACAATCCACTGTACTCTGCCATAGATATCATAGCTATAGTAGGTTGTGGTATGGTCATTTTCTGTTTTGGCAACATTACCTGCTAGAAACGAAGGGTTTCTATAATTGGCGGGTAATGCGTTGGTATCTGAGGTTGATAAAGCATCATAGGTAGTTTTATGCTGCTCTTTTTTAATTCCTGTGGGCAAGTCTCCATCTGGATCTGCGGTTAAGAAGTTCATGTTTTCTAGAACACCGCTTTCTATAGGCCTTGCTCTTAGGTCATAATTGGTATAGGAGAATTCTGCATCGCTAATATTACCATCTTCATTAGGATCTTTCTGTTTACTGTTTTGAGAAAAACGAATTTGGCCGTCTCTACGATATTTAAACGAAGCGTCTCCTTCATCTGGACTGGTAGTAGTTTCTAATTGCCCTATTGAATTGTACTGAAAAGTACTTTCTAGATGATTTAAGGGCTGTTTACTACTTAGCAATCGCCCGGCTTTGTCATAGTAGTTTAAACTATAGTCATAGTAGTTTTCTTTGCATCGAATGCGTATGGCTCCAGGGGTATACGTATCTACATTACGAACCGTGATTCTATAAAATCCGTTGGATAAGCTTCCCGCCGCTGTATTTATTTTTTGCTCGGTAATCAGATCATAGATATCCAGCGCAATACCTGAATTTCCAAAAAGTTGAACTCCTGTGGTGCCTTTTGGGACATGTATATCTACATATCCTTGTTCGTTTATCAATATGTCTGAATCCCGTAAGGCATTGCCACCACTACGTGCTGTTGCGAGTGTACGACCATCGGTGTCTGTAAATAGTACATTTTCTTCTCCTCGTACATCTCGGGATATCGTTTTGATCACTTTATGATTGGTATTCCAATTGCTTCCAAAGGCTGCGGGACTTGATAATTCCTGACCGGCAGGCATAGAGAATGTATAACCATTTTTCCATGTTCCATCGATTTTATTACCCCCTATAGTTTTTAAAACGCTTCCGGGATTTAATTCGCTATAGATTGTTCTGGAATATGGTCTTTGTGTTACATCTTGATACGGTTCTGTAGTATTGTTAGTGCTGTAGTACCAACCTACGGTATTGGGTTGCTGACCTGCCAACGATGGATTTTCTGGGTCGTTTTCGAAATCAGCTTTCGTAAAAGGACTACCGTTTGATTTCTTTAATAATCCTTGTCTAAATAAAAAGTCACTTGGGATATCTTCGTTTGTAGGGGCGCTTAGAGTTTGTAAAGCAGGTCTTCCCTGGCTATCATAATAAATTTCATTAGCCCAGATTTTTCCGGTTTTATAATCTTTGGCTTGAGACTGTATCGATTTTCCTAACTCATCAAAGTATGATTTGCTTTTGCCAATTTCTTTTCTGGTGATGTCAAAAGTAGTCACCAGTACTGTATTCCATAGTTCGGCTGTATTTTCTCCGGCAGCGGGGCAACCGTCATAATCACCATAAACGCCAGGACATAAATCATCATTTTTGTCGATATAGTTGCCATTGGGTTTTTGACAGCGAACTATAGGGTTGCCTGGTTCACCAAAACCATCACCATCGATATCTTTGTACCAGGTTCTTTGCTGAATATTGGGATTTGTGTCATCACAATCAGTACGATTTTCAGCGGTCACATATGTTGTAGTCGTTGTAGAAGGATTACTACATTCATATCTTGGACTTGCATTTATAGCAGCTTGGCCATCTTTATCATTATCCAGATAATACGCTGTTTTTCCTCTTACCGCATTTATATTATCATTACAATCATCATTGTTTGTGACATAGTTTTTTGTGCTGTCATTTTTAAAAGGTTCTTCACAAGCGACAATGTAAGGGCCGTTCATAGTAGACCCTAAACCATCATTGTCTTTATCGAAATACCAATTTTTTTCTCCTTGTACATCGGGATTGTTATCATCGCAATCTGAGTCGTTGAAAGCAACCCATCCGATCCCTGGATCGCTACATAATTCGATGAAAATTTCAGCATTACCGGCTCCATCCTTATCATAATCCTGAAAATACTTAGTAACAAATTCACCAGGTCCACAATCTACGTCTCCTATAGGCAAAATTTCTTGTGCTCTAGAGGTTAATGCAACGCAAAGAAGGAAAAATGTATATAAAATTTTGATTTTCATGCTCTTTAATTTTTTTGCTAAGTTGATTATTGTTGTTGTCCTGCCGGGGCTATTATGGGATCTCCATCACCAGAACAACTTCTTAAGCGACTAGTACTTCTGGTTGATGTGTCCTGTGTTTGAGTATCTTTTACCTGGCACTGCACATAAGTAGTTTCTCCACAGGCATCATATATGGTCTTTGTGCTAGAGGATCCCCATGCCCCATAGGATGGGTTGGATCCTATGGGAGTATTGCTAATGGCCCACCGATATTGATAACTTCCGCTACCTCCTATACCTCTTGCAACGGCCTCAGTTGCGTAGTCAATTGTACTATCTATATACAGACTGATGCCTAATGGAGGATACGACTCGACAGGATCAATAATACCGTTCCCATTAGCATCTACTTCGGCTACTTTTTTATAGTTATAGTTCACTTCTTTTGCGAGTTTAAACCCTCCTGTAACACCATTAGCATCAACAACTTCTGAATATGTTCTTTCCAATCTTCCCACATCATCATATTCATATTTTGTTGCTAGGTTGTTTGGGCCTATTATATGGGTTAATTCATCCCATTCGTTGTATACATAACTGGTCATTGAGGATTCTATAGGATGGACTCTAAAATCATCATACAATCCGTTACGATTCGTGTTATATACGTACACCTCCTGTCCCGGGGAAATTTCACCGGTATAGAAATTGTACTGTACCCAATCTCCAGCGTTCACAACTTCTTCTGTGTCATAGGAGATAACATTACTTCCAACTTTAAGCCTGGTTAAACTTGGAAGATAAAACTTTGCATCTTTATTGACCCATACGGAAACTTTGTACTCACCCTTGTCAAGTTTAGCTGCAAAAGCTTTCTTATTGGCGCCAACGGAGATAGAATACTTTCCAGTATGTGAGGTATTGGACAATGTTGCTGTAGCATCTGTATATACCTCTCCACTAAAATAACCTGTCTTTACATTCAGATCTTCAGCTCCAGAATAGAACATTTCCTTATATCCAGCATTGGCAACTGCAAATACTTTAGAGTTATTGTCCCCCATTTTGGTAGCAACCTTATTGTTATTAATATCTAAGGTTTCTAATGGCATCGAGTAATGATCATAAAGGCTTACTGTTGACGTATTAATCCATTTAGGATTGGTTTGAGTACCGTTGATTTGCCAATTAAAATTATCAAAGTCACCAGTATATCCTAGATATGCTCCATTAGTATCTACATCACCTTTCCAAACGTAGGCTTTATGCTTACGCCAGATTTTTGCATTACCAGTAGCTGTAGATTCTAAAGATCCATCAAACTTACGATACGACCAATTATTCGTCCACGTAGTTATGCCTGCGTTTATAGTTTTCCAAGTATCATTAATGTTAATCTGAGTTAGGTTAGCGGCAATTTGTGACAACATATTTTTATTAGTAGAATTGTCAGCTTTGCTTCCCATACCGGCATATATATCATGTGCCGGAAACGATTTTGTTATAATATTCGTCCCATCGCTTAGACTAGAACGAGTTACAGTAGCTTGACCTGTTAGGAAATTATACTCATCAAAATGAGATGTGGTTTTTTGATTACCCGAATAATTAGTTGTGGATTTTAAGACGTTAGGAAGTTTTGTTTTACTTGATGTACTTAATAAATTTTTATACACAGATCCTTCTCTAACACTCTTATACATTTTATTAGTTTCCTGATGTGCGCCTTGTTGTATTTCATTAGGACTATAGTATTCATTTTCTATATTAGACATGAGCTGTCCTTTCCCATTAAAACTTTTTTTAGAAATCAAACTTCCTAATGATGCCGTATGATCAACAAGTTCAAATTTTGAAAAATTAGTAGAACGCACATTTCCATTTACATTAATATTTTGGTTGGTGTTTTGGGTTTTCTTTAAAGAGAGCATACTTCCCATTTCGAAACCACCATTTTTCTCTTGCATTTTTTGTAATACATTGAATCGAAAAACATCTTTAAACTTGATTTGATTTGTCGAAAATTTATGTTCAACACTCACATATTCATACATTACAGAGGGGCCTGGTATTTCTCCAATATATTTAACTTCTTTCTCGTTTTTCGCTGGAGCATATGAAGTAACTCCCGAGGATGTTGTTGTTCCAGGAATATTATAATTATATGAAGTGATGTATTCTTTGTTATCAAGTGCTAAGATTAAGTTTTTCACTCTTAATCCTCCACCATTTTTATTAACTTCCGCGGGTGCAGTTATAGCTGCCTCATATCTAAATTTATCTTCTTCATATTCTACAGAAATGGACGATCCTAATGGAGTTGTAATTTTCTTTAAACTCCAACTCGCAGGTGTATCATCTCTATAACCCCAAACGTCTTTAGCATTATTATTATACTCTGCATGCTTATTGTTATAGTCAAAAAGATATGGTGGCATAAGCATTTTTCCTTTTTTTCCTCTAAAGCGAACCTGATCCAAAGTCAATTTTTCATTGTCATTCGATTTAGAATTCGGAGTGTTTCTAACTAGGTTATACGATGTATTAAAGTCAATGATCTGGATAGCATCATTATCAATATCGTTTAGAGATTCGATATCCTTGGTGTCAAGAATATTTTTATAAAAATTTGCCTTCCAAGTCCTATCTGTTATTGGCTTGTGTAAAGTACCTATGTCCCTCCCCAATAGATCGAACTGTTGAAAACTCTCTTCTATTGCTATTTCTCCTCCTGTAATTTCATTTTCTTCAGACGAGTTGGTTTTACTTATGTTGGCATAGGAACTGCTGTTCTTTAAGAGAATGATTTTCTTGAGTTTGAGAGATTTTTGCTCATTAAGATTTAAAAAGAATTTATGTCTTGACTCAATGTAGAACGTGCCAAATCTTGGATTAACTTCATCGTAAACCCCATTGAAATAGCTTTTCCCATCATCCCCAATGATAAAATCTTTTATATGAATATCATTATATACTTTTGGATTAGATCTTGATCCCACATTTAATATTGAAGATGAAGATAGATTATCCAATCTGTTTTCTTTTACAAAAAGGGCAGTATGTGTTCTGGTTTTAATTTTATCCAAATAATAGATTTCTTTTATTCCCCATTGATATGTTTTTGTTTTTTCAGAAGTCTGATATCCAGTAGTCGGAGTTCTCCATCCAAAGCCTTCGCTCCACATACCATAATTAAATTCTACCCAATATCCATAATCTGCCTCATCAACAAGATAATTGTTATTGGTATCTACATAGTCCGGGCCTGTAATTGCTGTTAACAGCCAATGAGTAGCATAAGGATCGAGCTGTACTTCCTCTGAAAATTGTTTATTAATATCTCTATTTACTTCTGCTACTCTGGAGAATTTCTCATGTTGATAAACAGGTATAGAATAGTGATACGTTTTTCCATCAGTTGTTGTAATTTTATAAGCTCCAATTCCATCCCTTGGAACTCTAGATCTGTTTCTATTAAAGTTTTGAGGTTGTACTATACGTGAAGGAGCATCTAATATCTGCTGATTTGTAAAAGTTTCGATAAAAGAACCTTTTCGCATTCTCTTACTGTCTGTATTATACCCATTTTGGACAATACCATTTACGTTTATTGAAGTATCTGTCCTACTGTTAGAAGTATTTAAGTTGAATATACTACTATAATTATTATTAGAAGATGTCCAGTTTCCAGAACTCACCTTTAAAAATGAAGAGTTCTCGTTTTCAAAATAGAAATGAATATCGTTGAATCCTTTAGTAAACTTATCTCCAATTGTACCTGTTGGATAATCATAAAAAGCTGCGGCAATTGAGTTACCTTCTGTATCTGTGTCGATGGTTCTTTGTTGATTTCTTAAAACGGCATCCTCAAAAATATATGGCTTAATGCTTCCAGATATACCCTGACCAGAAACAGAGTAGCTATCATAAGATATTAAAGAATAATTAGCTTCCTTCGACTGTTGTTTTCGATCTGTTTCATAATAAGATTCGTAAGAATCAAACGCAACTTTATAGTCAAACAAGCTATTTTCTAAAGAATTACTAATATTACCAGAATATAATGAACCATCAAAAATGGAATAATCATTTTCATAAACCCAATATTTAGTTTTTCGATATGCTGCATCAATATTAACTGCTCCTGATGGCGTAGGAATTGGAATTACAGCTCTTAAAGTTCTGTTGACTACAGATAGTTGTCTTGACAAGGACTCACTACCACTGAAATCAAAAGAGCCATTCATAACACTTACGGTTAAACCGTCTCTAGAACTTAGAGAAACCCCCAGACTTGCCCCATAATTAGAAGAGCCATTAAGGGATAATAATGTACTTCCGTCTTTGAAACTTTGGTTAACAGATAATCCAATAGAATTTGCGCCGGAACTTCTCTCATAACTAAGACCGACTCCTGATGTGCCAATGCTAGCTTTAAATCCAGCTCCCAGAGGAATTCCTATTCCGAAATTCGTGCCGCGCGATCCAATACTACCTTGAAGTGGACCATAATTACCTCCAACACTAAAATCGTATGAATTTTCACCGTTTGAAGATCTGTTTTCAGAATAACTAGCATATAATCCAGCCGAATATAAGCCATCACCCCATCCAACACTTACTCCTCCTGTATATGACCTAGCAACCCCACCTTCATCATAAACGACGCTGTACTTTTTTGTACTTTTCCAATCGTCGGGAACACCAGAAACATATCTGTTGATTGCACCTGGGTTCAAAGACCATCCTAGTCCAACCCAAGAAGCTTCCTGATCCATAGCAATACCGGCGTGATACGCCAATGCTAAAGGATATCCTCCTTCTGGAGAGGGTACATTTAGTAATGGCAAAACATAAGTAAAATCCCCTGTTAATAAATTCACCATATCGGTAGCATCAATCGGTTCGAATGATGCAGCTTCTGGTGCGTTAGGCCCATTATTATTAGCCCATAACTGGTTATACGGGATAAGTGTTTGTAAAAACGTCATTGCAAAAAAGACGGCAATGACTCTATGTGAAAAATTTGTTTTGGTGTTCTTCATCAAGTTTCTGGTTTGAAGTTTTTGGTTTCTATTTTTTACGAAGTCTAAAGTTTTCTTGAGACTTTCAGTTTCAGTCTTATAACTCTATTTAAATTTTATTCTTGGTTCGTTGTTTATCATCTCTGTTGGGATCTTAAATTTTACTTCTCCAGTATAAAATCCTAAATCTTCTATTGTTACTATAAAATAATCTTCGTTGGTTACTTTTTTATCTCTTGGATAGACTAACAACATGGTGGTTGCCCCACTCATACCATACATCCTGGGATAGATATAATCTGCCATCGCAATGGTATCTTTTTGTGGAGTGTATAGATGTACTTTTTGCTCCATACCAAAGGCTAATTCGTTGACCATAGCTCCAAATTGTTGTTTGTTTCCGGCTACATTGCTTAGTAATTCCTGGTTGTTTTTAGACATGGATAATGTGAAATACAAATATGCTCTGTATTTACTTCGTAAACTATCTACTTTAGAAGAGGAATACGCTCCTGTCAATTCTTGATCAACCAATAAGTCTGTTGGTTTATACAGCATCGAGAAATCAACTCCATTTACCGATTTGGTATACAAGTACCCATTCTCTGGCTGCTTGATGTACTCCAGTAGCTCCTCTGCCGAATCAAAATTCTTTGAGGTGCAGGAGGTAAGTACTGTCGTCAAAATTAGACAGCGCATTACTATCCTTGTCATTCTTTTAAAAAGGGAAGTCGTTGTGGACATCTGTTTTAATTTAGTGCTGTGCCTATAGCATCTATTTTCATCTTTGGATTTCGCATCAAGTCTGGATTGACAAACCTTCATGATCACTTCCCTTCAAATTCTGCATTTAGGCGTTCCAAAACTTTATCAGTAAGATCGGCAGATGCTTCACCATACATAATAGTTCCGTTTCCGGTAGCGCCAAAAATCACTTTGTATCCATTTTTTTTACCATATTCTTTTACAAAATCATTTATATCGTTAATTACGGTTTGTGTAACTTTTTTATCTTCTTCTACTAGTTGTTTCTGTACCGCCTGTTGGTAATTATTGATTTGTTGCTGTTTGTTGCCTAATAATTCTTGTTTAAGTTCTATTTCTTTTTTAGTCATTGAGCTCCGTTCTTTTTCATACGTTTTCAACTCATTTTGCCAACCTACAATCAAGCTATCTACATTCGTTTTCATCGTTTTCGCCTTTTCATCAAATTCGGCTTTTACAATTCTGGTTCTTTTATATCCATCTAAAAGTTTATTCACATCTACGTACACCAATTCTGATGATGATTGTAGATAGAAAAAAGAAATTACTGCGGTAATAAGTGCCAGGATTGAGATGGGTAGTGCTAATTTGTTCATTGTTTTTGTTTTTTAAGTCTGATGTCGTCAGTAGGGAGTTTTTTTGTTACTCTATTTTCGTAGTTTTGACTTTTTATTTACTATTCTTTTATTAATAATGCTTCAATTTTTTCTAATCGATTCTCCAGGGTTTTATTTATGTATTGTTGCTTTTTCAGTTGTTTTTCTTGTGCTATCGCATAAAGTGTTAACTCTTCAATTTTCTCCAATAATTTCATATTCATGATCCCCAAATCAACTCCTTTGGTTTCCATAATTTTGGCAGAAGGAATATTAGGCAAATGTCCTTTTTCCTGAATGTAGTGTTGTACTTCTTCAAGGGTTGGCAGGTCATACTCTTTTTTGAACACATAATCGGGTGCAGGAACGCTTAGGTCGATTTTTACTTCTTCGGCATGTATTTTTCCCTTTACCGTGAGTTTTGAGTCTGGGGCGGTGGTGCCGATGCCAAATTTACCATCATTTGTATAAGTAAACAGTAAATTACCAGGATTAGATGTATTGCTTAAAAAAAGTTTGTTTCCTGTATCTTCAATATCAAATCTCCATATTTTATTGCCTCTTTCTATTCCAATTGCTGCTCCACCTGATGGATTTTTGATATGAAGTTTCATATTTGGGTTTATTGTTCCTATTCCAACATTTCCAATGTTATCAATTGTAAATCTTGTATTATTTCCTCCAGTTTGAAAATTGATAGGTGCTGAATCTAATGTGCCTATCACCATGCCATTAGGAAGAGAAGAGTCATCTGCACGACCAATTTTCCATCCTATGGAAAGATCTGATGACTGCCCCAAAATTGAGCCTGTTCTCTGAGTTCTTTGACCTCTTAGATCTAAAGTTGGAGAATCTGTCCCAAAGGAAGAAGGCGTATTTGTACCGAGTCCTAGATTTGCATTTTTAGAATAAATTACAGATTGATTATCATAATCATGTTGGGCCTTTAGTTCAATTGCAGTTAAGAATAGTACTGCCATTAGGATCTTTATTTCTATGCTTCCTATTTTTATTGATTTGATCATGTTGTTCTGAATTTCTATATTTTTTTAATTCATATTATTTAGAAAATGAGTTACTATCTTTTTTTGATCATCTTTTCGACTATTGATTTCAACTCCTTGATCTCTTTTTGCTGCTCAATAGTATATAAGGTCAATTCTTCAATCTTCTCCAGCAACTTCATATTCATAGTTCCTAAATCGACTCCTTCAGTTTCCATCATTTTGGCAGAAGGGATGTTAGGCAGGTGCCCTTTTTCCTGAATGTATTGTTGCACTTGTTCAAGGGTTGGCAGGTCATACTCTTTTTTGAACACATAATCGGGTGCGGGAACGCTTAGGTCGATCTTCACTTCTTCGGCATGGATTTTTCCTTTTACCGTGAGTTTTGAGTCGGGATTATTGGTGCCGATGCCTAAGTTTCCGTTGTTAGTCAAACGCATATATTCTGTAAGTTTATGTTGGCCATCGGAATCATAACCATTATGATTTCTATATAGCCATCTAAAACCGTAATTAGAACCTTCAAAAACCCCTTTTGAAGTGTATCTGTTAGTTCCCTTATAATAATCTTTAGTTTCGTTGTTGTTTCTGAATGCATTAAAACCAATGTATCCCGCCCAATTGTTTGAATTACCTCCCCAATTGGTTTGGTTAGTCCAATCCAAAGTTAAGACGCTCCATTTACCAACTTTTGCAGCTCCGTCTACCTGTAGTTTAGCCTTTGGTGTCGTGGTTCCTATTCCAATATTACCATTTGATAAAATATTCATTAAACTACCATTGGCATTTTTAAAATTAAACCCCCTTATGGTTGAATTGTTATTGAAGTTTATTCCATCATCATTTATTCCAATGTCCAATATATAGCCACTAGAATTTGTTCCTGTTAAAAATTTGAATCTTTGGCCTCCACTTTTTAATTCAAGTTTCGAACTTGGTGAAGAGATTCCAATGCCCACATTACCAGATGCTGGGAATGTATTTTGAGCTTCTATACTAAACGATATTAGTACAGCAATTAATACTACGACTTTTTTCATGTCATTATTTTGGTTTACTTGTTTTTTAATAAAAGATCTAACTTCCTTTCGAGTTCTTCGATCTTATTTTTGTATGTCTTAAATTTCTCAATCTCTTTCTCCTGCTCAATAATATATAAGGTCAATTCCTCAATTTTCTCCAATAATTTCATATTCATTTCACCAAGTTCTACTCCTTCGGTTTCCATAATTTTGGCAGAAGGAATGTTGGGTAAGTGTCCTTTTTCCTGAATGTATTGTTGTACTTTTTCAAGGGTTGGCAGGTCATACTCTTTTTTGAATACATAATCGGGTGCGGGAACGCTTAGGTCGATTTTTACTTCTTCGGCATGGATTTTTCCTTTTACCGTGAGTTTTGAGTCTGGATTACTGGTGCCGATGCCTATATTAGCATTTGGAAAGACAATTTTGTGTCCTCCAATAAAAGTACCACCAGTGAAATCGCCTCCATGATTTATAGATAATCTATTATTTGAGTCATGAACTAAAGCTCGACCTCCGGAACCTCGACTCTTATATTGGAGACGAACATCTGCACTCCCATTATATTCAAAGTAATTTTCTGAATTTCCAATTTTTAGCGATCCATTTACCTCTGTGCCTCCCGAAAAATCACTGTTGTAATTAATAATTAGTTTATTATCCATACCATGAACAAGAGCTCGGCCTCCTAAACCTCTAGGTTCATATCTGAACAAAACATCTGCACTCCCATTAAAGCTAAAATAATTTTGACCTACAATGATATGACTAAATCCAAAAGCTATTATTAATATTGATAGGGTATTTTTCATTTTATAGTGGGTTTTATGATAGGATTTGTAATACCGATGCCTACATTGTAATCTTTTTTTAAAGTAAGAGTCTTATTGTTTGAATGGTTAATAATTAAATTAGCATAGTACTCATTGCCTCTGGTTGTAAAAAGCCAAACTGAACTACTGAAATTAAGAGGAGCTAGCGATATTTTTTTCTTTTTAACTTTAACAACGGGAGATCCCGAGTGATTACCATCACCAATCTGCAAGTTTGTATTAGTATTAGTAGTTTCTATATCAACTTTACCACTATCATTAGGGAAGATAATTACATTTCTTAAACCAGTTCCCAATATAATGTCCCTGTTCTTATGAATATAAATTGAGAAGTCATCTACATTATTATAACTATGAGAGTTATTGTTGCCCATAAAATCTGCCTTACTCTCTGGTTGAATTCCGAATTCTAAAAAATTATCAGGATCCCCATTGTTTGTGGTGAGATTCAAATAGGAAACATTTACCGTTTGCCCATAGGAAATTAAGCATAGCATACTGGCTACACTATAGATAAAAATGAATTTCTTCATTCAATAACACTATTAAGTTTGTAATTATCCTGGGGTAGGTAGAATAAGATTCAAATATATGAATCTTAAGATAATTTTAAAAGTTAAAATTCAAATTGTTAATATTTTACTAATAAATATAAAAAGACTAGTGAGCTGTTTATGATCAAAATTTTTAACTTAAAATTCTATACTGTACATTATTAGTTCAACCTTTGCAATAAAACCCTACATTGCAAATAGCTTTTTCTGGTTCTGAAATTTTTCTTCTTTTCAAAATCTACGTGAATCAAATTCCCAAAACTATACTTTTGTTCCAGCGCATATACTACGTCTATAAGCGATTTATAATTTCCTTGAATGGTGAAATTATAGGTCGTGGCAGTTTTTTGACTAGTTTCATTGGTAAAAATATGAGGTTCTTCAAAAGCTATTATTTTAAATTCAGATAGATTGGAGAGGGTATTTAAGGTTGTAAGGATGTTGTTTTGCAAAGAACTTCCTTCGACATTATTTTTTTGAAGAATCTCATCAAGTTGTTTTTCTTTATTGGTTAGAGCAGCTAATTGTGCAGGAGCAGATTGATATGCCAGTTTTTGAGTTTCGAGTTTTGTTACTTCACTACGAAGACTAAAAGTTTTAGAATACCCAAAGCGGTAAGCAATGAACAACATTAATAACAGTCCTACTATTAGCAATATGTTTTTATTTCGTTGTGTCATGAGTGAGATTGATTGTTATTTCAAAACTTGAGGTGTTCTTTTTATCCATCCCGTAGTGGATGATAGTTACAGTGTCTACAAAATCCAAATCTTCAATGGTGTTTAGCCAAGTAGTAAAACCTGCCTTATCAACTGAGTTTCCGTTTATCGATATCACATTATTTTTAATCGAAATTGGCTTATCACTTCGTGTCGTTTTGGTCTTGGGTTGATATGTGAATGAATTTAATAGAACTGTCGTAGGTTGTGCTCGTATTACTTGATCAATATAGAATGAGCTTTTAGAGAATCCGGTGGTAAGTATGCTGTTTACAATAGCTTCTTTTGTATTTACAATAGATTGTTGCTTTTTTATACTTTCATTTTGAGTAGTATATACCTGAATTTCCTCCTGTAGGTTTTGCCATTTTTGGTATTGGGCATTAAAGACAAAGAAATTGATAAGTAATGTTATTAGCAAAAATCCTACACCATATTGCAAAGCTTTTTTGAAGAAGAGAGATTCTTTGTACTCATTTTGTAGTTGTTGGTTTTTCTCATCAATATTACCAAAAATCCGTGTTTGATCATAAAATGAATCTAACACAATAGCTAGAGGAAGTGTGTAGATACTAGAAATTGCAAAACCCTCCATAGTATAGTCTTGCACGTCATGACTTATTCTAGCAAGGATAGAAAACACCTCTTTATCCTGGAATTGAATTGTAGAAGTATAACTTAAAATTTCTTCTTTTTGGATGTAAGGTACTAACGCAGCCATCTTCAGATTGCCCAAAGAAATTTCAGTAATTATAATTTTCTCTTGTCGGTAATTTTGAATTATAGCATCTACATATTGTTTTCTACAAACTGTTACAAATGACTTTTTACTCGTTTTTAGTATTTGATAATAAAAATCATCTAGATTTAGATTAGGATATGCCTCAGATAAGATTTCGATATCTTTCCCTATATTGTTTACTTCTTTGGTAAGAACGTTGTCGCCTGTAATTACCAGCCTGATTTTTTGGATATTTTTTATGTAACCAGCTAGTTCCTGAAAACTATTCGCTTTAAAGCTTCTGGTAATATCAAGCTCCTCTTTTTTTAATAGAACTTCTAATCCTAAAATCGATAGCGAATTATCGTGTTCAGAATAATGTTCTAACGCTAGAAAAGTTTTCCCTTTGGGATTATATGATGCCAGTTTATTGAGCATTAGTAAAAAACTGTAGGTTTGATAATAACATTTAATCGTCTTTTTGAATCTTCTCTAACCCTTTTGCTAAATAACCATTTTATGATCGGAATTCGGGATAATAAAGGGACACCAGATCCTGAGTCATTTTTAACTTTTTGTTCAATTCCACCTAAAATAGCAACATCGTTTGCCTGCATACGCATAATAGAAGAAAATCTACGGCTATTAATGTCTGGCGGTGCATCTTCTGCAATGCGCTCACCACTAAAATTGGATTGAATTACCTGAATGTCCAGAGTAATTTGTCCATCTCCTGAAACAAAGGGTTTAAATTCCAAAGCCAATTCGGCATCTATAGGTAGATAGTTTACAATCTCTGTAGTTTGAGGATTTTGTGATCCAATAATATTCTGACTGGTTACCGTATAATATGTGGTTTGCCCACTGGACAAATATGCTTTATGGCCATTTAAAGTACTTAACTTTGGAGTGGATAGAATCTTTACATTTCCGTTGGTTTCCATAGCCTTGATGTCCATGTAAAAGTTAGGAACTACATTCCCTAAATTTAAAGATCCAAAACCATCAAAGCCACCGATAATTCTATTTATAGTTTGTGCCCCTAGGGTGATGTTAGCATTGGGGAAAGCCACTCCCTTATCATTTGCAGGTTCTTCTCCAAGCCCAAATTCTACTCCGGTTTCTATGGTTGCACTTCGGTTTACTTCAAGAATCATAACTTCTATAAGAATAAGCGGTACTGGTTTGTCGATATACTTTACGAATTTCTTGAATTTCTCGACCCGAGTACCTGATCCACTAACTATAAAACTGTTTAGTTCGGTATCAATTTTGATATCCAGACCCTCGCTAATACTTGCTGGAAATATATCTGAAATAGAGCCGGCTTCAGAGCTTTGGGGAGATCCATTCCCAGAGAATCTGTTACTAGAGTTATTACGATTTCTATTGTTAATATTGGGCTGATTTAATCCTGTATTTGCGGTATTTCCAAAAAAACTAGTACCTCCAGTAACAAAATTATTGTTCGTAAAACTATTGCCATAGGAAGTTGAAGGATTCGCATCTCCTAACATAGCAATGGAGCGGTGCATCATCTGTATTAAATCAATTTTTTTGAGCGATAGTTGGTTTTCAGTGCCAAAATAATAAACATCTCCTTCTTTTTTAAAAGTGAAATTATCTGAATTAGGTAGCGTATTATTTTGAAAATTTTGTGAATTATTTTCTTGATTATTTTGATTGGTAGGATTTCTATTAGCGTTGCTCTCAAAAATCTTAATGAGTAAATCGTCAAAACGTATTGCTTCTGCTTTTACAGTAACCGTACCAGCATTTTCTAGGGGGGAAGCCGTGAATACATCTAGATTAAGATCTTCTGTAATATTATAAATAATGTCTGAAATAGGTGTGTTTTTAAGATCTACAGTAATTACTTTTTTTATTGAATCTACTACTTTATAATAAAAATTATTGCGACTTCTTCGTGGTCTTCCTGCACCATTTGGGTCACTGCCTCCGGGTATAGACTCGAATTCGTAAAAACCATCTCTGGTTTTATTGAAATCTAGATTATTGGCCTCTGCCAATTTTCGTAAGGCAAGATCTATAGGAACGTTAGTGATAAAAAGTGTAAGCGTTTTATTATTTAATTCTGGAGCGTATAGAAGGTTTTTTCCAGAAAGCTCTGTTATTTTTCTGAAAACCTTTGGTAAAGGATCATTGGTAAAATCGGTTGTTAATGTTTCTGATGTAATATCATACGAAACTACAATTTCCTTTTCAACAGGAATTATATCGGGAGGAGTATATTTTCTTATTGATAAAATGTTACCAGTAAAATCAATATCTAACTCATATTCTTTGGCTAGAAATATAAGCAAATCCTGTACACTTACCTCGTTAAAACCATTAACTATATTAATCGAGTTAAGTTCGCTTGCAATATTTATATTTATTTTGTGCACCTGCGAAATCGCTCTCAAAAAATTTAGAAGGCTGGTATTCGAGATATTTATATTTACTTTTTCAGATAGTCCAGGGATATCTACACCAAGTAATTGTAGTTTGTTTTCGATAGTATTTATCCTGGTATTATCTTTATCCTGGACATCTTCTTGGGCAAAGGATGCTATTCCAAAACCTAGAATAAAGTAAATAAGTAGTATATTTTTTTTCATAGTGATTATTCTAATTTCCTTGGGGGTCATGAACCTTAATTGTTTGCTAACAATGGATATACTTCTTCAACAGAGGTATGCCCTTCGATCACCAAGCGTATGGCATTGTTTTTTAAAGTTTTAATATGCTGAGTTGAGATATAGTCATCAATCTCTAATTCGTTGTGCCGTATGGTTGTTTCTAATTCTTTTGTGATTGGTAATATCTCATAAATTGCTTTTCGTCCAAGATATCCAGTTTGATAACAATGATTACACCCTACTGCTACATAATGTTTTTTGATGGTTTCGGGAATATCAAATCCTAATGGAAAATCTCTAGTTTCTGAAGTCTTTTCTTTTTTGCAATGCGAACATAATTTTCGAACTAATCGTTGTGCAATACTCATCGTTAATGTACTTGCTAATAAAAAAGAAGGGACATTCATGTCGATAAGTCTTGAGATCGTCGCCCAGGCAGAATTGGTATGAATAGTTGACAATACTAAATGTCCTGTTAAAGCCGCTTTGATAGCCATATTGGCGGTTTTTTCATCTCGAATCTCACCAACCATGATTACATCCGGATCCTGACGTAAAAATGCCCGTAGTGCTGCCGGAAAATCAAAATCAATGTCTTCACGTAACTGAACCTGATTTACACCCTCTAAGGTATATTCTATAGGATCCTCAATGGTTAATATGTTGGAAACCTCTTTATTCAATTCTTTTAGGGTTGCATATAGCGTGGTGGTTTTACCAGAACCTGTTGGACCAGATATGAGAATGATCCCTTGCGGTTTTTTGATAGCCTCTCGATAGAGTTCAAGCTCTTTTTGGGTAAATCCTAAGTCGTCAAGTTGTACCTGTTGTGTATCTCTGTTTAAAAGTCTAAGAACAATTTTTTCGCCATACAATGTAGGCATCGTAGAGACTCTGATATCAAACTCTTCTGCTCGATTTTTAAATGTAATACGTCCATCCTGTGCCAATCTTTTTTGAGAGATATCTAGTCCGGATTGTATTTTAATTTGATTAATAAGTTGAGGAAACTCTTTAAGTGTTATAGTATACATCTCTTTTAGTTTACCATCTAATCTAAACCTAACCCGACAATGTTTTTCATACGGTTCCATATGAATATCACTACTGTCAAAATCTTTAGCAGCAGAGATCAGTTTTTGTAGAAAGTTATCCTCATAATGCAGCTTTTCATGAGTTGTGACTGCCTTTCGATAATTAAGAGTAAGATACGATTGCACATTTTCAGAACTATCAGGAACTAAAACGATATTTTGATTCAATATTATGGATAATTCCTTTTTTAAACTATCTATATTTTTGGAGTCTGTTTTAAAAAGTATTTGGTTTCCCTCTTCATTAAAAGGGACTATCCTATAATGAAATGCTTGGTTAGAAGTAATTAATTGCTTCAGGCGGACTGGTATTTCAAAATTATCTATACTCATTATATCAAATATAAGTTAACGGTGTTGGTACACCAGTTTCCGATTAAAATGAATAGCAGAAAAGCCGACATATAACCAGCAAGGGGAATAGAATTGTATTCACTCTTGTGTTTCAAAATCAGCCATGTAAGTAATGAGAAAATTAACGAGAAAACGAAAATTACAACAAAAGTAGCCGTGGGGAACGCAAAGCCAAGGGCTAAAAAATAAAGGGCATCTGCTATGCCAAAAACTTCTCTAAAAAAATGTTTTTTAATTAGTAGAACGTTATATAAGTATAGTAATCCTAGTACGGTAACAATTACTCCAATATTCATAAGGGATGATGTTATAAAGTGTATTCTAACAACATTGTAATAATGCACATACCCAAGTAATACCATTAGAGATGGTAATAAAAACCAATAGACCTCTCTGCTTTTAAGATCTTGATATGTAATATATACCAAATTAAAAATAATAAGGCCTTTCAAAATCAACATATTAATCTTTTACAAGTTGTTTTGGACTTCCGTTTTGATCAATCTCCCAAACATTAAAAACTCCGTCACCATCAAAATCCACTACGGCAGTCGCTCTTGCTTTAAAATTAGAAATAGAGGCTTCAGTAATTTCATAAGAATAATTAGCGGTTCCACCATTCTTAACTGTTACGGGAGCTTCATAGTTGATTTCTGTAAAATCAGGAGAATATTTAGAATTTAAATATCGATATTGGGTTTGCATATTGCTGATAGTCTTCAGTTGTATTTTTGCTTCCTGTGCTTTGGTCTGGGCTATAAGAGGCAAAAAATTGGGTAATGCAATTAAGAGAAGAATTCCAATAATGGCTAATACCAGTAACATTTCCTGAAGATTAAAAGCGTTGAGCTTGTAAACCTTAGTATTCATAAGTGTTCGTTTTTTAATTCTTTTGACAATGCAATATTAAATAATAACAGTTTCAAAAAATGAAACCGGTATTAAAATAAAAAAGAAAACTTACAAATTTAATTGTAAAGTATTAGAATAATGAAAGTTTCTGATTTTTTATTAAACTTTTGATAAGAATTTTTTATCGATTTCTTTGTTGTGCGATTTAATTGTACATTAGTCCCAACCTCAAAAACACTAAAATATGTCAGAATTTTGGCTTTATGTAAAGCTTGGCTTTAGTCACGTATTAGATTGGAGTGCCTATGACCATATCCTTTTTTTAATAGTACTTACTGTAGGATATACTTTTGATAACTGGAAACGAATACTGGTATTAATTACTCTTTTTACTTTAGGACACACAATTTCGTTATTTCTAGCCACCTACAATATAATATCTGTCAACTCCAGACTCATAGAGTTTTTAATTCCATTAACAATTTTGATTACTGCAATTTTCAACTTGTTAACGGCAAAAAGTGGTTCAAAAAGTGGTAAAATTGGTGTTTTGTATGGGACAACCATTTTCTTTGGATTGATACATGGATTAGGTTTTTCTAGCTATTTTAAAGCAATAAGCAGTAATGTGAGTTCTAAGATTTTCCCATTGATCGAGTTTGCCTTAGGTATAGAGCTCGCTCAAATTATTGTAGTGGTTATTGTGGTATTCATCAGTTTTGTCGTTCAGACATTTTTTAGATTTTCAAAGCGAGATTGGATTCTTATTGTTTCTTCGATCGTTATAGGAATGGTAATCCCGATGCTTATCGCCAATAAAATTTGGTAATTAAGTACCTCTTTGTGTTGTATTTGCCACATGGTAATAATATATTCGTACTTTGATTGTTATGAATATACAAGTCATTCTACCCTATGTCTAAAAAAAAGCAACTCAAATACGATAAAGCCTATTTGCGAATAGCAAGAGAATGGGGTAAATTATCACATTGTGAGAGAAAAAAAGTTGGTGCGGTTATTGTAAAGGATAGAATGATCATCTCAGATGGGTTTAATGGTACTCCAACAGGTTTTGAAAACCCATGTGAAGATGAAGAAGGATATACAAAGTGGTACGTTTTACATGCCGAGGCTAATGCGATCTCTAAGGTTGCATCGTCTACTCAATCATGTAGAGGCGCGACGCTATATATTACGTTATCACCATGTAAAGAGTGTAGTAAATTGATTCATCAAGCCGGGATTAAACGGATTGTGTATCAAATGGGTTATAAAGATAACTCTGGCTTGACATTTCTTGCCAAAGCTGGGGTTGAAATAGAACAGATTACGGATTTAGAAGATTAATGGGATATTCAAAAAAATATTTACCGTTGTTTTTAGGACTGGCAGTGGGAGCTGGAGTGTTTTTAGGAAGCAAACTGAATTTTAGCAACCCTTCAGCAAAGTTATTCTCTTCAAATGCAAAGAAAGAAAAACTAAACCGTCTTATTGATTATATTGATTATGAGTATGTGGATGAAATTAATACAGATAGTATTGTAGATGTCACTGTAAATAGAATTTTAGAGAATTTAGACCCGCATTCTGTATATATCCCTCCCGAAGAATTAGAAGGAATTACAGAAAGCATGCAAGGTGACTTTATAGGTATAGGAGTGACTTACTATCCTTATAGAGATACTATATCGGTCATCAATACAATTAAAGGTGGGCCAAGTGAAAAATCTGGGATCAAAGCTGGAGATAGAATTCTCATGGCCGATAATGATACACTTTATGGAGAAAGCTTGTTAAGTGACAGGCTGGCCGATAAATTAAAAGGAGAGTTAAATAGCCAGGTCCAACTTAAAGTATTTCGTAAAGGTAGGGGCGTATTTGATGTGGTGGTTAAAAGAGGAAGAGTACCCTTGCAAAGTCTAGACGCAGCTTACATGCTGGATGAAAATTTGGGATACATTAAAATTAACCGTTTCGCAGAAACCACGTACAAAGAGTTTAAAAGAGCCTTAGATTCTCTAAAAAGTGAAGGAGCACAAAGTATAGTCATCGATTTGCGGGATAACGGAGGCGGGTTTATCGCCCCTGCTTTAAAAATGGCAGACGAATTCCTGAAAGACGATGTGTTAATCATGTTTACAAAGAACAAAAAAGGCGCGATAGAAAATAACTTTGCAACCCGCAGAGGCAGCTTTGAAGAAGGTAAGCTTTATGTGTTGATTAATGAAAATTCTGCCTCAGCAAGTGAAATTTTTGCAGGTGCAATTCAGGATAACGATAGAGGCATCATTGTGGGCAGACGTTCTTATGGTAAAGGGCTTGTGCAAAGAGAAATGGCTTTGGGTGATGGCAGTGCAATACGATTGACCATTTCTAGATATTATACACCTACAGGACGCTCAATTCAGAAACCATATACCAATGGGAATAAAGAGTATTTCAATGAATACTTAGAGCGATACAAAAATGGCGAATTACAGAATGCAGATAGTATCCAGGTAGCAGATTCTTTGAAGTTTAAAACCCCAGGAGGTAAAACAGTATATGGTGGTGGAGGAATCATACCCGATATTTTTGTAGGTAAAGATACTACCAGAGTAGGAGAGACCCTGAATTATTTGTTACGTTCTGGCCGGATGGGGCGTTATGTTTTTGAAGAATTGGATAAAAAAAGAAGTTTCTATAATGATCTTTCTGAAGAAGAATTTAATGAAAAAATTGAAGTGGATGATGATTTTGCAGAAGGTTTCCTATCTTATGCCAGAAGATTAGGCATGGAAATTCACCTCAATAATTATCAAGAGCAACTTAAAAAATATCTAAAAGCAACTATGGCGCAACAGTTGTTTGGTACCGATGAATTCGAAAGAATCATCAATACAGATGACGCCATGATTAACAAGGTAATATCGCTTTCTAAAAAAGACTCATTATACCCCTAAACTTATGTCAGAACTTCAAGAATATTTGGTAGCTATTGCGATTTGTTCACCACTTTTTTTCTTTATCATAGCAGTTGCCTTTAGGTTGCTAGATAATAGTGCTGCTATTTTTTTAAAGCATGATATTCTTGTAGATACATCTTATGTTTCTGCCGATGTGATAAGAGAGCATATTGTTACTTCGGAAGATAGAATGCTTAAAAAATCTTTAAAAACAGCACTTCTATTCAGAAAATTACACAATTTTTTTATGATCTTAATGGTGATTTCTATCCCTCCGGTAATTATTGCTTGTTTCTTTCTTTTTTAAGAAAACCAAAAGGTTATTTTCCTTTCTTTTTTTGTTGAATTTTCCTTGAAATCAATAGAATGAACAGGAGTATAATTACACTGGCAGAGGCAAAAATACCAATAAGAGCGGTTTTACTATCATCGACAAGAAGATTGTCGACATCTAGATGTGTTGCATTATAAACCACTAAAGCGGCAGCAATTACAATTAATACATAGATAAAATACTTCAAAACAATTTTATTTATTGAACTGTTCTAAACCAGTTCATTGATTCTAATGGCTAAAATAAGCCTTTAATATTGGTTGCAAATAATTTTACAGCAATAGCTAGTAGAATTACGCCAAAAATCTTCCTAACAACATTAATTCCTTGCTTTCCTAAAACTTTTTCAATCTTACCTGAAGATTTTAATACGATGTATACAAATATGATATTGATAAGGATTGCAATAACAATATTGATGGTGTGATATTCTGCTCTTAAGGACAATATAGAAGTCATGGTGCCTGCACCTGCGATTAAAGGAAAAGCAAGAGGTACTACGGCTGCAGTTTCAGGAGCGTCATCTTTATATAATTGAATACCTAAGATCATTTCGATAGCCAAAAAAAAGATGATAAATGATCCGGCAACAGCAAAAGAATTGACATCTATACCAATTAAACTTAATATTTCTTTACCTACAAATAAGAAAAGAACCATTAGTATAGCAGCGACTATTGATGCTTTTTCACTTTGAATGTGTCCTACTTTTTTTCTTAGATCAATAATAATAGGGATACTTCCTACAATGTCTATAACTGCAAACAAAATCATACTTGCAGTCAGTATTTCTTTAAGGTTAACGTTCATAGATTGGTCGTTTCAAACTTTGTGCAAATGTAAGAGACTTTATCAAATAAAGGTATTATAAAATGCTGAATAAATTATAAAAAATTCTAGTGTAAGAATTATATTTGCCTCATGTTTCAATTAGGAAAAACTATAATTTCTGAAGAAATTATCGAGAAGGATTTTGTGTGTAACCTCTCTGCCTGTAAAGGAGCTTGCTGTATCGATGGCGAAGCTGGAGCACCTCTTGAAGAGTCTGAGGTTCAAAAACTTGAAGAAGTGTACCCTGTAGTGAAGTCATATCTGCGCAAAGAAGGTGTAGAAGCAATAGAGAAGCAAGGCACATATATTAAAACTCAAAATGGGGAATTAGAAACTCCCCTTATTAACGGAGGGGATTGTGCCTATGTAATTTTTGATGAAAAGGGTACAGCAATGTGTGCAATAGAAGAAGCATATAATCAGGGAGAAATCGATTGGAAAAAACCCATTTCGTGCCATTTATACCCCGTACGTGTTCAAGAGTATTCAGAATTTTCTGCAGTAAATTATCATAAATGGGAAATATGTGATGATGCGTGTATCCTAGGAAAAGAACTTCAAGTTCCTGTGTATAAATTCGTAAAAGAGGCGCTCATTAGAAAGTTTGGTGAAAATTGGTACATCGAACTTGAAAAAGTAGCCGAAAAGTTAAAAAAATAGTTTCTTTCCATAATTAAAAACCTCTTTTTTGATTCTTTTTTTGTTAAAATTGAAGTTTTTTATCGTTACGGTTTAGCCGTAATTTACTCATTTGTATCCATCAGAATTTTTAGTCAAAAAAGCCTGTGAAGAAGTGTCAAATAAGGATTTAAGGAGGTTGCTAACATCGTTGTTGATATCTTTTGTTTTTTTATTTAACTTATTGATAATCAAATAGTTGAATATAAATCTTATTTTACTTAAAATGCTGGGTGAAATTTCTTCGTGTTGAAAACTTTGTTGAAAACGTTTGCTAACTTTTAGTAGAACTTTTGACCTATTTCGTGATCTTTGTAAGACCCTTTGAAAAGAAAAATTCTTAAAAAACAGCTAAAAAAAATGAAGATGAGTGCAGTAGAACCTATTTTGCAAGATAATAAAGATCGATTTGTGATTTTTCCTATTCAACATCATGATATTTGGGAGTGGTATAAAAAATCAGAGGCAAGTTTTTGGACCGCCGAGGAAATCGATTTACATCAGGATATTACAGACTGGTCTACCAAACTTACAGACGACGAGAGATATTTTATTAAACACATTTTAGCATTTTTTGCAGCCTCTGATGGAATTGTAAATGAAAATCTTGCTGAAAACTTTGTGAATGAAGTACAATATAGTGAGGCTAAATTTTTCTATGGTTTCCAGATCATGATGGAAAACATCCATTCTGAAACCTATTCACTACTTATTGATACGTATGTAAAAGATGAGAAAGAAAAAGATTTATTATTTAATGCAATTGAAAACTTTCCAGCAATTAAGAAAAAAGCAGATTGGGCACTAAAATGGATCGATTCTGATTCTTTCGCAGAGCGTTTGATCGCTTTTGCAGCAGTTGAAGGAATTTTCTTTTCTGGAGCATTTTGTTCTATTTTCTGGTTAAAGAAACGTGGATTGATGCCTGGGCTTACATTTTCTAACGAATTAATTTCTAGAGATGAAGGGGTGCATTGTGATTTTGCAGTACACCTTCATAACAACCACCTGGTAAATAAAGTGCCAAAAGAAAGGATTCGTGAAATTTTGGTAGATGCATTGAATATTGAAAGAGAATTTATTACAGAATCTCTTCCGGTAAGTTTGATCGGGATGAATTCAAAATTAATGACACAATACCTTGAGTTTGTTACCGACAGATTATTGGTTGAACTAGGTTGCGAGAAAGAATATAGCACTGCAAATCCATTTGATTTTATGGATATGATCTCACTACAGGGAAAAACTAATTTCTTTGAGAAGCGAGTTTCAGAATATCAAAAAGCGGGAGTGCTTAATAAAGATACAGAGGAAAGTAAGATAAGTTTTGATGCCGATTTTTAATCAATTGTCATTCTGGCGAGGGCTGGAATCTCAAATTATTGCGCAAAATTTTATAATATATTCATTCTGAGCTAGTCAAAAACATTTCTTCTGTTTAATTCATAGGTTAGCTCAGTTTGATACAGCTTTGCAAAAGGCGTTACATAAATAAGGACGGGAAAAAGTCACAGTATTGTATTCGATGTAGGGTCACTCTTGTTTTAGGATAGAGAGGTTTCTTTTGAGTACTCGATTTCAAAAGCAATTGAATATAATTAGCTGACTTTTAGAATATAAAAAATTAGTGACACGGAATTAACATCAACTTCTTCGCGAGAAGAAAATTTAAAAACCAAAACGACGTATGTATGTAGTAAAAAGAGATGGGCGTAAAGAACCAATTATGTTCGATAAGATTACCGCAAGGGTAAGAAAATTATGTTATGGACTTAATCCGCTAGTTGACCCGGTAAAGGTGGCGATGAGGGTGATAGAGGGATTGTATGATGGGGTAACAACAAGTGAATTAGATAATTTGGCTGCAGAAATCGCTGCCACAATGACTATAACACACCCTGATTATGCAAAGCTTGCAGCTCGTATCTCTGTTTCTAACCTACACAAAAACACAAAAAAGACATTTTCTGAAGTAATTACAGATCTTTATGAATATGTAAACCCAAGAACAGGTAAAAAAGCACCTTTGATTTCTGATGAGGTATATGATGTGATTGTTGCCAATAAAGAAAAATTGGATTCTACGATTATCTATAACCGTGATTTTGGATATGATTATTTTGGTTTTAAAACATTAGAGCGTTCGTATTTACTTAAAATTAACGGTAAAATAGCAGAACGACCACAGCATATGTTAATGCGCGTTTCTATTGGGATTCATCTAGATGATCTGGATGCTGCTATAGAGACTTATGAGTTGATGTCTAAAAAATACTTTACACACGCTACACCTACTTTATTTAATTCGGGGACACCAAAACCACAAATGTCTTCTTGTTTCTTGTTAACCATGCAGGATGATAGTATTGATGGTATTTATGATACGTTGAAACAAACCGCCAAAATTTCTCAATCTGCCGGCGGGATAGGATTATCTATTCACAATGTTCGTGCTACTGGATCATACATCGCAGGAACTAATGGTACTTCTAATGGTATTGTGCCAATGCTTAGAGTGTACAATGACACCGCTCGATACGTAGATCAAGGAGGAGGAAAGCGTAAAGGATCTTTTGCAATCTATGTAGAGCCTTGGCACGCCGATATTTTCGACTTCCTGGACCTTAAGAAGAACCATGGTAAAGAAGAGATGCGTGCTCGTGATTTGTTTTATGCAATGTGGGTGCCCGATTTATTTATGAAACGTGTACAGGATGATGCCGAGTGGACTTTGATGTGTCCTAATGAGTGTCCTGGCCTATTCGATATGCATAGTGATGAATTTGAAGAAACATATACGCGTTATGAAGCCGAAGGAAAAGGACGTAGAACTATAAAAGCTCGTGAGCTTTGGGAAAAAATCTTAGAATCCCAGATCGAGACTGGAACACCATATATGTTGTATAAAGATGCGGCAAACCGAAAATCAAATCAGCAGAATTTGGGTACGATTCGTTCATCTAACTTATGTACAGAGATTTTAGAATATACCAGTCCAGATGAAGTAGCGGTATGTAACCTGGCTTCCATCGCACTACCTATGTTTGTAAAGAATGGAGAATTTGATCATAAAGAACTATATAAAATCACAAAGCGTGTTACCAAAAACCTAAATAGGGTTATCGATCGTAACTACTATCCAGTAAAAGAAGCGGAAAATTCAAATATGCGCCATCGTCCTATCGGATTAGGCGTGCAAGGGTTAGCAGATGCATTCATCCAGTTGCGTTTACCCTTTACAAGTGATGAGGCGAAGAAATTAAATCAAGAAATTTTTGAAACCCTCTATTTCGCAGCAGTAACAGCTTCTATGGAAGAAGCTAAGGCAGATGGGCCATACCAAAGTTATGAAGGTTCTCCTATATCAAAAGGAGAGTTTCAATACAACTTGTGGGGGATCAAAGATGAAGAATTAAGTGGTCGTTGGGATTGGGCAAAGCTGCGTAAGCAAGTGCTTAAAAATGGAGTACGTAACTCATTATTAGTAGCACCAATGCCTACAGCATCTACCTCTCAGATTTTAGGAAATAATGAAGCATTTGAGCCTTACACAAGTAATATCTATACCAGACGCGTATTATCAGGAGAGTTTATTGTAGTAAATAAACATCTGTTAGAAGACTTGGTGAAACTAGGATTATGGAATGATGAGCTTAAAGATGCAATCATGCGTGCCAATGGATCAGTCCAGAACATCGATATCATCCCTCAGGACCTTAAAGAATTATATAAAACTGTTTGGGAAATGAGTATGAAAGATATTATCGATATGTCTCGTCACAGAGGATATTTTATCGATCAGTCACAATCACTTAATTTGTTTATGGAAGGAGCTACCATGGCAAAATTAACATCGATGCATTTCTATGCCTGGAAAAGCGGATTAAAAACAGGAATGTATTACTTAAGAACAAAATCTGCAGTAGACGCGATTAAGTTTACACTTAAAAGTGAAAAGAAAGAAGTGCCACAAGCAGAAAAAGTAGCAGTAGCTGCAGCACAAGTAATGGAGGCACAAGCTGCTGCTGCCAAAGTAGCAGAACCAAAACAAGCTCCGGTTTCCCCAGAAGGAACTGCGCTAACCCCAGAAGAGCTTCGTGCTATTATAGCACAGTCAAAAGAAGCCGAAGGAGACGATTGTTTAATGTGTGGGTCTTAGACCTGGATTTATATAGGGTAAAAGGGAAGTTTTCTTAGGATGCTTCCCTTTTTGTATATTTCGATTTTATTAAAATATGATGAATTGGGAACAACTCCTGTCTCTAAAACGACAAGGAGATACAAATAAAAGGTTACGCAAAGAACAAGATGAAACCAGATTAGGTTTTGAAGTAGATTATGATCGAATTATCTTCTCCTCAGCCTTTAGAAGTTTGCAGGACAAGACACAAGTAGTTCCATTATCCAAAACGAGCTTTGTACATACGCGATTAACGCATAGTCTCGAGGTGTCAGTGGTGGGTCGTTCTTTGGGTAGAGTAGTAGGTAAGAAAATTTTAGAAAAACATCCGCATCTTTCAACAATTCACGGATATCAATTTAATGATTTCGGCGCTATTGTCGCTGCCGCTGCCTTAGCACATGATATTGGCAATCCTCCTTTTGGACATTCAGGGGAAAAGGCAATAGGAGAATATTTCAAAACAGGAAGCGGTACTCGCTATAAAGATCAACTAACACCAAAACAATATCAGGATCTTATTGATTTTGAAGGAAATGCTAACGGTTTTAAAATCCTTACTGAATCAAGACAAGGCATCGAAGGAGGACTACGACTTTCGTTTGCAACTTTGGGAGCTTTTATGAAATACCCAAAAGAGTCACTTCCTAAGAAACCAACAAAACACATAGCTCATAAAAAATATGGATATTTTCAGAACGATAAAGGATTTTTCAGAGAGGTTGCTGAAGAAGTTGGGTTACTTAGACATACAATAGATAATGAAGTTACCTACAGCCGTCACCCGTTAACGTTTTTGGTAGAAGCAGCAGATGATATCTGCTATACTATTATTGATTTTGAAGATGGGATTAACCTTGGATTAATAGAGGAAGAATACGCGTTAGAATATTTAATTAAGCTGGTAAAAGATACCATTAACACCTCAAAGTATAACCAATTAACTACTACAGCAGATCGATTGAGTTATTTAAGAGCTTTGGCTATCAATACGTTGATAAAAGAGGCTGCCAGCATTTTTGTAGAAAACGAAGAAAAGATACTGTCTGGAGAATTTGATAGTGCTCTAATTGATAAAAGTAAATATGGGGCTCAAATCAACGATATTATAAAAATAAGCGTATCCAAAATATACCAAAGCCATGAGGTGACTGAGAAAGAAATTGCCGGTTATGAAATTCTTTCAACTTTGTTAGATCGTTATTGTGTTGCAACCGATAATTTCAATCAAAATCGAAGTTCTAATTATGATAAACTAATTTTAAGGGCAGAAGGAGAGAATTTTGACTCTAAAAGCGAAGATTTATATACTCGACTTATAAGCATTGGTAATTATGTTGCCAGCTTAACTGATGGTAATGCATTGATGAAGTTCCAAAAAATAAGAGGGTTGCAGTTGTAAAAAACCATCGCCTATTTTTCTATAGAATTATCGGCCCTGTTGAATAATGGATACATAATCTTTAAATACTACGATTTTTTAAAACTGCGCTCTTCTGTAAAACCTTCTTCAGCATAATTTAAAGTTAGCGTATCTTCAACAACTTTAAAACTTGAAGTTTCAACGACCTCTTCCCCTTCTTCAATATAAGTGAGAGTTAGCTGATCTCCGTTTACTTGCCAAGTTCCATTATCTTCAAAATCAACTTGGCAGTCTGTGTTAACGGGTGCTATGCTTATTTCTGTATACGATTGAACATCAAATTCGATAGTGGATCTTTTTTCACATTCGGTCAAAGTAATTGTTTCTCCGTTTTGAGAAAGTGAAATTTGTACCCATTTGCCAATGAGTTCTGAGTTGTTTTGTTCGTTTCCGTTTGGTGTGTCATCATCGCTACCACAAGAGGTAAGAATAGAAGTAAAAAGTAAAATTAACAAGCCTAGTTTTTTCATGTTAGATAATTTTTGACTGATTTTTTAATAATCGATTATTAAAAATGAAATAATGTAATTTTTTTGAAGCCTGCAATTTAAAAATATAATGCCAAAAATAAAATTACTGTAGTTCTTGAATTTTTCTTAAAATACTATTAGATGAAATTCCACAGATATCATGCAATTCTTCCACAGTACCGTGATGTATAAATTGATCGGGAACACCCAGTGTGATGATTTTGTTGTTAAAGCCATATTGGTTTGCAAAATTTACTATGGAGCTTCCAAAACCACCTTTTATAACACCATCTTCTATAGTAATTATGGTTTTGTAACGCTGTAGTATTCGATTCAATAAATTGACATCTAACGGTTTTATAAAACCGAAATGGTAATGACCAATTTTTTCTTCTATAAATTCTAATGCCATAGTAACATTACAGGCAATGGTTCCTGTCGAAATGATTGCTATATCAGTTCCTTCTTTTATCACCTGGGCTTTACCAATTTCTATATTTTGAAATGGTTTTCGCCAATCTATGATGTGCCCTCTTCCACGGGGATATCGTATAGCAATAGGATTTTCTAATCCCAAAGAAGTAGCGTACAAAAGATTTCGTAATTCAATTTCATCTTTTGGAGCTGCTACAATCATATTTGGAATACAATTGAGATAGGCAATATCAAAAACTCCGTGGTGTGTAGCACCGTCTTCACCCACAATTCCCGCTCTATCGATACAAAAGATCACAGGTAAATTTTGTAAAGCAACATCATGAATGATCTGATCATAGGCTCTTTGTAAAAATGTAGAATAAATAGTACAAAAAGGAACTAATCCCTGAGTTGCCATTCCGGCAGCAAGAGTAACCGCATGTTGTTCTGCAATACCAACATCAAAGGCACGATCTGGCATTTCTTGCATCATATATTTTAAAGAACTTCCTGTTGGCATAGCGGGTGTAATGCCTACAATCTTTTTGTTTATTCTAGCCAGTTCCAGAATGGTATAACCAAAAACATCTTGAAACTTAGGAGGTAACTTGTCATTATTCTTTGGGATTAAATCTCCTGTAGCCGCATCAAATTTACCAGGAGCATGGTATTTTATTTGGTCTTCTTCAGCCTGTTTCAAGCCTTTTCCTTTGGTGGTAATGATATGCAAAAGCTTTGGGCCTTTAATAGTTTTTAGCTTTTCCAGTATATTAAGTAACGAAGGTAAATCGTGTCCATCGATGGGTCCAAAATAATTAAAATTTAAGGCTTCAATGATAGTATTGGTTCTGGGTTTCACTCCTACCTTGGCCTTGGTAAGATATTCTTTAAGAGCACCAACACTTGGATCAATTCCTATGGCATTGTCATTAAGAATTACCAGTATGTTGGTGTCGGTAACTCCGGCGTGATTCAATCCTTCAAAAGCCATTCCGCTAGCAATAGAAGCATCTCCAATGACAGCGATGTGCTGTTTTTTTGTATTACCTTTCAATTTTGAGGCAATAGCCATCCCCAAGGTTGCCGAAATAGAGGTGGAAGAATGCCCCACTCCAAAGGTATCATATTCACTTTCACTACGCTTGGGGAACCCACTAATACCATCCAGTTGTCGATTAGTGTGAAATACATCTTTTCTACCGGTTAGGATTTTATGAGGGTAAGCCTGATGCCCTACATCCCATACCAAAAGATCATTTGGCGTGTCAAAAATATAATGAAGTGCAATGGTGAGCTCGACAACTCCTAAGCTGGCTCCCAGATGTCCTTCTTTAGTGGCTACGATATTAATCACAAAATCCCGTAGTTCCTGAGCCAATTGTGGTAACTGGTCTCGAGAGAGTTTTTTAAGATCTGATGGGTATTTTATATGTTGTAGTAGCTCGTTTGACATTCAAAATTAATTGAATGACAAAACTACAACTTTAAAAAATTATTCTTCTAGTTTAAATATTATAGGAAGTGAGTATTTGGTTCTTACAGGTTGATTTTTGTAAGTTCCAGGAATGAGTTGAGGTATTTTTTGAATCATCCTTTCTGTCTCTTTCTCTAAACTAGGATGAGGGGCTCTGATTTTGATGTCTTTAATTATTCCTTCTTTATTGATTTCAAACTGAGTATATATTCTTTGTGTCCCTTTTAAACCAACATTTCCACATGCATTTGTATTATAGTGTTTAGTAACAAATTTTCTCATTTGTTCAGAAAAAGTTTCTTGTGTTCTTTCTTCTTTAGCAGTTTTATCGAATGCCGGATATGTTTCAAGAAGATGAGCCGGAACAGGACTATTAACATTAATTATATCTGGTTCAACTAAGCCGAATATTATTTCAAAATCTCCTTCGATTTCTTCATCAGATGGTTCTAAAATATCGATTTCTTTTTCAGTGGGAATTATTTCTCCCTTAGTATGTGAAATTTCAATGGTTGTTCTGGTTTTCATTTTTTGAAGAAAGATCGGCGTGGTTTTTTCGCATTTTTCAGTACTAGTCTCTGTTAATGAAACGGGACATTCCTCTGATTTCGAATTTTCGGTTATTTCTACAGTTTTAATTTTTTGTTTTTTCCCATCATAATTGGTGCAACTAATTAATGTGGTTCCCATTGCGATTAACAAAGCCAATAAAAATGATTTTTTTAACGAGTGTTTAGTTTTGATGACCTCGATAGGAATCGAAAGATGTATAGTATCAAGTTGGCTTCTTTTAAAATGCCCACACATTTTGGTATTTTGATTTGCATGAATAAAATCTTGTACCTGAGATGAAGACATTTTCGTAAAATCAATAACGGTTTTTGCACAAGAATTACAAAATCTACCTTTTTCTTTAGGAGTCATCTTATTCCAATCTTCGTGGCAAGGTTTCGGAATTGATATTTTGTAGAATTTTTTCATAAATCAAAAGTTAGTTTTTCTTCATCATCAAGTTTCTTGCCAATTTGCTTAAGTTTGTGTATAACCTTATTTTGATAGTATGCTAGACCCACTAGATGATGCTCATTATATGAGAAAAGCCTTGCAAGAAGCAGAATTGGCTTATGAAAAAAACGAAGTTCCTATTGGTGCGGTCATTGTCGTTGCTAATAGAATTATAGCGAGAGCTCATAATTTAACAGAGCTTCTTAACGATGTAACTGCTCATGCAGAGATGCAGGCGATAACCGCTGCTTCTAATTTTTTGGGAGGAAAATATCTTCATGAGTGCACATTGTATGTAACTCTAGAGCCATGCCAAATGTGTGCAGGCGCATTGTATTGGAGTCAAATTAAAAGAATAGTCTTTGGAGCTGTTGATGAAAGAAGGGGTTGTAGCACAATGGGAACAAAACTTCATCCTAAAACTGAAATGATTGGAGGGGTGATGGAAGAACAATGCGGCGAGATTATAAAACGATTTTTTATAGAGAAGCGTAACTTGAATTAAGGTAGTCTGTGGATATGAAAAATACAATCGCAGAACGAATACAGGATTTTTTAAAGCAATTTCCGCCTTTTGATAGTCTTAAAAGAGAAGAAATACTAACTGTTTCAAATGAAGTTTCGGTGCTGTATGTAGAGAAAGGCGATTATATTTTTGAGCAGGATACGCCTTGTCATAATGAGTTTTATATTGTTAGAGAAGGAGCAATCGGACTGTATCGAGAGTTGGATAACAACCAAAATTTAGTGGATATTTGTGATGTAGGAGATTTATTTGGTCTTCGTATCATTATTATAAGAAAGAACTATCGTATGTCTGCCATAGCAGATGAAGAATCTATAGTTTATGCTATTCCTGCCAAAGTCTTCAAGCCGTTCATTGAAGAAAATAAAGAGGTCAACAGGTTTGTTTTAGGAGCTTTTGCAGCACATGCACGCAATTATTATACTGAGACCGAAAAGGGACAACGAATTGACAATACAATTTCTATAGAAGTAGCAAATGACCTTTCAGAATTACGCAGTATTTCTTATAGCAAAAAGCCGGTAAGCTGTTCATTGGAGGACTCGATAAAAGATGTCGCCAAGAAGATGACCAAGAAAAAAGTCGACTACGTGGTAATTGTTGACCAAAATAAACATCCTGTAGGTATTATTACAGATAGCGATATAAGAGCACAAGTTGCTACAGGGTTGTTTTCGCCTGAGGTCGTAGTTACCAAAATTATGACCGCTCCGGTATTTACTTATTCTAAAAAACTTACTACTGCAGAGGCACAAATAGCATTAATTAAACATGGCATCAGTCATCTTTGTATCACCAAAGACGGTACGCGCAACTCGAAATTAGTAGGTATTCTTTCAGAACATGATCTTTTAGTTTCTTTCGGAAGAAATCCTTCGGTTTTGATTAAAGAGATAAAAAGAGTAAAGAAAGTTCAGCGACTCAAGTACATTAGGAAACAAGTAGAAAAGCTACTTGCATCCTATCTTGAACAAGACATCCCAACAGCGCATCTTCTTAATATGATTTCTGAAATTAATGAGGCATTAGTAGTACGAATCATTGAGTTATCGTTAAAAGAAATGGATGCTTCACCGCCGGTTACCTTTAGTTTTTTGGTATTAGGTAGCCAGGGAAGAAGAGAACAATTATTGCTCACCGATCAGGATAATGCTATAGTTTTTAGAGATGTTGACGAAGAAAAATATGAGTCAACACAAAACTACTTTCTTGGACTGGCCAATAAGATTACTAAAGGTCTGCATACTATTGGATTTGCATATTGTCCTGCAGAAATGATGGCAAGTAACTCCAGATGGTGTATGTCATTATCGAATTGGGAAACGCAGTTTAGAAGCTGGATGACCACTCCAACAGAAGAGAGCACATTATTATCCTCTATATTTTTTGATTTTCAATATGTTTATGGAGATTCTGGTTTGGTTGATAGATTGTCTGACGTAGTTTTTGAGGGAGTAAATAAAAGCAATAGATTTTTGGGACTTTTAGGAGTAAGTGCCTTACAGAAACCTTCTCCTCTGGGTTTTTTCAAACAATTTTTGGTAGAACAAAACGGAGAACACAAGGATACCTTTGATATAAAAACAAGGGCAATGTTAGTGTTGATCGATGCTGCCAGAATTTTGACATTGTATCACAATCTTAAAGGACTGAATAATACTCTTAAACGCTTTGAAAAACTCGCTGAATTAGAACCTAAAAATGCCGACATTTTTGATAGTTGTGCCAAGGCTTTTCGAGTACTGATTAAATTTAAGACCCGACAGGGATTACTTCATCGTGATTCTGGAAGATTTATCAAATTAAGTACACTTAGTAAAAAAGATAAATTAAGGCTTAAACGATGTTTCAGGCCCATTCGTGATATACAAGAACTTTTAAGAATACGTTTTCAGCTTAAGTCATTACTATAAATGCAACTGTGGTCTAAAAATAACAATAAAAATTATCCGGATTTCTGGAAAGAATATCTCGAACACTTCAATACGCAGAAATCAAAAAGATCGCAAAACGAATTTCGCTTTGTAGCCTTTGATACAGAAACTACTGGATTTAACTATGAAGAAGATAGGATTTTGTCTATTGGCGCTGTGGCAATTAAGAAGAACAGGATTGACGTATCTGATCAATTAGAAATTTATCTTCAACAAACAGTGTTTAATGAAGATACGGTAGAGATTCACGGAATTCGTAAAAATAGCGAATTAGATAAAATTTCTGAAACAATGGCTTTGCAATTATTTTTAGAATACATCGGTGATGCTGTTTTAATAGCGCATCATGCCAGTTTTGACAGAACAATGATTAACAAGGCACTGCGAAGACAAGGATTAGGCGATTTAAAAAATAGAATACTAGACACAGCAATTCTTTTCAAAAACTCGAAACATTTCTTGTATCGTACTGATACAAGAAAAAGTTATACTCTTGATGAACTGTGTAATAATCTTAAAATCTCTCAAAGTGATAGACACACCGCATCAGGGGATGCCTTCATAACTGCATTGGCTTTTCTGAAAATCACTTCAAAACTTAAGAAAGATAAAAAGATTCAGGATATCCGTGAGCTTTTTGTATTAAAATAATTATTAGAGAGTGCTTAATACTTTTAATTAAATACACCTTAAAAAATAAAAAAGCGCTACTGGAAGTAGCGCTTTTGAAACTAGTACTTACTTTATCTTAATCATGAATTACGCGAACTTGAGCCGCAATAACTCCTTTTCTTCCTTCTTCTTCCTCATATTCTACCTTGTCCCCTTCATTAAGAGCTTCACCATTGAGCCCTGATGCGTGTACAAAGATATCTTTTCCTGTTTCGTCGTTGGTAATAAATCCGTAACCTTTTGATTCATTAAAAAATTTAACTGTTCCTTCCATGGTAATAAAATAAAATAATAATTTAAGATCTAAAGTTAATTCTAAAAATTTTAGGAAGCGTTATTAAAATGTGAATATTTCGAAAATTCATTGGGGTTTTGACTCATTTTTTTTACCATAATCCCTCATTTTTCTAAGATTTTCTTCAGTAAGCATATAGTCTTTTACTTTTTTATTTTTCCATCGGTGATAGATAAAAATAGGCATTAGTATAAATGAAGCCACCAAGATTCCTATACCAACTAATTTGTCTCCAAAGGCATGATCTCCAGAATTCTTAAAATAATAACCTACACATACCAGAGTGATTATTGTAATAAAAAGGATACGAATGATGTACTTCATTTTGTAAATGTATTATATCATGTAAAATTAATCAACTTTCTACGGTAGGAGGTAAGTAATTTTGATTTTGAAATGAAACCAAAGTATTTACCATCCTTAATTACGGGCAAGTTCCATGCTCCTGTATCTTGAAATTTTTGCATTACTGTTTTTACATTATCCTGTTCATAAATAATAATAGTAGAAGTTTGAGACATTAACGTCTCTACTTTTATTTTGTGATACATGGTTATGTCAAACATAATATCTCTTATATCATCTAAGGTCACCATACCAATTAGATGATCAAAATCGTCTGTAACCGGAAACAAATTTCGATTAGATTTTGCTACAGCTTCACTAAGTAATTGTTTTAAAGTATAATTTGGCTTTACCGCGATAAAATTGGTTTCAATACATTCTTCTAAATTCATCAGGGTTAGCACCGTTTGATCTTTATCGTGAGTTAGCAAGTGTCCCTGTTCTGCAAGTTCTGTAGTGTAAATATTGTGCTCCATTTTATTTTTTGAGATAAAAAATGATATTGATGTGGTAATCATTAATGGAACAAATAATTCATAACTCGAGGTGATTTCGGCAATTAGAAATATTGAAGTAAGTGGTGCATGCAATACACCGGCAATAAGTCCAGCCATACCAAGGAGCGTAAAATTAGCCTCAGATACCTCAAATCCTAAACCTAAATTATTAATAACCTTTGATACAACGTTACCAAGGGAGCTTCCCATGACCATTGTAGGGATAAAAACTCCACCAGATCCACCAGCTGCAAAGGTTGCTGTCATGGCTACAGCCTTAAAGACTGTGATCCCGGTTAATAATGCAATTACGATCCATATATTTTCGGTAATACTATCAAAAGGTGTTTTGCCAATAGCTTTAAAATGATCGCCGTGTAATAAATCATTGATAAAACCAAGTCCTTCACCATAAAGTGGTGGAATAAAATATAACATAATACCAATAGCAAGGCCACCAATTAATAATCGATGAATCTTTTTAGAAAAGCGATCAAAAAAATGCAGAATTCCAAAATACATCTTGGTAAAATATATAGAAGCAAACGCAGTTCCTATGCCTAAAATAATGTAAAAAGGAGTGTCATAAATATCAAATTTTTCAATAACCTCAAATCTAAATAAGACTTCATCTCCTAGAAAAAAATAGGAAGTAATGATGGCAGATACCGATGCGAAAAGCAAAGGTAACAATGAGGCAAGCGTAAGATCCAGGCTAAACACTTCAACAGCAAAAACCAATCCTGCCAAAGGGGATTTAAAGACTGCAGAGATAGCTCCCGCCGCTGCACAACCTATAAGTAAAAAACGAGTTTTACCACTTATTTTTACTAGAGTACAAATATCAGAACTAAGCGTAGAACCCGATCCAATTGCTGGTCCTAGTAGACCTACAGAACCCCCGAAACCTACTGTAATTGGGGCTAAGATAAGAGGTAAATAACCATGTATAGATTTTATTATCCCATCTTTTTTAGAAAGTGAATGTAAAATTAATGGTATTGCCGATCGAACGTTTTTTTTAAAGATAAATTCTGTAATTATATAGACGATCAATAAACCTATGACAGGGATTATAAAATAGAATGAAGTTTGCCAGGAGATAATATCACTTTCGAGAACTACCTGAATAAGGTGAGTAAGGTTTTTTAGTAATAATGATATGAGACCAGCCGCAAATCCAACAAGAATACTCAGCAATAGAATAAAATTCTTATTGGAGATATTGCGATACCGCCATTTCAAAATTTTGTATAATAATGATTTTTTTGAGGGGCTCGACATTCTTGATCACATCTTAATTAGATTAAAGGTATAAAAAATCCCGCGATAAAGCGGGATTAATAAGTTTTACAAATCAAGTTTGATGTTCAGCTCTTTAAGCTGTTCACTATCAATGGCTGCGGGAGCATCTATCATAACATCACGGCCGCTATTATTTTTTGGAAAGGCAATAAAATCTCTAATGGTTTCCTGGCCACCTAGTATGGCGACAAGCCTATCAAATCCAAAGGCGATCCCACCGTGTGGTGGTGCTCCATATTGAAACGCATCCATCAGAAACCCAAATTGGGCTTTGGCTTCTTCGGGCGTAAAGCCAAGATGATCAAACATAAGTGCCTGTGTTGCTGCATCATGAATACGAATAGAGCCACCTCCAATTTCATTTCCATTTAAAACAAGATCATATGCATTGGCTCTTACGTCGCCAGGTCTTGAGTCTAGTAACGCAATATCTTCTGGTTTTGGAGAAGTGAATGGATGATGCATTGCGTGATAACGTTCTGTTTCTTCATCCCATTCTAACAATGGAAAATCTACTACCCATAGCGGTGCAAATTCTTCTGGATTTCTTAAACCTAATCGATCGGCAAGCTCCATTCGTAAAGCACTTAATTGCGCTCTCACTTTGTTTGTTTGACCAGAAAGGATACAAATTAAATCTCCTGCTTTAGCTCCGGTAACTTTGGCCCATTTGGCTAAGTCATCCTGGTCGTAGAATTTATCTACAGAAGATTTATAGCTTCCGTCTTCATTACATTTAACGTATACCATTCCCAACGCGCCAACCTGTGGGCGTTTTACCCAATCAATAAGCTTATCGATTTCTTTTCTAGTATATGATGCGCCACCCGGAACAGCAATACCTACTACCAGTTCGGCATCATTAAAGACTTTAAAATCTTTATGTTGAGCTGCTTCATTAAGCTCTCCAAACTTCATCCCAAAACGAATGTCGGGTTTGTCATTGCCATAAGCTTTCATAGCTTCAGCATATGTCATTCTGGGGAATTCATCAATCTCCACGTTTTTAATCTCTTTAAGCAAATGACGTGTAAGACCTTCAAAGATTGTAAGAATATCTTCTTGCTCTACAAAAGCCATTTCGCAATCGATCTGTGTGAATTCGGGCTGCCTGTCTGCACGCAAGTCTTCATCTCTGAAACATTTTACAATCTGAAAGTATTTGTCCATTCCACCTACCATTAGTAATTGCTTAAAAGTTTGTGGAGATTGGGGGAGTGCGTAAAATTGACCTTCGTTCATTCTGGAAGGAACCACAAAATCCCTGGCCCCTTCAGGAGTTGACTTAATTAAATAGGGAGTTTCTACTTCTATAAAACCTTCATTAGAAAGATAATGTCTCACCTGCATTGCCACTTGATGGCGAAACATCAGATTATTTTTTACAGGATTACGACGAATATCAAGGTATCGATATTTCATTCTAATGTCTTCACCACCATCGGTTTCATCCTCAATAGTAAAAGGAGGAACAATAGCTTCATTAAGAATTATAAGTTCATTTACAAGAATTTCAATTTCCCCGGTGGGTATATTGAGGTTTTTAGATTCTCGCTCGATCACCTCGCCCTTTACCTGGATTACAAATTCCCTTCCCAGTGTTTTTGCTTTTTCAACAACAGTAGCAGGAGTTCTTTCTTCATCAAATATCAATTGTGTAATACCATAGCGATCTCTAAGGTCTACCCAAATCATAAATCCTTTGTCACGTGTTTTTTGAACCCAACCGGCCAAAGTAACTTCTGTATTAATGTTTGAGGCGCGCAATTCGCCACAAGAATGACTTCTGTACATAGTAGCTTTAATTAAGGCTGCAAAAATAAGAAGATTTATCGATTAGAGATGGATTGGGTATTGATAGTTTTCAGAAAGTTTATTGAGAAGTACTAGATAATCAACGATGTATCACGCGTGTTAATAAAATTAATACTTTTTCCTTTTTTTACGGTTTTACCTTAAAATAGATAACTAACTAAATCTTTTATTGCGAACAATCGTTAGTTTAACATTGTTTTTTCAATTTCTTTTAATAGATTTAACGAAACATTTAAACAAATCATTATGAAAAAACAAACTCATTTTAGCAAAATGAAGATTTTGCTATTACTAATTTTTGCTCCGGCTTTCCTGCTGGCCCAAGAGACCATTACGGGAAAAGTGGTTATTGAAGATACAGGAGAAGGAGCGCCATTTGTTAATATCGTAGAAAATGGCACTGATAATGGTACTGCTAGTGATATTGACGGTAATTTTTCTATAACCGTAAGTTCGTTACCGGCAAGATTAAGAGTATTTGCTCTTGGGTTCTCTACCAAAATGGTAGACGTTGCCACAGCTGGAGAGATTACTATTCAAATCGGAGAATCTACAGAGGCACTTGAAGAGGTGGTAGTAACAGGGTTAGCTACTTCTGTTAAGAGAGCGAATTTGGCTAATGCTGTCGCTACAGTTTCTGCTGAGGAATTGGTAGGAAACACAGGACAACCTACGGTAGATGGAGCTTTATATGGAAAAGTGCCGGGTGTAAATATCGTTTCGTCTTCTGGTGCACCAGGGGGTGGGTTTGCACTGCGCTTGCGTGGGGTATCTTCTATTAATGGAGAAAACCAACCACTTTTTATCGTAGATGGGGTGTACTATAACAACGATGAGATACCCACAGGCTTGAGAAATGCCTCGGGTGCAAATGCAGGTAATGAAGAGAATTCTGCAAATAGATTAGCAGATTTAGATCCAAATGATATTGCAAATATTGAAGTGCTAAAAGGAGCTTCTGCTGCGGCTATTTATGGACAGCGTGCAAGTGCAGGGGTTATAATTATTACTACCAAAAGAGGTAAAGGCGGTAAGACAAATATTAATTTTAGCCAGGACGTTGGTATCACCAAAATCGCTAATCCATTAGGATTACGGCCATGGACTGCTCAAAGCGTCTTTGATGCATTTTTTACTCCAAATGCTAGCGATCCGGCTGCAGAAGCCAGATCTCGAGCGGCTGCAGAAGCTGAAGTCGCAGCTTTTAATAATGCTATACGAAATGGTGGACTTATCGATTATGAAGATGAGATTTATGGAGAGACAGGTTTTATTACAGAGACAAGATTAAATGCTTCTGGCGGTGACGAAAAGACAAAATTTTATACCGGAGTTTCTTTTCGAGATGAAGAAGGAATTATAAGGAATACCGGCTTTGACAGACTCTCGATTAGAGCGAATATCGATCATAAAATATCAGACATATTCGATTTCTCGATAAGTTCAAATTACGTAAAAAGTAATAATAGCAGAAGTTTTACAGGTAATGAAAACGAAGGTGGTTTAAGTTATGGATATACGTTGGCGTTTACCAGACCTTGGGTTAATTTGTTCCCAGATGCTGCAGGCAACTATCCTGTAAATCCTAATTATCCTGGGAATCCGATTTTTACAAGAGATCAGACAAGAAATGAAGATGCAACAAATCGCTTTTTACAAGGATACACTGTAAATACAAAATTGTTTACTAATGATCAAAATAGAGTTAGATTTCAAATAAGCGGAGGTATCGATTATGTGGCTAATGAAACGAATGTATACATTCCTGAAACCCAACAAGCGCAGGCAGCTCCTGGTGGATTAGCAGGATTTATCGCACAGGGGAAGAATAATATCATACAATTTAATAATCAAGCCATAGCGGTATGGGATTATAATACTAAAGACAACAATTTTAATTTAACGACACAGGCTGGTATCACCTATATTGATATCGAACGTAATTTTGTAAACAGTCAAGGAACCGAACTAACGCCTGGACAAACGAATGTCGACCAGAGTTTAAATCAAACCATTGATCAGTTTTTAGCAAAAGAACGTGATTTTGGTTATTTCGGACAAGTGGAAGCTAATTATAAGGACCAATTAATCGGTACGGTAGGATATCGTTTGGATAAATCTACCAGAAACGGAGATCCTAATGAATTGTATGGTTTCCCAAAGGCTTCATTAGCTGTAAATGTGGCGAATTTCGATTTCTGGAATATAGAAGCTATTAATCAGTTAAAATTAAGAGCGGCTTATGGTGAAGCAGGTAATCCGGCCGGTTTTGGTGATACATTCACCAGTTTTATTAGTTCTAATGTTGGAGGTAATAGTGGTATCTCTTTACAAGGTTTGAAAGGTGACCCTGATATAGAGCCTGAGACCTCTGCAGAATTTGAAACAGGTTTTGATATGAGCTTTTTAGACAGCAAAGTTTCTTTAGAAGCAACCTATTATAATAGGCAGGTAAAAGATTTAATATTAACACGTCAACTTCCTGGGTCTTCTGGGTTCACTACAGAAACTACGAATTTAGCTGATATGACTAACCAAGGGGTTGAATTAGCTATAAATGCAAACATTATTGAAACTGATAATTTTTATTGGAATTTCGGAACTCAGTTCTATTTGAACCGATCTGAAATTACAAGATTGGATGTTCCGGCCTTTGCACAACCGGGAGCAGGTTTTGGAACTGGTTTGGGTACATTCTTTATCCAAGAAGGTCAGCCGGTTACACAATTAGTAACCGAAATAGACGGAGAAGAAGTTCAGATAGGTGACGTTGAGCCTGATTTTCAAATGGCTTTTAACAATCAAATTACCTTATTTAAGCAGTTGGATATATCCTTTTTATTACAATGGAAAGAAGGAGGGGAGAATTTAAATTTGACCCGGTTTTTAACTGACCTGGGTCAAACCTCCGATGATTTAGAAACTGAAGCTGGACAAGCAAGATTGAATTCGACAGCGAATGGAGCGCGCTTCGTAGAACCTGCTGGATATGTTAGGTTAAGAGAAGCCGCAATTTACTATAGATTTCCTTCCGATATGTTATCTAGTTTCTTAGGGGAAACAATAGAAGGTATTAAAATTGGTGTGTCCGGAAGAAACATTTTTACCATTACCGATTACAGTAGTTATGACCCAGAAGTTTCTGTAAATGGAGGTGCAGGATTATCAAGTGGTATTGAGGTAACGCCGTTTCCAAGCTCTCGACAGTTTTACTTTCATTTAAACGTTAATTTTTAAAAAGACGATCATGCAAAAAATAATAAAATCAAGAAAGAAAGCACTTTATTTATTGGCTTTTATGGGATTGGCATTTGTCTCTTGTGAGTTAGATGAAATTCAAGATCCTAATGGTCTCAGTTTAGCGGAGACAGAACAAAATGCTATTTTAGGTGTTTTAAATGAATTAGTGGTAGGGGTACAGTCTTCTGCCAGAAACGGAATTGGTATTGAAACCACAGCAAGCGGAACCATTGCACGCGAATTGTATTTGTTTGATGCCGATCCCAGAAATACAGGCGACCTTCTAGGAAAAGATGGTAGTGCTCTTAACAACAATTCATTTTATAGCACAGCGCAATGGAATGGTAACTACCGGTCTATAAAGAATGCAAACATATTATTAAATGCATTAGATAATACGAATGCTATAACTGAAACAGAAAAGAATGGATATAGAGGTTTTGCCAAGACTTTTCAGGCTTATGAATTTATTCAGATATTAAAATCATATGGACAGGCAAGGATAGATGTTGCTGATGAAGAAAATCTGGGAGCCATCTTAGATTTTGATGCTGCAATTGCTGAAGTAAGAACATTGTTAAACGAAGCGCTTACCGATTTAAATAATGCCGGCGATACCTTTTTATTTCCAATAGCAGGATTTAGTGATCTTGTTTCTGATACTGATACAGGACTTAGTGTTAGTGACTTTATAGAGTTTAACAGGGCCGTTGCAGCAGTGGCAGCTTTGTATGATGGTGACGGTGATGCTGCTCTAACAGCGCTACAAAATTCGTATTTTGATTTAAATGGATCCCTAGCCGTGGGGCCGAGATTTCTTTTCAGCCTTGGAGCAGGGGATCGAGCAAACCCAGTATTTCGTTCGCCATCAGAATCTGCTGAAAGTCCCAACAATGGTGACCAAATAATTGTACATAATAGCTGGATCAATGATGCAGAGCCTAATGATTTGAGGGTAGCAGAAAAAGCAGCTTTACGCCCAAGCCCAAGTGTTCAGGATGGATTAAATGGTACTCATGAAACGAGATTATATGCATCAAATTTATCATCTATAGATATACTTAGAAACGAAGAATTGGTTTTGGTGTATGCAGAAGCGAATATTTTGACCAACAATCTGCCAGAAGCAGTTGTAGCACTGGATGTAATACGTACCTCTGCAAACCTGCCAGTATACTTGGGAGCAATTACTACCGAGGCATTAACAGATGAAATGTTAACACAAAGAAGATATTCTTTATGGAGCGAGAATCATAGGTTATTCGATCTAAGAAGGTATAATAGAATTAACGAAACCGTATTACCTATCGATCGTGAAGGAGATCGGCTTTTTGAAGTATTACCAATTCCATTATCAGAAAATGCAGATTAATTTGATCAAACTTATTAAATGATTTAAAAAACGCCACGATTCGTGGCGTTTTTTGTTTCTAGGGGGTTAATAATACCATTTCTCACATGAAATTACCGTATAAAATTGTCTCTTTTGACTTGATGCTTCGTTATAAAATTGATCGATAGCTATGGCTATCCATAAATTTTTTGCCTTACCTAAAATCAAAATAGTTCAATTCGTATATCAGTAACTTCATATAAGAACTGGTATAATTCAATGTAAAGAATTATCAAAATCATCATTTAGCTATAGATCAATCTCTTTTCTGTCGCTTAATCACCTATCTATCAATAGGTTGTACCTTTCTGTTAAGGCGTTTAAATTTCCAATATAGGTTTCAAATTGAGCTACCCTTTTGGTTTTTGCATGAATAAAGATCCAGTCCAGTAATTCTCTTAATGATACCATAGTTTGCTTTCGAAGCTAGTTAACATTTAAGTCTGATTGCTCTTGTTGTTCTTCGATACGATCCTTAAAAACGATATCAAACTCTTAACGTGCACTTTTCATCTCTTCAAAATTTTTTCGCTGGGGTAAGGTATCTATAGTGATGCTTACCTGGGAGTTTTTATCCATTGAGTTTCTGTACACTTTTTCAACTCATATTTCATTCCGCACTTGAGGCGGAATCTACGGTTTTTGAGTATGAATAGATTTCTGCCTTTATTTTAACAGGAGATATTATAATATTATAGTACTATCGTGACGCCGTAGACTTACTGTAAATGGCTCTAGTGGCCTATGTCATTAAGTTTGGATGCTATTTCGGACACTTGTAATCCTCTCGAAACTTGGCAGGTGATACCCCGGTATATTTCTTGAAAGTGCTATAAAAGGTACTTACATGTGCAAAACCCACTTCATACCCAATAGCTTCGACTTTATATTTGGCAGCATTGGGTGCGCAAAGTAGTTTTTTTGCCCTGCTCTGCGAAGTTTGTAACTTCGTAGCCTACCAAGATAAACTATTCCAAAATTTATTATCGCTTTGGACATCAATAACTGGATTATCGGCAAGCGTAATTTCTAAAATACCATTCCCTTCTACATAATTTGATGCGCTTGAATATATGTAGTGAGAAGCTTTATTTACCCAACCAGCTCGTATAGGATTTAAATGAATATAATCTAGCTTTGACCATAGAAATTTATTACTATAAACTTCTTCAGGATGATTACCATATCGCCAGAATTGAAACTCTTTATTACGGTTATGCGTTTTTGCTGCTTTTGCAAACAAATCAAGCATCCATTCCTTTCGACTCTCTGGTTCTGA